>NZ_JBVKDS010000001.1:254777-616768 GCF_055633695.1 Kitasatospora sp. NPDC114501 | reverse complement strand
TGGCGGTCAAGGCCCTACGTGTCCACAATCTTCCCCCCTCGCCTTCCCCACCGCCCCACGCCCCAGGCACCTGCCCCCTTTTAACCACCAACCCCGGCTCCGTACGTAGGTGGCCGAGCGGCTCAGAAGCCCCCGGTCTGCTCGTCCCTGCGGCGCTGCCAGCGCTGCTCGACGCGGTCCATCATCCCGGCCTTGCGGCGCGGGGCGGCGGCCGGGCGGGCCCCGGCGCCCTGGCCCGCGGGCCCGCGGCGCCAGCCGGTCACGGCGAACACCGCGCAGCCGAGCATCACCAGGAAGCCCACGACGCTGACCCAGATCTGGTCCGGCACGACCATGCCGCCCATCAGCAGGCCGATGCCCACCACGAAGCCGGCGACGGCCAGGTAGACCCGCCGACGGGTGTAGGTGCGCAGCCCGGTCCCCTCAAGCGCAGACGCGAATTTGGGATCTTCGGCATACAGCGCTCGCTCCATCTGGTCGAGCAGTCGCTGCTCGTGCTCCGAGAGCGGCACGGAGTCCTCCTACTCGTCGGTCGCGGTCGCGACCGGTCCGCCCACCCCGGTCGGGGAGGCAAGTCCAATCAGCCGTGGGGCACACGGTCGGACGCCCGTGCGGGGGACCCGGCCCGTGTCGTCCATATGCCCCACGCGTCCGGCTGTCATGCTTTCCGGCTTTACCCAGATCATACGGTCCGTGGGCCCGATACGGGGTGGTCTGCGCCGCGTGGGACAGGCCACTTCGAGCGGGGACGGCCGCATCGGTGTCAACGCGCCACGCCCCGGACAAGTGCCCGGCCGGATGGAATGGTCCTGGACCTGGGCAGGTTCCCGGCCGGGCGGCGCGGCCCGGCCGGGAACCGACCGGCGCGCGGCCCGGGCCCGGAGGGGCTGCGGGGCGCGAACGGCCGCCGTCCGGTGTGCGGGGAATCCGCACGACGGCGGAAGGGTTCGTGAAGGGGCGCGCGGGTCGGGAGGGGCGCCTCAGGCCAGGGTGGCCAGCAGGTGCAGCTGGGTCGCCACGGCGTGGAAGGCGGGCTGCGCGGCGGCGGCCTCCTCCAGCTTCAGCAGCGCCTCCAGCGCGCCCGGCTCGGTGTCCACCAGCACGCCGGGGACGAGGTCGGAGAAGACCCGCACGCCGTGCACCGACTCCACCCGCAGGCCCGCGGCCTCGGCCAGCCGGCCCAGCTCCTCGCCGGTGAAGCGGCGCGGCATCGGGTCCTGCTCGCCCCAGCGGCCGTCGGCGGCGGAGAGCACGGTGCGGGCCTCGGTGAAGTGGCCGGCCAGCGCGCGGGCCAGCACGGCGCCGTTGCGGTTGGCCGCCAGCAGGCTGACCACGCCGCCCTGGCGCAGGGTGCCGGCCAGGTTGCCGAGCGCCTCGGCCGGGTCGTCCACGACCTCCAGCACGCCGTGGCAGAGCACCGCGTCCACGCTGCCGGCCGCGACCAGCTCGGGCAGGGTCTGGGCGTCGCCCTGGACGGCCCGCACCAGGTCCGTCACCCCGGCCTCGGCGGCCCGGCGCTCCAGGGCGAACAGGGCGTCCGGGCTCGGGTCGACCACGGTGACGCGGTGGCCGAGCCTGGCGACCGGCACCGCGAAGTTCCCGGTGCCGCCGCCGGTGTCGACCACGTCGAGCACCGGCCGGTCCAGCTCGGCCGACCGCTTCTCCAGGGCCGCCCGCACCACCTCCCACACCACGGCGGTACGCAGGGCACTGCGGGGACGCGTCGGGTACAAGGTGGGGCTCCTTGGCACGTGCAGTTCGATCAGGATGCCTCCACCTTAGAGCCTGTCTCCCGGATCCCTGCCGGGCCACGGGCCCCGGACCGGCCCGGCGTCAAGCCCGCTCTCACCCGGCGGCGGCCTCCCTCCCGCCCGCCGGCTCGTCGCCGTCCAGCGGCAGCCGGGGCGGGGGCTGCTCGGCGTGCAGGCCGAGCAGCCGCTCGACCAGGCGCAGGAAGAGCGCGGAGTTGCGGATCAGGTCGTCGGCGTCGCGGGCCGAGGCGGCGCCCCTGATCCCGGCCTCGGCGGCGGCCCGGCGGCGGGCGCCGGCCCCGTAGTACAGCGCCCACTCGGAGAGCTCCGGGGCCACCTCGGGCAGCACCTCCCAGGCGCTGCGGATGGCCTTGCGCCGGCGCGGGCTCTTCTCCGGGCGGCCGCGCACCGCCAGGACGGCGGCCACCGTGCGCAGCGCGGCCAGGTGGGCGGTGGCGTAGCGCTCCAGCGGGTCCTCCAGGGCGCGGGCCCGGGCGAGGGTGCGGTGGGCGTCGGCGAGCAGGTCGAGAGCGGCCGGCGGCGCGCCGACCCGGCGCAGCACCGGGTGGACGTCCGATCCGGCAGGGCGTCCGACGGACGGACCCGGCAGGTGCGGCAGGGCGGCGGAGCGGAGGCGGGCGGTGACGGGCTCAGGATGGCTGATGGTCATGGTCTCCCCCTTCCGAGGCAGCGCGCGGACCGGGCGGTCCGTGCCCTTCCATCGTGAGCGGTACCACTGACAATCCGTCGGGCAATTCCGGCCAGGCCGTCCGCGGCTCCGGGAAGGAGCCGGAAACGGCGTAGCGGCGGCGGCGCGGAACTCCCCCGGTTCCGCGCCGCCGCCGTGCCGTCGCTCCGCCGCTCCCCCCACGGTCGGCGGTGGCGAACTCCCCCGTGGCCGGTCCCCCCGGTCCGCTCCGCCGCCCCGTGCCGGCGGTGCGGGGACCGTGACCAGCCCCGTGGCGGTCCGTCCGCCGCCTCCCCCGTCGTTCGCGGCCGGGGGACGGACGGATCCGCCGCCCGGGTGGGCCCGGCGCCCGACGCGCCGCCCTCCCGGGTGCCACCACTCTCCCGTCTCCGCAGGTCGACGGCCATCCGCTGAGGTACTCAACCCCGGATCTGAGTATCCGTACTCAGTCCGCGCCGCCAGGCCCTGTCTTCGCCCGCCGCCGGAACCGGGACGTGCGTCCTCGGCGTCCCGGGTGCCGGTACGGTACGGCGGAGCCGGGCGGAACCGGCCCCGCCGGAGGACGAGGGGGACGCCATGACGAGGAGGGGGACGCGATGACGGTCCTGCCGCTGATCTTCACCAGCGGACTGGCCAGCGGCATCAACGCCTACGCGGTGGTGCTGCTGCTCGGCCTGCTGGGCAGGTTCGCCGACGCGGAGTCGGTGCCGCAGGCGCTGGAGCGCACGGACGTGCTGGTCGTGGCCGGCGTGCTGTTCGCGCTGGAGGCGGTGGCCGACAAGATCCCGTACGTGGACAGCGTCTGGGACGTGGTGCACACGGTGATCCGGCCGGTCGCCGGTGCCACCGTCGGCGTGCTGATCGCGGACAACGACCCCGGCTCGCTCGGCGAGGTCGCGGCCGGCGCGATGGGCGGCGCCTCGGCGCTGGTCAGCCACCTGGTGAAGGCCTCGCTGCGGATGGCCGTCAACACCTCCCCCGAGCCGGCCAGCAACATCGTGGTCAGCATGGCGGAGGACCTCTCGGTGGCCGGCCTGGTCACCCTGGCGATCTTCCACCCCTGGCTGGCCGCCACGGTCTCCGCCGTCGTCCTGGCCGTCGGACTGCTCCTGGTCTGGCTGGCGGTCAGCAGGATCCGCGCCTTCCGGGCCCGCCGCCGCGAACGCCGGGCCGCCCGGGCGGCGACGGGGAGCGCATGAGCCTGGTCTTAGGATCGGGGCCATGGCAGAGATCGTCGTCATCGGCGCAGGAATGAGCGGGCTCGCGGCGGCCTCCCGGCTGGCGACCCTCGGTCACCGGGTGACGGTCTGCGAGGCGAGCGGCACCTACGGGGGCATGGTCGGGCGGTACGAGCGCGACGGCTTCGCCTTCGACACCGGGCCCGGCCTGCTCGCCCTCCCGGCGGTCTACCGCGACCTCGCGCTGAAGACCGGCAAGGAGCCGCTGGAACAGCTGGTCGAGCTGGCCCCGGTCGACCCGGAGAGCCGGCACCTGTTCCCCGACGGCACCGCCGTCACCCTGCCGAACGCCTCCCGCGGCGGCGTCAGCCAGGCGCTGGACGCCGCCTTCGGGGCCGGCTCCGGCGCCCGCTGGAGCGCGGTGATGAACCACGGCCGGACGGTCTGGGAGGCCACCCGCCGCCCGCTGCTGGAGGAGCCGCTGCCGGCCGACCGCGGCGTGCCGTCCCCCGCCGACCGGGCGCTGCTGGGCACCGACCCGTATCCCGTCCCGGCGCGCACCGGCCTGGCCCGGCTGCGCCGCGCGCGGCCGTGGTCCCTGGAGGACGTGGCCGCGCGCGAGCTCGACGGCCACCCCGGTCTGACCGCCCTGCTGTTCGAGCCGGCCGTGCGGTACGGCTTCACCCCGGCCGAGGCACCCGCCGGGGCCACCGTGCTGCCGTACATGGAGCAGTCCTTCGGCGTCTGGTACGTCCGGGGCGGGCTGCGGGCCCTCGCGGACGCGGTGTTCCGGCGGTGCGGACTGCGCGGGGTGGAGTTCCGCTTCGACACCCCGGTCACCCGGGTGGTCGTCGAGGGCGGCCGGGCGTGCGGGGTCGAGACCGCGGACGGCCGGATCGACGCGGACCTGGTGGTCTCCGCGATGGACACCAACGCCCTCCACCGCCACGGCCTCGCCGAGTGGCCGGGGCTGCCGGTCGACCACTGGGAGCCGCAGGAGGTGCCCGGCCGGTTCAGCGTGCTGCTCGCCCTGCGCGGGGCCCGGCCGGAGGGCACCGCGCACCGCACGGTGGTGCACGCGGCGGATCCGGCCGACGAGGCGAACGCGCTGACCCTCGCGGTGCCGCCCTGCGAGCGCCCCACCGTCCAGGTGCTGCGCCCGGACGACCCGGCGCTGCGCCCCGACGACGCCCACGAGGGCGTGGTGCTGACCGCGACCGTCCCGGCCCAGGGCGACGTCGACTGGACCGCCCCGGGCGTCGCCGACCGCTACGCCGACCGGCTGCTCGCCCACGTGGACGCGGCCGGCCTGGGCCTGCGCGAGCGGGTGCTGTGGCGGGTCGTGCGCACCCCGGAGGACACCCGCCGGGAGACCGGCGCCCTCGGCGGCGCCGTCGCCCGCCCGGTCCTGGCCGGCTCGTCGGGCCAGTGGCTGAAGGCCGCCAACGAGTCCCCCGTCCCCGGCCTCTACCTGGTCGGCGGCAACGCCCATCCCGGCGGCGGACTCGCCCGGGTCGGCATGTCGGCCTGCATCACCGCCGGACTGATCGGCCCGGCGTGACGGTCGGTCAGCCCTGGTGCCAGGTGTTCTGCTGCTGGTAGCCGTTCTGGTCGTACACCGGCTGCTGCGGGATGCCCTGGGTGTGCTGGTCGGGCTGGGGCTGCCACTGCTGCTGGGGCTGGGCGTTCGGGTCCCAGGCCTGCTCGTGCGGCTGGTGCTGCTGGTGCTGGGGCTGCTGGTAGGCCGCGTACTGGTCCTGCTGCTGGTAGCCGCCGTACGGGTCCTGCTGGTGCTGGGGGTAGCCGCCGTAGGCCTGCTGCTGGTCGTAGGCGTAGGCGGGCTGCTGCTGGGTCTGCCACTGCTGCTGGTCGTAGCCGGCCTGGTAGGCGGCGGCGTACGGGTCCTGGGGCTGCTGCTGGAGCTGCGGCTGCTGCTGCTCGTAGTACGCGGGGGCGTAGACGCCGTCCTGGGCGAGCTCCTGCATCTCGAAGGCGGCGGTCTGCTCGACCTCGGGCACCTCGTCGGGCACCACCGGCGCGGCGGCCGGGGTCTCCTCGACGGGGCTGACCTCGCCGACCCGCTCGTGGGCGACGGCGGCGGCCGCCACCGCGGCGGTGCCGCCGGTGAGGGCGCCGAGCAGCGGCACCTTGGCGAGCGGGCCGGGCAGGCTGCCGTCGCGCTTCCGCAGCGACCAGCCGGTCCGGTAGCCGCGCTTGACCGAGAGGGTGACGAAGGCCTGGCCGACCGCGAACAGCGCGGCGCCCGCCCCGATCACAACGACGGAGCCGAGGCCCATCCCGGCGGCCACCCCGAGGAAGCCGGCCAGGGCCAGGATCCGCCAGTGCAGCGGCGCCCGGTTCTGCAGCAGCACCTCCGCGACCAGCCAGAGCGCCACCACCGCCAACGCGGCGTACAGCAGCAGGTATCCGATGCCCATCCGCCCGCTACCTCCAGTCGCGTACCCGCGCGTGTGCGCCGCGCGTGTGCGGCGACTGTACCGGTTCAACGGCCCGGGTACCGCATCGCGTTCCCACCGCCTCCGGGCACCGGCCGCACACGACCGAGCCCGCCGCCGTCGGTACGGTGACGGGCTCGTGAACGCCTGCCGGAGAACGTCTGGAGACGGCCCGGAAGCGGGCCTAGCGCTGGTGCAGCCCCAGGTTCTGGTAGATCTCCAGCGTCGCCGTCGAGTGGTTCAGCGTGATGAAGTGCAGACCGGGCGCGCCCTCGGCGAGGAGGCGCTCGGCCATCGCCGTGGCGTGCTCCATGCCGACGGCCCGCAGCGCCGCCGGGTCGTCGATGGCCGCCCGCAGGCGGGCCTCCAGGTCGACGGGGAAGGCCGAGCCGCTGAGCTGCGGGAACCGCTCCAGCTGCTTGGCGTTGGTGACCGGCATGATCTCCGGGATGATCGGCGTCTCGCAGCCGGCGGCCGTCACCCGGTCGCGCAGCCGCAGGTAGTCGTCCACCTCGAAGAACATCTGGGTGATCGCGTAGTCGGCCCCGGAGCGGATCTTCGCCACGAAGTGCCGGATGTCCTCGTCCCAGTCGGTCGAGCGCGGGTGCATGTTCGGCGAGGCCGCGACGCCGACGCAGAAGTCGCCGATGCCCTTGATCAGCTCCACCAGCTCGTACGCGTAGGTGACGCCCTCGGGGTGCTTGACCCACTCGCCCAGCGGGTCGCCGGGCGGGTCGCCGCGGACCGCGAGGACGTTCCGCACGCCCTGGTCGGCGTACTGGCCGATGATGTTGCGCAGCTCGGCGATCGAGTGGTCCACCGCGGTGAGGTGGGCGACCGGGGTCAGGGTGGTCTCGGTGGCGATCCGGCCGACCATGTTGACGGTGCGCTCGCGCGAGGAGCCGCCGGCGCCGTACGTCATGCAGACGAAGTTGGGGTCGAGCGGTTCGAGCCGCCGGATGGCGTCCCAGAGCCTCTGCTCGCCGACCTCGGTGCGCGGCGGCATGAACTCGAAGGAGAAGGAGCGCTTACCGGCCGCCAGGAGTTCGCGCACCGTCAGTGCGCGATCCGTTCTCGTGGAAGCGATTCCTAGTGCCATGCTGGCAGGCTATCGGGCGTTCGAAGGGGCCGGACAGCCGGATTCCATCTATTGAGACAACTGATGGACAATATTCCGCTTCCGTCCGGAACCACTGCGCGGCGCCTCCTCCGCGCCCCGGCGAGGCCGCTCGCACAGCCGTTCCCGGCCGCCCCGCTACGCTTGCTGCACCCCAGAGAACCAGCGGAGCCCCATCGTGACCTCGTCCAGCACCCGGCCGGCCAACCCCATCGACGTGGAGGACGTCCGTACCCGCGTCAACGCGGCGCTCGCCGCGTTCATGGACGGCCAGTCCGTGCTGCTCGCCAAGATCTCGCCCCGGCTGGTCCCCGCCGCCGACGCGCTGCGCGACTTCCTGCTGGACGGCGGCAAGCGGCTGCGCCCGGCCTTCTGCTACTGGGGCTGGCGCGGCGCCGGCGGCCCGGCCGGGGGCGCCACCGGCGAGGCGGTCGCCAACGCGGCCGCCGCGCTGGAACTGCTCCAGGCGAGCGCCCTGGTGCACGACGACCTGATGGACCGCAGCGACACCCGCCGCGGCCTGCCCTCGGTGCACCGCCGCTTCGAGGCGCTGCACCGCGACAACGGCTGGCGCGGCGACCGCGAGCAGTACGGCACCTCGGCCGCGGTGCTGCTCGGCGACCTGCTGCTGATCTGGTGCGACGAGCTGTTCCTGCGCTCCGGCCTGACGCCCGCCGCCGTCCTGTCCGCCAAGCCGGCGTTCGACCTGATGCGCACCGAGGTCATGCTCGGCCAGTACCTGGACGTGCTGGAGCCGGTGGCCGGCGACTCGACGGACGAGGGCGCGCTGGACCGGGCCCGGACCGTACTGCACTACAAGTCCGCAAAGTACACCATCGAGCGGCCGCTCCAGATCGGGGCGCTGCTGGCCGGCGCCGGCCCGGAGCTGGTCGAGGCGCTCGGGGCGTTCGGGCTGCCGCTCGGCGAGGCCTTCCAACTGCGCGACGACCTGCTGGGCGTCTTCGGGGACCCGGCCGTCACCGGCAAGCCCGCCGGGGACGACCTGCGCGAGGGCAAGCGCACCCTGCTGGTCGCGCACGCGATGCGGGGCCTGCCGGCCGCCGACGCCCGGCACCTGGACGGGCGGCTCGGCGCGCCGGACCTGGCCGCCCCGGAGGTCGCCGAGCTGCGCGAGCTGGTCGCCCGCAGCGGCGCGCCGGAGCTGGTGGAGCGCCGGATCGAGGAGCTGATGCGGCAGTCGCTGGCCGCGCTGGAGGCCGCGCCGCTCGCCGACGAGCGGGCCCGTACGGTGCTGCTGGCACTGGCCGAGGCCGCCACCGTCCGCAAGTACTGACGGACGGCGACGGCCTCGGAGGGGGCCTGCGGACCGGGGCGGTCAGAGCGCGGCGCGCACCCGGCGGGACAGCTCGGCGGCGGCCGCCCGCGGGTCCGCCGCGGCCGTGATGGCCCGCACCACGACGATCCGGCGGGCACCGGCCGCCAGCACCTCGTCCAGGTTGCCGAGGTCGATCCCGCCGATCGCGAACCACGGCCGGTCGGTGGCCTGCTTCGCCGCGTACGAGACCAGGCCGAGGCCCGGGGCCGGGCGGCCCGGCTTGGTCGGGGTCGGCCAGACCGGGCCGGTGCAGAAGTAGTCCACGCCGGGCTCGGCGACCGCCGCGTCCACCTCGGACTCGGCGTGGCAGGAACGGCCGATCAGCACGTCCTCGCCGAGGATCGCCCGGGCGGCCGCCACCGGCAGGTCGTCCTGGCCGAGGTGCAGCACGTCCGGCCGGGCCGCGTGGGCGACGTCGGCGCGGTCGTTGACGGCCAGCAGCCTGCCGTGCCGGCGGCAGGCGTCGGCGAAGACCTCCAGGGCCTCCAGCTCCTGCCGGGCCTCCAGGCCCTTGTCGCGCAGCTGGACGATGTCCACCCCGCCCGCCAGCGCCGCGTCCAGGAACTCGGCGAGGTCGCCCTGCTCCCGACGGGCGTCGGTGCACAGGTACAGCCGGGCGTCGGCGAGCCGCCGGCGCCGCGTGTCCGCCGCCATCAGATCAGCATCGCCTGGGCGCGGCGCTTCACCTCGGTGCCACGGTTCTCCCGCAGCGCCTGGATCGGGCTGCCGGGCAGCGACGGGTCCTCGGTGAAGAGCCACTCCAGGATCTCCACGTCGTTGTACCCGCAGTCCCGCAGCACGGTCAGGGTGCCGGACAGGTGCTTGACCAGGCCCGCTCCCTCGATGAACGCCGCCGGGACCTGAAGGGACCTGTTCGGCCCGCGCCGGACGGCGATCAGGCCGCCGTTCTTGACCAGGTCACGCACCTCGGTGACCCGGACCCCCCACTGCTCCGAGATGTCGGGCAGGTACATCCAGTCGGTGACCAGGGCTTCAATCTTGCTTTCGATCTCACTCACGCCACCAGATTGCCACCTCCACAGCCCGCCGCGCACCAGGCACTACTCCGCGACGGCCGACTTCAGGGGCACCGCCGGGTCCGCCGCGCGGGCCGGATCGAGCGCGGTTCCGCGCTCGATCAGCCTGCGCCCCTGGGTGAGGTCACGCGGCCGGTCCACGGTCAGCAGCGCGCTCGGCACCCCGTCGCGCAGCCAGAGCACCGACCAGTCGGCGTCCTGCGGGCCGCCGCGCCGGACCAGCTCGTCGCCCTCGGCGTGCCGGCCGGCGTACTGGACCATCCGCCCGAACTGCTCGGACCAGAAGTACGGCACCGGGTCGTAGGCCGGCGCGTCCGCGCCCAGCACGGCGGCGGCCACCGCCTCGCCGGACCGCAGGGCGTGGTCCCAGTGCTGGACGGCCAGCCGGGCCCCGGCCCGGGCCGAGGGGTAGCTGACGCAGTCGCCCGCCGCGAAGACGCCGGGCACCGAGGTGCGCAGCCGCCCGTCCACCACGACGGCGCCGGTCGGGTCCAGCTCGACTGCGGAGCCGGCCAGCCAGCCGGTCGCCGGGCGGGCCCCGATGCCGACCACCACCTCGTCGGCGGGCAGGTGCGAGCCGTCCGCCAGCACCACCGCGCCGGGCTCGACGGCGGCCACGCCGACCCCGCAGCGCAGGTCGACCCCGGCCTCGGCGTACCAGGCGGCCATCGCCGAACCGATCTCCGTCGGCAGCGCGCCGGGCAGCGGCGCCGGACCGGCCTCGACCACCGTCACCGCGCAGCCCGCCGCGCGGGCCGCGGTGGCCACCTCGGCGCCGATCCAGCCCGCGCCGACCAGCACCAGCCGCAGCCCGGGGCGCAGCAGCGCGCGCAGCGCCAGGGCGTCGTCCAGGGTGTGCAGCAGGTGCGCCCGCTCGGCGCCGGGCAGGGCCCGCGGGACGGCGCCGGTGGCGATCACCAGCGAGCCGTACGGGAGGTCGCCGCCGTCGGTGTGCAGCACACCGGGGGTCAGGCCGGTGGCGCGGCGGCCGGTGAGCAGCTCGATGTCGAGCTGCCCGTAGTCGATGTCCAGGGCGGTGGAGTCGGTCTTGCCGAGCAGCACGTCCTTGGAGAGCGGCGGCCGGTCGTACGGCGCGTGCGGCTCCTCGCCGACCAGCACGATCCGCCCCCGCCGGCCGCCCTGCCGCAGCTTGAGGGCGCACTGCGCCCCGGCCAGCCCGGCTCCGACGACGACCACCTGATCCGTTCCGCTCAGCTCTGCCACGCCCGTCACTGTACTCAGCCGCCGGCCGGCGGCCGCGGGCTGTCCCGCCCCCGTCCACCCCGTGTACGCGCCTTCGGCCGGGCCGACCCCCGGCGTTAAGGTGGGAGCACCACACGGGAGCCCGGCGTACCGGGCTGAGAGGCGGGCTGGCACGGCCCGCGACCGTCCGAACCTGATCCGGGTCATACCGGCGAAGGGAGAAGAGCAGCCTTGTCACGCTTGCCACCGGGCGCCCACGCCGACGTGCTGGTGATCGGCGGGGGGATCATCGGCCTCGCCGTCGCCTGGCGCGCCGCCCAGCGCGGCCTGCGGAACGTGACCGTGGTCGACCCGTCCCCCGGCGGCGGTGCGGCCCGGGTCGCGGCCGGGATGCTCGCCCCGGTCACCGAGCTGCAGTACGGCGAGGAGCCGCTGCTGCGCCTCGGGATGGCCTCGAACGAGCGGTACGCGGCCTTCGCCGCCGAGCTCACCGAGGCGAGCGGCGGCCAGGACACCGGTTACCGCCGGTGCGGCATGCTCGCCGTCGCGCTGGACTCCGACGACCGCGAGGAACTGCGCGAACTGCACGCCTTCCACCAGCGGCTCGGCCTGGACTCGGCCTGGCTGACCGGCCGGGAGGCCCGCCGGCTGGAGCCGATGCTCGCCCCCGGCGTGCGCGGCGGCCTGCACGTGGCCGAGGACCACCAGGTGGACGGACGCCGACTGCTCCGGGCCCTGGTCCTCGCCTGCGAGCGCGCCGGTGTCCTGGTCCACCGGGCCGAGGCGGTCGAGCTGCTGGTCGCTGACGGCCGGGCGACCGGCGCCCGCCTGAGCACCCGGGAGACCGTGACCGCCGACCGGATCGTGCTCGCCGCCGGCCCGCACAGCCACCGGCTGCCCGGCCTGCCCGAGGGTGCGCTGCCCGCGATCCGCCCGGTGAAGGGGCAGGTGCTGCGGCTGCACGTCCCGGACGCCTACCGCCCGTTCCTGTCCCGCAACGTCCGCGCCGTCGTCCGCGGCCGGCACCTCTACCTGGTGCCCCGGGAGAACGGCGAGCTGGTGGTCGGCGCGACCACCGAGGAGCAGGGCTACGACACCACCGTCACCGCCGGCGGGGTGTACGAACTCCTCCGCGACGCCCACGAGTTGGTCCCGGGCATCACCGAACTCCCGCTGCTGGAGACCTCGGCCGGGCTGCGTCCCGGCTCGCCGGACAACGCCCCGCTGCTGGGCCCGACCTCGCTGCCCGGGCTGGTCGCCGCCACCGGCCACTACCGCAACGGCGTGCTGCT
Organism: Kitasatospora sp. NPDC114501; assembly: GCF_055633695.1. Lineage (NCBI taxonomy): Bacteria > Bacillati > Actinomycetota > Actinomycetes > Kitasatosporales > Streptomycetaceae > Kitasatospora > Kitasatospora sp. NPDC114501. The sequence goes on along the minus strand of NZ_JBVKDS010000001.1, from coordinate 604,710 downwards.
CACCCCGGTGACCGCCGACCTGGTCTCCGAGTACCTGGCCACCGGCGAAGTCCCCGAGCTCGCAAGGCCGTTCACTCCCCTTCGCTTCTCCCCCGACCGCTCCACGACGAAGGCCCCCGCATGACCGAGACCACCCGGCACGAGACCGCCCGGAACGAGATCGCCCTGACCGTCAACGGCGAGCCCCGCCGGGTGCCCGCCACAACCACCCTCGCCGAGGTGGTGGCCGCCGTCAGCGCCGCCAACACCGGTGTCGCCGCCGCGCTCAACGAGGCCGTGGTGCCCCGCGGTTCGTGGCCGGGGACGGCGCTGAACACCGGCGACCGGATCGAGATCCTCACCGCCGTCCAGGGAGGCTGAACCATGGCCGACGACCTTCTGACCATCGCCGGGACGACCTTCTCCTCCCGGCTGATCATGGGCACCGGCGGCGCCCCCAGCCTGGAGGTCCTGGAGCGCGCGCTGCTCGCCTCCGGCACCGAGCTGACCACCGTCGCGATGCGCCGGGTCGACGCCTCCACCCAGGGCTCCGTCCTGGACGTGCTGACCCGCAACGGCATCCGGGTGCTGCCCAACACGGCCGGCTGCTTCACCGCCGGCGAGGCCGTGCTGACCGCCCGGCTGGCCCGCGAGGCGCTCGGCACCGACTGGGTCAAGCTGGAGGTGATCGCCGACGAGCGCACCCTGCTGCCCGACCCGATCGAGCTGCTGGACGCCGCCGAGACCCTGGTCGACGACGGCTTCACCGTCCTGCCGTACACCAACGACGACCCCGTGCTGGCCCGAAAGTTGGAGGACGTCGGCTGCGCGGCCGTCATGCCGCTGGGCTCGCCGATCGGTTCGGGCCTGGGCATCCGCAACCCGCACAACTTCCAGCTGATCGTGGAGGGCGCGGGCGTCCCGGTGATCCTGGACGCGGGCGCCGGCACCGCCTCCGACGTGGCGCTGGCGATGGAGCTGGGCTGCGCCGCGGTGATGCTCGCCTCCGCGGTGACCCGGGCTCAGGACCCGGTGCTGATGGCCGAGGCGATGCGGCACGCCGCCGACGCGGGCCGGCTCGCCCACCGGGCCGGCCGGATCCCGCGCCGCTTCCACGCCGAGGCCTCCTCCGCGATGGCCGGCCGGGCCGACCTGGACACCCGCGAGCACCCCGCGTTCTGACGCGTCCCGCGTGTCACAAGCCGGGCACAGCCGGGCCCGGCGGCGGTGTCCTCCGGGTCCGGCCGTCCCCGGCGGCACTAGACTCGCCGGGTGGACATGGCACTGCACGACCCCCTGATCGGTACCCTGCTCGACAACCGGTACCGGGTCGAGCAGCGCATCGCGACCGGCGGGATGTCCACCGTCTACAAGGGCACCGACACCCGGCTGGACCGGGTCGTCGCACTCAAGGTGATGCACCCCTCGCTGGCCGGCGACGAGGGCTTCACCGCCCGCTTCATCCGCGAGGCCAAGGCCGTCGCCAAGCTCACCCACTCCAACGTGGTCAACGTCTTCGACCAGGGCGCGGACGGCGGCCACGTCTTCCTCGCCATGGAGTACGTGCCCGGCCGCACCCTGCGCGACCTGCTGCGCGACCGCGGCGCGCTGTCCGTGCGGGCCGCGCTGGACGTGCTGGAGCCGGTGCTGGCCGCCCTCGGCGCCGCCCACCGGGCCGGCCTGGTCCACCGCGACGTCAAGCCCGAGAACGTGCTGATCACCGAGGACGGCCTGGTCAAGGTCGCCGACTTCGGCCTGGTCCGGGTGCTCGGCACCGCCGACGGCGCGCCCACCTCGACCACCACCGCCACCGGCGGCACGGTCATGGGCACCGTCTCCTACCTGGCCCCCGAGCAGATCCTCCCGGACGCCCCCACCGACCAGCGGGTGGACGTCTACGCGGCCGGCATCCTGCTGTACGAGATGCTCACCGGCCGCCGCCCGCACACCGGCGACAACCCCGTCCAGGTCATGTACAAGCACCTGCACGAGGACGTCCCGGCCCCCTCCCTGGTCGCCCCCGCCGTCGGCCCCGAACTGGACGCGATAGTCGCCGGCGCCTGCGCCCGGTCCGCCGCCGCCCGCCCGTACGACGCGGTCGAGCTGCTCGCCGCGGTCCAGCGGGTCCGCCGCACCCTCGCCCCGGCCGAGCTGGACGCCGAGCCGCCGGCCTCCACCCGGCCCAGCCCGCGCTACCCCACCAGCGAGCCGACCTCGGTGATCCAGCCGCTGCCGCGGCCCGCCGACGCCCCGCCCGCCGAGCGCACCAGCGTGCTGGACATGCCGCCGGAGCTGATGGACGAACTGCTCGCCGAGCCCCGCCCGTACGACGAGCCGACCCCGGTGCAGCAGCGCCGGCCGGGCCTGCTGCGCCGCCTCCCGCGCCGGACGCTGATCTGGACGGCGGCGCTGGCCGCCCTCGTGCTGGCGATCGGCGGCGCCACGTACGGGATCTCCGAGGGGCTGTACGGCTCGGTGCCGGGCGTGCTCGGCAAGGACCGGGCCGAGGCGCAGCGGGTCCTGGACAAGTCGGGCCTGCACGGGAGGTTCGTCGAGGTGTTCAGCGAGTCCGTCCCGTCCGGGCAGGTGATCTCGACCGACCCCGGGGTGGGCGCGCGCACCCGCAAGAGCGACAGCGTCACGGTCACCGTCTCCAAGGGCCCCAAGCGGATCGCGGTGCCGGACCTCGTCGGCAAGAGCTCCGCCGACGCCGCCGCCGCCCTGAGCGGCGCCCAGCTGACCAGGGGCGGCGTGACCGAGACCTACGACGACACCGTGCCCGAGGGCTCGGTGATCAGCAGCTCGCCGGCCGCCGGGCAGCTGCTCCAGGAGAACTCCGCGGTCGCGCTGGTGGTCAGCAAGGGCATGGTGCCGGTCCCGAACGTCACCGGGATGAGCAGGGACGAGGCGCAGAAGGCGCTCCAGGCGGCGGGCTTCACCATGCAGACCAGCGGCTGGGACGTGTTCGGCGCGGTCACCTCGTCCGGCCAGAGTCCGGCGGCGGGCGAGCGGCGCCCGCAGCGCAGCACGGTGACGGTCAAGTTCTCGCTGTTCTAGCGGCTCCTACGGCCGGTGCGGGGTCAGCGCAGCGGCCCGTCGCCGGGCTCCTCCTGGTAGGAGTACCGCTGCTCGCGCCAGGGGTCGGCGAGGTTGTGGTAGCCGCGCTCCTCCCAGAAGCCGCGCCGGTCGGCCCGCATGTACTCCACCGCGCGGACCCACTTGGGGCCCTTCCAGGCGTACAGCCGCGGCACCACCAGCCGGACCGGGAAGCCGTGCTCGGCGGTCAGCGCCTCGCCGTTGCGGTGGGTGGCGAGCAGGGTGCGGGGGTCGGCGAAGTCGGCCAGCCGCAGGTTGGCGCTGTAGCCGTACTCGGCCCAGACCATGACGTGGGTGACGCCGGGCGCGGGGGGCACCAGGTCGAGCACGGCGGCGGCCGACACGCCCGTCCACTCGTTGCCGAGGACCGAGAACTTGGTCACGCAGTGCAGGTCCCCGACGACGGTGGTGCGCGGCAGGGCGTTGAAGGCCTCGAAGTCCCAGCTGTGCTTCTCGGCCGAGGCGGTGGCGCCGAACACCTGGAGGTCCCAGGTCAGCAGCTTGAAGCGGGGCACCGGTCCGTAGTGCAGGGCGGGCCAGCCGCGTTGCGCGCGCTGGCCCGGGGGGAGTCTCGGGTCAGGCGGCGGAGGCGGTTCGTGTTTCGACTGACCCATGGATCCATGGTGACAGACAGCGGACATCCTTCGGCGCGCGCCCCTTTGCACGGCTTCGCGCCCCCGCCCGTACGGACCAGTGGTCGACCGCCCACCAGCACCTTTCGCCATGAATCGGATATTCCGACACATGTCCTAGTGAGTGTGAACTTACTGGAATTTCCTCCCGAAGCGGTGCCAGGATGCCCAGCACAGGACCCAGCACAGGATCACGCAGGACACACGCAGGACTCACGGCAGCAGCACGAGCGCAGGAGGCACCACCATGCAGGGCGATCCCGAGGTCATCGAGTTCCTCAACGAGCAGCTCACCGCCGAGCTGACCGCGATCAACCAGTACTTCCTGCACGCCAAGATGCAGGAGAACTTCGGCTGGACGAAGCTCGCCAAGTACACCCGGCACGAGTCCTTCGACGAGATGAAGCACGCCGAGACGCTCACCGACCGGATCCTGTTCCTGGACGGACTGCCCAACTACCAGCGGCTGTTCCACGTCCGGATCGGCCAGACGGTCAAGGAGATGTTCGAGGCGGACCGCCAGATCGAGGTCGAGGCGATCGACCGGCTCAAGCGCGGGATCGTGGTGATGCGGGCCAAGAACGACGTCACCTCGGCGAACATCTTCGAGGACATCCTGGCCGACGAGGAGCATCACATCGACTACCTCGACACCCAGCTGGAGCTGCTGGAGAAGCTCGGCGAGGCGCTCTACCTCGCCCAGGTCATCGAGCAGCCGGAGTCCTGAGGCCGTACGCCCGGGGCGCTCAGCGGCCGCTCAGGAGCCGCTCAGGCAGCTCGCAGCGGGAACACCGGGGCGGCCTCCCGCGCCTCCCGGGCCGGCTCCGCCGGGGCCTCCGGGTCCGCGAGGCCGAGCTTCGCGGCCAGCCGGGCGGTCGGGCAGGGGCGGGCGCCGTGCTCGCCGAGCAGCGCCTGGATGCGGCGCACGCAGGAACCGCAGTCGGTGCCGGCCCGGCAGCCCTTCGCGATCTGGCGCGGGGTGTTGGCACCGCCGTCGATCGCCTTCTTCACCTGGTCCTCGGTGACCGCATGGCACATGCACACGTACATCGCGGTCTCTCCCGGGGGTGAAGCGGAGTGGATCTTGACTAAGGTCAGCCTTAGTTCGCTGAGGCTTACCTTACCTGGCGAAACGGGTACGAAAAAGCCCCTCCGGGCTCGGGAATCCCGAATCCGGAGGGGCCTTCGTCACATCGGACGGGGCACCGCGGGCCTACTGGCCGCGGTACATCTCCGCCACCAGGAACGCCAGGTCCAGCGACTGGCTGCGGTTGAGGCGCGGGTCGCAGGCCGTCTCGTAGCGCTGGTGCAGGTCGTCCACCATGACCTCGTCGCCGCCGCCGACGCACTCGGTGACGTCGTCGCCGGTCAGCTCCACGTGGATGCCGCCCGGGTGGGTGCCGAGCGCGCGGTGCACCTCGAAGAAGCCCTTGACCTCGTCCAGGACGTCGTCGAAGCGGCGGGTCTTGTGCCCGCTGGAGGCCTCGAAGGTGTTGCCGTGCATCGGGTCGCAGATCCACACCGGCTTGGCGCCGGAGGCGGTGACCTTCTCCACCAGGCCGGGCAGGTGGTCGCGGATCTTGCCCGCGCCCATCCGGGTGATGAAGGTCAGGCGGCCGGGCTCGCGCTCCGGGTCCAGCTTCTCGATCAGGGCGAGCGCCTCGTCCACCGAGGTGGTCGGGCCGAGCTTGACGCCGATCGGGTTGCGGATCTTCGAGGCGAACTCGATGTGGGCGTGGTCCAGCTGCCGGGTGCGCTCGCCGATCCACACCATGTGGCCGGAGACGTCGTACAGCTCGCCGGTGCGCGAGTCCACGCGGGTCAGCGCGGTCTCGTAGTCGAGGATCAGCGCCTCGTGCGAGGAGAAGAACTCGACCGCCTTGAACTCCTCCGGCACCACGCCGCAGGCGCTCATGAAGGCCAGGGCGTTGTCGATCTCCCGGGCGAGCTGCTCGTAGCGCTGGCCGGCCGGCGAGTTGCGGACGAAGTCCTGGTTCCAGGCGTGCACCTGGCGCAGGTCCGCGTAACCACCGGTGGTGAACGCGCGCACCAGGTTGAGCGTCGCTGCGGACGCGTTGTACATCCGCTTCAGGCGCTCCGGGTCCGGAATGCGGGACTCGGGGGTGAACTCGAAGCCGTTCACCGAGTCGCCGCGGTAGACCGGCAGGGTCACGCCGTCGCGGGTCTCGGTCGACTTGGAGCGCGGCTTGGAGTACTGGCCGGCGATGCGGCCGACCTTCACCACCGGCACGGAGGCCGCGTACGTCAGCACGGCGGCCATCTGGAGCAGCGTCTTCAGCTTGTTGCGGATCTGCTCCGCCGAGACGCCGTCGAAGGCCTCGGCACAGTCACCGCCCTGAAGGAGGAAGGCCTCCCCGCGCGCCACGGCTCCGAGCCGGGCGCGCAGCTGGTCGCACTCGCCGGCGAAGACGAGCGGCGGATAGGAGGCGAGCTCGGCAAGGGTCTTGCGCAGAGCCTCTTGGTCCGGCCATTCAGGCTGCTGCGCCGCGGGCAGGGACTCCCAGGAATGGGCAGCCCTCGATGTCTCAGTCGTAGCGGTCACACCGCCAAGGCTACGGGGTGACAGGAGTGACTCGTGACGATTGCCCGAGGGATGAGACGCATCTCGGACAAAGACGTGATCGCCCTCACCCCTCCCGGCGCATCCGCTACGCTCCAACCATGCACGCGCCCCACACCCACTCCTGGTGGTGGACCTCCCCCAAGGGTGGCCCACAGATGGCGCGTTCCTAGACGAACACGACGGCCGCCCCTCGGGGCGGCCGTCGGCGTCTGAGCAGACGGCCCTCCGGGAGCGGACCTCGCACCGCCTCTCAGCAGTCCATCCGGAAGGAAGCCGTTTCCCGTGACCACCGCCGTCGACCTGCTCACCCGTCTCACCGGCCCGGACGCCCCCGCGTTCGCCCTGCTGCACCGCCGCACGCCCCGGCTCAGCCCGGACACCGTCGAGGTGCTGCTGGGCACCGTCGACAGCTACGAGCACCTCGCCGACCTGCCCGTGCGCAGCGGCGCACCGGCCGACGGCGGGCCGGTGCACGACCTGCTCGCGCTCGTCCCGTACCGCCAGATCCGCGAGCGCGGCTTCGAGGCGCACGACGACGGAACCCCCTTGCAGGCCCTCTCGGTGGCCGAGCAGCACGTGCTTCCGTTGGCCGAATTCACCTACGCCCTGCCGAAGTTGCCGGTCTCACTTGCCGGTGGCGGGTTCGACGTGGACGACGACGCGTACGCCGCGATCGTCCGCCGGGTGATCCGCGACGAGATCGGCAACGGGGAGGGCGCCAACTTCGTGATCCGGCGCGACTTCCACGCGACGCTGGACGACTTCTCCCCCCAGCTCGCGCTGACGCTCTTCCGGCGGCTGCTGGAGCAGGAGCGCGGCGCCTACTGGACCTTCCTGGTGCACACCGGCGACCGGGTGCTGGTCGGCGCCTCCCCCGAGGTGCACGTCCGGCAGAGCGGCGGCACCGTCGTGATGAACCCGATCTCCGGCACCTACCGCTACCCGACCGGCGGCTCCGACCTCGACTCGCTGCTCCAGTTCCTGCACGACCCCAAGGAGTTGGAGGAGCTCACCATGGTCGTGGACGAGGAGCTCAAGATGATGTGCACGGTCGGCGACCTCGGCGGCCAGGTGCTCGGGCCCCGGCTCAAGGAGATGGCCCACCTCGCCCACACCGAGTACGAGCTGCGCGGGCGCACCTCGATGGACGTCCGCGAGGTGCTCCGCGAGACGATGTTCGCGGCGACCGTCACCGGCAGCCCGGTCGAGAACGCCACCCGGGTGATCAGGCGCTACGAGCCCTCCGGGCGCGGCTACTACTCCGGCGCGCTCGCCCTGATCGGCCGCTCCGCCAGCGGCGGGCAGCTGCTGGACTCGCCGATCTGCATCCGCACCGCCGACATCGACCCGGCCACCGGCCGGCTGGTCGTCCGGGTCGGCGCCACCCTGGTGCGCCACTCCGTCCCGGAGTCCGAGGTCGCCGAGACCCACGCCAAGGCCGCCGGGGTGCTCACCGCGATCGGCGCCCGGCCCGCGCCCGCCCGGCTGCCCCACCCGGGCGGGCCCCGGCTCGCCGACGACCACCGGGTGCAGGCCGCCCTGGACGCCCGCCGGGCCGACCTCGCGCCGTTCTGGCTGCGGATGCAGCAGCCGGCCGAGATCACCGAGGCCGAGCCGACCCTGGTCGTGGACGGCGAGGACACCTTCACCTCGATGCTCTCCCACCTGCTCGGCTCGCTCGGCCACCGGGTGACGGTGGCCCGCTACGACGAGCCGGGGCTGCGCGAGCGGGTCGCGGCGCACCGGGGCGCGCTGGTGCTCGGCCCCGGCCCGGGCGACCCGGCGCTCGTGGACGACCCCAAGATGGCGGTGCTGCGGCCGATCGTCGCGGACGCGCTGGCCGCCGTCCGCACCGGCGCCCGCACCTCGCCGCTGCTCGCGGTCTGCCTGAGCCACCAGCTGCTGGCCGCCGAACTCGGGCTCGCGCTGGGCCGCAAGGCCGTCCCGTACCAGGGGGCGCAGGAGCGCATCGACCTGTTCGGCGGCAAGCACACGGTCGGCTTCTACAACACCTTCACCGCGCGCTGCTCGGAGGAGGACGCGGCGCGGCTCGCCCTCGAGGGCGTCGAGGTCTCCCGGGACGCCGTCACCGGCGACGTGCACGCGCTGCGCGGGCACGGCTTCGCGGGGCTCCAGTTCCACCCGGAGTCGGTGCTCACCCGCGACGGCGTGGGCATCGTGGCGGGCCTGCTGCGCGAGGCGACGGCCGCGCTGCGCTGAGCCGGCGGCGCGGCCCCGGGCGGATGTGCCCCGCCCGGGGCCGCGCGTCGGGCCGTGCCGCGGGGCCGGGCCTGGAGCCGGGGCCGGGCGCCGCTCAGAACCCGTCGTCCAGGCCCTGCTCGATCGCGTACCGGACCAGCTCCACCCGGTTGTGCAGCTGGAGCTTCCCGAGCGTGTTCTGCACGTGGTTCTGCACCGTCCGGTGCGACAGCACCAGCCGGTCGGCGATCTGCCGGTACGACAGCCCCTTGGCCACCAGCCGCAGCACCTCGGTCTCCCGGGCGGTCAGCTGCGGGGCGGCCGGCGCCGAGGCCGCGGCCGGTTCGGCGGCCAGCCGGCGGAACTCGCCGAGCACCAGGCCGGCCAAGCCCGGGGTGAACACCGCGTCGCCGACGGCCGTACGGCGCACCGCGTCCAGCAGTTCCTCCCGCCCGGCCGACTTCAGCAGGTAGCCGGTCGCACCGGACTTCACCGCCTCCAGCACGTCCTGGTGCTCGCCACTGGCCGACAGCACCAGCACCCGCACCGCCGGGTCGTGCGCGACCACCTGGCGGCACACCTCGGCGCCGGACAGGCCGGGCAGGTTGAGGTCCAGCACGACCACCTGCGGCGTGCAGGCGCGGGCCCGGCGGACGGCCTCCTCGCCGTCGCCCGCGGTGGCGACCACGTCCAGCCCGGCCTCCGCGAGGTCGCGCGAGACGGCGTCCCGCCACATCGGGTGGTCGTCCACCACCATCACCCGCACCGGCCGGTCGGCGGTCGGCTGATCGGTCGTCAACTGGTCGGTCATGGCGTGGCCTTCCTCGGAACGCGCAGTTCTACCTCGACGCCCTCCCCGGGCGCCGAGTACAGCTCGGCCGTGCCGCCGAGGTCCAGCAGCCGGCCGCGGATCGACTGGGAGACGCCGAGCCGGCCGGCCTGCTCCGCCTCGCCGAGCCGGCCCGGGGCGAAGCCGGGGCCGTCGTCGCGGATGCTGACCGTGACGGCCTCCGGCTCGTCCTCCACCAGGATCCAGGCCCGGGCCCGCTCCCCCGCGTGCTTGCGCACGTTGTCCACGGCGGCGCCGACCGCCGCCGCGAGCTCGCCCGCCGCCGGGCCGGGCAGCAGCACCGGGGTGCCGGGGGCGGAGAACGTGATCCGCTCGTCCGCGTACGGGCGCAACAGCGCGGTGAGGTCGCGCGGGGCGTCCGGGTCCGGCGGCTCGGCGGCGTCGGACCGCGACGCGCGCTGGGCCGGCAGCGGACCGCCCGTCATCAGGGTGCGCAGCGCGCGCTCCTGTTCACCGGCCAGCCGGCCGAGCTCGGCGAAGACCGCGCCGGAGCCCGTCCCCTCGCTCAGCTCCGCGCCGCGCCGCTGGACCAGGGCGAGCACCTGGAGCACGCCGTCGTGGATGTCCCGGGAGAGCCGCTCGCGCTCCCGGGTGGCCGCCTCCACCTGGAGCGCCCGGGTGAGGGTGGCCTCGCTGGCCCGGGCCAGCTCGATCACGTAGCCGACCGCGCAGCCGGCCACCATCAGCAGCACGATGTTGTGGATGTTGTCCCCGGTCGGCCCGCCGTGGCCGAGGATGTTGGCGACGCCGATCACCGAGCCCGAGGCCGCCGCCGGGCGCCAGCCGCCCTTCGCGGCGAAGCCGAGGACCGTGCCGGCCGCCCAGATGGTCGGCAGGGTGGGCGCGCCGTGGCTGATCCGGGCCGGGGAGTCGGTCAGCCCGCTCATCACGATGCCGGTGACGGCGAGGGTGAGGTCGGTGCCCAGGACGTACCAGGTGCAGCGCCGCGGGTCGGCGAAGGCCCGGGTGCTGGCCAGGGTCCACAGGGTCAGCGCGCCGAGGAAGATCCAGCCGGCCACCGGGTGCAGGAAGTGCAGGTACGAGTTGAAGTACCGCAGCAGGGCGTAGCACAGGGCCAGCACCCGGAAGTAGGAGATCGCCCGCCACAGCGGGAGCTCGACGGACATGCCGCCGGCCGCCACCGTGCCGCCGACCGCGCCGGCTCTGCCGCCGTCGTCCGTCATCCGCCCCTCCCCTGGGCCCGTCCGGTCGGCCAGGCGGCCGCGCGGACGACTACTCCGGCTTCTCCGAGGTGCCCGGCTCGGCGGACTTCGCGGCCTCGGCCGCGGCCTTCTCCGCCTCGGCGGCCTCCGCCTTCTCCGCCTTGGCCGCGGCCCGGCGCTCGGCGTCGGCCTTCTTCTTGTCGTCGGCGATCTGCCGCTTGGCGGCGGTCGCGTAGATGTCCACGTACTCCTGGCCGGAGAGCCGCATGATCTCGTACATCACCTCGTCCGTCACCGAACGGAGGATGAAGCGGTCGTTCTCCATGCCGTGGTAGCGGGAGAAGTCCAGCGGGCGGCCGATCCGGATGCCGGGGCGGATGCCGAAGTTGGGGACGACCTGGCCGGGCGGCTGCACCTTCTCGGTGTCGATCATCGCGACCGGGATCACCGGGGCGCCGGTGGCCAGCGCGACGCGGGCCAGGCCGCCGACCTTGCCGCGGTACAGCTTGCCGTCGGGCGAACGGGTGCCCTCCGGGTAGACGCCGAACAGCTCGCCGCGGTCCAGCACCGCGATGGCGCTGCGGATCGCGGCCTCACCGGCGCCGCGCACGCCCGACCGGTCCACCGGCAGCTGGCCGACGCCCTTGAAGAACGCCGCGGTCAGCCGGCCCTTGAGGCCCGGGGTGTTGAAGTACTCGGCCTTCGCGATGAAGGTGACCCGGCGCCTGATCAGCGCGGGGAAGAAGAACGAGTCCGAGAAGGACAGGTGGTTGCTCGCGATGATCGCGGCACCCTCGGCGGGGATGTTCTCCTCGCCTTCGATCCACGGCCGGAAGAAGAGCCGAAGCAGTGGCGCGACGATCATCTTCATCAGTCGGTAGAACAACCCGGGCCTCCTGTTATGCGGACCGGTCGATCCTAATGCCCCGCGGCCGTCCGCCGCGCCCGGCCCCGCCGGAGGGGCCGGGCCGAGCACGCTCGAAGGGGGTGTACGACCCGGCGCGGAGCGTGGGACGATGCGGTTTCGCAGCACCTCCCCACCAGCGTCCCCTCCCCCAGCGCCACCCGCCCGCGAAGGAGTCCGCCATGCCGTTGCTGCCCGGTGCCGAGCCCTACCACCACCGCGGCGGACCGGTGGGGGTGCTGCTCTGCCACGGCTTCACCGGGTCGCCGCAGTCGCTGCGGCCGTGGGCCGACGAGCTGGCGGCGGCCGGCTTCACCGTCTCGCTGCCGCTGCTGCCCGGGCACGGCACCCGCTGGCAGGACATGCAGCTCACCCGCTGGGAGGACTGGTACGCCGAGGTCGAGCGCGAGCTGCTGGCGCTCGCCGAGGAGTGCGAGCAGGTCTTCGTCTGCGCGCTGTCGATGGGCGGCGCGCTGGCGCTGCGGCTCGCGGCCCTGCACGGGCCGACGGTCTCCGGCCTGGTGCTGGTCAACCCGTCGGTGCGCTCGGACACCCCCGCGAGTGTGCTGCTGCCGGTGCTGCGCCACCTGGTCCCCAGCCGTCCCGGGGTCGCCAACGACATCGCCCGGGCCGGCGCGGCCGAGGTCGGCTACGACCGCACCCCGCTGCACGCCGCCTGGTCGCTGACCCGGCTGTGGCGGGAGGTCCAGCGGCTGCTGCCGGAGGTGACCCAGCCGGTGCTGCTCTTCCACAGCCCGCAGGACCACGTCGTCTCGCCGGCCAACTCGGAACTGGTGCTGGCCCGGATATCCTCGACGGACGTGACCGAGCGGCTGTGCCAGCGCAGTTTCCACGTCGCCACGCTGGACCACGACGCGGCGGAAATATTCGGGGCCAGCCAGGACTTCATCCGACGGCTGGCTCCCGCGAACGCGGCGGGCGTCACCCGGGTCGAATCCGACGATCACCATGGCTGAAGGGCCGGAAGTGCACGAGAGCAGCACGGCGGGCGGCGGGGACGAGGCTCCCCGCGAGGACGGCGCGACCAGGGACGGCGGGACGAGCGCCGCCGTCCCGGGCGGTACGCCGACGGACCGAGGCGGCCCGGACGGCGCCGCGACGCCCCCGCCAGTCAAGGACACCGCCGAGGACACCGCCCGCTCCGCCGGGAACGCCGGGGACGCCGCCGGGCCGCAGGCCCCCGCCGAGCGCCGTCCGCGCCGCGCCCCCGAGCGCAGCCAGGCCGAACAGGACGAGATCTTCGCCGCCCTGGTGGCCCAGTTCGACGACCCGGTCGACCTCAACAACCCGAACTGGCCGGAGGTCGAGAACCTCCGGGCGCAGAACGAGCTCAAGGGCGGCCACAAGGAGGCCGGCACCGGCGCCCGCGACGACCAGGACGACCTCTCCGACCTCGCCCCGCGGCCCCGCCCCCGCTCCGGCCGTCCGGTGATGCCGGCCGGCGGCGCGGGCCCGCGCGACTTCGAGCTGGCCGAGGAGACCGACGAGGGCCACTTCGTCCCGCCGGAGCCGCCGCCGCTGCCCGCCGCCGACGTGACCGCCAAGTTCGCCTGGCTGGCGGTGCTCGGCGGCCCGGCCCTGCTGCTGGTCGACGCGGTGGTCTGGCGGGAGATCTCCGGCTGGCCCGCCTGGGTGGGGATCACCGCCTTCCTCGGCGGCTTCGTCACCCTGGTCGCGCGGATGAAGGACCGCGACGAGGACGAGCCGGAGGACCCGGACCACGGCGCGGTCGTCTAACCGACGGCCGGGCGGCTAGACGACCGGCAGTTCGAGGACGGCGAGCACCGGCAGGTGGTCGGTGGCGGCCCGCAGGTCGGCCTCCGTGACGCCGGGCAGCCCGTGCGGCACCCCGCAGCCGAGGACGGTGATCCCGGGCGTGGCGAAGACCGCGTCGATCCGCTGGTAGGGGCGCTCCGGTACGGAGGTGAACTCGCCTCCCCAGGGCGCGGTCGGGTACCCGTCCTGGAGCCGGGAGGCCAGCAGCCGCCAACCCGGCCCGTCCGGGTGCTCGTTGAAGTCCCCCGCCACGACGCCGAGTTCGGCGATCCCCAGCTGGTCGAGCAGCAGCTCGAACTGCCCGTACCGCTCCTCCGGGTCCAGGCTGAGGTGGCAGCTGGTGACGGTGAACGGCGCTGTGCCGGGCAGCCGCAGCAGCGCGCCGGCGAAGCCCCGGGCGTGCAGGCCGCGGGTCTTGGGCAGCAGCCGGTCGTGCACCTCCAGCAGTTCCACCGCGCCGGGCCGGCCGAGCAGCAGCGGCCCGGCGGCGGTGCGGCCGCCGCCGGCCAGCACGACCGTCCCGGTGCTCCTGGCCAGCCAGGCGGCCTGCCCCTCGGGCCGCCAGTAGCGCGGGGACTCCTGGACGCAGACCAGGTCCGGCTCGCAGGCCCGGATCACCCGGGCCAGCGCCCGCCGGTCGTCGCGCAGCGAGCGGATGTTGTAGCTGAGCAGGCGCAGCCGGCCCGGGCCGGGCGGCGGCAGCGGTTCGGGGGCCGCGGCGGTCCCGGTCGCGGCGGCGGTCGTGGTCGCGGCGCTCATGGTCCTCCCCTGGGCGGTCACCTGATCGATCCGACCGTACGCGGCCGGGCCGGGACGTGCGACGGCGGCGGTGCGTCCGGGATCGGTCGGGGCCCGGTCGCACCGCCGCCGGCGGGCTCTGAGGGGTGGGGCGGTTACGGGACGCGGGCGAGGTCCGCCGCGCCGACGATGCCGGCGGCGGAGCCCATCGAGGCCAGCACGACCTCGGCGCGCGGGCGGTGCACCCCGCCGGTCAGGTAGTGCTCGAAGGCCTTGGTGACCGGGTCGAGCAGCAGCCGGCCGGAGTCGGAGACGCCGCCGCCGAGCACGAAGACGCCCGGGTCGAACAGCGCGGCGAGGTCGGCCATGCCGCGGCCCAGCCAGTCGGCCAGCTCGGCGTAGCACTCCAGGGCGAGCGGGTCGCCCTCCTCGGCGGCCTGGGTGATGTGGATGCCGCGGATGGTCTCGGCCACGCCGTCGTTGAGCTCCAGCATCCGGCGGCCGCGCTGCGGGTCGGCGGCGGCCTTCTCCCGGCCGTAGCGGCGCAGCGCTCGCCCGGAGCCGTACTGCTCCCAGCAGCCCTTGCCGCCGCAGCCGCAGGTCAGGCCGTCGGGGACCATGTTGAGGTGGCCGATCTCGCCGGCCACGCCGAAGCGGCCGCGGTGCAGCCGACCGTCCAGGACGATGCCGCCGCCGATGCCGGTGCCGACGGTGATCAGCACCATGTCCTGGTGCTCGGCGGCCGCGCCGAAGCGGAACTCGGCCCAGGCCGCGCAGTTGGCGTCGTTCTCGACGACGGTGGACAGGCCGGTGAGCTCCTCGACCCGCCCGCGCAGCGGCTCGTTCTCCCAGTCGATGTTGGGGGCGAAGATCACCGTGGAGCGGTTGCTGTCGACGAAGCCGGGGGCGCCGACGCCCACCGCCGTGACGCCGGGGTGCTGCTCCTTGAGCTCGCGCACGGCCTGCGCGATGGCGTCGACCGCCCACTGCGGGTCGGCCGGGGTGGGCACCCTGGACCGGGCCAGGATCTCGCCCGCCTCGTCGACCACACCTGCCGCGATCTTGGTCCCGCCGACATCGACGCCGATGGTCAGAGCCATGTGTCCCTCAGCTATTCACTCGTTCCGCTGGACGGAAACGCTACCGCCCAACCCGGCCCCCGTACACAGCCTCGCATACATTATCCGAAGACAATCCTGGGGCAGGCGGGCCGGGATGCTTCAAAAGTCTTATCTAATATCCTTCTTCGTGACGTACGAGAGCAGCGCGATCACCCTCCGAAAGTCACGGTTTCACTGCTTGGCGGACGGCCCGTCAGTCTCGTCGAGGTCGATCTTCTCGGTCGGCGCGCTCTGCCCGGCGGTCCAGCGGCTCTCGTGCCCGGCCACGGCGGCGCGGTAGGCGGCCAGCAGTTCGGTACCCGCGGCGGCGAGCCCGGTACCGGCGGCGGCGAGATGGGAGTAGACCTCGGGCTGCTGGGTGCGCAGCCGGTCGGCCAGCCCGGACAGGGTGATCAGGGTGGTGGCGCTCGCCTCCTGGGCCTTCTCGCCGAGCGCACCGGCGAACCGGCGGACCTCGTCCACCAGCGGGCCCAGCTCCGGTCCGAACGGGTTCCCCTGGCCGCCCGGCTCGCCGCCCTGCCGGGCGCCGGGCTCGGTGCGGTCGCGGTCGTCGGTGCTGGTCATCGCGGGCGCCTCCTCAGCCGTGGCCGCACCCCGCGGCCCTCCGGCCCGACGCTACCCGACCGGCCGGGCCGCCCGGAAAGGCGCCGAATCCGCACCGAGCCCCGCCCGACCGGCGTCGAGCCCCCGTCAGCCCCGCGGCCAGAGCGCCGGGTCGGGCGCGAACCGCACCGAGAGCACCCCGTCGTGCAGTCCGGCCCCGGCCACCGTGCAGCGGCGCAGCGCGGACGGCAGGGTGAGCACCCGGCGGTGGGTGCCGAGCCCGACCACCAGCTCGTCGCCCCGGCGGACTAGGTCCAGCTCGGAGCGGTCGGCACCGGGCAGGTCGAGGTGCCAGACCAGCAGGCCCTCGTCGGCGAGCCGGTCCTCGACCGGCCAGGGCTCGGGGGCCAGCCGCTCGGGCCCCTCCCCGTCCCCGTAGAGCCGGTCGGCGACGGCCTCCAGGGTGGCCTCGGCCAGGCCGGTGACCAGCACCGGGGCGTCGGTCTCGGCGGCGAGCCCGGTCAGCTCCTCCTGCCGGCGGCGGGCCAGCGCGGCCAGCCAGGGGTCGGGCGAGGAGACGGCCTCCTCGGGCAGCGCGCCGTGCACCACCACGGCGTCCGGCCGGTGCCCGTGCAGCGCCAGCCCGGCGCGGATCCGGCGCAGCTCCCGGTACGGGTGGCCGTCGGCCGGCACCACCAGCCGGACGCTGGTGCCGGGGGCGGTGACGGCGGCACGGGACTCGGCGAGCGCGGCGGCGGCCTTGGTGCGCCCCTCGTACAGCCAGTCGGAGGGCATCGGGACGCCGGCCAGTCCGGCCAGCAGCGGGCGCAGCGCCCGGGCGGCCTGCCGCTGCTCGGGGACGAGCCGGTCCAGGTAGCGGGCGAGCTGCTCGGGCAGGGCGAGGGTGGCGATCAGCTCGGCGGGCGGCGGGGCGAGCACGACCAGGACGTCGTGGTCGGCGGCGGGCAGGGCGCGCAGCAGGGCGAGCCGGGCGATGCCGGGGAGGGCGGTGAGCTCCTCGGCGTCGAGCTGTTCGGCGCCGAGCAGGTCGAGGGCGGGCTTGAGCCGGCCGGTGAGCTCGCCGACGGCGTAGCGGAAGGCCGCCTGCTCGTCGATCCGGGAGACGGTCAGGCCTGGTGCGTACCGGAGCGGTTCGGGCTCCAGCCGGGTGCCGAGGGCGGAGTCCAGGGCACGGTGCGGGTCGTCGGCCGCCAGCAGCCAGGTGCGGTGGCCCCGCCGGGCGGCGTGCAGGGCGGTGGCGGCGGCCACCACGGGTGCGCCCGCGTCGCCGCTGACCAGGATGGTGCGTGTCGCCGTCATGCCGTCCGGCCCCCGTTCGGTCGTCTCAGCCTTCGACGTGTCAGCCTTCGACGCGCTTCTTCAGACCGGCCAGGGCGCGGTCGATGATGACCTTCTCGGCCTTGCGCTTGATCATGCCGAGCATCGGGATCTTGACGTCCACGGCGAGCTGGTAGGTCACCTCGGTGCGGCCGCCGGCCAGCGGGGCGAGGGCGTAGGAACCGTCCAGCGAGCGGAGCATCTGGCTGCGGACGAGGGTCCAGGAGACCTCGCGGTCGCCGTCCCAGGTGTAGGCGAGGACGTGCTCGTCGCGGATCGCGCCGGCGTCGAGCAGCAGCCGGACCTCGGCCGCGCGGCCGTCCGCGCCGGTCTCCAGGACCTCGATCTCCTTCACCTCGCCGGTCCAGGCCGGGTAGGCGGCGAAGTCGGCGATCACGGCCATGACCGTGGCCGGGGTCGCGTCGATGGTGATGCTCGACCTGGTGTGCTCCGCCATGGAATGGCCCTCCGCCTCGTCCCTCTGCCTGCCGGTCCGGCCGGGGCGCGCTCGGCCCGGTCCGCCCGGAGCAGGCTATCGCGCCCGGCGACCGGCGATCGGCTCTGGGCCGCGCCGGAGGGCGGCGTGATGCACACCCGCCCCGAGCCGAAGGGGTGCGCCGGTGCCGAAAGGGAGAAGCGAGGGAGCGAGGAACGAGCGAGGGAGCGCCGACCGTCGGCACCGGGTCAGAGCGCCCCGGAGGCAAGCGGGCGAGCCCCCGCCCCGAGCCGAAGGGGCGCGCCGGTGCCGAAAGGGAGAAGCGAGGGAGCGAGGGAGCGCCGACCGTCGGCACCGGGTCAGAGCGCCCCGGAGGCGAGCGGGCGAGCCCCCGCCCCGAGCCGAAGGGGTGCGCCGGTGCCGAAAGGGAGAAGCGAGGGAGCGAGGAACGAGCGAGGGAGCGCCGACCGTCGGCACCGGGTCAGAGCGCCCCGGAGGCGAGCGGGCGAGTCACAGCCGGGGGAGGTTACCGACCGGTCGCTCTCCGCTGCCGTAGGGTGCCATTCGAACGACCCGGTCACGGCCAGGTCGGACCCGGCCGGGTGTGACACTTCGAACACCGGAGCCGACCCCCCTGGTCGAAGCTGCCTACCGGGCAGTAACGTCCTGCCGTCCCGCAGCGTCGCGAACGAGGAGCAGTCTTGCTCGACTTCAGCCTTCCGGCCCTCTATCAGGTACCGAGCGGCGGCAACCTCGCCGACCCGGTGCACCGGAACGCCGAGGAGCACCCGGACGTCGCCGTGCTCAGCCGGAAGGTGGACGGCCAGTGGCAGGAGCTGACCTCGGTCCAGTTCCTGGCCGAGGTGCACGCCGCCGCCAAGGGCCTGATCGCCGCGGGCATCGAGCCGGGCGACCGGGTGGGCATCATGTCCCGCACCCGGTACGAGTGGACGCTGCTGGACTTCGCGATCTGGACGGCCGGCGCGATCACCGTGCCGGTGTACGAGACCTCCTCCGCCGAGCAGGTCGAGTGGATCCTCGGCGACTCGGGCGCGGTCGCCGTGATCACCGAGACCGACCAGCACGTCGGGGTGCTCGGCGAGGTCCGCGACCGCCTGCCGGAGCTGAAGCACACCTGGCAGATCGAGGGCGGGGCGCTCGCCGCGCTGGCCGCGGCCGGCCAGGACGTCCCGGACGCCACGGTCCACGAGCGCCGCCGGATCGCCGGCCCGGACTCGGTCGCCACCATCGTCTACACCTCGGGCACCACCGGCCGCCCGAAGGGCTGCCAGCTGACGCACGGCAACTTCCTGGCCGAGTGCGGCAACGTCGTCGAGCGCCTCGCCCCGCTGTTCCGCACCGGCGAGAGCTCGGTCCTGCTCTTCCTGCCGCTGGCCCACGTGCTGGCCCGGATCGCCGAGATCGCCCCGGCGATGGCCCCGATCAAGCTCGGCCACGTCTCCGACATCCGGGACGTCACCGCCGAGCTGGCCGCCTTCAAGCCGACCCTGATCCTGGGCGTGCCCAGAGTGTTCGAGAAGGTCTACAACACCGCCCGCGCCAAGGCCCAGGCCGACGGCAAGGGCAAGATCTTCGACAAGGCCGCCGACACCGCGATCGCCTACAGCCGGGCGCTGGACGCCGGCGGCGCCGGCCTGGTCCTGCGGCTCAAGCACGCGGTCTTCGACAAGCTGGTCTACAGCAAGCTGCGCGCCGCCCTCGGCGGCCGGGCCACCCACGCCATCTCCGGCGGCGCCCCGCTCGGCGAGCGCCTGGGCCACTTCTACCGGGGCATCGGCTTCACCGTCCTGGAGGGCTACGGCCTGACGGAGACCTGCGCGGCCACCGCCTTCAACCCGTGGGACAACCCGAAGATCGGTACGGTCGGCCAGCCGGTGCCCGGCGCCTCCGTCCGGATCGCCGAGGACGGCGAGGTCTTCTTCAAGGGCCCGCACGTCTTCACCGGCTACTGGAACAACCCGCAGGCCACCGCCGACACCCTCAAGGACGGCTGGATCGCCACCGGCGACCTCGGCTCGCTGGACTCCGACGGCTACCTGACCATCACCGGCCGCAAGAAGGAGATCATCGTCACCGCCGGCGGCAAGAACGTCGCCCCGGCCGTGATCGAGGACCGGATCCGGTCCCACGCCCTGGTCGGCGAGGTCATGGTGGTCGGCGACCGCAAGCCCTTCATCGCCTGCCTGCTCACCGTGGACCCGGACTTCTTCCCGAAGTGGAAGGAGCTCAACGGCAAGCCCGCCGACGCCACCGTCGCCGAGCTCGCCGCCGACCCGGACCTGCTGGCCGCCCTCCAGGCCGCGGTGGACGACGGCAACGCGGCCGTCTCGCACGCCGAGGCGGTCAAGAAGTTCCGGCTGCTGGACACCGAGTTCTCCGAGGAGAGCGGCCACCTGACGCCCTCGCTGAAGCTCAAGCGCAACGTCGTGCTGAAGGACTTCGCGGCCGACATCGAGGCGCTCTACAGGAAGTAGCCGCCGCAGGCGCCGGACGGGCCCCGCCTCTCCAGGAAGGAGGCGGGGCCCGTCCGCGTCACCCGGCCAGCAGCGAGGTCAGCCGCCCGGCCAGCAGGTCCCAGCGCCAGGAGCGCTCCACCCAGCGCCGCCCGGCCTCGCCCATCCGCCGCCGCAGCTCCTCGTCGCGCAGCAGCCGGACGATCCGCTCGGCCGCCGCCGAGGCCGAGCCGCCGGGCACCACGTACCCGGTCTCGCCCTCCAGCACGGCGTCCGGCGCGCCGCCGGAGTCCCCCGCGACCACCGGCAGGCCGGTCGCCGAGGCCTCCAGGTAGACGATCCCCAGGCCCTCGACGTCCAGGCCCCCGCGCCGGGTGCGGCACGGCATCGCGAAGACGTCCCCGGCCCCGTAGTGGGCGGGCAGCTCCTCCCAGGGCACCGAGCCGGTGAACCGCACCGAGTCCCGTACGCCCGTGGCGTCCGCGAGCTTCTCCAGGTCCGCCCGGTACGGGCCGCCGCCGACGATCAGCAGCACCGCGTCGGGCACGTCCACGAGGATCTGCGGCATCGCCTCGATCAGGGTGTCCTGGCCCTTGCGCGGCACCAGCCGGGAGACGCAGACCACCACCGGCCGGTCCGCCAGCCCGAGCCGGCGGCGCACCTCGGCGCCCCCGGAGCCCGGGTGGAAGGTCGTCTCGTCCACCCCCGGCGGCAGCTGGACCATCCGGGCCGCGGCCTGCGGGCCGACCGCGGCGGCGATCCGGGAGCGGGTGTACTCGCCCAGGTAGGTCAGCACGTCGGTACCCGCGCCGATCCGGCGCAACAGCTGCCGGGAGACCGGCAGCTGGGCCCAGGCGGCCTCGTGCCCGTGGGTCATGCCGAGCAGCCGCCCGGCCCCCGCCCGGCGCAGCGTGGGCGCCATCAGCCCGAGCGGGGCGGCGGCGCCGAACCAGACCGAGTCGCACTTCTCCGCCCGCAGGATCTCGGCGGCCCGCCGGGTGACCCGGGGTGTGGGAACCATCACCTTCGTCCGGTCCCGGATCACCGGGAACGGCTGCTCGGCGTCGAAGCGCGCAACCTCGCCGCCGTCCCGCCAGGTGGAGGCGTAGACCACCACGCTGCCAGCGGGCTGACGGACGGCCATGTTGTGTACGAACGCCTGGATGCCACCGGGGCGGGGCGGGAAGTCGTTGGTGACGATCAAGGTTCTGTGCATCAGGCCACGGCTCGCTCGGTCGGGGGGTGCGCGGTGTACCGCTGGGTGATCCGTACGATAGGTCAACACCATGACCCGCCGGGAACGGAAGCGCGCACGGCAACCGTTTCACCCCCGGGTCAGTCCTAGTACCTAGGCCGTCGTCCAGGACGCGGCCCGGGCGTCCGTCGGTACGACGCCTCCGGTGGGGACGTCCGAGACGAACGAGGGAGCGCAGTGGAATTGGCCCCGGCCACCGAGCCCGGTTCTTCGCGCGGCCGCCTCGGCCGCCCGCTCGGGGCGCTCGCCGCGCTCGGCGCCACCTGGCTGGCCACCCGCGCCCTGCTGGTGCTGCTGGCCACGGGCGTGCTGAAGGCGCCCGGCGGCGACGTGACGGCGGACGTGTGGATGATCTACCACGCCTGGTACGGCGTGCTCCAGACCGGCACCTTCCCGTTCGACGACGTGACCTGGCAGTACCCGCCGGGCGCCGCCCTGGTGATCCTGCTGCCGGGCCTGCTGCCCTGGTCGTACCTGGTCTCGTTCTGGGTGATCTGCGGGATCGCCGACGCCGCCGCGGCCGCGCTGCTGGTGCGCACCGGCCTGCGCCGGGGCCGGGCGCTGACCGGCGCCTGGATGTGGGTGGTGGGCGTCCCGCTGCTCGGCCCGATGATCTACAACCGCTTCGACGTCATCGTCACCGCGGTCGCCCTGGCCGGCCTGCTGGCGCTGATCCGCCGTCCGGCGGTCGGCGGGCTGCTGCTGGGCCTGGGCGGCATCGTCAAGATCTGGCCGCTGCTCGGCCTGATCGGCACCCCCTCCGGCCGCCGCACCCGCCGCTCCTGGACGCTGGCCGGGGCCACCGCCGTCTCGATCGGCTTCCTGCTGGCGGCCGGGATGAACGGCGCCTTCGACTTCCTGGCCTTCCAGAAGGACCGCGGCATCGAGGTCGAGTCGCTCGGCGCGCTGCCGCTGCACTTCGCCCGGCTCGCCGGCGGCTGGGACGGCAAGGTCACCATGAACTACGGCTCCCCCGAGATGCTCGGGCCGTGGGTCGGCGTGATCAGCAAGGTGATGATGGCCGGCACCCTGCTGGGCTTCGCCTGGCTGCTGCTGTGGCGCTACACCTCCAAGCGGCGCAGCGCGGCCACCATGTACGACGCGGCGCTGTGCGCGCTGCTGATCTTCGTGGTGACCAGCCGGGTGATCAGCCCGCAGTACCTGGTCTGGCTGGTCGGCGTCGCGGCGGTCTGCCTGACCGTGCGCAACAGCAGCCAGCGGCCGGTGGCGGTGCTGATCCTGCTCGCCTGCCCGCTCACCCTGGTCGAGTTCCCGACCGTGTTCACCCAGGTCCTGGCCAGCGACCCGGTGGCGGTCACGGTGCTGGCCGCACGCAACCTGCTGCTGCTGGCCGCGGCCCTGCTCTCCTGCGTGCGGCTCTGGCGCTCCACCCGCGGCGAGGCGCCGCTGCCGCCGACCGTGGTGCTGGACCGCGAGCCCGCCGCGCTGCCGGCCGCCGGCTACCCGGTGCGCCCGGGGATCGCCTACGAGCAGGACCTGCTGGACGGCATCGACCGGCCGGGCGCCCCGGCCCGGCAAGGGCGCTGACCAGGCCCTCAGCTGATCAGCCGATCAGCCCGTCAGCCGTTCGGGCATTCCGCTGTTCGGTCCGTCAGCCGATCGGCCAGTCAGCTGATCAGTCCCTGAGCGCCGCGACCCGCTCCAGCCAGAGCCGGGTGAACTCCGCCAGGCCGACGCCCAGCTCGCGGCGCATCAGCCGGTCGGTCCGGCGCTCCCGGTCCTCGCCCTGCCCGTCGGCCGCGCCGACCGCCCGGTAGAAGGCGACCAGCCGCTGCGGCCCGTGGGTGCGGCCGATCAGCTCGCAGGCCAGCCAGGACTGCTCGTAGGCCTGGGCGATGCCGGCGGCCCCGGCGGCGAAGTCCCGGTCGGCGGGCAGCGCGGCGGGGAGCCGCCCGGCGGCGACGTCCCGGGCCAGCTCGGGGGCTATCTGCTGCGGGCTGCGGCCTGAGTCCCGGTAGGCGGTCCAGTCGGCGACGCCCTCGGAGAGCCACAGCGGGGTCCAGGCCCGGGTGTCGGCCCTGGTCGCGACATGGGTGGCCTCGTGGGTGACCACCACCTGGCGGCCGAAGTCGCTGAGCCGCCCGTACGCCTCCGGGTTGACCAGCACCCGGTCCGCCGGGGTGTGCCAGGGCGCCCCGGGGGCGGCCACGGTGACCGCCGCCATGCCCGTCCAGCCGTCCGGGTCACCCTCCAGCAGCCGGGCGAACTGCTCCCCGGTGGCGGGCCGCTCCAGCAGCAGCCGGCCCGGCCAGGCGCCGCCCCAGAGCTCGGTGACGGCGGGCACCGCCCGGTCCCCCACCGCGACCAGCTCGGCCGGGTCGGGGCCGGCGGCCGGCCCGAGCACCAGGCAGTGCGCGCCCGGCGCGGACCGGACCGGCCCGAAGTCCCACGGCGCGGGCGGCCCGCCCGCGCCCTCCTCGTGCTCGACCCGCCAGCCGTCCCCGGCCCGGACCAGCTCGATCCGGCGCGGGTACACCACCGGGTACTCGTCGTACCCGGCGACCCGCACCGCCAGGTCGGCGGCGGCGGTCAGCCGCCCCGGCCCGCCGGAGGCGGCGAGCACCAGGTTGCGGTACCCCGCCTCGGCCACCGGCAGCCCGGCCCACGGCGGCGCCGAGCGGGCCCGCTCCGCCAGCGCGGCGGCCACCTCGGCGTGCCGGTCCGCCGACCGCGCCGCGGGCGCCGCCGGGGCGGCCGGCGGCAGCGACAGCTGGGCCAGCCCGCCGGCCGCGAGCAGCAGCGCGCCCCGCCGGGACAGCGCCCGGCGGGGGCGGGAGCCGGGGCGGGGTATCTCCGTGGGGCCGGCGGGGCCGGACGGCGGGGCGCTCAGAGCCGGACCACCCCGGAGACGGGCATGGCGGTGACGCTCTCGTAGCGGACCTTGGCGCCCGGGCGGGGGGCGTGCACGATCACGCCGCCGCCGGCGTACATGCCGACGTGGTGCATGTCCCGGTAGAAGATCACCAGGTCTCCCGGTCGCGCTTCGGACAGGCTGATCCGCTGCCCGGCGTACGCCTGGGCCTGCGAGGTGCGCGGCAGGGTCACTCCGGCCTGCCGCCAGCTGTAGTACATCAGACCGGAGCAGTCGAACGCGTGCGGCCCGGTGGCCCCGTAGACGTACGGGGAGCCGATCATCCGCACCGCGGCGGCCAGCGCGGCGGCCCCGCGCTCGGAGGCGGGCGGGGCGGTGCCGAGGTCCAGCCGGTCGGTGCCCCGGGTGGCGCGCTGCTCGGCGTCCCGGGCGTCCTGGGCCGTCAGCCGGGCCCGCTCGGCGGCGCCCAGGCCGTTCAGCAGCTTCTGCGCCTTGGCCAGCCGCTGCTGGATCTCCAGCTTGCTCTCGGCGAGCGAGCGGCGGGTCCGGTCCAGCTCGGCGAGCTTGTCGGCCGCCTCGGTGCGGCGCTGGTCGAGCCGGCGCTGCCGGGTGACCAGCTCGTGCAGGGCCTCCTGCTGGCGTGCGGCGGCCTGGCCCTGGGTGCGGGCGCGGGCCAGGTAGTCCTCCGGGTCGGGCGAGAGGATCAGCTGAGCCGTCTGGGTCATCCCGCCGCCGCGGTACTCGGCCCCGGCCACCGTCGCCAGGTCGCCGCGCAGTTCGTTGAGCCGGTCCTGGGCGAGGGCGATCTCGCCCTGGATGACCGTGGTCTCGCCCTGGAGCCGCCGCTGGGCCTCCTGCGCCGCGTTGAACCTCTCGGACGCCTGCTCGGCCTCGTCGTACAGCTGCTCCACCTGGGTCTTGACGTCCTGACGGTCGGCCGGGTCCGGGCTGCCGGGGGCGGCCTGGGCGCGACCCCCGGCGGCGACGCCCAGCGCGGTGGCGGCGGCCGTGGTCAGCACCAGCGCCCGGGCGAGCAGTTGGGAACGACGGTGCACGGGCATGGCGGCAGCGACTCCAATCCTGCGGCGCGGGCTCCCACCGCCGCACCGGGACGGGCGGCCGTCGAGCGGGAGTCCGGTGGCAGACGTTAGCGAGTCCGGGCAAGCGAGTCCAAACCCCTCCCAACCCGAATATTCGACCCCTAATCGGACATCAGGTCGACCCGCCGGAAAAGCCGCAGGCCCGGCCTTCCCTGGGGAAGACCGGGCCTGGAAGCGGCAGAGCGGGGATCAGACCCGCACGATGCCGGTCAGCGGCATGTTGGTGACCGCCTCGTAGCGCACCGACGCACCCGGCTTGGGAGCGTGCAGCACCTGGCCGTTGCCGGCGTAGATGCCGACGTGATGGGCGTCGGTGTAGAAGATCAGCAGGTCGCCGGGCTGGGCCTGGGAGAGGTCCGTGCCGATCCGGGCGCCGGCCGAGGCCTGCGCCTGCGAGGTGCGCGGCAGCGACACGTCCGCCTGGTTGAACGCCCAGACCATCAGGCCGGAGCAGTCGAAGGAACTCGGGCCGGTGGCACCCCAGACGTACGGGCTGCCGACCTTGGACGCGGCGGCCGCGAGGGCCGCGGCACCGCGCGAGCTGCCCGGGGCCACCTTCACCGGAGCGGTGGTGGTCGGGGCGGTGGACGACGGAGCGGAGAGGTTGCCGCGGGTGTTGTCGCGCGAGGCGCGGTCGGCCTGCGCCTGCGCCTGGGCGGCCGCGTCGGCCTTGGCCTTGGCTTCGGCCGCGGCCTTCTCCTCGGCCTGGCGCAGTGCCTGGCGCTCCTGCTCGGTCAGGGTGTTGAGCAGGTCCTGGGCGGCCTTCAGCTTGCCCTGGACCTCCTCCTTGGAGGTCTTCAGCTGCTGGGTCGTCGACTCCAGCTCGGCGAGCTTGCCCTGGGCCTCGTTGCGGTCCTGGTCGAGCTTGCGCTGCTGCTCCTGGAGCTCCTTCAGCTGACCCTTCTGGGTGGCACCGGCCTGGTTCAGCGCGTCGGCCTGGCTGAGGAAGCTGTCCGGGCTGGAGGAGAACATCAGCTGGACGGTCGGGGATATCCCCCCGTTGCGGTACTGCTCGCCGGCGATCTCGGCCAGACCGCCCTGGAGCTCGGTGACCTGGGCCTGCTGACGGGCCACCTGGTCCTGGAGGCCGGAGACCTGCTTCTCCAGCTCCTGCTGCTTGGCCTGGGCGGCGTTGTAGTTCTCGGTCGCGACCTCGGCCTGCTCGTTGAGCTGGTCGACCTGCTCCTTGACCTGTTCCTTGGTCGGCTGCGGGTCGGCGTGGGCGCCGGACTGCGCGGAGAGGGCGACCGCTGCGGCGGCGACGCCGGTCAGGATCGAGACCCGGGCGCGGCCGGCGGGCTTGGGACGACGATGGGACGCCACGAAGGCGGACTCCTTCTTCCTACGTCCGCCTACCGGGTGAGCTGACGGGTTCGGGCCGGAAGCATGCCCTACGACGCCTCACGGCCGTTCGGCCGACCTGGCGCCGATTCACCCCGGAGGAACGTGGTTCCCCGGCTCCGCTCCGCAGCGCCCCCAGTCACTGGGCTCCCCTGTCGGGCAGTCGCTTCGACCTGCCCCGCTGCCTTGCGAACTCGGCGGTAACCACCGCCGCCACCCTGGCTGGGCGATCGACAGTGCGGTGGTTCGGAGCATGACCCTAGTAACTGAACCGTGATCCGTTCAAATCCTTGTCAGAAAAAAGACGGAAGATTACCCAAGTTCCTTTGTGAAGATGACCGATGGTGACCAATGGTGCACACAAGGCTGATCGGTTCTCAGCATGCGGTCGCAAAAGGGCGGAAAGCCGAACGCCACCCCCGCAACGGAGGTGGCGCTTTTCACAGGACCCGAACAGGCGTCCCGGGCGTGTCGGACCGTCAGACCCGGCGGATGGTGTTGATCGGCATCGCGTCGGCCTTCATCACCTTCACCACGTCACCGGTGTGCGGCGCGTGGACCACCATGCCGTTCCCGATGTACATCCCGACGTGGTACATGCTCGGGCCGTAGATCACCAGGTCGCCCGGCTGGGCCTGGTCCAGCGACGGCACCCGGGTGCCGTAGTGGCCCTGCTCCTGCGAGGTGCGCGGCAGCGAGACGCCGGCCTGCCCGTACGCCCAGACCATCAGGCCCGAGCAGTCGAAGGTGGTCGATCCGGTGGCGCCCCACACGTACGGCGAGCCCTGCTTGCTCATCGCCTTGGCCACCGCCGCCCCCGCGTAGCCGCTGGCCGGCGGCAGGCTGCCGAGGTCCACCCGCGCGCTGCCGCGCGAGGCGCGGTCGTCCTGCGCCTGCTGGGCCCGCAGCGCGGCGCGGTCGGCGGCGCTCAGCGAGTTCAGCAGGTCCTGGGCGGCCTTCAGCTTGGTGTTGACGTCCGCCTTGGCCTGGTTCAGGTCCTTGGTGGTGCTGTCCAGCGAGGCGAGCACGGCGGCCGCCTCGGCCTTCTGCTGGTCCAGCCGGCGCTGCTGGTCCAGCAGCCCCTTGAGCGCCTCGGCCTGGCTGGTGCTGGCCTGCTGGACGGTCGAGGCCTTCTCCAGGTAGCCGGACGGGTCGGAGGAGAGCATCAGCTGGACGGACGGGTCGATGCCGCCGGCGCGGTACTGCTCGCCCGCCACCTCGGCGAGGCCGCCCTGGAGCTGGGTCATCTGCTCCTGGCCGCGGGCCACCTGGTCCTGCAGCTGGTCGGCCTGCTTGCGCAGCTGGTCCGCCCGCTCCTTGGCGCCGTTGTACTTCTCCGCCGCCTGCTCCTGCTCCTCCTGGAGCTGGTCGATCTGCGCCTTGACGTCCGTCTTGTCCGGCTGCGGCGCGGCGTGCGCGGCCACCTGGGCGGAGAGTGCGACCGCGGTCGCAGCGGCGGCGGTGAGCACGGAGATCCGTGCGCGGCTCGGCTGCTTGGGACGGCGGTGGGAGGCCAAGGGACCGGCTCCTTCTTTCTACGGGCTCACCTGATGGGATGAGATTCCGGAAAATAGGTTTGACGCCAGACCCTAGTGAAGATCTAACCGTTTTGCTACTCCCCCGAAGGCGTGAACCCCGGTCCCCACGCTGACTTCACGGGACCCGCACACCGCTCCGGACGAACCGCTGACCAGCCGTCATGCTAGCCGACCCAGGTCAGGGCCGGGCCAGCCGGTTCAGCAGCAGCACCGACGCCACCGGGCGCGCGCCCGCCTTCCGCACGCCCTCCGCGACCTCCCGGTCGGTGGACACCACCACCACCGGGCGGCCCTGCGGCTCGGCCCGCACCAGACGGCGGATCAGCTCGTCGGCCGTCTCCCCGGTCCGGCTGAACCGCACCCGGACCCCGCGCGGCGGCGCCATGATCACCGGGACGTCCAGGTCCTGCCCGTCGAACACACAGGTGACCTCCGCCTGGGTGCGCTGGGCCAGCATCGCCAACCCGCCCAGCAGCCGGATCCGCTGCTGCTCCAGCGGCAGTGCCGGATAGCCGGTCTTCGTCACGTTGTAACCGTCCACCACCAGGTGCACCTGGGGGATCGCCAGCAGCTGGTCCAGCAGCGCCGGATCGTCCTCGGCCAGTCCGCGCCGGGCCACGTCGTGCGGCGAGGCCGCCCCCGGCACCACCGCCTCCACCAGGTCCGCCGGGCGGATCTGGGAGACCGGCAGCGCCAGCTCCCGCTGGAGCCCCTGGGCCGACTGCAGCAGGGTGTCCAGCAGCAGCCGCAGCCGCATGTCCTCGACGCTGCGCCCCTCGCGGGCCGACCGGCGGCCCTGCTCGGCCGCGTTCTCCAGCTCGGAGACCCGGTGCCGCAGCCGGCGCGCCTCGCTCTCGGCCGCACCGCGCTCGGCCGCGGCCTGCGCCCGTACGGCCTCCAGCTCGCCGGCCACCCGACGGGTCTCGGCCTGCGCCCGGCGGGTGTCGCTCTCCAGCGACCGCACCTTCTTGCGCAGCGACTCGGCCTCCTTTCGGACGCCGTCGGACTCGGCGCGCTGCCGGTCCAGGTCCGCCCGCGCGGCGGCCCGCACCTCGGCCAGCTCGGCCTGCAGCTTCTCCACCAGCCGGGCCGCCTCCGCGGCCGCGTCCTCGGCACCGGCCCGCTCGGCCTCCTTGCCGGCCTCGGCCACCAGCCGGCTCCAGCCCGCCGAACGCACCAGGTAGGCGGCGGCCGCGACGTCCATCGGATCGGCGGCGCTCGGGACGCTGCCCGACTCCAGCGCCTTCACCAGATCCGGCTGCCCCAGTCGCAGCCGCTCCGCTATCCGCAGCCGGAAGGCCGGCTCCGCCTCCAGCGCCGCCGCCAGCGCGGTGGCCGCGTACTTGGCCCGCCGTGCCGGGGTGAACTTGACGTACTGGCGCAGGCTCTGCGGGAGTTCGGCCGCCGGCAGCCCGCCGAGCGCGTCCGAGGCGAGCCCGACCACCCGTCGGCGCACGCCCTCGGGCAACGGCCGGTCGAGCTTCTCGACGGCGTTTTCCACCACGGCCTCGGAGGAGTCGTTCGCCGCCACGGCCGCCACGGCCGGGGCCTCGGCCGCAGCGGGCGGAAGCCCCTGGGCTTCCCCGGGCTCCTTCGCTGCGTCCACCACGTCCTCGGCTCCGATCCTGGTCCAGCGGGGCACGGCCGCGGCCGCCCCCTGTCGTCACGCGCCCCCGTGCGTCTTGTTCTGTATTGTCCCGTGCGGCGCGGGCGGGTGCGCCGCGCACCCGCCCGCCGCGGCGACGGGGATCAGCCCTGCTCGGTGGGGGCCTGCGCCCCCTCGGCGCCCGGACGGGCCACCAGCTCCACCTGGTCCACCGCGTTGCACCAGCGGCAGCGCACCGACTCGACGGTCTCGCTCAGCACCTCGGTCTCCTCGACCTTGGACTCGCCGGCCAGGTCGAAGTGCAGGAACTCGGTCACCCGCGCGGTGCGGGTCACGTCGAAGCGGGTGAGGTTGCCGCACAGGGTGCAGCGCCAGCGCGTCTCGGCGCTCAGGGCGGGGACGGTCATCGGGGGTCCTCTCGGGTGGTCCCTGCGTGGGCCAGGCGCTCCCCCCGGAGCCCCGGCATCGGCGGCGGGAGGCGGGAATGCCCGCCCCAAGCCTATTGCCTGGGGCAACCACCGCGACCACCGGTCGCCCGAACACCCGGGCTGGTCCACCTGCCGTAAACCAACGTGTCACCTGCGGCGCCCGGAGGGATGCTTGGCCGCATGGCGTTCGCGGTCCCGGACCACACCGCGGCCCGGGGCGGCCGCCCGGCGGCGACCGTCCCGGCGGTCAGCTACGCCCTGATCGCGCTCAACACCCTGGTCTTCCTGCTCGGACCGGCCGCGGGCCTCAACCCGCTGTACGGCACCGGCCAGGCCCGGGTCTGCGCCGAGCAGCGGTACGAGCAGCGCTGGGGCGCCGTTCCGGCCGAGGTGCTGGCCGGACGGCCGCTGACCGCCGAACAGCTGGCCGAGGCCCCCGACCCGGTCCCCGGCTGCCCGGCCGCCCCGACCCCGGGAAAGCACCCGGCCCTGTCCGTCCTCACCGGCCTCTTCCTGCACGCCGGCTGGCTGCACCTGCTGGGGAACCTGCTCTTCCTCCAGGTCTTCGGCCCCACCGTGGAACGGCGGCTGGGCCGGGCCCGGTACGCCGTCTTCTACCTGGCCGCCGGCAGCCTGACCACGTACGGCTTCGCGCTAGCCGAGGCGCACTCACCGAACTCCACCCGGGTGCTCATCGGCGCCTCCGGGGCGATCGCCGCCGCCCTCGGCGCCTATCTGCGCCTGCACCCCCGGGCCCGGGTGACCACCCTCGTCCCGCTGCTGTTCTTCCTGCCGCTGCGCTTCCCGGCCTGGCTGGTGCTCGGCCTCTGGTTCGCCCTCCAGTGGTGGTCGGTGCACTCGGCCGGGCCCGGGGTGGCGTACCTGGTCCACGTAATCGGCTTCTCGGCCGGGTTCCTCTACGCCTGCACCGTGGTCCGCCGCCACCCCCCGCGACGACCCGGCGGACGCCCGATACGCTGGCGGCACCTCACAAAGGAGCCCGAACTGTGATCACCGCCATCGTCCTGATCAAGACCAGTGTCGACCGCATCCCGGAGATCGCCGAGTCCATCGCCGCCATCGACGGCGTGAGCGAGGTCTACTCGGTGACCGGGGGCTACAACCTGGTGGCGATGGTGCGGGTGCGCCGGCACGACGACCTGGCCGAGGTCATCCCGGGCCGGCTGAACAAGGTCCCGGGCGTGGCCCACACCGAGACCCAGATCGCCTTCCGCACCTACTCCCAGCACGACCTGGAAGCCGCGTTCGCCCTCGGCCTGGACGAGTAGCCCTCAGCCCTCGCGCTGAGTGTCCGCGACGCAGCGGCCGCCCTCATTGCGGTAGTTCCAGGCCGCGCCGTCCGTCACCAGCTCCCGGACGGCGGTGAGGAAGCGGTCGACGTGCTCGTCCGGCGTCCCGGCGCCGAAGCTCACCCGGATCGCGTTCAGGCTGCGCTCGCCCGGCAGCGAGGGATCGGGCGCCCCGCACTCGGACACGGCCACGTCCTCGTCCCCGAGCAGCGTGCGCACCAGCGGGTGGGCGCAGAACAGGCCGTCGCGCACCCCGATGCCGTACTCGGCGGACAACGCGGCCGAGAAGTGCGAGCTGTTCCAGCCCCGGACGACGAAGGACAGCACGCCGACCCGCGCCGAGCCCTCCCCGAACAGGTTGAGCACCTTCACCTGCGGGATCCCGGCCAGACCGGCGGTCAGGCGGGCGATCAGCCGCTGCTCGCGGGCCTCCAGCGCGTCGAAGCCGGCCTCGGTCAGCGCCCGGCAGGCCGAGGCGATCGCGTAGGCGCCGATGACGTTCGGCGAGCCGGCCTCGTGCCGGGCCGGGCCGGTGTGCCACTGCACGGCCACCGAGCCGTCCGCCTCCCGGGCCACCGTCCGGGTCGCCCCGCCGCCGGCCAGGTACGGCTCGGCCGCGTCCAGCCAGTCCGCCCGGCCGGCCAGCACCCCGGCGCCGAACGGCGCGTAGATCTTGTGGCCGGAGAAGGCGACCCAGTCGACGTCCAGCTCGCGCACCGAGACCCGGTGGTGCGGCGCCAGCTGGGCGGCGTCCAGCACCACCCGGGCGCCGTGCCGGTGCGCGGTCTCCGTCAGCTCGGCGACCGGCCACAGCTCGCCGGTGACGTTGGAGGCGCCGGTGACGCAGAGCAGCTTGGGGCCCTCGGGCGCCTCGGCGAGCGCGGCGTCCAGCGCGGCCACCGCCTCGGCCCGCGAGCGCGGCGCCCGCAGGTAGCTGACGTCCAGTCCGGCGTGTGCCCAGGGCAGCAGCGAGGCGTGGTGCTCGGTCTCGAAGGCGAACACCCGGGTGCCGGCCGGAACGGCGGCGGCCAGCAGGTTGAGCGAGTCGGTGGTGGCCCGGGTGAAGACCACCTGGTCGCCCTCGCGCAGGTCGAGGAACTCGCCGACGGTGCGGCGGCTCTGCTCGAACAGGTCGGTGGACAGCTGGGAGAGGTACCCGGCCCCGCGGTGGACGCTGCCGTAGTACGGCGCGTAGGCGGCGACGTCGTCCCACACCCGCTGGAGCGCCGGCGAGCTGGCCGCGTAGTCGAGCGCCGCGTAGCCGACCTTCTCACCGCTGGCGAGCGGGACCTGGACGTCGGCGCCGAGAACCGGGAGCGGGGTGCTGATTTCGGTGGCGAGGGACATGGGGATGCACTCCTTCGGGGGTAAGGGACCCCCGGAGTGCCAGTCGCCGGGTGTCCGCGCTTGTCGCACGGACGATCTGCCGTGGCGACCCGGTCCTCACCCAGGGCACCCCGCCACGGACGGAGGGTTGCCGGACAGCGAGCTGGGGCTTGGCGCTGTCACTCATGACCTGGCGAAGACTCTAGGCCGCGTCCAGCGGGCGGTCAAACGGGCATCCAGCATCCGGACAGCACCGGAGCCCGGGCCGGCGTACCCGGCCCGGGCTCCCCAACTACCGCCTCAGATCCGGCTGGTGGCCTCCGACCAGCGCCGCAGCAGGTCCTGCGCGGCGCCCGAGTCGATCGCCTTCGCGGCCCGCTCCATGCCGGCCGCCAGCTGCTCGCCGAGCGGCGCGTCGCCGAGGTCCAGCGCGACCAGCGCGGCCGCCGTGTTCAGCAGGACCGCGTCCCGCACCGGCCCGTGCTCGCCCGCCAGCAGCCGCCGCGCGACCTCGGCGTTGTACGAGGCGTCCGCCCCGCGCAGCGCCTCGATGCCGACCAGCTCGATGCCGACGTCCCGCGGGTCGAAGGTGGTCTCGGTGACCACCCCGTCGCGCACCAGCCACACCCGCGAGGTGGTGGTGATGGTCAGTTCGTCCAGCCCGTCGTCGCCGCGGAAGACCAGCGCCGTCGCGCCCCGCCGGGCCAGCACCCCGGCGATCAGCCCGGCCAGCCGGGTGTCGAAGCAGCCGATGGCGTGCGCGGTGACCTTGGCCGGGTTGGTCAGCGGGCCGAGGATGTTGAAGGCGGTCGGCACCCCGAGGTCGCGCCGCGCGGTAGCGGCGTGCCGCATCGAGGGGTGGAACTTCGCCGCGAAGCAGAAGGTGAGCCCGACCTCCTCGGCCACCTCGGCGACCCGCTGGGAGGAGAGGTCCAGCGCCACGCCGAGCTTCTCCAGCACGTCCGAGGAGCCGCTGGTGGAGGAGGCCGACCGGTTGCCGTGCTTGACCACCTTGGCGCCGGCGGCGGCCGCGACGATCGCCGACATGGTGGAGATGTTGACGGTCTTCGCCCGGTCCCCGCCGGTGCCCACGATGTCCACCGCCGGGCCGGGGATCTCCAGCGGCTCGGCGTGCTCGTACATCGCGTCGACCAGGCCGGCGATCTCCTCGACCGACTCGCCCTTGGCCCGCAGCGCGACCATGAACCCGGCCACCTGGACGGGGGACGCCTCGCCGCTCATGATCCGGTCCATCGCCCACGCGGTGGACGAGCGGTCGAGGTCCTCCCCCTGCAACAGCGCCGACAGGACGTCCGGCCAGGTGCGGACCACCTGCGCGGGGTCGCTACCGCCGTTCGCAGGGTTCACGTTCACCATGGCTGACTCCAGCTGTTGTCGGTTCCCCGCTCCGGGGGGACGTCCGTACGGATGGAGTCAGCCTATCGAGCGAAGCGGTCGCTTCTACCCCCGTCTTTTCCAGTTGCCGGGCGGATTTCAGCGGACGGCCGGAGTCCGCTTCGCCACCCTGGCCCGCAGCAGGACGGCGGCCGCCTCGGCCAGCGCCACCGGGTCCACCGGGTGGGAGATGGCGGCGTCCGCCCGGCTCCAGGCGGCGAGCCAGGAGTCCTGCGGCCGGCCGATCAGCACCAGCACCGGCGGGCAGCCGTAGATCTCGTCCTTGAGCTGGCGCCCGAGGCCCAGCCCGCCGGCCGGGACGGCCTCGCCGTCCAGCACGCAGAGGTCCACGCCCCCCTTCTCCAGCGCCTTGAGCACCGCGGGGGTGGTCGCGCACTCCAGGTAGGACAGTTCCGGAAGATCCTCGGCGGGCCGGCGGCCGAGCGCCGTCAGCACCTGCTCACGGGTGTTGCGGTCGTCGCTGTAGACGAGGACGGTGAGCGTCTCATCGGTCGTGTACGCCATGGACCCTGCTCCCTCAAGTGTGATCCGGACCACGTTCGCCTGATCCGGATGCTACTCCGGATCACCCGCCGCCGAGCCCCCCTCGCGCACGTTCCTCGTCGAGCCGCCGCGCCAGGGGCTCACCCACCCGGAGGACGGCCCGTCACCCGACCCCGCCCGGTCCACCCGTACGGCCGACCCGGGCGCCCCCTCCACTACCTCCCACGGCTGCTCCGACCGTGCAGCGACGCGCCGGGCAACGGGGTCGCGGGCTCCTCCGAGGAACCATCAGAAAAGGGACACGCCGCTGCTCAGCCCCCGTCCGGACACCCCGTCGCCCCCCAAGCGGGCATACCGCACGCACCGGACACTCCGAGGGACACCCCCCGACGTGAAGACGGAATAAGGGACCGACATAATGTCCGTCGTGGCGACAGCAACAGCAGTAGAAACCGGGCACGCGCACGGATCGGTCAACCGGCCGAACATGGTCAGCGTCGGAACGATCGTCTGGCTCAGTTCCGAGTTGATGTTCTTCGCGGCCCTCTTCGCGATGTACTTCACGCTCCGCTCCGTCAAGGGGCCGGAGTTCTGGACCGAGAAGGCCCACGCCCTCAACGTGCCCTTCTCCTCGGTCAACACCACGATCCTGGTGCTCTCCTCGCTCACCTGCCAGCTCGGCGTGTTCGCTGCCGAGCGCGGTGACGTGAAGAAGCTCCGGGCGTGGTTCATCCTCACGTTTGCCATGGGCGCGGTCTTCATCGGCGGCCAGGTCTTCGAGTACACCGAGCTGGTCAAGAAGGACGGCCTCTCGCTGTCCTCCGACCCGTACGGCACGGTGTTCTACCTGACCACCGGCTTCCACGGGCTGCACGTGACGGGTGGTCTGATCGCCTTCCTGCTGGTCCTGGGACGGACGTACGCAGCCAAGCGCTTCACGCACGAGCAGGCCACCGCCGCGATCGTCGTGTCGTACTACTGGCACTTCGTCGACGTCGTGTGGATCGGCCTGTTCGCGACCATCTACCTGATCAAGTAACCAGCTGATCAGGTCGCTGGCCACCGGCTGCGGCCCCCGCCCTCACCGGCGACGGGCCGCTTCTGCCGGTGCCGACGCTCCCACCGACCGACCGCGCGCGCAGCCCTAGACAGGCAGCCTCGTGCCGGCCAGACCGGCCGCCGGGTGCACCCACCAGTCGACCAGATCCTGACACCGGGGTTATTCCGTGAAAAAGCTCTCCGCACGACGGCGCCACCCATTGGCGGCGCTGGTCGTCCTACTTCTCGCCCTGGCGGCAACCGGGGGGCTGTACGCCGCGTTCGCGCCCGCCGACAAGGCGCAGGCCGACGTCGCCGCGCAGTCGCTCGCGATCGATGAGGGCAAGAAGCTCTTCGCCGTGGGCTGCTCCTCCTGCCACGGCCTGAACGGCCAGGGCAGCAGTGACGGTCCGAGCCTGGTCGGCGTCGGCTCCGCCGCTGTCGACTTCCAGGTCGGCACCGGCCGCATGCCCGCCCAGCAGCCCGGCGCCCAGGTCCCGCGCAAGAAGAACATCTACACGCAGGCCGAGATCGACCAGCTCGCCGCCTTCGTCGCCTCCCTCGGCCCCGGTCCGGTGACCCCGAAGGAGGAGCAGTTCACCTCGACCAACCCCGAGGACATCTCCAAGGGCGGCGAGCTGTTCCGCACCAACTGCGCCCAGTGCCACAACTTCGCCGGCCAGGGCGGTGCCCTGACCAAGGGCAAGTACGCCCCGTCGCTGGAGGGTGTGGACGCCAAGCACATCTACGAGGCCATGCAGACCGGCCCGCAGAACATGCCGTCGTTCCCGGACACCACCATGCCCGAGGAGCAGAAGAAGCAGATCGTGGCCTTCGTCCGCCACACCACCAACGATGAGCCCAACCCCGGCGGTCTCACCCTGGGCAGCCTCGGTCCGGTGACCGAGGGTCTGTTCGGCTGGATCTTCGGCCTCGGCACGCTCATCGCGGTCGCGATCTGGGTCGCCGCCCACACCACCAAGGCCAAGAAGTCATGAGCCACGACATGTCAGAAGAGAAGCTCCCGGAGCCGCACGGCTCCGCCGGCGAGGTGGCCGACCACGGCAGCCCGTTCGCCGACCCGGGCCTGCCGGCCCACGAGCCCCGGCGCACCGACATCGACGAGCGGGCCGCCCAGCGCGCCGAGCGCCAGGTCTCGCTGATGTTCGTGATCTCGATGCTCGC
Organism: Kitasatospora sp. NPDC114501; assembly: GCF_055633695.1. Classification (NCBI taxonomy): domain Bacteria; kingdom Bacillati; phylum Actinomycetota; class Actinomycetes; order Kitasatosporales; family Streptomycetaceae; genus Kitasatospora; species Kitasatospora sp. NPDC114501. The sequence goes on along the minus strand of NZ_JBVKDS010000001.1, from coordinate 567,997 downwards.
CACCGTCGGCTTCATCGCCTCGTACGTGGCCATCGACCCGGACAAGATCGTCTACATCTTCCCGCTCGGTCACGTCAGCGCGCTGAACTTCGCGCTCGGCCTGACCCTGGGCGTCGCGCTGTTCATGATCGGCGCGGGCGCGGTCCACTGGGCCCGCACCCTGATGTCGGACGTCGAGATCCCGGCCGAGCGTCACCCGATCGAGGCCTCCGAGGAGGTCCGCGCCGACGTCATCGAGCAGTTCAAGACCGGTGCCGCCGAGTCCGGCTTCGGTCGCCGCAAGATGATCCGCAACACCCTGATCGGCTCCATGGCGCTGGTCCCGCTCTCCGGCGTGGTCCTGCTCCGTGACCTCGGCCCGCTTCCCGAGAAGAAGCTCAAGGAGACCGGCTGGAAGGAGGCGACCGAGGCCAAGCCGCTGCCGCTGGTCAACATGAACACCATGCAGCCGATGAAGCCCGAGGACATCGTCGTCGGCTCGCTCACGTTCGCCATGCCGGAGGGCCTGTCCACGCACGACGAGGACTTCCAGCAGCGGATCGCCAAGGACGCCCTGATGCTGGTCCGCATCGCGCCCGAGGACATCAAGGACGAGAAGTCCAAGGAGCTGGGCTTCGAGGGCATCCTGGCCTACTCCAAGATCTGCACCCACGTCGGCTGCCCGATCAGCCTGTACGAGCAGCAGACCCACCACGCGCTCTGCCCCTGCCACCAGTCGACCTTCGACCTGGCGGACGGCGCCCGCGTCATCTTCGGCCCGGCCGGCCACCCGCTGCCGCAGCTGAAGATCACCACTGACGAGAAGGGCAACCTGGTCGCCACCGGCGACTTCGCGGAGCCCGTCGGCCCGAGCTACTGGGAGCGTGCTCGATGAGTAGCGCGAGCAGCACCACGACCGGTGCCGCCAAGCCCTCCAGCACGCGCGCCAAGCCTGCCAACAAGTGGGAGGCCGCGGCTGACTGGACTGACGGCCGGCTGGGGATCTACTCCCTCGCCAAGGCCAACCTGCGGAAGATCTTCCCGGACCACTGGTCCTTCATGCTGGGCGAGATCTGCCTCTACACGTTCATCATCATCATCCTGACCGGTGTCTACCTGACGCTGTTCTTCAAGCCCTCGATGGCCGAGGTCGTCTACGACGGCTCGTACGTGCCGCTCAAGGGCATCCCGATGTCCGAGGCCTACGCCTCGACGGTGGACATCAGCTTCGAGATCCGCGGCGGTCTGCTGATCCGCCAGATCCACCACTGGGCCGCCCTGGTCTTCGTGGCGGCGATGTTCGTGCACATGATGCGCGTCTTCTTCACCGGCGCGTTCCGCAAGCCGCGCGAGATCAACTGGGTCTTCGGCTTCCTGCTGCTGGTCCTCGGCATGTTCGACGGCTTCTTCGGCTACTCGCTGCCCGACGACCTGCTCTCCGGCACCGGCATCCGGTTCATGGAGGGCGCCGTCCTGGCGACGCCGCTGGTCGGCACGTACATCCAGATGTTCCTGTTCGGCGGCGAGTTCCCCGGCACCGAGATCGTGCCGCGGTTCTTCACCATCCACGTGCTGCTGATCCCCGGCATCATGCTCGGCCTGCTGGTCGCGCACCTGATCCTGGTCTTCTACCACAAGCACACCCAGTGGGCGGGCCCGGGCAAGACCGAGAAGAACGTCGTCGGCATGCCGCTGATGCCGGTCTACATGGCCAAGGCCGGTGGCTTCTTCTTCCTGGTCTTCGGCCTGATCGCGGTCGTCTCGGCGATCGCCACGATCAACCCGATCTGGGCGTACGGCCCGTACCGTCCGGACCAGGTCTCCACCGACGCCCAGCCCGACTGGTACATGGGCTTCTCCGAAGGCCTGATCCGCATCATGCCGGGCTGGGAGATCAGCGTCTGGGGCGGCCACACCCTCAACCTGGGTGTGATCATCCCGCTGATGGTCGTCTTCCCGCTGGTGCTGGTCTCGATCGCCGCCTACCCCTTCATCGAGGGCTGGATCACCGGCGACAAGCGCGAGCACCACATCCTGGACCGTCCGCGCAACGCCCCGGTCCGCACCGCGCTGGGTGCCGCCTGGATCAGCCTCTACCTGATCCTGCTCGCGGCCGGTGGCAACGACCTGTTCGCCACCCACCTGCACCTGTCGATCAACTCGGTGACGTACTTCGTCCGCGTCGGCATGTTCGTCGTCCCGGTCCTCACCTTCATCGTCACCAAGCGCTGGTGCCTCGGCCTCCAGCGCCGTGACAAGGAGAAGGTGCTGCACGGGCGCGAGACGGGCGTCATCAAGCGCCTGCCGCACGGCGAGTTCGTCGAGGTGCACGCCCAGCTGCCGCAGCCGGACCTGTACAAGCTCACCGCGCACGAGCAGATCCAGCCGGTCGAGCTGCCGGCCCAGACGGACGAGAACGGCGTGGCCCGCAAGGCCGGCGTCCTCACCCGCACCCGGGCCAAGCTGTCCCGCGGCTTCTACGGCGAGGGCGGCCAGATCCCCAAGCCGACCGCCGAGGAGCACCACGAGATCACCAGCGGCCACGGCCACCACTGATCCCGTAGGCGCCACCGCGTCACCCGAGGGCCGCTGACCAGAGTTCTTCTGGTCAGCGGCCCTCGGCCTTTCCCGTACGTGCCAGCCCCGTACCCGACCGCGCCACCAGGAGGCCACCGTGCAGCTCTCCGTCGACCCCGCCTCGGCCACTCCCCCGTACGAGCAGATCCGCGCCCAGATCGCCGAGCGGGCCCGCTCCGGCGAGCTGCCGACCGGGCTGCGGCTGCCCACCGTCCGGGCCCTGGCCGAGGAGCTGGGGCTGGCCGCCGGCACCGTCGCCCGGGCCTACCGCGAGCTGGAGGCGGACGGCGTGGTGGAGACCCACGGCCGGCGCGGCACCCTGATCGCCGCCACCGGGGACGCCGCCCACCGGCTGGCCGCCGAGGCCGCCGCCGAGTACGCCGCCCGGGCCAGCCGCCTGGGCGTCTCCCGCGCGGACGCCCTGGCCGCCGTGGACACAGCGCTGCGGCTGGCCTACCCCCAGGGCTGACGGGGCGCCGGAGAAGGCCTCCCGGAGCCGATCAGAGCTCGGGACGGATCATCCCCGCAGCGGGGGCCTGGGAGGGCGGTGCGGTGGTGCTGACGGGCTGTCCCGAGGCGCTGTGCTTCACCCAGTCCGTCCAGTCGATGTTCCAGTCCCCGAAGCCGTTGCCGAAGGGCTCCATCTCGGCGCCACGGCTGTTCACCACCGTCACCAGGTCCCCCACCCGGGTGTGCTGGTAGAACCACTCGGCGTTCGCGGTGCTCATGCCGGTACAGCCGTGGCTGACGTTCTCGACACCCTGCGAGCCGACCGACCAGGGCGCCGCGTGGACGTACTCGCCGCTCCAGGTCACCCGGGTGGCCCACAGCACGTCGAGGTCGTACGCCTCCGTGCTGCCCGCGGCTATCCCGATGGTCTCGCCGTTCATCCGGACCGCCCGCTCCTGGCCGAGCACCACCTTGACGCCGTTGCGGGTGTCGAAGCCGGGCTTGCCGGTGGTGACCGGGATGGTCCGCAGCACCTCGCCGTCGCGCTTCAGGGTGAGCTCGTGGGCGGCCGCGTCGATCACCGACTCCACCCGCTCGCCGATCCGCAGCTTCAGCGAGCTGCGGTCGCCGCCGTAGAGGCCGTCCGCTATCCGGCTGCCGGTGCCGTCGAAGGCCAGCGAGACGATCGTGCCGGCCGGCCAGTACTCCTGCGGGCGGAAGTGCAGGTTCTTGTCGTCCACCCAGTACCAGGCGCCGGTGACGGCGGGCTGGGAGCCGACGGTCAGGACGCGCTCGACCTCCTGGCGGGCCTGCGGGTCCTTCACCGCCTCGGAGAGCTGCACGGTGAGCGGCTGGCCCACCCCGTAGACGCCGCTGCCGGAGGAGTCCGGGCCGAGCTTGGCGGTGAGCAGGCGCTGGGCGGCGAGGGTGCTGAAGCTCGCGGTGGTGTCGCCGCGGCCGCCCTTGCCGTCGTCGGCGGAGATCCGCACGGTGTACGCGGTGGCGGCCTTCAGCCGGCCGGTGGTCTGCCAGCTGCCCTGGTCCTCGGCGAGCTTCCCGGCGACCACCCGGCCGTCCGGGCCGACCACGGTGACGTCGGTGAGCCGGCTGCCCTCGACGGCGGTCACGGTGACCGGCTGGGAGGGGTCGGCCTTGCCGTCCGCCGAGAGGCGGACCAGCGGGGCCGCGTCGATCCGGTGCGGTCCGACGGGCTCGTCCTCCCGGGCCGTGCAGGCCGCCAGCGGGGCCAGGACTGCGAGGGCCAGCGAGATGCCGCCGAGAGTTGCGATTCCACGCCTGTCGGCCATGACCGCCTCCGAGGGGTCGCACGATTGATCAGATCGTAGGAACGTCCCTTGGTGAAGCGACATCCGGGGGACTTCCGGTTCACCCGCCGGAGTGAAGTCGTCATCCCGGGGACGCAGCGGGAGGCCTGGAACGCAGCAGGGCCGGTCCTCCCGTGCGGGAGGACCGGCCCTGGTGCCGGAAGCGGGAACCCTACTGGTTCTGGTTCTCGCCCCGGTAGAACTCGAAGACCCATCCGAAGATGCCGATCATGATGATCGGGGCGGCCCAGAACATCAGCCACCAGCCGAAGATCACGCCCAGGAAGGCGAGCGCGCCACCGAGCGCCAGCGAGAGCGGCTGCCAGCTGTGCGGGGCGAAGAAGCCCAGCTCGCCGGAGTCGTCCGCGACCTCGGCCTCGGGGTTGTCACCCGCGCCGCTGTCCACCCGGCGGGCGGTGAAGGCGAGGTAGTACCCGATGAACGCGCAGAGGCCGAAGGCCAGGAACAGCGCGGTGGTACCGGCGGCCTCGATGCCGAGGTCCGAGTGGTTGGTCCACAGACCGTAGGTCAGGGCCATCGCCAGCACGAAGACCGCCAGGCCCAGGAAGATCTTTCCCTGTTCCTTCATCAGGCGTCGCCCTTCTTCTTGCCCTTGCCCAGCTGCGGGGCGTCGTACTTCGCCGGGGTCACACCGGCGAGGTGCTTGGCCGGCTCACCGTGGTTCTCCAGGTAGTCCAGCGCGGCGACCTCCGGGTGGTGGAGGTCGAAGGCCGGGGATTCGGAGCGGATCCGCGGAAGGGTGAGGAAGTTGTGCCGCGGCGGCGGGCAGGAGGTCGCCCACTCCAGCGAGCGGCCGAAGCCCCACGGGTCGTCCACGGCGACCTTCTCGCCGTACTTGGCGGTCTTCCAGACGTTGTAGAGGAACGGCAGGATCGACAGGCCGAGCACGAAGGAGCCGATGGTCGAGACGGTGTTCAGGGTGGTGAAGCCGTCCGAGTTCAGGTAGTCGGCGTAGCGGCGGGGCATGCCCTCCGCACCGAGCCAGTGCTGCACCAGGAAGGTGGTGTGGAAGCCGAAGAACAGCGTCCAGAAGGTGATCTTGCCGAGGCGCTCGTCCAGCATCTTGCCGGTCATCTTCGGCCACCAGAAGTGGAAGCCGGCGAACATCGCGAAGACGACGGTGCCGAAGACCACGTAGTGGAAGTGGGCGACGACGAAGTACGAGTCCGAGACGTGGAAGTCGATCGGCGGGGAGGCCAGCAGGACACCGGTCAGACCGCCGAAGAGGAAGGTGACCAGGAAGCCGACCGTCCAGAGCATCGGGGTCTCGAAGCTCAGCGAGCCCTTCCACATGGTGCCGACCCAGTTGAAGAACTTCACACCGGTCGGGACCGCGATCAGGAAGGTCATGAAGGAGAAGAACGGCAGCAGCACCTGCCCGGTGACGTACATGTGGTGCGCCCACACCGTCACGGACAGACCGGCGATCGCGATGGTGGCCGCGATCAGGCCGGAGTAGCCGAACATCGGCTTGCGGCTGAAGACCGGGATGATCTCCGACACGATGCCGAAGAACGGCAGCGCGATGATGTACACCTCGGGGTGGCCGAAGAACCAGAACAGGTGCTGCCAGAGCATCGCCCCGCCGTTGGCCGGGTCGAAGACGTGGGCACCGAACTTGCGGTCCGCCTCCAGGGCGAACAGCGCGGCGGCCAGCACCGGGAAGGCCAGCAGGACCAGCACCGAGGTCAGCAGGACGTTCCAGACGAAGATCGACATCCGGAACATCGTCATGCCGGGCGCGCGCATGCAGATGATCGTGGTGATGAAGTTGACCGCACCGAGGATCGTGCCGAAGCCGGAGAAGGCCAGACCCATGATCCACATGTCGCCGCCGATGCCGGGCGAGTGCACCGCGTCCGACAGCGGGGAGTAGGCGAACCAGCCGAAGTTGGCGGCGCCGTTCGGGGTCAGGAAGCCCGCGACCGCGATGGTCGAGCCGAAGAGGTACAGCCAGTACGCGAACATGTTCAGACGCGGGAACGCCACGTCCGGGGCGCCGATCTGGAGCGGCATGATCCAGTTCGCGAAGCCGGCGAAGAGCGGCGTCGCGAACATCAGCAGCATGATCGTGCCGTGCATCGTGAACGCCTGGTTGAACTGCTCGTTCGACAGGATCTGGGTCCCGGGACGAGCCAGCTCGGCGCGCATGACCAGGGCGAGGATGCCACCGATCAGGAAGAAGGCGAACGACGTGGCCAGGTACAGCGTGCCGATCGTCTTGTGGTCGGTGGTGGTCAGCCACTTGATGATGGTCGAACCCGGCTTCCGGGTCCGCTGCGCCCCGACCGTGACGGCCTCGGCGCCCCCGCCGGCCGCGGCGGGCTCGTTGAGGATTGTCACTTCTCTTCACTTCCCATGGTGATCAGGCCGGAGGGCACCGCACCGTTCTGGCCCTTGGCGCGAAGCTCGGCCAGGTGCTTGTCGTAGTCGGCGCGGTCGACGACCTTGACGTTGAACAGCATGCGCGAGTGGTCGACGCCGCAGAGCTCGGCGCACTTGCCCATGTACTCGCCCTTGACGGTCGGCGTGACCTCGAACTTGTTCACCACGCCCGGCACGACGTCCATCTTCATCATGAAGTTGACGGGCCAGAAGTCGTGGATGACGTCACGCGAGGTGAGACGGAACTGAACCGTCTCGTTGACCGGCAGCCAGAGCGTCGGGGCGTCCTTGGGCGTACCGACCTCGTACGCGGCGTCCTTGTTGGCCGGGTCGGGGGTCTCGGTGTTCTCGTAGTTGAACGCCCAGCTCCACTGGAAACCGACCACGTTGACGTAGTGCTGCGGCTTCTCGGAGGTGGCGATCAGCTTCGACTCGTCGCGGGCGACGAAGTAGAAGAGCACCGAGACGATGATGATGGGGACCGCGGTGTAGAGCGCCTCGATGGGCACGTTGTACCGGGTCTGCGGGGGGATCTCCACACCGGTGCGCTTGCGGCGGTGGAAGACCACGCTCCAGATGATCAGACCCCACATCAGTACGCCGACCACCAGCGCCGCGATCCAGGACCCCTGCCACATCTGGAGGACCATCGGCCCTTCCTTGGTGACGGGGCTCGGGAGGCCAAGCCTGGGGAGGTCGTTGGCCGAGCAGCCGGTGGCGGTCGCGATGACGAGGCCCAGTGCCAGCGCCTGAGGCAGCTTCCGCCGCATCGTGCGCCGCGGCGAGCGGTCGGAGCCGTTGGGACTCACGTAGCGCCTTCCCGAAGTCTCGCCCGCCTTCGCGTCGCCCCGGGGAGGAGTGTGAGCCTCCCCGGCGACCCGTCCACGGGCACGGTTTGAATGCTTATGCGGGCCAAACCCTACTCCAGCCTTATGCGCTCCTGACGGGCAGCCCCCGGTAACGCGCCGCCCGCTAGCCCGATCAGGCCCGGTGGGGGCTGCGTCGCAGGTCATCGTAGGCATTCGAGGTCCGTACGCCCGATCGGGGGATGACCTCGGACGACGCCCGTGACGACCCGTCGGACGCGGACGAAGCGGACATTCGGGGTGATCGACTGACGGTGGGTGAGCCGCGCGGACGGACCGGGCCGCGGACCGGGGGTGTCGTTAAATGTGAACGTGTACTTCGACGCGGCCTCGACCGCCCCTCTGCACCCCGTCGCGCGGCAGGCGCTGACCGCCGCCCTGGACGAGGGCTGGGCCGATCCGGCCCGGCTGTACCGCTCCGGTCGGCAGGCCCGGATGCTGCTGGACGCCGCCCGCGAAACGGTGGCCGCGGTGCTGGGCGCCCGGGCGGACGAGATCGCCTTCACGGCGAGCGGCACCCAGGCCGTCCAGCTCGGCCTGCTGGGCGCCCTGACCGGGAACCGGCGGCGCGGCGGCCACTTCGTGCACTCCGCGGTGGAGCACTCCAGCGTGCTGCACGTCGCCGAGCGCCACCAGGGTGCCGGGGGCGAGGTGTCGGTGGCGCCGGTGGACCGGGGCGGCCGGGTCGACCCGGCGGCCTTCGGCGCGCTGCTGCGCCCGGACACCGCGCTGGCCGCGGTGCAGAGCGCCAACCACGAGGTCGGGACGGTGCAGCCGCTCGGCGAGGTCGCCGAGCTGTGCGCCGGGGCCGGCGTCCCGCTGGTGGTCGACGCGGCGCAGAGCGCCGGCCGGATGGACGTCCCGGCGGGCTGGTCGCTGCTGACCGCGAGCGCCCACAAGTGGGGCGGGCCGCCCGGGGTCGGGGTGCTGGCGGTGCGCAAGGGCGTCCGGTACGCCTCGCCGCTGCCGGCCGACGAGCGCGAGGGCGGCCGGGTGCCCGGCTACGTCAACGTCCCGGCGATCGTGGCCGCGGCCGCCTCGCTGCGTGCGGTACGGGCCGAGGCCGAGCAGGAGAACGCCCGGCTGCACGCGCTGGTGGAGCGGATCCGCACCCGGGTGCCGCGGCTGGTGCCCGAGGTCGAGGTGGTCGGCGACCCGGTGCGGCGGCTGCCGCACATCGTCACCTTCTCCTGTCTGTACGTGGACGGGGAGGTGCTGCTGACCGAGCTGGACCGGGCGGGCTTCGCGGTCTCCTCCGGCTCCTCCTGCACCTCGTCCACGCTGACGCCCAGCCACGTGCTGGCGGCGATGGGGGTGCTCACCGAGGGGAACGTCCGGGTCTCGCTGCCGTACGGGACGGCCGAGGCCGACGTGGAGCGCTTCCTCACGGTGCTGCCCGGCCTGGTGGCCGGCGTCCGGGCGCCGCTCGGGCTGGACCTGCCGGCGCCGACGGTGGCGGGGGCGGAGGCGGGGCCGGAGGAGGAGGCGGCGGAGGTGGCGCTCCCGCCCCGAGCCGAAGGGCGCGCCGGTGCCGAGAGCGAAGAGCGACAAGCGACCGACGAAGGAGGGAGTGCCGGAGCGAGGAGCGTCGGCACCGGGTCCGAGCGCCCGGAGGCGGGCGGGCGGGTGACAGTGATCGACGCGCTGGGCAAGCGGTGCCCGCTGCCGGTGATCGAGCTGGCGAAGCGGATCGGCGAGGTGCCGCCGGGCGGCACGGTCGCCGTGCTGGCGGACGACGAGGCGGCCCGGCTGGACATCCCGGCCTGGTGCGAGATGCGCGGGCAGGAGTACGCGGGCGAGGCCCCGGCCGCCGAGTACGGCGGCGACCGGGGCTCGGCCTACCTCGTCGTCCGGCGGACTACTTGACCAGGTGCGCGCTGATCTCGGCGGCCGCCTCGGCGCCGTAGGCCGCCTCGAAGCGCTTCAGGAAGGCGGCCGGGCGCAGCTCGTACTCCTGGGTGCCGACGGTCTCGATCACCAGGGTGGCGAGCATGCAGCCGAGCTGGGCGGAGCGCTCCAGGTCGAGGTCCCAGGACAGACCGGCCAGGAAGCCGGCGCGGAAGGCGTCGCCGACGCCGGTCGGGTCGACCTTGGCCTCCTCCTTGGCGCAGCCGACCAGGATCGGCTCCTCGCCCTTGCGCTCGATCCGGACGCCCTTGCTGCCCAGGGTGGTGATCCGGGTGCCGACGCGGGTGAGCAGCTCCTCGGCGCCCCAGCCGGTCTTGCTCTCGATCAGCGCGGCCTCGTACTCGTTGGTGAAGAGGTACGCGGCGCCGTCGACGATCTCGCGGATGTCGTCGCCCTCCAGGCGGGCCAGCTGCTGGGAGGGGTCGGCGGCGAAGGCGTAGCCGCGGGTGCGGCACTCCTGGGTGTGGCGGACCATGCCCTGCGGGTCGTCGGCGCCGATCAGGACGAGGTCCAGGCCGCCGACGCGGTCGGCGATCGGCTTCAGCTCGATGTTGCGGGCCTCGGCCATGGCACCCGTGTAGAACGAGGCGATCTGGTTGTGGTCCTCGTCCGTGGTGCACATGAAGCGCGCGGTGTGCCGGGTCTCGGAGATGTGGACGGACTCGCAGTCCACGTTGTTGCGCTCCAGCCAGCTGCGGTACTCGGCGAAGTCCGCGCCGGCGGCGCCGACCAGGACCGGGCGCAGCCCCAGCACACCCATACCGAAGGCGATGTTCGGCGCGACGCCGCCGCGGCGGATGTCCAGGGTGTCGACCAGGAAGGACAGCGACACGGTGTGCAGCTGCTCGGCGACGAGCTGGTCGGCGAACCGGCCGGGGAACGTCATCAGGTGGTCGGTGGCGATCGAGCCGGCGACGGCGATACGCACGGAAGGTCTCCTCAGGATGGCAGCGGGGCCAACGGGCAGGCGGGGATGAACCCACCCACGGTACCCGGCGCCGGGGAGCGCCCAGGCAGGAGTGCCGCAAGTTGCCGCCCGCACGGCCATGGTGACACCCGTCGCCCTCGAATGTGTACTACCTCCCGGTAGCACTGGTGGGCGGCCGGACCCCTGCCTAGGGTCGGCCCTGGAGGGCCCGTTCCTGCGGGCCCGTCGTCGACCGTGGCAGCGTGGCCACGGCCCTGGATCGGAGCGATGCCCGATGATGACCGACCACTGTGCCCTGCCCGCTCTGCGGAGCGAGGACGGCGAGACGCTCGACGCCCTGGTGGACTCCTCCCGGCGGCTGCGCCGGTTCTGGCCGCAGGTCGCGGCCGGCCCGGAGCCCCTCGCCCCCGCGCCGGCCGGGGTCAGGGTCCCCTCCGGAGCGCTGCGGGTGGTGGCCGGGATGGCCGAGTACGGTCTCTGAGCCCGCGCCGTACGGATCGGGCCCGTACGGAACCGGATCGGGCCGGTACGGAACCGGATCCGACCGGAGCACGTCACATCCGCGCGGAGCGGCCGAGGCGGCGGCACCGCTGAGTCCTCGGGAGGATGTGCAGATGGATCTGGAGACGATGCCCCGGCGCGGTCGGCGGGCGGTGGCCCTGGCGGGTCTGGCGCTGGCGGCGGTGATGACGGTGGCCGGCTGCGACGGGGGCGGCAAGCCCGCCTCGGACTCGGCGGCGGGCGGCGCGGCCTCCGCGTCGGCCTCGGCGAGTGCCTCCCCGCAGGCCCCGGCCGGCTCCGCGAGCCCGTCCTCGGCGGCGACGGGGAGTTCCTCCGGCGCCGCGCAGCCGGCCCAGCCGCCGACCGGCTTCACGCCCACCCCGGCCTCGCCCGCGCCCGGGCAGCCGGCTCCCGCCACTCCCCCGGGCAACGGGATCGCGGTGGGCGAGCCGAACCCGAACGGTTCGGACGCGCCCGCCCGTCCGCCGGTCGCCTACCGGGTGGACGGCACCACCAAGCTGACCGTCTACTTCTTCGGCGGGGTCTGCACCCAGTACGCGCTGAAGGCGGACGAGTCCCAGCCGGGCCGGGTGGACGTGCTGGTCGTGCCGGGCCCGCCCACCGTCCCGCCGGGGCAGGTGTGCAACGCGCTGGCCAAGCGGCAGTCGGTCTCGGCCGACCTGCGCTCGCCGCTGGCCGGGCGGACCGTGGTCGACAAGTCCAGCGGCCAGGAGCTGCCGCTGGAGGGCGACCCGCACATGGGGCCGGACCCGGTCACTCCGGACGTCGCCGGACGGTAGGCGCCCCGGAGGGCGGACAACGGAAAGGCGGCCCCGGGGTGATCCCCGGGGCCGCCTTCCGCAGCGGGCTCAGCTGAACGAGTCGCCGCAGGCGCAGGAGCCGGTGGCGTTCGGGTTGTCGATGGTGAAGCCCTGCTTCTCGATGGTGTCGACGAAGTCGACGGTGGCGCCACCGAGGTACGGGGCGCTCATGCGGTCGGTGACGACCTTGACCCCGTCGAAGTCCTTGATCACGTCGCCGTCGAGCGAGCGCTCGTCGAAGAACAGCTGGTAACGCAGGCCGGAGCAGCCGCCGGGCTGGACGGCGACGCGCAGCGCGAGGTCCTCGCGGCCTTCCTGCTCCAGCAGGGCCTTGACCTTGGCCGCGGCGGCATCGGTAAGGAGGATGCCACTCTCGACGGTGGTCTCGTCCTGGACGGTCATCTGCTTTCTCCCGGTCTTGACGACGGTCTGCCGCCAGTGCCAACCAACGGCCGTCCGGTTTCATTTCCCGGGCGGCGATGGATTTCTGGGGCGTGTCGCGGTGGTTGTCCGTGGGCCGGGTGTGCACCCGGGTCCCCTACCCTCCCCATGCTCGCACACCGCCGGAGGACGGGTCACCGCCCGAGCCGTGGATCCGGGCGAAGCGGCCCCGCGGCGGGCCGCCGGGCGCCAGGATGGTCCTCATGATCCTTCGCCCGGTCAGGGACACCGCCGCGGACGCGGAGGCCGTCCAGGAGCTCGCCGACGCGGCGTTAGCCGACGTCTCCGCGCCGGCCGGGGCGGCGCCGGAGCCGGCGCCGCTGCGGCTGGCCCGGACCAGGCACCTGGCGCGCACCGACCCCGGGGGCTGCTGGCTCGCGGAGAGCGCCGGCGAGCCGGTCGGGGCGGTGCTGTCGATCCGCCGGGAAGGGCTGTGGGCGCCCTCGCTGTACGCCGTCCGGCCGTCCGCGCAGGGCAAGGGCGTCGGGCGGCTGCTGCTGGAGCGGGCGGCGGCGTACTCGCGGGGCTGCCTGCGCGGGATGGTCTGCGCCGCGGACTCCCCGGCGGCGGCCCGCCGCTACCGGCTGGCCGGGTTCACCCTGCACCCGGCGATGCGGCTGGCCGGACGGGTGGACCGGGACGGGCTGCTCGACCCCGGGGACATCCCGGTGCACCCCGGCAACGCGACCCATCTGCACCTGCTGGACTCGGTGGACCGGCGGCTGCGCGGGTCCGCCCACGGGCCGGACCACGAGCTGATGCTCGGCCACTTCGAGGAACTGCTGATCGCCGACGCGCTGGCCGGCAGCGGCTACTGCTACCGGGACGGCGGGGTGGTGCGGCTGCTCGCGGCCACCAGCAAGCGGATCGCCGCCCGGCTGCTGCGCGAGGCCCTGGCCCGGGTGCCGGACGGGGTCGAGGCGCGGGTGGAGCACCTGACCGCGGAGCAGGAGTGGGCGCTGGACGTCGGGCTGGAGGTCGGGCTGACGCCCCGGGCCGGCGGCTTCGTCGGGGTGCGCGGGATGCGGCCGCCGACGCCGTACCTGCCGAGCGGGGCGTTTCTGTAGGGCGGTGGACACGCGTACGGCCCCCGCCGGGGTGCCGGTGGGGGCCGTACGTCCGGAGCTCAGTTGGCTCAGGCCATGGTGTCCAGGATCTCCCGGACCATCTCCATGGTGGTGCCCGGGTGCAGGAAGGCGAAGCGGGCGACCGTCTCGCCGTCCCAGCCGGTGGGGGTGACGAAGCCGATCTGGTCCGCGAGCAGCTGCTGCGACCAGCGGTAGTAGTCGTCGTTGGTCCAGCCCTTGCGCTTGAAGCAGACCGCCGAGAGCTGCGGGTCGAACAGCAGCTCCAGGTGCTCGGTCTCGCGGATCAGCTGGGCGGTCTCCCGGGCCAGGGTGAGGCCGGCCTCGATGGCGTCGGTGTAGGCCTGGACGCCGTGCACGGCCAGCGAGAACCAGAGCGGCAGGCCGCGGGCGCGCCGGGTCAGGTGGTAGGCGTAGTCGGTGGGGTTCCACTCGTCGCCCTCGGTGTGCAGGACGTCCAGGTAGGAGGCGTCCTGGGTGTGCACGGCGCGGGCGAGCTGCGGGTTGCGGTAGATCAGCGCGGCGCAGTCGAAGGGGGCGAACAGCCACTTGTGCGGGTCGACCACGAAGGAGTCGGCGTGCTCGATGCCCTCGTAGCGCTCCCGCACCGAGGGGGCGAACAGGCCCGCGCCGCCGTAGGCGCCGTCGACGTGGAACCAGAGGTCGCGCTCGCGGGCGACCTCGGCCAGGCCCTTGAGGTCGTCGACGATGCCCTCGTTGGTGGTGCCGGCGGTGCCGACGACGGCGATCACCGTCTCCGGGTTCGGGTCGGCGGCCAGGGCGGCGCGCAGCGCCTCGCCGGTGAACCGCCGGTCGACGGTCGGGACCTTGAAGGCCTCGACGCCGATGATGTTGAAGGTGTTCTTGACCGAGGAGTGCACCTGGTCGGCGACCGCGATCCGCAGCCGTGCCTCCGGACCGACGCCCAGCCGGCGGCGGGCGGTGTCGCGGGCGACGACGAGGGCGGAGAGGTTGCCCGCCGAGCCGCCGGAGACGAAGGTGCCGCCGGCCGACTGGGGCAGGCCCGCACGGTCGGCGATCAGGCGCAGCACCTGGTTCTCGGCGGCGATCGCGCCGGCCGCCTCCAGCCAGGAGATGCCCTGCAGGGAGGCGCAGGAGACGACCATGTCGAACAGCAGCGCGGCCTTGGTCGGGGCACACGGGATGAAGGACAGGTAGCGCGGGCTGTCGGCGGAGATGACCGCCCGGGACAGCTCGTGGTCGTACAGCTTGAGGACGTCGGCCGGGTTGTTGCCGTCCTGGTTCAGCAGGCCGGCCAGCTGGGCGCGCAGGTGCTCGCCGTCACCGGGGTGGTCGAGCGGGACGGGGTCGTACTGCAGCCGCTCCCGCATGTAGTCGAAAACCAGGTCGACCAGTTCGTTGTCGGGCCGGTGCATGCGGTCGGGTGCTGCGGACACGGCTGTCCCTCTCGGCGTGGGGTGTCGGGGGGCGCCCGGTCGGCGGGACGCTTCACCGCGACGGCCGGACGTGATCAGCGTAAGCAGCGCGGGTACCTCACCGCGCGTCGGAACGCGGCTGGTCAGGCAGGTTTCGAGCGTCTTCCGGCCGGTCCGCGCAGGATTCCTGCGTCCCCGCGGTGCCGGTCAGCCGATGAGCTGGGAGAGCACCACCGAGGAGCGGCTGCGCTGCACTCCGGGCTCGCGCCGGATGCGCTCGATGACGGCCTCCAGGTGGCGCATGTCGGCGGCCCGCAGGTGGACCAGGGCGTCCGGGTCGCCGGTGACCGTCCAGGCGGCGACCACCTCGGGGAACTGCCGCAGGCTGGCGAGGATCTCCTCGGGGGCGGTGCGCTCGCGGCAGTAGACCTCGACGAAGGCCTCGGTCTGCCAGCCCAGCACGGACGGGTCGAGCACCACGGTGAAGCCCCGGACCACGCCGCGCGCCCGCAGCCGGTCGATCCGGCGGCGCACGGCGGTGGCGGAGAGGTTCACCTGTAGGCCGATCTCGGCGTACGAGGCGCGGCCGTCGCTGCCGAGCCGGGCGAGCAGGAGCCGGTCGGTCTCGTCCAGGTCGGCCCCGACCACCTCGTGCGCTCGGCTGCTGGTCATGGGTGCGGGGCTCCACGGGTCGTACGAGGGTTCGGCGAGCGCTCCGGCGGCGACTGTGATGCCACTGCCACTGCCTGCCACTGCCGAAACGGTTCTTCACCATTCTGTCGGATGACCTGGACGAGTTCACCGCCGGTGGACGACCGGGCGGGCGGCCGTCACGGGACGAGCAGCACGATCTTCCCCCGGGTGCGGCCCTCGGCGCTGAGCGCCTGGGCGGAGGCGGCCTGGGCCAGCGGGAAGGTGGAGGCGACGGTGACGGTCAGCCGGCCGTCGTCGGCGAGCCGGGCCAGCTCGGCGAGGTCGTCGGCGTCCGGGCGGACCCAGACGTACCGGCCGCCGAGCGCCTTGACCCCGAAGTCGGTGGTCGAGGCGATCCGGGCCGGGTCCGCCACCAGGCCGGCCGAGAGCTGGACGGCGCCGTGGCCGACCAGGTCGAGCGCCGCGTCCACCCCGTCGGGGGCGAGCGCGCGGACCCGGTCGGCCAGGCCCTCGCCGTAGACCACCGGCTCGGCGCCGAGGCCGCGCAGGAAGTCGTGGTTGCGCTCGGCCGCGGTGCCGATCACCCGGGCCCCGGCGGCCCGGGCCAGCTGCACCGCCAGGTGGCCGACCCCGCCCGCGGCGGCGTGCACCAGGACGGTCTCCCCCTCGGCGAGGCGCAGCGCCCTCAGGCCCTGCAACGCGGTGAGCCCGGCCAGCGGCAGGCCGCCGGCCTGCGCCCAGTCCAGCGCGGCCGGCTTGGGGGCCAGGGTGCGGACCGGGGCGGAGACCAGCTCGGCGTAGGTACCGTGCTCGACCGCGTCCTTGCGGACGTAGCCGTACACCTCGTCGCCCGGGGCGAACTCGGTGACCCCGCCGCCGACCGCGCGGACCACGCCGGCCAGGTCCCAGCCCATGACCAGCGGGAAGTGCGCGTCGAGGATGCCGTCCAGGGCGCCGTCCCGGATCTTCCAGTCCACCGGGTTCACCCCGGCCGCCCGGACCTCGACCAGGACGGAGTCGGGCCCGACCTTGGGGTCCGGCAGGTCGGTGTACTCGACCACCTCGGGGCCGCCGTAGCGGTTGATCGCGATTGCCTTCATGGGTCCAGCCATACCCGGGGGCCCGGACATATCGATTCGGCCACGCCCGTACTCCCCCGAACCGGGCATCCGGCTCCGCCAGGGGTCCGTTCTGTCGAGCGGTTCTCGTCACATCGACAGGATGGCCATCGTCACTCTGACGCTAACCGGTTATCATAGATAGCGTCAGTTAGACGAAAAGGCTTCACCGCTTGATCGGCCGCACAGAAGGGCACCCGCCCGTGACCACCACCATCACCGAGACCCACGGCGTCGACCCCACCCCGACGCCGCTCGCTCTGCTGCTGCTCGGCCGCGAGGCCGACCCGAACAGCGAGCGCGGGGTCGAATGCCCCGGTGACCTCCCGCCGGCCTCCGACCCGAACCTCGTCGAGCGCGCGCGCGCGGCCAAGGCCGCGCTCGGCGACCGCGTCTTCATCCTCGGCCACCACTACCAGCGCGACGAGGTGATCGAGTTCGCCGACGTCACCGGCGACTCCTTCAAGCTCGCCCGCGACGCGGCGGCCCGCCCCGAGGCCGAGTACATCGTCTTCTGCGGCGTGCACTTCATGGCCGAGTCCGCGGACATCCTCACCGGCGACCGGCAGCAGGTCGTCCTGCCGGACCTCGCGGCCGGCTGCTCGATGGCCGACATGGCCACCGCCGAGCAGGTCGCCGAGTGCTGGGACGTCCTGACGGACGCCGGCATAGCCGACGTGACCGTCCCGGTCTCGTACATGAACTCCTCCGCCGACATCAAGGCCTTCACCGGCCGGCACGGCGGCCTCATCTGCACCTCCTCCAACGCCAAGCGCGCCCTGGAGTGGGCCTTCGAGCAGGGCCAGAAGGTGCTCTTCCTGCCCGACCAGCACCTCGGCCGCAACACCGCGGTACGGGACATGGGCTTCTCACTGGACGACTGCGTCGTCTACAACCCGCACCGGCCGAACGGCGGCCTGACCGCGGAGCAGCTGCGGGACGCGAAGATGATCCTCTGGCGCGGCCACTGCTCGGTGCACGGCCGGTTCAGCCTGGACTCGGTGAACGACGTCCGCGAGCGGATCCCCGGCGTGACCGTCCTGGTCCACCCCGAGTGCAAGCACGAGGTCGTCGCGGCCGCCGACATGGTGGGCTCGACCGAGTACATCATCAAGGCGCTGGACGCCGCCGAGCCCGGCTCCAAGTGGGCCATCGGCACCGAGCTGAACCTGGTCCGCCGCCTGGCCAAGGCGCACCCGGACAAGGAGATCGTCTTCCTGGACCGCGCGGTCTGCTTCTGCTCGACCATGAACCGGATCGACCTGCCGCACCTGGTCTGGGCTCTGGAGTCGCTGGTCGAGGGCCGGGTGCCGAACGTGATCACCGTCGACCCGGAGACCGAGAAGTACGCCAAGGCGGCGCTGGACCGGATGCTCGCCCTGCCGTAACCCGCGGGCGGGCGAGTCCCGCCCCGAGCGCCCCGGAGGCGAGCGGGCGAGTCCCGCCCCGAGCGCCCCGGAGGCGAGCGGGCGAGTAACAGCGAAGGGCGGGCCCCCTCCGGTGGGAGGGGGCCCGCCCTTTCGTCTGGCAGCAGCCGCAGTCGCTACTCGGGGAAGCCCGGGATGACGCCCTCGCCGTCGGCCATCAGCAGCTCGCGGACGTCGTCGATCGTCGCGTCCTCGCTCGGCAGGATCAGCTCCGACGGCTCCAGCGAGTCCAGCGGCACCGGAGCACCCGAACCCTTCACGGCCGCCAGCAGCTTGCCGTAGGCCAGCCGGAAGCGCTCCTCGTCGCCCGACTCCACCGCGGTGACGAGGTCGGCGTCGAGCGTGTTCAGCTCGCTCAGGTGGTCTTCGCCCACCTCGTACTGCCCCTCGCCCATGACCCTGATGATCATGCCGTGCGTCTCCCTGGTTCGTGGGGTCGAGCTCAGATCACTTGTTGTAGTTGATGCGCGGGGTGTCCTGCTGCGGCTGCGGCTGGACGTCCTGCGCCTTGCCCTGCTCGATCGCGGCGGGGCCGGCGGAGGAGGGACCGGACAGCTCGGCCTTCATCCGGGCCAGCTCCAGCTCGACGTCGGAACCGCCGGCCACGCGCTCCAGCTCGGCCTCGATGTCGTCCTTGCGGCCGAGACCGCTGGCGTCGTCGAGCGCGCCGGAGGCGAGCAGCTCGTCGATGGCACCGGCCCGGGCCTGCATCTGGGCGGTCTTGTCCTCGGCCCGCTGGATCGCCAGGCCGACGTCGCCCATCTCCTCCGAGATCCCGGAGAAGGACTCGGCGATGCGGGTCTGCGCCTGCGCGGCCGTGTACGTCGCCTTGATGGTCTCCTTCTTGGTGCGGAAGGCGTCCACCTTGGCCTGGAGCCGCTGGGAGGCGAGCGTGAGCTTCTCCTCCTCGGCCTGGAGCTGCTGGTACTGCGTCTCCAGGTCGGTGATCTGCGACTGCATGTTGGCCTTGCGCGTCAGCGCCTCGCGCGCGAGGTCCTCGCGGCCCAGCGACAGCGCCTTGCGGCCCTGGTCCTCGTACTTGGCCGACTGCTGCTGGAGCTGGGTCAGCTGGAGCTCGAGCCGCTTGCGCGAGGTCGCGACGTCCGCGACACCACGGCGTACCTTCTGCAGCAGTTCGAGCTGCTTCTGGTACGAGTAGTCGAGCGTCTCACGCGGATCCTCCGCCCGGTCCAAGGCTTTGTTCGCCTTGGAGCGGAAGATCAGCCCCATACGCTTCATGATTCCGTCGCTCATGGGCCTCGGGTGCCCCCTTCTCCGGCCTGCGGTCTCTATCTCGTTACCAGACACGACGAGTGTATGTGCAGCGAGCCCGTCGCCGCAGTGCACCTGCCTGCAACAAGACTGCTACAGCGACCAGTGGCGTTTCCTCCTCCCCCGGGTGGATCCGCCTCTCATACCCCCCATCGTCCATCCGAGTGATCCCCTACGGGAAGGCCCCGGGAAACCCGGCTCGGACGGCGACCTCGGGGTATCGATATGCGTTTGGGTCCGAGGGCACCCGTGGAAGCCGCGTCGCACCCCGTACGCTGGGGGTGTGTTCCGACGCCGTTCAGATGATGCCGCCGCCTCCGCCACCGTGCTGGAGAAGCAGGACGAGACGACCCAGGCCCGCGACCCGCAGGGCAAGAAGGGCCGCCCCACCCCCAAGCGCAGTGAGGCCGAGGCCAACCGGCGTACCCGGGTGACCGTGCCCAAGGACCGCAAGGAGGCCGCCCGCCAGGGGCGTGAGCGCATGCGCGTCGAGCGCGAGAAGCAGCGCCAGGCCCTGATGAACGGCGACGAGCGCCACCTGCCGGCCCGGGACAAGGGCCCGGTGCGCAAGTTCGCCCGCGACTACGTGGACTCCCGCTGGTCGCTCGCCGAGTTCTTCCTGCCGGCCGCCGTGGTCATCCTGGTGCTCAGCATCGTCAAGGTGCCGGCGCTCCAGCTGCTCTCCACCCTGCTGTTCCTGCTGTTCTTCGTGGTGGTGATCCTGGACTTCGTCCGCCTCGGCCTCGGTCTGCGCAAGCAGCTGGCCGAGCGCTTCGCCGGGCAGAACACCCGCGGCGCCGTCGCGTACGGCATCATGCGCACCCTCCAGATGCGCCGGCTGCGCCTGCCCAAGCCGCAGGTGCGGCGCGGGGAGAAGCCCTGACCGCCGAACCGGTCGACTCCGGCTGGGCCCCGCCTTCCTGGGAGGGGCCCGGCCTCTACGCACTTCCCGGCCAGGGGGGCGCGCTTCCGGGGCAGGGCGCCGGCGGCCACGACCGGCTCGCCCAGGAGCGCCGGCTGCCCTCGCGCAGCGGGTCCTTCGCGGGCGGCACCGGCGCGTGGCTGGACCGGCACGGCGGGCTGCGCGACTTCGTCCGCCAGGAGCTCGTCGCCCGCCAGCTCGCCGAACAGCTGGCCGGCCGCAGCGCGCAGCGCGTCCTCGACATCGGCTGCGGCCAGGGCACCCAGGCCCTGCGGCTGGCCCGGGCCGGCCACTACGTCACCGGGATCGACTCGGACGCGGTCGCGCTCGGCGTCGCCCAGGGGGCGCTCGCCGGGGAGCCGCCGGAGGTCCGCGGCCGGATGCAGCTGCTCAGCGGCGACGGCCACCAGTGCGGGCGCTGGTTCGGGCCGCGCAGCTTCGACGTGGTGCTCTGCCACGGCGTGCTGATGTACCTGCCGGACCCGGACCCGATGATCGCCTCGCTGGCCCGGCTGCTGGCGCCCGGCGGGCTGCTCTCGCTGCTGGTCCGCAACCGCGACGCACTCGCCCTGCGGCCGGCCGCCGCCGGGGACTGGCGGGCCGCCCTGCACGCCTTCGAGAGCGACCGGTACTACAACCGGCTCGGCCTGGCCGCGCGGGCCGACCGGATCGGCGACCTCACCGTCACCCTCTCCGAGGTGTCGGTGCCGCTGCGGCGCTGGTACGGCGTGCGGGTCTTCACCGACAACGCCCCGGACGACGCGGCGCCGCCGGTGGACGGGCGGCAGCTGGCCCAGCTCCTGGAAGCCGAGGACCGGGCCGGCCGCACCGACCCGTACCGGCAGGTCGCCGCGCTGCTGCACGTGATCGGGGCGAAGTAGCCGCCCGGGGCTCAGCCCTCGTGCAGGCTCATCGCGTACACCTTGGTGCCGTCCTCCAGCAGGACCGCGGTGTCCACGCCCTCCTCGGCGAGCTGCTTCCAGGTCTCCCCGATCCAGGTCTCGGCGTCCCCCTGGCCGGCGAACTCCTCCTGGCCGCCGCCGGGCGTCACCGCGCTGCCGTCCGCCTTCTCGTACCGCCACGTCCAGACCATGCCCGGCTCCTCCCACTGACGCTGCCTGTGTGCTGCGCACCATAGCTTGCCCGGCCCGATCTTCCGTATGCCTGTCGGGCAGGATGGGCGGCATGGCGACCCCACCCGAGCCCACCCGTCCCCCGCTGCCCCGCACGCTGCTGCTCGGCGGCGCCCGCTCCGGCAAGTCCACCCGCGCCGAGCAGCTGCTCGCCGACCACCCGGACGTCCTCTACGTGGCCACCGGCGGCACCCGGGACGGCGACGCCGAGTGGGCCCAGCGGGTCGCGCTGCACCGGGAGCGCCGGCCGGCCGGCTGGCGCACCGCCGAGACCTGCGACCTGGAGGCCGTGCTGGCCGACGCCGCCGACCCGGCGCCGGTGCTGGTCGACTGCCTCGCCCTGTGGCTGACCGCCGTGATGGACGAGTGCGGCGCCTGGGACGACGAGGCCTGGGCGAACGGCGGCGAGACCGCCGTTCAGCACCGCTGCGAGGCGCTGGCGCGGGCCTGGGCGGCCACCGGGCGGACGGCCGTCGCGGTGAGCAACGAGGTCGGCATGGGCGTCGTCCCGGCCACCGCCGCGGGCCGCCGTTTCCGCGACACCCTGGGCCGGCTCAACATGGCCGTGGCGGACGCCTCGGAGCGGGTCCTGCTCGTCGTGGCGGGGCAGGTGCTGACCGTCAAGCCGGCCTCAAACTGAACACCTTCGGCGTGTAGCCTTCCGGACGATGGACACGACCGTGGATCTCGATACGTTCTCCTCGCTCGTCGAGCGCCCAGACGAGAGCGCCCGGCGGGCCGCCGAGGAGCGCTGGCAGGCGGCCGACCGGCCGCGCGGCGGGCTCGGCCGGCTGGAGGAGCTGGGCAGCTGGCTGGCCTCCGTGCAGGGGCGCTCGCCGGTACGGCCCGTCTCCGCTCCCAAGGTGCTGCTGTTCGCCGCCGACCACGGCGTGGCGGCGCTCGGAGTCTCCCGGATGCCCGCCGACGGCGGCACCGCGGCCCGGGTGCGGGCCGTGCTCGACGGCAGCGCGCCGGTGTCCCGGCTGGCCGCGCGCTACGGCGCCCGGGTCCGGGTCGTCGACGTCGCGGTGGACGCCGATCCCGCCGACTTCCCGGACGAGGTGGTCGCCCACCGCGTCCGGCGCGGCTCCGGGCGGATCGACGTCGAGGACGCGCTCACCGCGCAGGAGACCGTCCGGGCGTTCCGGGCCGGCATGGCCGTCGCCGACGAGGAGGCCGACGCCGGCACCGACCTGGTGCTGCTCGGCGACCTCGGGGTCGGCGCCACCACGGTGGCCGGCGTCCTGGTCGGAGCGCTCTGCGGGACCGACGCGGCGGCGGTGACCGGGCGCGGCTCCGGGATCGACGACCGGGTGTGGATGGTCAAGTGCGCCACCATCAGGGACTCGCTGCGGCGGGCCCGACCGGTGCTCGGCGACCAGCTGGCGCTGCTCGGCGCCACCGGCGGGGCCGACTTCGCGGCGATCACCGGCTTCCTGCTCCAGGCGGCCGTCCGGCGGCTGCCGGTGGTGCTGGACGGCGTGGTCTCGGCGGCCTGCGCGCTGGTCGCGCAGCGGATCGCCTTCCGGGCGCCGGAGTGGTGGCGGGCCGGGCAGTCCAGCGGCGAGCCGGCCCAGGCGAAGGCGTACGACCGGCTGACCCTGACGCCGTTGCAGGACCAGGGCATCACCATGGGCGAGGGCCTCGGCGCGCTGCTGGCGCTGCCGCTGCTCCAGGCCGCCGGGGACGTGCTCGCGGACGAGGCGCCGAAGCCGTTCGCACCGGTGGCGCCGGGCGCGCCGAAGGAGCAGCCGAAGCTGCCCTCGGCGGCGGACCTGCTGCGGAAGCTCTAGGCCCCCCGGCCGACTGCACGACGACCCGAGGACGCCCCTGACCAGGGGCGTCCTCGCTGTGAGAGGAACGCGTCCATGGCGAGCGGCGGCGACCGGGCCACCTGGGCCGACGGCCTGCGGTTCGGGTTCGGGACCCTGTCCGTGCTGCGGGTGCGGGTGGAGCGCTGGGACCGGGCGGCGGCTGCCCGGGCGATGGTGACGGCCCCGGTGGTCGGGCTGGTGCTGGGGGCCCTGGCGGCCGCCGCCGGTGCGCTGGTGGCCTGGCGGGCGGGCGGACCGCTCGGCGCGGTGGCCGCGGTGGCGGTGCTCGCCGGGCTGACCCGGGGGCTGCACCTCGACGGCCTGGCGGACGTCGCCGACGGCCTGGGCAGCGGGAAGCCGGCCGAGGACGCGCTGCGCGTCATGAAGCAGTCCGACATCGGTCCGTTCGGTGTACTGACCCTGGTGCTGGTCCTGCTCGCCCAGGTGGCCGCGCTGGCCGGGCAGTTCGGCCACTCCCCGCTGCGCGGGGCGCTCGCGGTGCTCGCCTCGGCGACGGCCGCCCGGTGCGCGCTCGGCTGGGGCTGCCTGCGGTCGGTGCCGGCCGCCCGGCCGGGCGGGCTGGGGGCGATGGTGGCGAGCACCGTCCCGCCCGCCGGGGCCGCCGCCGGAACGGCCGCCGCGGCGCTCGCCCTGGCCGCGACCGGACTGTTCGACGGATGGTCAGTTCTCCGTCTCCCCCTGGCGGTTGTGCTCGGCGTCGGCTGCGCCCGGCTGCTGCTCGGACGGTGCGTGCGCAGGTTCGGCGGGATCACCGGGGACGTGCTCGGCGCGATGGCCGAAACCGCCGCGACCGCCGCGCTGTTCGCCCTGGCGTTGCTCGGCTGACACCGGGCGGCGCGTGATCCCAGCATGCGGACTACCATGCGTGGAGCACCGCAGCCCTGCACCGTGGCAGGTCCTGCCCGCCCGGCGCGTACCGAGGAGCCGGGGCCTCTGGTGTGCGCGGCCGCTACCGGCGGACGCGCGCGCCAGGGGCCCCGGACCCGGGGGCCCGCCGGCGGGCAGCCTGCGACGGCGGGCTGCGCCGGTTCGGCAGCCTCGCCGTGGCCGGCCGTCTACCGCGAAAGAACAGGACGCATTACGTGACTGCATTGTCTGTGAGCACCTCCTCCGCCGCCTCGCTGCGTGCGGACGCCCTGGTGGTCGGTGTCGCGAAGGGCCCGAAGGGCATCGTGCTGGCCCCCGGCGCCGAGGCCGTCAACGAGGCGTTCGAGGGCAAGCTGGCCGAGGTCCTCGCCACCCTGGGCGCGAGCGGCGCCGAGGGCGAGGCCGTCAAGGTCCCCTCCCCCGCCGGACTGAAGGCCGCGCTCGTGCTCGCGGTCGGCCTGGGCGAGGCCGCCGAGGACGGCTACGGACTGGAGGCGCTGCGCCGCGCCGCCGGTGTCGCCGGCCGCACCCTGGCCGGCGCCAAGAAGGCCGCGCTGGCCCTGCCCGCCGAGTCGGCGGAGGACATCGAGGCGGTCGCGCTGGGCGGCCTGCTCGGCTCGTACGCCTTCGGCGCGTACAAGGCCGACGGCAACGGCAAGGAGCCGGTCGGCGAGCTGGTCGTGCTGACCGCCCGCAAGGGCAGCAAGGACGCCAAGGCCGCCGTGGAGCGCGCCGCCGCGATCGGCGAGGAGATGAACCGGGCCCGCGACCTGGTCAACACCGCGCCGAACGACCTGAACCCGAAGAGCTTCGCCGCGATCGCCCAGGCGGCCGGCAAGGAGCACGGCCTCAAGGTCGAGGTGCTGGACGAGAAGGCGCTGACCAAGGGCGGCTTCGGCGGCCTGCTGGGCGTCGGCGGCGGCTCGGCCAACCCGCCCCGCCTGGTGAAGGTGGCCTACACCCACCCGAAGGCCAAGGCCACCCTGGCCTTCGTCGGCAAGGGCATCACCTACGACTCGGGCGGCATCTCGCTGAAGCCGGCCGGCCACAACGAGACCATGAAGTGCGACATGGCCGGCGCCGCCGCCGTGTTCGCCGCCGTGGTGGCCGCCAAGCGCCTGGGCCTGGTCGTCAACGTGACCGCCTGGCTGGCGCTGGCCGAGAACATGCCGTCCGGCTCCGCCACCCGCCCGGGCGACGTGCTGAGGATGTACGGCGGCAAGACCGTCGAGGTCCTGAACACGGACGCCGAGGGCCGCCTGGTGCTGGCCGACGCGATCGTGCGGGCCGGCGAGGAGAACCCGGACGTCATCATCGACGTGGCCACCCTGACCGGCGCCATGGTGCTGGCCCTGGGCAACCGCACCTTCGGCGTGATGGCCAACGACGACGAGCTGCGCGACGAGCTGCACGCGCTGGCCGGCGAGGCGGGCGAGCAGTCCTGGCCGATGCCGCTGCCGGCCGACCTGCGCAAGGGCTTCACCGAGTCGACCATCGCCGACCTGGCCAACATGGGCGAGCGGATGGGCGGCGGCCTGGTGGCCGGCCTGTTCCTGAAGGAGTTCGTGGCCGAGGGCACCGACTGGGCGCACCTGGACATCGCCGGTCCGGCGTTCCACGAGGGCGCGCCGTTCGGCTACACCCCGAAGGGCGGCACCGCGAGCGCGGTGCGCACCCTGGTCCGCTTCGCCGAGCAGAAGGCGAACGCCAAGGCCTGATCCAGGCATGCCCGACCAGGGCGTCCGCCGGTCCGGACGCCCTGGTCGGCGACCCGCTGCGACGGGGCCCGGCGCGTGTGCGCCGGGCCCCGTCGGCGTTCCCGGCCGGGTTACCGGCGAGTAGGCCCGGAGGCCGCGGCGCACTCCTGTTCGCTGCGGGCGAAACTTTGTTCCACAGTGCGGAAGAAGCCGCTGCGGACAGCGCGGAACACGCCCGTCCGGCGGCTGTCAACACCGCGCTGAGCTGCGATGATGCCCTTCCGTCGGGGGTGTTCGCGCCCCGGTGACCAGTTCGTGGGACACCCCTGGGGCGGACCCGGACATCAGCCACCGTGAACAAGTGCGAAGATGTATTTCCGGCACGACTGGGCGCCCCACAAAGGCTTCCGACCCACCGGACCGCGACCGGCCCGGCGACCCACCCCATGCATGGAGGACGTGACGTGGCGAACGACGCCAGCACCGTTTTCGACGTAGTCATTCTCGGAGGCGGAAGCGGCGGTTACGCCGCGGCGCTCCGCGCCGCTCAGCTGGGCCTGAGCGTCGCCCTGGTCGAGAAGGGTGAGCTGGGCGGCACCTGCCTGCACCGCGGCTGCATCCCGACCAAGGCACTGCTGCACGCCGCGGAGATCGCGGACGAGACGAAGGAGGCCGCCGAGTTCGGCGTCCTGGCCACCTTCCAGGGCATCGACATCAACGGCGTCCACAAGTACAAGGACGACGTCATCGCCGGCCTGTACAAGGGCCTCCAGGGCCTGGTGGCGTCCCGCAAGGTCACCTTCATCCAGGGCGAGGGCAAGCTCTCCTCGCAGACCTCGGTGGACGTGAACGGCCAGCGCGTCGAAGGCCGCCACATCGTCCTGGCCACCGGTTCCGTGCCGCGCTCGATCCCGGGCCTGGAGATCGACGGCAACCGCGTGATCTCCTCGGACCACGCCCTCAAGCTCGACCGCATCCCGAAGTCGGCCGTCATCCTCGGCGGCGGCGTGATCGGCGTCGAGTTCGCCTCGGTCTGGAAGTCCTTCGGCGTCGAGGTCACCATCGTCGAGGCGCTGCCGCACCTCGTCCCGCTGGAGGACGAGAACTCCTCCAAGCTGCTGGAGCGCGCGTTCCGCAAGCGCGGCATCAAGTTCGAGCTGAAGGCCCGCTTCTCGGGCGTCGAGTACACCGAGACCGGTGTCCGCGTCTCCACCGAGAACGGCAAGCAGATCGACGCCGACCTGCTGCTCGTCGCCATCGGCCGCGGCCCGGTCTCGGCCGGCCTCGGCTACGAGGAGAACGGCGTCGCGATGGACCGCGGCTACGTCCTGGTCGACGAGTACATGCGCACCAACGTGCCCACCATCTCCGCCGTCGGCGACCTTGCCCCGACCCTGCAGCTGGCCCACGTCGGCTTCGCCGAGGGCATCCTGGTCGCCGAGCGCCTGGCCGGCCTCAAGCCGGTGCCGATCGACTACGACGGCGTCCCGCGCGTGACCTACTCCAACCCCGAGGTGGCCTCCGTCGGCATCTCCGAGGCCAAGGCCGTCGAGCTGTACGGCAAGGAGAAGGTCGTCACCCTGAAGTACAACCTGGCCGGCAACGGCAAGAGCAAGATCCTGAAGACCGCCGGCGAGATCAAGCTCGTCCAGGTCAAGGACGGCGCCGTGGTCGGCGTCCACATGGTCGGCGCCCGCATGGGCGAGCAGGTCGGCGAAGCCCAGCTGATCTACAACTGGGAGGCCCTGCCGGCCGAGGTCGCGCAGCTCATCCACGCGCACCCGACCCAGTCCGAGGCCCTGGGCGAGGCGCACCTGGCGCTGGCCGGCAAGCCGCTGCACGCGCACGACTGATTTCGCCCCACCCCCCTTTCCCGGTACTTCCCGTACGCAAGTACTTCCCGTACGCAAGACTTGATAGGAGTCGCTGAAACCATGGCGGTCTCAGTAACACTGCCCGCGCTGGGCGAGAGCGTTTCCGAGGGCACCGTCACCCGCTGGCTGAAGGCCGAGGGTGAGCGTGTCGAGGTCGACGAGCCGCTGCTGGAGGTGTCGACCGACAAGGTCGACACCGAGATCCCGGCCCCGGCTTCCGGCATCCTCTCCTCGATCAAGGTCGGCGAGGACGAGACCGTCGAGGTCGGCGCCGAGCTGGCGATCATCGACGACGGCTCGGGTGCCCCGGCCGCTGCCCCGGCCCCCGCCGCCGAGGCCGCGCCCGCCGCCGCCCCGGCTCCGGCCGCCCCGGTCGCCGAGGCCCCGGCCGCTGCTCCGGCTGCCGCCCCGGCCCCCGCCGCCGCTCCGGCCGCTCCGGCCGCCGACGCCACCCCGGTGGTGCTGCCCGCGCTGGGCGAGAGCGTCTCCGAGGGCACCGTCACCCGCTGGCTGAAGGCCGAGGGCGACACCGTCGAGGTCGACGAGCCGCTGCTCGAGGTCTCCACGGACAAGGTCGACACCGAGATCCCGTCGCCGGTCGCCGGCACGCTGGTGAAGATCCTGGTCGGCGAGGACGAGACCGCCGAGGTCGGCGCCCAGCTCGCGCTGATCGGCGCGGCCGGTGCCGTCGCGCCGGCCCCGGCTGCCGCTCCGGCCCCGGCGCCCGCTGCCCCGGCCGCTCCGGCTCCGGCGCCCGCTGCTCCGGCTGCCCCGGCGCCGGCCCCGGCCGCTCCGGTTGCCGCCGCCCCGGCCCCGGCCGCCCCGGCTGCCCCGGCGCCGGCCCCGGCCGCTGCCCCGGCTCCGGCTCCGGCTCCGGCCGCTCCGGTTGCCGCCGCCCCGGCCCCGGCCGCCCCGGCTGCCCCGGCGCCGGCCCCGGCCGCTGCCCCGGCTCCGGCTCCGGCTCCGGCCGCTCCGGCCCCGGTTGCCCCGGCCGCGCCGGCTGCCCCGGTGGCCGACAACGGCGACGCCTACGTCACCCCGCTGGTACGCAAGCTCGCCGCCGAGCACGGCGTCGCGCTGTCCTCCGTCGCCGGCACCGGCGTCGGCGGCCGCATCCGCAAGCAGGACGTCATCGCCGCCGCGGAGGCCGCCAAGGCCGCTCCGGCCCCGGTCGCCGCTGCCGCCCCGGCCGCCGCGCCGAAGGCCGCCGCCGCGCCGTCCGCCCTGCGCGGCCAGACCGTCAAGATGACCCGCATGCGCAAGGTCATCGGCGACAACATGCTGAAGGCCCTGCACGAGCAGGCCCAGCTGACCAGCGTGGTCGAGGTGGACGTCACCAAGATCATGTCGCTGCGCGCCAAGGCCAAGGAGGGCTTCCAGGCCCGCGAGGGCGTCAAGCTCTCCCCGATGCCGTTCTTCGTCAAGGCCGCCGCCCAGGCGCTGAAGGTCCACGCGGTCGTCAACGCGCGGATCAACGAGGCCGAGGGCACGGTCACCTACTTCGACACCGAGAACATCGGCATCGCGGTGGACTCCGAGAAGGGTCTGATGACCCCGGTCATCAAGGGTGCGGGCGACCTCAACATCGCCGGCATCTCGAAGAAGACCGCCGAGCTGGCCACCAAGGTCCGCGACAGCAAGATCACCCCGGACGAGCTGTCCGGCGCCACCTTCACCATCAGCAACACCGGCTCGCGCGGTGCGCTGTTCGACACCGTGATCGTGCCGCCGAACCAGGTCGCCATCCTGGGCATCGGCGCCACCGTCAAGCGCCCGGTGGTCATCGAGGCCGACGGCGGCACCGCCATCGGCATCCGCGACATGGTCTACCTGTCGCTCTCCTACGACCACCGCCTGGTGGACGGCGCCGACGCCGCCCGCTACCTGGTCTCGGTCAAGGAGATCCTGGAGGCCGGCGAGTTCGAGGTCGAGCTCGGCCTCTGACCTCACCAGGTCCCCGCGGAACCCCGCGTACGGAACCCCGCGTCGTCCCCGGACGGCGCGGGGTTCCGCCGTTCCCGGCCCCTGACCGCGCCGAGTCGTGGACGCGCGCCGAGTCGCGGCATGCGCTGACGCGGCCGAACGGGGATGCTGGAGCGGTGATGGACGAGACGGACTTCTGGCAGATCATCGACGAAACCCGGGACGCCGCCGACGGCGACCCCGACGAGCAGGCTGACGTACTGGTGGAACGACTCCTCCAGCTGACCCCGGACGACGTGATCGACTTCGCCCGGCTGTTCCAGGCACGGTTCCACCGCGCCTACCGGCAAGACCTGTGGGGCGCGGCCTATCTGCTGCTCGACGGCGCCTCCGACGACACCTTCGACTACTTCCGGTTCTGGCTGATCGGCCAGGGCCGGGAGGTCTTCGAGGGCGGGCTGGCCGAGCCTGACGACCTGGCGGACCTGCTGCCCGAGTTCGACGAGGAGGAGGACGGCGAGGCCGAGGACCTCGGCTACGCCGCCGACGAGGCGTACGAGCAACTGACCGGGCTGCCGCTGCCCGAGGTGGGCGGGCGGCAGCCGGAGCGGCCGTCCGGGCCGGCGCTGGACTTCGACGACCCGGACGTCATGGCGAAGCGCTTCCCCAAGCTCTGGGAGCGGTACGGGGACTAGGCGTTCTGACCGGCCGCCCGGCCGCGCCCCGGCCGCGTCAGGTGCTGCTGCCGGAGGAGCTGTCCTGCTTGATGCCCTTGAGGATCTGGTCCAGCACGGAGAACTCCGGCGCGGCCGGGCTGTCGTCCACCCCGCCCTCCATGACCACGTAGCCGCCGCCCTTGGCCGGGAGGGCGGCCAGCAGCACGTACCCCTGGGTGCCGTCGGTGGTGCGGATGTGCCAGCGGGTGGCGTAGCCGAGCACGCCGGCCACGCTGACGTACCCGGAGCCGGCGTCGGTGTGCGAGCTGACGCCGGAGAAGATCTGCCCGGTGTAGACCGGCATCTGGGCGTCGGCCGCCGCCTTGGGCGTGCTGCCCTGGATGGTGTCCTTCTCGACCGAGAACTGGCCGCGGATGCAGGTGCTGCCGTCCGGGCAGGTGTAGCGGCCGGTGCCGAGGTAGACCGACGAGTGCGGCGGGTTGGTGGACACCTCCCAGCCGTCGAAGACCGGCACGGTGATCCCGTGCTGCGCGTCGGGGACGGTGCTCTTGACCACCGGCAGCGGCTTGGGTGCCGCGGGGCTGCTGGTGGGCGCCGTCGGGCTGGGGCGGGGCGTGGGGCTGCCGCTCCCGGTCACGGTGACCGTGGGGTTCGGGGTCGGGTCCGCCTTCGGGTCGCCGCCGCCACCGCTGAACGCGATCCCGGCGATGGTCCCGCCCACCGCCAGTACGGCGACCGCGATGCCGATGATCAGGCCGGTCTTCGGCTTGGCCGGCGGGGCCGGCGGCGGGTAGCCCGGGCCCGGGTAGCCGTAGCCCGGGCCCGGGGGCGGGTAGCCGCCCTGGGCCTGGCCCTGGTAGGCGTCCTGGCCGGGGTAACCGTCCTGACCGGGGTAGCCGTAGGCGGGTGCCGGGGAGGCGTTCTGGCCCGGGTAGCCGTAGGCCGGGGCGGCCGGGCCGCCGGGGTGGCCGTAGCCGGGCCGCTGGTCGGACGACGTCCAGGTCTGGGTGGCGGCGTCGGCGAGCCCGCCCGCGACGCCTCCCTGGAGCGGCCGGACCTCGCTGGTCCAGGCGCTGCCGTCCCACCAGCGCTCGTGACCGGGGGTGCCGTCCGCACCCGGGACCGGGTACCACCCGGGAGGCGTCGAGTTGCTCACGGGCGTACGGTACCCGGCGCGGCGGCGGTCCAGACAGGCCGGGACTGTCACGACTCTGCACCGTCCGTCGGGTGGCGAACCACCTCTTCCGGTGCGCCCGGTGGGCTCAGTCGGTCAGGCGGCGGGCCATCCAGATGTCGTCCACGTACCGGCCGTCGATCAGGAACTCCTCGGCCAGCGAGCCCTCGACGGCGAAGCCGCAGCTCTCGTAGAGCCGACGGGCCGGGGCGTTCCAGCCGAGCACCCGCAGGCTCATCTTGCGGGCGCCCTCGGCCCGGGCCGCCTCGCAGGCCGCCTCGACCAGCCGGCGGCCGATGCCGCGGCCGCGCACGGTGCCGTCGACGGCCAGGCCCTGGATCTGCCGTACGTGCCGGTTGCTCGCCAGCGGGGTGGCCGGGATCTGACGGATGTAGCCGACGATCCGGCCGTCCAGCACGGCCAGCTGGAACTGCTCGGGGGCGTGCCGCTCGTCGAACAGCGGGTCCTCGACGGCCGGTCGCGGGGAGACGTCGGAGAGGACGGACCAGGCCGCGTGGTTGAGGACGGCGAGTTCGCGCTCGTCCTCGCTCCGCGCCGTACGGATGATCAGATCGTCGTCAGGCATGCGCGTCATGCTAACGGCGGGCACGCGCAGGTGACGGGCGGTCGGGATCGCCGCGGAGGCAGGCGGGAGCTGCGAGGATGGGCGCATGCGCATCGCTGTCACGGGTTCCACGGGATTGATCGGTTCGGCGCTCGTCCGCTCCCTGTTGGCGGACGGCCATGAGGTGGTCCGGCTGGTCCGGCACCGCTCCAAGACCGGCCCACGGCCGGACGGCAGCACCGCGATCGGCTGGAACCCGCTGCTCGGCGAGGTCGAGCGGGACGGGCTGGTCGGGGTCCAGGCCGTGGTGCACCTGGCCGGCGCCGGGATCGGCGACCGCCGCTGGACGGACTCCTACAAGCGGGAGATCCGGGAGAGCCGGGTGTACGGCACCGAGACGCTGGCCGTCGCCCTGGCCGCGCTCAAGGAGCCGCCGCAGGTCTTCGTGAGCGCCTCCGCGGTCGGCTGGTACGGGCAGACCGGCGACCGGGTGATCGACGAGGACTCCCCCGCGGGCGACGACTTCCTGGCCGAGGTCTGCCGGGAGTGGGAGGACGCCGCCCGGCCGGCCGAGCGGGCCGGGATCCGGGTCGTCCACCCCCGCACCGGGATGGTGCTCTCCTCGGCCGGCGGGGCGGGCGGGCGGCTGTTCCCGCTGTTCAAGCTGGGCCTCGGCGGGCGGCTCGGCAGCGGGCGGCAGTACTGGAGCTTCATCTCGCTGCACGACGAGGTGGCCGCGCTGCGGTACCTGATCGACCACGACGACCTCTCCGGCGTCTTCAACCTCACCGCGCCCGACCCGGCGACCAACGCCGAGCTGACCGCGGCGCTCGGACGGGCGCTGGGGCGGCCGACTCCGTTCCCGGTACCGGAGGCGGTGCTCAAGCTGGTGCTGGGCGAGCTGGCGATCGAGGTGGTCGGCAGCCACCGGGTGGTGCCGCGGCGGCTGCTGGACGCGGGCTTCCGCTTCACCCACCCGGACGTGTACTCGGCGGTGCTCGCGGCGATGTGACGGGCACGCGGGGCGGGCACGCGGGCAGGGGGCCGGTGCGGTAGCGCTGCGAGGCCGGTGCGGTGCCGGTGGGCGTGCGGGGTTGATGCGCGCGCCGGGCGGCTGGATGTGCACACGGGTCGCGCGGAGCCGTGCGTACTCCGACTACGACATCCGCGCTGGCCAGAGGCATATGCCGGACAGGGGCCGAGGGGGCCCGAGGAGGGGGCGCACGGGAGCACATGGCGGGCGCGTCGCACGCCCCCGGTGACCGTACGCGCCCATCGGCCCCCGAACCCGGCCGCACGGCGCACTGTCCGTGACCGCGCCCCCGCCCGATGCCGCACGACCCTCCCCGGCGCTTGGATCCGGCCCGATGCGCTTGTCTGACGTTCACACTGACGGGGCATCACCCTCGTCGGACCGTGTCCCGGCACCCCGCTGCCTGCGTCGGCCGGAGCCCCGGGACCAGGGAGGGAGCACGCCAGTGCCCACGTACGACTTCACCCGCCGCGCCCGTCGGCCGTCCGACCCGGACGTCGTCGTGGTCGGCGCCGGACTCGCGGGCCTGGCCGCCGCCCGCGCGCTCACCGGCCACGGCCTCGCCGTTCAGGTCCTGGAGGCCACCGGTCGGATCGGCGGCCGGATGGCCACCCGCGAGCAGGACGGATTCCGGCTCGACGACGGCAGTCACCTGCTGAACACCGCCTTCCCCGAGCTGCACCGCACGCTCGACCTGGACCGGCTCGACCTGCGCCCGCTCGCGCCCGGCGTGCTGGTGCACAGCGCCGGCCGCCGCTACCGCGCCGGGGACCCCCAGCTCACCGTCGCCCGGCAGGCCGCCGCCCGGGCCCCGCTCGGCAGCCCGCTCGACAAGGCCCGGCTGGGCGGCTGGCTCGGCCGCCTCGCCACCACCCCGGTCGGCCGGCTCCAGGCCCGGCCGGAGACCACCGCGGCCCGCGCGCTGGCCGGCCACGGCCTCTCCCAGCGCACCGTGGACGGCTTCCTGCGCCCGCTGCTCAGCGCGCTGCTCGCCGACCCGGCCCTCGGCACCAGCAGCCGGGTCGCCGACCTGGTGCTGCGCTCCTACGCGCGCGGGCGGCTCTGTCTGCCCGCCGACGGGATCGCGGCGGTACCGGCCCAGCTGGCCGCCGCCCTGCCCGTCGGCACCGTCCGCACCGGGGTCCAGGTCACCGCGATCGCCGCGGACGGCGTGGAGACCCTCGCCCACGGGCGGATCGGCGCCCAGGCCGTCGTCGTCGCCACCGACGCCCGCTCCGCCGCCGAACTGCTGCCCGGGCTACGGCTGCCCGACTTCCACCCCGTCACGACCTTCTTCCACGCGGCCGACGCCGCCCCGCTGGGCGAGGCCGTGCTGCTGCTCGACGGCGACCGGCCGAACGGGCACCCGCCGCTGGTCTCGCACTCGCTGGTGCTCAGCGAGCTGCACCCGTCCTACGCCCCGGCCGGCCAGGCACTGATCGCCACCACCGTGCTCGGGCGGCGCGCCTTCGACCTGGGCGGCCCGGCCGGGCTGGAACCGGCCGTCCGGGCCCGGCTGGCCGAGCTGTACGGCGGCTCGACCTCGGGCTGGCAGTTCCTCGGCGTGCGGCACCTCCCGGACGCGCTGCCCGCGATGCCCCCGCCGCACAACCCCCGCCGCCCGGTGCGGCTGCTGGCCGGGCTGTACGTCGCCGGGGACCACCGGGACACCAGCACCGTGCAGGGCGCGCTGGTCTCCGGGCGGCGGGCGGCCCAGGCGGTGCTGGGCGACCTCGGCGTCCCGGCCGACGCCCGGGAGGCGGAGGCGGCGGCCTGACGGGCGCGAGGCGGCGGCCTGAGGCGCCGATCCGCGCGGTGCCCGCCGGAACGGGCGGGCGCCGCGCGGCCGGCCCCGTGCACTCCGCCGGTCAGGCCGCCGCCCGCCCGCCGGGCCGCCGCCCCCGGTCAGATCACCCCCGCCTGGCGGGCCGTCTCCTCGAAGGCGCGGGCCACCGGACTGCCGCGGTAGGGGGTGAGCCGGCGGTGGAAGTCCCGGACGTACTCCAGCGAGCGGGCCGAGCGCATCTCCCCCGCGGCCCGCAGCGCGTCGGTGGCCATGGTGCAGGCCTCGTCGAGGTCCCCCATGCCGAGCCGCGCGGTGGCCAGCACCAGACGGCAGAAGATCCGGCTGCGGGCGTAGGCGGGCGAGCGCAGCCGCAGCGACTTCTCGGCGTGCTGCGCGGCCGTCCGCCACTGCTGGAGGTCGCGGTAGCAGTGGGCGAACTCGTCGGAGAGCTGGGCCTCGTCGAAGTACCGTGCCCAGGAGGGCAGTTCGTCACCCGTCCGGGCCGCCGCCAGGGAGCGCTCGGCGCGCACCAGGGCGGTGGTGCAGGACCGCACGTCGCCCAGCAGGCCGTGCCCACGCGCCTCGGCGGCGTGCATCAGCGACTGGACGACCGGCGGCACCGCGGTGCCCACGCCCTGCTGGGCGACCCGGGCGAGCTGGACCGCCTCCCGGCCGTGGCCCAGGTGGACGGCCTGCTGGCTCATCGTCACCAGCACGTAGCCGCCGAGCGCGCGGTCCCCGGCGGCCTGGGAGAGGCGCAACGCCTGGACGAAGTAGCGCTGGGCGAGACCGTGCGCGGCGATGTCGAAGGACGTCCAGCCGGCCAGCCTGGTGAGGTCGGCGACCGCGCCGAACAGGGCCCGGCCGATCTGCTCGCCGTAGCGGCCGCGCAGCATCGGCTCGGCCTCGCTCTCCAGGTAGCGGACCAGCGCCTGCCGGGCGTGGCCGCCGCCGTAGGCGTGGTCGAGCGCGCGGAAGAGGTCGCCGACGGCGCGGATGGCGGCGATGTCGCCGCGCCCGACCCGCAGGGCGGGGCGGGACTCGCGGGCCGGGTCGGTGTACGGCGGCTCGACGGCGACCGGTGGCCGGCGGCTCTGGACCGGCACCCGGCCGATGGTGGGGGCGGTGCCGGTGGTCCCGGCCGTGCTGCGGGCGGTGGGGGCGCCGGGAGCGCCGGGGGCCGGGCCGCGCGCCGGGCTCCCGGCTGACCCGCCGGGCGTGCCCGGCGTCGCGGCGCCGGTGATGGCCGCGGAGGTGGCGCTGCCGGCCGGCGGGCCGGTGGCGGCGTCCGGCCGGGCCAGGGTGGAGCCGTCCCGGGCGACCCGTTCGTCGGTGCGGCCGATCAGCCAGTCCCGGCTGGGGACGACCAGGCCGGCCGGGGTGAAGGCGATCCGGCGCAGCTCGGACTGCGGGCCGTTGTCCTTGCGCCACATGCTCGCCACGATGTCCACCGCCTCCTGCGGCGTCTCGGCGAACTCCAGGCCGGCGTAGACCGGCGCGCAGGCGTCCAGGCCGAGGTCCTGGGCGGTGAGGCGGCGGCCGAGCCGGCGGGTGAAGACCTCGGCGATCAGCGCCGGGGTGGCCCCGCGCGGCTGCTGGCCGCGCAGCCAGCGGGTGACCGAGGTCTTGTCGTAGCGCAGGTCGAGGCCGTGCTCCAGGCCGAGCTGGTCGACCCGGCGGGCGAGGCCCGCGTGCGAGAAGCCGGCCTCCTCGATCAGCGCCGCGAGCTGGCCGTTCTGCGGGGCCGGGCCGGAGTGGCCGGGGCCGCGGGCCGGGGCGGGCGCGGACGTGACGGGGCTGTCGTGCCGGTCGGGTGTGGCCTGCACCGGCAGCCGAATGTCGTCGGCGTCCGGGGCGTCGGCGGGCAGCGTTTCGGCGGTCAGGGCGTCGGGGGCGTCCGGAAGGGTCCGGCCGACCGGCCCTCGGTGCTGGCCGAGCGGGTCGAGCGGTCCGTACGCCGGGCTGTCGGTTGCAGGCCGTTGGGGCATGTCTGTCAACACCTCTCGGACGTCGCACCGGGCCTCACCAGCACTTCGGCGGCCCGGGGCGGCGCCCCCTGTCGGGAATCGGCGTGAATGTAGCGAGCATTCGGGCGCTATGGGTGGATCTGACCGAGCAATCCACCGAACGGGTGAAGCAACCGCGCCCATTGTGGGGAAGCGACGTCACCTTGGGTTTGCTCCTCCGGGGCCGAACCGTCGGCGGTTCCGAGGGTCGATCCGCCGTTCGGGCCCCGCTCCGGCGTCATGGCGGACAACACCACAGCTCAGCGGGATGCTGTGGCGGTCCGCCACATGGGAGCGGGGCCGCCGGATTCCTACCGTTCTCGGCCATGGACACCTCTACTGCCCGCCCGCTCGCCGGCCGCACGGCCATGGTCACCGGGGCCGCCTCGGGCATCGGCCGGGCCTGTGCCGAGGCCTTCGCCGGGGCCGGCGCCCGGGTCTACGTCGTCGACCTCGCGGCCGGCCCGGCCGAGGAGCTCGCCGAGCGGATCGGCGGCCGCGCGATCGTCACCGACCTCGCCGATCCCGGGGCCGTGGACGCCCTGCCCGACGACGCCGACATCGTCGTCAACAACGCGGGCCTCCAGCACGTCGCGCCCGTGCACGAGTTCCCGCCCGACCGCTTCACGCTGATCCAGCGCGTCATGGTCGAGGCCCCGTTCCGCATCCTGCGCCGCACCCTGCCGCACATGTACGAGCAGGGGTGGGGCCGGGTCGTCAACGTCTCCTCCGTCCACGGCCTGCGCGCCAGCGCCTTCAAGTCCGCGTACGTCACCGCCAAGCACGGACTGGAGGGCCTGAGCAAGACCGTCGCCCTGGAGGGCGCGCCGTACGGCGTCACCAGCAACTGCGTCAACCCGGGCTACGTCCGGACCCCCCTGGTGGAGAAGCAGATCGCCGCCCAGGCGCTCGCCCACGGCATCCCCGAGGACGAGGTGGTCGAGCGGATCATGCTCGACCGCACCGCCGTGAAGCGCCTCATCGAACCCGACGAGGTCGCCCAGCTCGCCCTCTGGCTCTGCTCCCCCGCCGCCTCCTACATCACCGGCGCCAGCCTCCCCCTCGACGGCGGCTGGACGGCCCACTGAGCGGGGAGCGCTCCGCGATCCGGCAGCCGCGCTCATGGGGTGGGCAGGCACATTCGCCCCCGGGACTGTGTGGGCCACCCACATAGTCCCGGGGTCGGGCGCTTCCTACCTTGTGGCGACATCGTCTCCCCCCTGGTTCTGGAAGTGGTGGCCATGAACGCCCCTGCACGAGGTACGGAAGCGAGCAGCTCACTCCCGAGAGTGGTGGCTGCGAGCCTGATCGGCACGACGATCGAGTGGTACGACTACTTCCTGTACGGAACGGCGGCGGCGCTGGTGTTCGGGAGGCTGTTCTTCCCGCACAGCGATCCGCTGACCGGGACGCTGCTGTCCTTCCTGACCTACGCCATCGGGTTCGCGGCGCGGCCGCTCGGGGCGCTGGTGTTCGGTCACTTCGGGGACCGCGTCGGGCGCAAGAAGCTGCTGGTGGTGAGCCTGCTGCTGATGGGCGGGTCGACCACCGCCATCGGCCTGCTGCCGACGTACGACTCGATCGGCGTCGCGGCGCCGGTGCTGCTGACGGTGCTGCGGCTGGTGCAGGGCTTCGCGCTCGGCGGCGAGTGGGGCGGCGCCGTGCTGCTGGTGTCGGAGCACGGGGACCAGCGGCGGCGCGGGTTCTGGGCGTCCTGGCCGCAGGGCGGGGCGCCGGCCGGGAACCTGCTAGCGGCCGGGGTGCTGTCGCTGATGACGGCGGTGCAGTCGGACGCGGAGTTCCTGGCGTGGGGCTGGCGGGTGCCGTTCCTGCTGTCCGCGGTGCTGGTCGTGGTGGGGATGTGGATCCGGCTCGCGGTGGACGAGTCGCCGCTGTTCAAGCAGGCGCTGGCGGCGCAGCAGGAGCGGCAGCGGGAGCGGACGACGGCCGAACGGCTGCCGCTGGTGGAGGTGCTGCGCAACCACTGGCGGGAGGTGCTGGTGGCCATGGGCGCGCGGATGGCGGAGAACATCTCCTACTACGTGATGACGACGTTCGTGCTCACCTACGCCGTCACCCACGCCCACTTCTCCAAGCAGACCGCGCTGAACGCCGTCCTGATCGCCTCCGCGATCCAGTTCGCACTGATCCCGCTGTTCGGGGCGCTCTCCGACCGGGTCGGGCGCAGGCCGGTGTACCTGGTGGGCGCGGTCGGGGTGGGCGCCTGGGCGTTCGTCTTCTTCGGCCTGGTCGACATGAAGTCGTTCGGCTCGCTGGTCACCGCGGTGACGGTCGGCCTGGTCTTCCACAGCGCCATGTACGCGCCCCAGGCCGCCTTCTTCTCCGAGCTGTTCGCGACCCGGATGCGGTACTCGGGCGCCTCGATCGGGGCCCAGTTCTCCTCGGTGGCGGCCGGCGCCCCGGCGCCGCTGGTCGCCACCGCGCTGCTCAAGGACTACGGCAGCGCCACCCCCATCTCGGTGTACGTCGCGATCGCGGCGGCGATCACCGTGGTGGCGGTGCTCTGCGGCCGGGAGACCAGGGGCCAGGACCTCGCCGAGATCGACGGGGGCAGCGACCGGGAGGGCCAGGAGGCGGACCCGGCCGCGGCCGGAAAGCCCGCCGTCGCCTGAGGACCGAGCCGATACGATCGCGCTTTCTCGGAACCGACGGAACCGACGCCGATTGGCAGCACGCACCATGAACCACCCTCACGAGAGCGCCGCACCCGCGCTGCGGCGGCTGCTCGACCTGCTCGCCTCCGGCGCCGCCACCGAGGACTTCGCCGACGTGCTGGCCGACGCCCGCCGCCGCGGGGCGCCGGCCGCCGTCCTCGCCGAGATCGACGACGCCACCTGGCAGGCCCTGCGGGTCCACCGCACCCTGCGTCAACACCGGCGCCGGGAAGCCGAGTTGACCGCCCTGTTCGACACCGCCGGGGACCTCGCCGCCTCCCGGGACCTGGACACCGTGCTCCAGGCGATCGTCCGCCGGGCCCGGATGCTGCTCGGCACCGACACCGCGTACCTGACCCTGCCGGACGAGGCCGCCGGCGACACCTACATGCGGGTCACCGACGGCTCGGTCTCCGTCCTGTTCCAGACCCTGCGGCTCAGCCTCGGCGACGGCCTGGGCGGGCTGGTCGCGCAGACCGCCCGCCCGTACGCCACCCCCGACTACCGCAACGACGCGCGCTTCCACCACACCGGCACCATCGACGCGGGCGTGCTGGACGAGGGCCTGGTGGCGATCATCGGGGTGCCGCTGCTGCTCGGCGGTCAGGTCATCGGCGTCCTGTTCGCCGCCGACCGCACGCCGCGCGCCTTCTCCCCCGACGAGGTCGCGCTGCTCTGCTCGCTGGCCGCGCACGCCGCGATCGCCCTGGACACCGCCAAGTCGCTGGCCGACACCCGGGCCGCGCTCGCCGAGCTGAACGCCGCCAACGAGCTGGTCCGGGCCCACTCCGCCGCCGT
The DNA here is from genome assembly GCF_055633695.1 of Kitasatospora sp. NPDC114501. Classification (NCBI taxonomy): domain Bacteria; kingdom Bacillati; phylum Actinomycetota; class Actinomycetes; order Kitasatosporales; family Streptomycetaceae; genus Kitasatospora; species Kitasatospora sp. NPDC114501. Next base: position 527,877 of record NZ_JBVKDS010000001.1, on the reverse strand, counting down.
CCAGCGGGCCGAGCAGGCGCACGACCGGCTCACCGACCTGGTGCTGCGCGGCGCCGAGGTGCCGGACGTCGCGGCCGCCGTCGCCGCCCTGCTGGGCGGGGAGATAGCGGTCCTGGACGCCGAGGGCGAGCCGCTGGCCGGCCGCGCCGCGCCCGCCGCCGAACTGGCCGAGGCGGTCGCCGCCTCCCGTGCCGAGGGAAGGTCCGTACGGCACGGCGAGCAGTGGGTGTGCGCGGTGCTGGCCGGGCACGACGCGCTCGGCACCATGGTGCTGCGCGGCCGGCCGGACCTCGACGACGCCGACCGGCGGCTGTTCGAGCGGGCCAGCGTGGTCACGGCGCTGCTCCTGCTGCTGCGCCGCTCGGTCGCCGAGACCGAGAACCGGGTCCGCGGCGAGCTGCTCACCGACCTGCTGACCGCCCCCGAGCGCGACCCGGCCGGGCTCACCGCGCGCGGCCGCCGGCTCGGCGTCGACCTCGCCCGGCCGCACCTGGTGCTGGTCGCGGAGCCGGCCGACGGGCAGGGCGACGACCGGGCACGGCTTGCGGGCGCGGCCCGGCGCTACCTGTTCGGCTCCCGGGGCGTCAGCGCCGAGCACGGCGACACGGTGGTGCTGCTGGCTCCCGTCGAGGCCGGCGGCACCGACGACGCCGAGGAGACCGCCCGGCAGGCCGCCGAGCGGCTGGCCCGGCTGGCCGGGTTCCCGGTCACCGTCGGCGCGGGCCACCCGGCCGCCGGACCGTCCGCGCTGGCCGCCGCCTACGGCGAGGGCCTGCGCTGCGTCCGGGCGCTGCGGGTGCTCGGCCGCGCCGGGGAGGGCGCCTCCGCCCGCGCGCTCGGCTTCCTCGGCGTGCTGCTCGGCGACGGCCACGACGTGGACGGCTTCGTCGGCGCGACGCTCGGCCCGCTGCTGGCGTACGACGCCCGGCGCGGCACCGAGCTGGTCCGCACCCTGCGCGCCTACTTCGACTGCGGCGGCAGCCTGACCCGGGCCAAGGACGAGCTGCACGTCCACGTGAACACCGTGGTCCAGCGGCTGGACCGGGTCGAGGCGCTGCTCGGGCGGGACTGGAACCAGCCGGAGCGGTCGCTGGAGCTCCAGCTCGCGCTGCGGCTGCAACTGCTCGCCGGGAGCTGAACGGGGGCAGGCGAGGGCGAGCGGGGGCGGGGGCGGGGCCGGGCGGGCGGGACGGCCGGAAGGTCCGACCGGGCCGGGGCGTACAGTGGCGAGGTTGGTCTCGAACGCCTGGCAAGGAGCACACTTCGGTGAGCGAGAACGTGCGTTTTGTTCACATGGGCATAGGTGAGCGCACCGTGCCCTACCAGGAGGCCTGGGAGGAGCAGCAGCGGCTGCACGCGCTGCGGGTCGCGGACGAGATCCCCGACACCGTCCTGCTGCTGGAGCACCAGTCGGTGTACACCATGGGCAAGCGCACCAACCCCGCCGACCTCCCGCTGGACGGCACCCCCGTGGTGGAGGTCAACCGGGGCGGGGAGATCACCTGGCACGGCCCCGGCCAGCTGGTCGGCTACCCGATCGTCAAGCTGCCCGACCCGATCGACGTCATCGCCTACGTCCGCCGGCTGGAGGAGGCGCTGATCCGCACCGCCGGCGAGTTCGGCATCGGGTCGACCCGGGTCGAGGGCCGCAGCGGGGTCTGGGTGCTGGGCGAGTCCATCCCGGACGCCGTGGTGGACCCGGCGCAGGTGGTGGACATCGGCAGGCTGACCCTGCGGATGGGCCTGCCGCTGGGCATCGACCCGCGGCTGGCCGGCCCCGAGTACGCGCCCTCCAACGCCGGGCAGCGCGGCGACGACCGCAAGCTCGCCGCGATCGGCGTGCGGGTCGCCCGCGGGGTGACCATGCACGGCTTCGCGCTCAACTGCGACCCGGACATGACCTGGTTCGACAAGATCGTGCCGTGCGGCATCCGGGACGCGGGCGTCGCCTCGCTCACCGGCGAGCTGAAGCGCGGACTGTCCGTCGCCGAGGCGGCCCCGGTGGTCGAACGCCACCTGGCGGACGTCCTGGCCGAGCTGCCGGAGCCGGCGCTCAGCCGCTGAACCCGCCCCCGACGGCCGCCGGAAGTCGCGGCGGCCGCTGGGAATCTACCGACCGGTAGCCGTGTTGCCCTGCGATTGCAGGGCGGCAGGCCCGGCGAAGGCCGTACAACCACAGGCGTACCCTGGGGGTACCCCGTCTAGTTCTAGGAGTCGCACGTGTCCGCTGTCGCGCCCGACGGCAGGAAGCTGCTCCGCCTGGAGGTCCGCAACAGCGAGACCCCCATCGAGCGGAAGCCCGAGTGGATCAAGACCCGCGCGAAGATGGGCCCGGAGTACAACGCCCTCCAGTCGCTGGTGAAGAAGGAGGGGCTGCACACGGTCTGCCAGGAGGCCGGCTGCCCCAACATCTTCGAGTGCTGGGAGGACCGCGAGGCGACCTTCCTCATCGGCGGTGACCAGTGCACCCGCCGCTGCGACTTCTGCCAGATCGACACCGGCAAGCCCGCCGAGTTCGACCGCGACGAGCCGCGCCGGGTCGCCGAGTCCATCGTCACCATGGACCTCAACTACGCCACCATCACCGGCGTCGCCCGCGACGACCTGGCGGACGGCGGCGCCTGGCTGTACGCCGAGACCGTGCGCCAGGTGCACGCGATGACGGCCGACCGCGAGGCCGGGCGCACCGGCGTCGAGCTGCTCATCCCCGACTTCAACGCGGTGCCCGAGCAGCTGGCCGAGGTCTTCTCGTCCCGTCCCGAGGTGCTCGCGCACAACGTCGAGACGGTGCCGCGGATCTTCAAGCGGATCCGCCCGGCGTTCCGCTACGAGCGCTCGCTGGACGTCATCACCCAGGCCCGCGCGGCCGGGCTGGTGACCAAGTCCAACCTGATCCTGGGCATGGGCGAGACCCGCGAGGAGGTCAGCCAGGCGCTGGCCGACCTGGTCGGCGCCGGCTGCGAGCTGATCACCATCACCCAGTACCTGCGCCCCTCGCTGCGCCACCACCCGGTGGAGCGCTGGGTGAAGCCGCAGGAGTTCGTCGAGCTCCAGCAGGAGGCCGAGGAGCTGGGCTTCGCGGGCGTCATGTCGGGCCCGCTGGTGCGGTCCTCGTACCGGGCCGGCCGGCTGTACCGGCAGGCGCTGGAGCGGCGCGAGCAGGCCGCGGTCTGACGACCGCCTGACGGCCCCCGACCGTTTCGAGCCACCGGAAGGGCGGAGCTTCGGCTCCGCCCTTCCGGTTTCACCACGCTTTGACCGGCTGGTCACGGGCTGGTAACACGGGGTGGGGACTCTGGACGCCTGGTGAGCGTTCGATTCTTCTCAGCCACGGGAGGAGCTGTTCGACATGCGGATGCAGATGCGGGTCCGGTCGGTGGGGGTGGCGCTGCGGTTCGCCGAGAGCGTCCTGCTCGCGCCCGGCCAGCGGCACGCGCGGAGCAACGCGTGGGCGGCGGTGTGCGAGAACCGCCGTTACGCGGCGGACCGCCGGCACGACGACGACGCGGTGGCGGCGGGGAGCTTGGCCGCGGGGCCGGCCACGGGGGCGGCGGGGACGCGGTCCGTACGGCGGTGACGCTTCGGCGCCGCCGGGCCCCCGGCGTCGCTCTGCGCGACGGAGTGCGGGCGGACGGGTCACGGTTGGGGCGAACGGGTACCCGGGCTTGGATATCCCGTACCCGTGCCACGTACCATGAGCGTTATGGCGAGGGAAACATCCGAGAACCCCGGACGGCTGAAGCAGATCCGTCTGGCGTACACCATGACCAAGAAGGTCGACACCAAGATCGGCCTGATCATCGCCGGCGTCGGCCTGCTGACCTTCGGCGTGTTCCTCGCCATCGGCTTCGCGATCGAGCATCCCGTCTACCTGGGCATCCTGGGCTTCATCGTGGCCGTGCTGGCCATGGCGATCGTCTTCGGGCGCCGGGCCGAGCGCGCCGCGTTCGGGCAGATGGAGGGACAGCCGGGCGCCGTCGCGGCGGTGCTGAACAACATCCGGCGCGGCTGGAGCTCCAACTCCACCCCGGTGGCGGTCACCCGCAACCAGGACGCGGTCTACCGCGCCGTGGGCCGGGCCGGCATCGCGCTGATCGGTGAGGGCAACCCGAACCGGGTCCGCCAGCTGCTGGCCTCCGAGAAGAAGAAGATGGCCCGTGTGGTCGGCGACGTGCCGGTGCACGACATCGTGGTGGGCACCGGCGAGGGCGAGGTCCCGCTGAAGAAGCTCCAGATCCACCTGATGCGTCTGCCCCGCGCCATCACCGCCGCCCAGGTCACCGAGACCAACGACCGCCTGCGGGCGCTGGGCGACCTGCTCTCCAAGGCGCCGATCCCCAAGGGCCCGATGCCGAAGGGCGCCCGGATGCCCAAGGGCGGCCAAGCCCGCTGACCCTCCCCCGCCCCTGACGACACGAGAACGGCCCCGCCGCGGAAGCTCCGCGGCGGGGCCGTTCCGACGTTGGTACGGCGCCGGGGTCAGATCCGGACCTCGACCGTGCCGACCGCCTTGTCGTGCAGGCCGCGGGTGTCGCGGTCCCAGACCAGCGGCGGGATCACCAGGCAGAGCAGCAGGGTGCGCAGCAGGACCTGCGGGATGGTCGCGCGGCCGCCGTCCAGGCGGACCACCCGGAGGCCGAACAGCCGCTTGCCGACCGTCGTGCCGGTGGTGGCCAGCAGCACGGACGCGACCAGGAAGTACAGCGGGCTGGTCCACAGGTTGGCCTCGGCCTGGTCGCCGTGGGCGATCAGCCCGTACGCGACCAGGGCGACCAGCCAGCCGTCCACGAACAGGGCGCCGATCCGGCGGCCGGGGCCGGCGACCGAGCCGGGGCCCTCCTTGGGCAGCCCGAGGCGCTCGCCGCGGTAGCCGAAGTCGGCGCCCATCTTCTCGGCGGCCGCCCGGGGGCCGTCGATCCACGATCCCAACGCTTCTCTGGTGTCCACGAATCCACACTAACCGGGCTGACGGCGTGCGCCGCCACCGGCTCCCCTCCGGTCGGGCCATCACCCCCGACCGGGTGAATCGCCGTTCCGGGGCTTTCCAAGTGGTCCAGACCACTTTCGGAAGGGTGCCCAGCCGGGCGGGGCGATTTGTACCGTCCCGTACGTCTTTGCCGCCCGCCCGGCGCGCGTGGTTAACATCTAGGAAACGAGCGGGTCACCGACTGGAAACGACCCATTCCTATGGTGAGCCACATTCGCACGCCGAGGAGGATGGATGTTCAACAACGCCGCCGAAGTGAAGCAGTTCATTCAGGACAACGACGTGAAGTTCGTCGACGTCCGTTTCTGCGACCTGCCGGGCGTCTTGCAGCACTTCTCCGTACCTGCGGCGACCTTCGACCCGTCCGAGATCCTGATGTTCGACGGCTCGTCGATCCGCGGCTTCCAGGCCATCCACGAGTCCGACATGGCCCTGGTGCCGGACCTCGCCACGGCCCGCCTCGACCCCTTCCGGGCCGAGAAGCACCTCAACATCAACTTCTTCATCCAGGACCCGGTCACCGGCGAGGCGTACAGCCGCGACCCGCGCAACGTCGCCAGGAAGGCCGAGGCCTACCTCGCGTCCTCCGGGATCGCCGACACCGCGTACTTCGGGCCCGAGGCCGAGTTCTACGTCTTCGACTCGGTCCGCTTCGAGACCAGCGCCAACGCGTCCTTCTACCACATCGACTCGGAGGCCGGCGCCTGGAACAGCGGCGCCGCCGAGGGCGACGCGCGCGGCTACAAGGTCAAGTACAAGGGCGGGTACTTCCCCGTCCCGCCGGTCGACCACTTCGCCGACCTGCGCGCCGAGATGTCGCTGGAGCTCGCCAAGGCGGGGCTCGAGGTCGAGCGCCAGCACCACGAGGTCGGCACCGCCGGCCAGGCCGAGATCAACTACAGGTTCAACACGCTGCTGCACGCCGCCGACGACCTGATGCTGTTCAAGTACATCATCAAGAACGTCGCCTGGCGGAACGGCAAGACCGCCACCTTCATGCCGAAGCCGATCTTCGGCGACAACGGCTCGGGCATGCACGTCCACCAGTCGCTGTGGACCGAGGGCACCCCGCTCTTCTACGACGAGCAGGGCTACGCCGGGCTCTCCGACACCGCCCGCTACTACATCGGCGGCCTGCTGCGGCACGCCCCCTCGCTGCTGGCGTTCACCAACCCCTCGGTGAACTCCTACCACCGCCTGGTGCCGGGCTTCGAGGCGCCGGTCAACCTGGTCTACTCGCAGCGCAACCGCTCCGCCGCGATCCGCATCCCGATCACCGGCTCCAACGCCAAGGCCAAGCGCATCGAGTTCCGCGCCCCGGACCCGGCCTCCAACCCCTACCTCGCCTTCGCCGCCATGCTGATGGCCGGCCTCGACGGCATCCGCAACAAGATCGAGCCGCTGGAGCCGGTCGACAAGGACCTCTACGAGCTGGCCCCCGAGGAGCACGCCAACGTCCCCCAGGTCCCGTCCTCCCTCCCCGCCGTCCTGGACGCCCTGGAGGCCGACCACGAGTACCTCCTCGCGGGCAACGTCTTCACCCCGGACCTGATCGAGACCTGGATCGACTACAAGCGCACCAACGAGATCGCCCCGATCGCCCTCCGCCCCCACCCGCACGAGTTCGAGCTCTACTACGACCTGTAGGGCTTCCCCCGACCTGCGGAGACGCAGCTCGGCCTCTCACCGTTTCCGCAGGTCAGCACCTTGCTGACCTGCGGAAACGCGTTTTTACCGGCCCGTTTCGAAGGCCCTGGGGCCCGCGACGGGAAACCGACCGGCGGCGCCGATCCCTGCGCCCTGCCCTCGCCCCGCGCCGCAGCGCCGGCGATCCCGCTCACCATCGCCGGGCCACCGGGGCCGCCGGCGATAAATCGGCACGGCCGGACACGCAAACCTGTGCTGGCGAGAGTAGACATTGGCCGACGGCCTGTGTAGTGTTCCTGGTGTTGGAAGAGCAGGACCGCAGGGCAGGCAGACACGAACTGCCTGGGCAGTACCGCAGTTGGCAGTACCAGCAGTGATGCAGGAGGCGTGCAGGTCGTCAGTACGCGGAGCCCGGTCTTGGCAAGGGGTTCCTGGCGGAAGGCGGGTGACCTGTCAGGCGTCGCGGGCCCGGTCGAAGGTGGGCCCGGGGCGGTGGCGGTCGCGCACGCGCAGTAACGCAGTAACCGCAGTACCGGCAGCATCCCTGCCGTTCGCAGTACCGCAGTACGCACGATGCACACCAGAGGAGAAGGGAAGGGTTCACCCCGTCGGATCGCCCGCCACGGCACGCAGTACCAGCCGGGCGGTCACCGCAGTAACCATCGTCATGGAACGTCATGGAAGAGGTGGTCTTCGGTCACGCATACGCGATCCCCGCATCCTGCCGCTCCCCCGGGCAGTGCGGACACCACAGGCCGGCGAATCAGCCGGCAGTAGTAGTGCAGTAGATGGTGCAGTGAATCCACATATCCCTGGGCCCCGGCGCACAACAGCGCCGGGGCCCTCGACCCGTTTCCCGAGAAAGAAGGTGCTGGTGGATCAGACCACCCTCGCCACCGACCACGACACGGCGGACCACATGAGCGCAGAGACCAAGTTCGACGACGACGACTACCCCGCCTACACCATGGGCCGGGCCGCAGAGATCCTGGGCACCACGCCGGGCTTCCTGCGCAGCCTCGACGAGGCGAAACTCATCAACCCCCAGCGATCAGCCGGCGGCCACCGCCGCTACTCCCGCTACCAGCTGCGCATCGCCGCGCGCGCCCGCGAGATCGTCGACCAGGGCACCCCGCTCGACGCCGCCTGCCGCATCATCATCCTCGAGGACCAACTCGAAGAAGCCCTGCGCATCAACGCCGAACTCCGTCACGACCGCACCTGAGGAGAACCGGACTGCCGGCCCGCGACCTCCACGACGCGCGCCGCAGTCCACCTCCGACCGCGGCCGCCACACAGGACGCGATGAGGTGGGAGCCCGGCCCGCTCGGACCGGTGCGCGCCGGAACGACGTGACAGCCGTCCCGGTCGGCACGCCCCGTCGGCGAACCGACGCGGGACGGCCGGCCGGGACTGGCGGTCGACTGGTCAGAGATTGAACATCGCGGTGTACGGCTGAGTGATGCGTTCCTGTCGTGACCCGAAGTCGACGAGCACAGCGGTGTCGCCTTCGACACCGATGACCCGGCCGAGGCCGTAGGTGTCATGAGTGACCCGGTCGCCGACGGCGAAGTGCTTGCGCGGCGCCTCCGCCCGGGCCTTGAAGGGGCTGGTGGGCAGGTGGCGGGGGACTGCTGCGTATTTCGTCATCAGCTCCAGTATGCGCTCGAAATCGCGAGGCCGGACTTTCCCGGCGCCATCGATTTCCCAGGGGCTCCGAAGGACGCGCACGCTCGTCCGGTTCGTCCCCTCGGCGGCTCCGGCAGGCGCGGTCCGCCCCCCTGCCGGCTGCCGCGAGGACGGGGACGCGGCACCTTCGGTCGTCTCACCCACGAGGACGGCCGGCCCGGCCGAGTGATCCACTCGGTCAACCAGCTTGCCCTCCAAGCGCGTTGACCGGCCCGTCGGCCCCGGCCCGGCAGCTCCGGGGGTGGGCTCCGAAAATCCGGGGCGGAAATATCCCACCGCGGTGGGCCGCGGCCTGCTACTGTCGTCTTAGTTGCAGTAGTGGTTCCCATGAACTTTGTGTGCGCCTGCTGATGTTTCGCAGGCGCATTTTCTGTTTCCCGGCTCTTCCCCGGGCGGGTGCTCATCGCGGCGACTCGAAGCGTGCGCTGTGTGCGCTTCGGACGGCCCTTGAAGGAGATTTTTTATGGCTAATGGCACTGTGAAGTGGTTCAACGCGGAAAAGGGCTTCGGCTTCATCGAGCAGGAGGGTGGCGGCCCCGACGTCTTCGCCCACTACTCGAACATCAACGCCAACGGCTTCCGTGAGCTGCTCGAGGGCCAGAAGGTCGAGTTCGACGTCACGCAGGGCCAGAAGGGCCCGCAGGCCGAGAACATTCGTCCGCTGTAGTTTCTGCCACGGCACCCGCCTAGCAGCGAGGGGCCCGCACCGTGCACACGCCTGGTGCGGGCCCTTCGGCATTGCGCCACGCGCATCCCCCGGCCGTTCAGGCCCCTGGCTCCGCCACCGGCGCCCATCCCCACGCGAGACGCACAGCGTCGCGTCCGGATCGGCGCCCTGCCGTGACATCTCACGGCTTCGAGGTCCCTCGCTCCCGCTCCGCGCGGTGAGCGCCGACCGTAGGTGACGTGCCGCACGGTTCCACCGTCCACGCCCCACCCGTCACATCTTCGGCCCGTTCCCTTGCGGTCTCCGCGCTGCCCTGCGCCGCGGAGCCTTCCTCGTGACGTGCCGCTCCGAGGAAGGTCTCCCGCATGAACCGCTCCAGCCGCTCCCCGTACCGGAACACCGACTCCCGCTCGTCCTCGTCCTCCCGCTCGGGTGGCAACTCCCGCTCCGGCGGCAGCTCCTTCTACGGCGACCGCCCGGCCGGCGGCCGTAGCTCCCGTCAGGGCTCCTCCCAGCAGCAGGAGTTCGCGATGCCGGTGAGCACCACCCCCGCGCTGCCGGCCGTCGAAGGCTTCGCCGAGCTCGACATGCCCAAGGCCCTGCTCTCCACCCTGACCCGCCAGGGCGTCACCGCGCCGTTCCCGATCCAGGCCGCGACCCTGCCGAACTCGCTGGCCGGCCGCGACGTCCTCGGCCGGGGCCGCACCGGCTCGGGCAAGACCATCGCGTTCGGCCTCGCCGTGCTGGCCCGCACCGCCGGGCAGAAGGCCGAACCGCGCCGCCCGCTGGCCCTGGTGCTGGTCCCCACCCGCGAGCTCGCCCAGCAGGTCACCGACGCCCTCACCCCCTTCGCCCACGCGGTGCGCCTGCGGATGGCGGCCGTGGTGGGCGGGATGTCGATCGGACGCCAGGCCCAGGCGCTGAATCGGGGTGCGGAGGTCGTGGTCGCCACCCCCGGCCGGCTCAAGGACCTGATCCAGCGCGGCGACTGCCAGCTGGACGGGGTCGGCATCACGGTCCTCGACGAGGCCGACCAGATGGCCGACATGGGCTTCCTTCCGCAGGTCACCGAGCTGCTCGACCAGGTCGCCGAGGGCGGCCAGACCATGCTGTTCTCGGCCACCCTGGACCGCAACGTCGACCGCCTGGTGCGGCGCTTCCTCAAGGACCCGGTCACCCACTCGGTCGACCCGTCCGCCGGAGCGGTCAGCACCATGGAGCACCACGTGCTGCACGTCCAGAACTTCGACAAGAACGCCACCATCGCCCACATCGCGTCCCGCGACGGCAGGGTGATCATGTTCACCGACACCAAGCACGGCGCGGACCGCCTGGTGCAGGACCTGCTCGCGGACGGGGTGAAGGCCGCGGCGCTGCACGGCGGCAAGTCCCAGCCCCAGCGCACCCGGACCCTGGAGCAGTTCCGCACCGGCCAGGTGACCGCGTTGATCGCGACCAACGTCGCCGCCCGGGGCATCCACGTCGACGGGCTCGACCTGGTCGTCAACCTGGACCCGCCGGCCGACCACAAGGACTACCTCCACCGGGGCGGCCGCACCGCCCGGGCCGGCGAGTCCGGCACCGTCGTCACCCTGGTGCTGCCCAACCAGCGCCGCGCGATGACCCGCATGATGGCAACGGCCGCCATCACCCCCGTCACCACCAGGGTCAGCGCCGGAGACGAGGACCTGGCCCGGATCACCGGCGCGCGCGTGCCCACCGGCATCCCCACCGTGATCCCCGCCCCCGTCGTCGAACGCCCCCGCCGCAGCACCTCCCCCGGCCGCAACCGTCGCAGCCGCCCCGCCCCCACCGCTGCGGACACCCGCGCCGCCCAGGGCTCCTCCGGCCGCCGCCGCCCGTCCAGGCGCGTCGCCCTCGCCGCCTAGCCGGCCGTCCTGCCGTCGTCAGTGCCCGACCACCGCCCGCCACGGCGGAACCGACACGAAGGAGTCCGCCCATGACCGTCACGCTGGACCACACGACCGCGACCGCCACGGTCCGCGACCTCATGACCGGCCCCGAGCTCCAGATCAGCGACGACGTCATGCTCGACGTGGCGATCCACATCCTGGACAGCTCGGGCACCGACCACCTCCTGGTCCGCGACGACGACGGCCGCTGCGCCGGGCTGCTGACCCGCCGGCACCTCGCCCCGTTCCAGGCCCGCTCCCGGTCCACCTCACGGACCCCGGTCCGCGACATCGCCCTCGACCGTGCCCCGTTCGCCACTCTCGACATGCCCGCCACCACCGCGGCGGCCACCATGCGCACCCGGGACCTGGCAGCCTGGCCGGTCGTGGACCATGACGGCTACGCCATCGGCCTGCTCACCCTCTGAACCCGCCGGCCGGGGCTGCGCGGGGTCAGAGGCTGTTCAGAGCGGAGACCAGGCTCGCCACGGTGACGGTGTTGAAGACGAAGGCGATGAGCGAGTTGGCCGCCACCGTGCGGCGCATCTCCCGGGAGACCACGTTGACGTCGGTGGTGCCGAAGGTGGTCATCAGGGAGAGGGCGAAGTAGAGGTAGTCGAACCAGGTGGGGCGGCCGCCGCCGGGGAAGTCCAGGCCCTGTTCGTCCTCCACCAGGTTGTCGGCCTGGAAGGCGACCGCGAAGGAGACCGCCACACAGGCCCAGGCGAGCACGACCAGGACGAGGGCCACCAGCGCGCGGGGCACCGGGGCGAGTTCGGAGCCCAGGTAGCCGGGGCGCCAGACCATCGCCACCAGCAGGGCGGCGGCCGCGATGGGGATCGAGACGCCCGGCCCGGGCGCCGAGCCGAGGACGTAGCGCTGGAGCACCGTGCCGCGCTCCGTGCGCCGGGCCCAGCCGCGCACCCGCTCGCCGGACGCGGTGGTGAAGACCACCGAGGTGATCGCGAAGTACGGGAGGAGGTAGGCGAGCAGCACCAGGACGCCCACGTCCGCGCCCGAGATCCGCCACCAGTCGTCGTCCACGGCGATCAGCAGCACCGCCGTGCCGGTCGCGACCAGGACGCTCGCCGACGAGCGGCGGCGTTCCGAGAGCCACCGGTCGGGCTCCGGGTCGGCGGCCGGGCCGGTGCGCGGCCCGCTCATTCCGGGAGGCTCGGCGACACGCTCCGGACGACGGCCAGGGACGCCACCGCGGCGGCGAAGCCGAGCAGCGCGCCGGCCGCGACGTCGCCCGGGTAGTGCACGCCGGTGTGGACGCGGGAGTAGCCGACCGCGGCCGCCAGCGCGCCGAGCGGCACCGCCATCGGCGGCAGCAGCACCCCGACCGCGGTGGCGAAGGCCGTCGCCGAGGCCGTGTGCCCGGACGGGAAGGAGGCCGACTCCGGCATCGGCACCTGCCGGTCGACGGCCACCCGGGCCAGCTCGCGGTCGGGCCGGCGACGGCGGACCAGCCGCTTGCCGAGCAGGTTCGCCGTCACCGAGGCCAGCGCCACCGCGCCGACCCCGGCCACCGCCGCCTGCCGGGGGCGGCCGGGCCACGGGGCGAGGAGCGCGGCGACGGTCAGCGAGATCTTCGAGCGGTCAGCGGCCCGGGAGAGCCGGCGCAGCGCGGAGTCCAGGGTCGGGGTGGGGGTGGCGGCGACGGCCGCGTAGACGGCCCCGTCGATCGCCCGCAGGTCGCTGAGCACGGCCTCGGTCGGCGTGTCGGCGGTCGTCGGGACGGGCGGGGCCGACGGGGCCGACGGGGTGGCGTCGTGGTTCGGGTCAGTCACGGGTCGGCCCCTCGGCGGTCGGGTCGGAGCGGTCTGTGCGGTCTGTGCGGTCTGTGCGGTCTGTGCGGTCTGTGCGGTCGGAGCGGTCGGAGCGGCCGAAGGCGATGGCGGTCAGCCGGCGCCAGGTCACGGGCGGTACGGGGGCGGGAACTCCCGGGCGGTCGCGCGGCACCAGGACCCGCAGGGCCTGCGGGCGCAGCGTGCACACCACCGGTACGGACATCCGCAGCGCCTCGCCGTCGACCGCCACCGGGATCTCGTCCTCGTCCGCGGTCACCTCCACCCGCCGGGCGGTCAGCACCGTCAGCCCGGTGGACTGGGCGCCGCGCAGGGCCAGGTCCGCGGCCTGTGCCGCGCCCTCCACGCGGATGCCCAGCAAGCCGAGCCGGCCGGCGTCGAGCCGGGGGCGGCGGCCGTCGAGGCCGAGGTCCTCGGTCGAGCCGTAGGGGTTGTTGCTGACCAGCAGCGCCTGCTGGGTGGTCAGCACGGTGGTGTCGGCCCGCGCCTCGATCCGCCGGACGCCGTCGCCGACCAGCAGGTCCGGCAGCAGGTTGAGCGCCGTACCGGCCTTGTCGTCGCGGTACTCGGGGCGCTGCACGAGGTCGGCGTACACCCCGAAGGAGGCGGTGTTGACGAAGGGCCTGCCCGCGACCACGCCGAGGTCGACCCGCAGTTCCTCGCCGTCGGTCAGCGCGTCCAGGCAGCGGGCGGGGTCGGTGCGGTCGAGGCCCAGGTCCATGGCGAAGTGGTTGCGGGTGCCGGCCGAGATCACCAGGAACGGCAGGTCGTGGTCGGCGGCGACGGCCGCGACCAGCGCCTGGGTGCCGTCGCCGCCCGCCACGCCGAGCAGGTCCGCGCCCTCGGCCACGGCCGTCCGGGCCAGCGCGGCGACGTCGGCGGGTGCGTCGGGGTCGAGCAGGACCACCCGGGCGCCGAGTTCCTCCGCCCGCTCGACCAGCCCGAAGCGGCCGACCTTCCCGCCGCCGGACTTCGGATTCATGATCAGGACCGGCCGCCGCGGCCGCGGCGCGGCGCTCGCCCGCATCGGCTGCTCCGGGCGGGTCCGGCGCAGCGCCGCACGGGCGAAGGCCAGTGCGGTGGCCCAGACCAGGACGAGGACCAGGGCGGTCAGCCACAGCGTGCGGTGGGCGAAGAACACCAGCACCGCGACCGGCGCCGCGGCCGCGACGAGCAGCCCGAACGCCCGGACCGCGCCCCGGTAAGCCAGGAACCACCATGCGCCGGCGGCCCAGACGACCAGTCCGAGCAGCCCGGCCCCGACCACCAGCAGTCCGCCCTCCCCCAGCGCGAACAGCAGCACCCCCACGGCTCCCACCGCCGCCGCCAGGGCGCATCGCGCGAGCAGGGGCGCGCCGGTTCCCGTGCCGGTGTCCGTCGTCCGTGTCCCGTCGATCTCGTCCTCCCGTGCCGCGCCCTCGGGGCCCGGTCGCGCCCGGTCGTTGCCAGCAGCCTGCGCAGTCCCGTACCCGGCAGCATCCTGACAGGCCCGTTCGGGTGACGGGAGGCGGACGGGCCGATCCCGGGGCGGCGGTGCGGGAGTTCGGCCACTGGGTGTACGCCGCGCGGGCCGGGGTGCCGTTCGCCGGGATCGGGAAGCGGTCGATGCCGCCGGAGCTGCTGCCGGACCTGCCGCACACCCTCCCTCCTTGCCCGCCATCGGGGGCCCGTAGCCCTCGACGACGCCCCGGGAGCAGGCGGAGCTGTTCGCGAACCTCTGGGAGTGGGCCGGGCCTACGGGACGTCCGGAGTGAGGGCGAGGACGGCGAGGTCGTCGGCGAGCAGGCCGGCGTACCGGTGGACGTCCTGGGCCAGGAAGGAGACCACCCGGTCGGGGGCGGTGGTGCCGAGCGCGGCGAGGCGCGGGGCCAGCGGGTAGAAGGCGCCGGTGCCGTCCCGGGCCTCGCTGACGCCGTCGGTGTAGAGCAGCAGCGTGTGGCCCGGGGGCAGCGCGACGGCGATCGCCTTTCCGCGCTCCTCGGCGGGGCCGAGGTGGCCGAGGCCGAGCGGGAGCTCCTCGGCGCAGGACACCGGGGTGATGCCGCCCCCGCCGAGTAGCAGCGGAGTGGTGTGGCCGCGGTTGACGATCTCCACGCAGTCCGAGCCGGGCCGGTACTGGAGCAGGACGGCGGTGACGAACAGCTCGTCGTCGCCGCGGTCGGCGGCGTCGCGCAGCACCGCCCGGTCCAGCTGGTCGGCGAGTTCGACCAGCCCCGGGGTGTCGTGCGCGGCCGCCCGGAACGCGCCGAGGACGTCGGCGACGGTGCGGACCGCGCCCAGGCCCTTGCCCCGGACGTCGCCGAGCAGCACCCGCACGCCGAAGCGGGTGTCGCACACCTCGTACAGGTCCCCGCCGACCAGCACGTCGGCCCGTGCCGGGCGGTAGAGGCCGGCCACCCGCAGCCCGCCGGCCCGCTCGGGCACCGGGCGCAGCACGGTGCGCTGAAGGGTCTCGGCGACCGTACGGGCCTGGAGCAGGTTGCGGTTCTGCCGGGTGCGCTGCCAGGACAGCGCGGTGCCCATGACGCCGGAGAGCAGGGTGGCGATGTAGACCCAGACGTGGTGCTGCTCGTCGAC
Source organism: Kitasatospora sp. NPDC114501 (assembly GCF_055633695.1). Lineage (NCBI taxonomy): Bacteria > Bacillati > Actinomycetota > Actinomycetes > Kitasatosporales > Streptomycetaceae > Kitasatospora > Kitasatospora sp. NPDC114501. The sequence continues at coordinate 512,586 of NZ_JBVKDS010000001.1, read as the reverse complement.
GTGGCCCGCGCGCAGCGCCAGGACGAGTTGGAGCGCCAGGGATCCGGCCGTGGTGACGGCGGTCAGCGCCGGGCCGTAGCTGAACGCGGCCACCACGGGCAGCGCGGTCAGCAGGAAGCCGGCGGCGACGGCGTCGGGGACGACGGCCTCGGCGACCAGGTCCAGCACCAGCAGGAGCACCGGCAGCCAGGGCACCCACCGCGGCACCCTGGGCTCCAGCGCCGCGGGGCGCGGCGGGCGGGGTGCTGTGGGCACGGCGGGGACCTCCTGGCAGGGCGGCTGCTCCGGGCGATCAGTCCGGTTTGGCCGGTTTCGTCCCTCCATGCTCTCCCACGAACGGCTCAGCCACGAACGGCCGAACGTCCCGGTTCCCGGGGCCGGAGGAACCGGCCCACCGCGCGCCGCCGCCCCCGGAAACCGCTGGTCACGGCGGGGTCAGCGGACGGTCACCGGCAGGGTCTCGTAGCCGCGCAGCACCAGTCGGTCGCGCCGGGTCGGCACGCCGCCGGGGGCGAGCCGGGGGAAGCGGTCGAGCAGGGCGGGCACCGCGACCTCGGCCTCCAGCCGGGCCAGCTGGGAGCCCAGGCAGAAGTGGGTGCCGCCGCCGAAGCTGAGCGGCTGGCTGTCGGTGCGGGTCGGGTCGAAGACCTCGGGGCGCTCGTACCGGGCCGGGTCGTGGTTGGCCGCGCCGATCAGCAGGGTCACCTCGCTGCCCGGCGGGATCGGCAGGCCCTCGACGGTCAGGCCGTCCTCCAGCGCGACCCGTCCGGTGGCCTGGACCGGGGAGTCGAAGCGCAGCACCTCGTCGGCGAACCCGGCCGGGGTGACCGCCCCGCTGCGCAGCCCGGCGGCCGCCTCGGGATGGCGGAACAGCAGGGCCAGGCCGTTGCCGAGGAGGTTGGTGGTGGTCTCGAAGCCGGCCACCAGCAGCAGCACCAGGTTGGCCAGCAGCTCCTGGGCGGAGAGCCGCTCGTCGTCCGCGGCGGCGATCCGGGCCAGGTCGGTGACCAGGTCGTCCTGCGGACGGGCCAGGCGCTCGGCGGCCAGCTCGGTGAAGTACCGGGCCAGCTCGTCGGCGGCCCGGTCCGCGGCGGCCAGCTCGTCCAGGTCCTGGACGATCTCCAGCGCGACGGTCAGGTCGGAGGCGAGTTCGCGGAAGCGGTAGCGGTCCTGCTCGGGGACGCCGAGCAGCTCGCAGATCACCCCGACCGGCAACCGGAAGGCGAAGGCGTCCATGAAGTCCACCGGCGAACCGTCGGCGCCCTGCTCGGCCATCCCGTCCAGCAGCCGGTCGACAGCCGTCTCCACGGCCGGGCGCAGCGCGGCGACCCGGCGGGCGGTGAACACGGAGGCGATCAGCGAGCGGACCCGGGGCTGGTCGGGGGCGTTGCGCTGGAGGATCGAGCGGCCGAACAGGGCGAGCGACGCGTGCGCGGCGTACTCGGGGGCCAGGCCGGACATCATCTCGGCGGTCGCGACGCCGAAGGCGGGGGTGCGCAGCACCTTGTTGACCGCCGCGTAGCCGCTCACCACGAACATGCCGTCCCCGGCCGGGGCCACCGGGCCCAGTTCGTGGGCCCTGGCGTACAGCGGGTACGGGTCGGTCCTGACCTCCGTGGTCATCAGTTGTTCGATGATCGCCGCGCCGTCCATGCGGTGCTCCCCTCCCGAGATCGCACTTCCTGCGGGGTCAACCGCCGGTGGGGCCGGCGGAGTTCCCGCACGGGCCGGATCGCGGGTGGGGCGGGTGGCGGGCGGGATCGGGTCGAGGGCGGGCCGAATCGCGAGCGGCGGGTCCCGGGGCAGGCACGGGCGGCTCGATAGGGTGGCCGGCATGGAGATCTGGATCAACCCGCGGTGCGGAAAGTGCCGGACGGCGCTCGGCGAGCTGGAAGCCGCCGGAGTCGAGTACACCGTGCGACGCTACCTGGAGGACCCGCCGACCGCGGCGGAGTTGGCGCAGGTGCTGGAGCGCCTCGGCCTGGAGCCGTGGGACATCACCCGCACCGACGAGCAGACCGCGAAGGACCTCGGGATGAAGGACTGGCCCCGGGAGGAGGGCGAGCGGGAGCGCTGGATCGCGGCGATGGCCGAGCACCCGATCCTGATCCAGCGCCCGATCATCACCGCGGACGACGGGCACGCCGTCGTGGCCCGCACCCCTGAGGCCCTCAAGTCCGTGCTGCCGTAGGGCGGTTGCGGTCGGCCGGGCCGGTCAGTGGAGCTGGATCGTCTCCACCGACCGGCCCGGGTACCAGTTGTGGACGAGCAGGTGGTCGCCCTCCAGGGCGGTGTGCACCACCTGGTCGAGTTCCAGTCGGAACGCGTGGAACGGGGTGGGCGGCGGCTCGGGCAGATCGGCGGCGAAGGCGGCGAGTTCGGTCTCGTCGGTGATCTCCACCGCCCGGCCGGAGACCTTGGAGTCCCCGCCGGCCATGGTCTCGTCCCCCGGGTGCGCGTGCAGGGCGAAGCGGGCGTCGCGCCGCAGGTCGCGCGCCTTGACCGCGCCGTACATCGACCCGATCCACAGGTCGGCGCCGACGAAGGAGACCTCCGTCCCGCTCACCCGGGGCGATCCGTCCTTGCGCAGCGTCGCCAGGACGTGGTGCTTGTTCGCCTCGAACCGGGCCCGGACCAGGGGCGCCAGGTCAGGGGCCTCGTACTCGAAATCCTGCCAGGTAGCCATGGCGCCAGTCTGGCACCCGGTACCGACGGCCGCCGTGCGGGACGACCGGGGCCGACGAGGGCACCGGGTCGTTGTCGGTGGCCGGTGCCACACTGGCGGGGTGACCACCACGACCACGTACATCGCCTTCCTGCGGGCCATCAACGTCGGCGGCCGGACGGTGCGGATGGAGCGGCTGCGGGCGCTCTTCGCCGAGCTCGGGCTCGGGAACGTCCGCTCCTACATCCAGAGCGGCAACGTCTTCTTCACCACCGACGGTTCCACCACCGGTGAACCGGACCGCGCGGCGCTGACCCGGCGGATCGAGGAGCACCTGGAGCAGGCGCTCGGGTACCCGGTGCCGGTGATGCTGCGGACGGTCGACGAGGTGGCCGAGCTGATCGCCGCCGAGCCCTTCCGGGGCGTCGAGGTGACGCCGGACATCCGGCTGGTCGTCGCGTTCCTCTCCGAACCGCTGCCCGCCGAACTCCCCCTCCCGTACCGCTCGCCGAAGGGCGACGTCGAGGTGCTCGGCGCCGATCCGGGGGCCGCGTACGTGGTGATCCACCTCCAGGACGGCCGGTGGGTCACCAAGGACATGTTCGGCAAGGCCTACCGGGGGGCGGTCACCTCCCGGTTCCTGCACACCACCGAGAAGATCCTGGCCGCCGCCCGCAAGGCCTGACGGCCCGTACGGCGGTCGGGGACGGCAGGCCGTACGGCGGTCGGGAACCGGCCGTACGGCACCCCGGAACGGGCGGAACCGACCGGTCGGAAAGGGCGTCTGGACTGCCGTGACGTACGAACCCCGCGCCCGTGCACGGCGCGATCTGGACAGCCGGAGTCGGCCGCGCCGACAATTTGGCCATGACGCCTCCTGAGCTCCCCACCGCCGCGGCCGGGCCGGCCGGCGCGGTCCGGCCCTCCGACGCCGAACGGGACCAGGCGCTCGGGATGCTGCGGGACGGCGCGGGCAGCGGACGACTCTCGCACGACACCTTCCTCGGCCGGATGGACATCGTCCTGCACGCCACCAGCCGCGGCGAGTTGGACGAGGCGGTGGCCGGGCTGCCGACCGGCGGACCGGTCGAGCGCCTCGTGCTGCGCACGGTCGGGCGGGCGTCCGCCTTCGGCGCCCGACTCGGCCGGGCCTGGCGCACCGAGCGGCTGCCGGGGCTGAGCCTGCCGCAGGCCGGGGCCGGGCAGTTGACGATCGGCCGGCTCCCCGGTTCGGGGCTGCGGCTGCACGACGCCTCGGTGTCCCGGCACCACGCCGAACTGCGGCACGAGCAGGGCGGCTGGGTGCTGTACGACCTCGGCTCGACCAACGGCACCCATGTGAACGGGCGCCGGATAGCCGGCGGCGTACGGGTCCGGGCGGGCGACCAGGTGCGGTTCGGGAACCTGGAGTTCCGGCTCGCCGCGTTCTGACCGGCCGGTCCGCCCGCCTCCCCTGCGCCCGTACCCGGGTCAGTGCGGGAACTGCCGGGGCGGCCGCCGGCGGGGCAGCTCGTCCTGGAACTCCGCGATGGCGGTGGCGATCTGGCGGGTCACCACGGTGCGCTCCAGCCGGTCCAGGTACAGGTTCTCGGCGGCCAGCGCCTCGACCGTGACACCGAAGTAGAGCGTCATCAGCGGATTGACGAAGAGCGCCTCGCCCTTGGTCCGCTCGGTGAAGCGGACGTCGCCGAACTCGCCGCGCAGCGCCGCCGCCACCGAGCCGTTGACGATGCTGGGGTGCTCCGGGAACGCCGCCCGGGCATGCTCGACGGCGTCCAGGTAGAGCACGCCCTCCCGGCTGTCCCGCGGCAGGGAGAAGGCGCCGAGGTAGCCGCCGGCCCGGTCGATCGCGGCGAGGTTCTCCAGCACCAGGGAGTGGTTGACGCCGTGGTGGGCGTCGACGCCGAAGCCCAGGCAGGCGACCAGCCGCTCGGGCACCTCGGACAGCCCGGCCACCGCGGCCAGGCTCGCCATGTCCTCCTCCGGGGTGCCGAGCCCGGCCTCGTCGCCGCGCATCAGGATGTCGGTGCCGCCGTCCACCAACAGGATCGCGTCCACGCCCAGCCGGCGGACCAGCGCGCGGTAGGCCTTGCGCAGCGGCCGCACGCCCACCGTCGGGAAGGCCCACACGGTGTCGGGCATCCGGTGCAGGTTCAGCCAGCGGGCCAGGGTGCGCTCCGGGAAGTAGCCCTCGGGGGCGGCGGTGTCCGGCCCGATCCGGGCCACGTCGGACTCCTCCCAGACGTCCCGGGGCAGGCCGTAGAGGTGGGTGAAGGAGAGGTTGGCCAGGTGCACCTCCTTGCCCGCGGCCCGCAGGGCGAGGGCGATCGGCAGCCCGGCGTACACGTCGAAGCCACCGCCGGCTCCGGCGACCAGGATGCGCTCGGCGGCCAGCAGCCGAGTGATCAGCGGTGGTTGCAGCAGAGAGGTCACCGGCGGACGGTAGCAGCACGGTGGCACCGGAGGCCCGCGGATTGTCAGTGGGGGGTGCGACGATGCGGGCATGACCGAGGAGACGGTTCCCGACGTGCTGCGCGAAGCCCAGGAGCGGGCCCGCGAGTTGATCCGGTGCGGCTTCCAGGAGCCGGACGAGATAGCCGAGTCCCTGGTCGAGGACCTCGACGACCAGGGGCTGACGCAGGAGGAGGCGGAGCGGATCGTCGCTCCGCTGTGGGCCCGGCGGCTGGCCGAGCAGGCGGCCTGGCCGGAGACCACCGACGTGGACCGACTGGCGGACGCCTTCGACGCGCTGGAGGACCAGGGCATCGTCGCGGCGATGGACTTCACCTGCTGCGCCGGCTGCGGTTACGCGGAGATCGGCGGCGAGGCCGGGGAGGACTCGTTCGGCTTCGTCTTCTTCCACCAGCAGGACACCGAGGCGGCGGCCGCCGGACGGGGGCTGACGCTGCGCTACGGCGGGTTCCGCGTCGGGGAGGAGACGGCCGAGGTCTCGGAGCGCCGGACGGTGGAGGTCGGGCAGGCGGTGGTCGCCGCGCTGGAGGCGGTCGGGCTGCCCGCGCAGTGGGACGGCTCGCCGAACACGGCGATCCGGGTCGCCCCGCTGGAGTGGCTCAACCGCCTGCCGGAGTAGGCGTCCGGGCACGCGTCGTCGGCGAGGGCGCCGGGGAGCGCGGGGCCGCGCCGGCGGCGGGTCCGGCGGCGGGTGCGGGAACGGTTGCGGTGGGGGTCCGGGGTGCTGCGCGCTGTGGTCATGCCGGCGGCGGTAGTGCGGCGGGTGCGTCCCGCCATCGGCCGTCAGCGGGACGCCTCCCCTGGTACGGCCCGGGGCGGCCGGACCCCGAGAGCACTGGGTCGACTCCCTCAAAAAACGCCGCGAGTTGACGGAACGTCGGGCAAGCGATGGTTCCGGCATATGCCAGGGGCTCGCGCCACGCGCGTAGACCAGCGGCCCGCGAAAACACCCCGGGGTCAGTCGGTGATGCTCCCCAGGCCGTCGAAGCCGAGGCCGGTGCCGTCGGCCTGCCTCCCGGCCGGACCGTCCGCGGGGTCGTCCACCGGGCCCCACAGCGGCGAGGTGCAGCGCTGGTAGGTCGCGTGCCAGTGCGGCCAGTTGCGGGCCACGTCGTCGTCGCACTCGGCCAGCAGCCGCTCGACCAGCGCGGGCTCCACGCCCTCCAGCAGCCAGACCAGCGCGTCCGCCATGCCCGGGCCGTCGGCCAGCCGCAGCAGGTCCAGCAGTTCGCCGAGCCCGCCGAGCCGGGAGCCCTCGGGGACCACCCGCTCCATCCGGGGCAGCAGCTGCCGCTCCTCGATCCGCAGGTGGGTCTCCAGCCGGGCCGCCAGGTCCTCCATCGCGTAGGCGACCGGCCAGGCGCTGCCGGTGTCCCGGCTGGCGATCCGCACCAGCGTGGTGACCCGGGTGAAGGAGTGGTCCAGGTTGTGGTGGTCGTCCTCCAGCCAGTTGAGCAGCAGCCGCAGCTCGGGCGCGAAGCGGCGCACGATCGGCCAGAGCCGGGTGTCCTGCTGCTCGTGGTGGCAGGTGAGCATCGCGGTCATGAAGTTCCAGTGCCGCAGCAGCGCCTCGCCCTTGTCGTCCTCGCCGGGCTGGAGCAGCCGCAGCGCGTTGGGCAGCCGGGCGAGGTCCCGGCGCAGCGCGGCGTGCACCAGGCGCAGCCCGGCGAACCGCAGGGTGGCCGGCTCGTCGTCCGCGGCCCGCCCGTACACGTCCGCGCCCAGCGGGGCGGATCCGGGCTGGCCCTGCGCGGGCACGGTGGAGACGGGCTGGGGCACCAGGTGGATCGGCATGGGACTCTCTTCACGGCTTGGGGCACGGGTGGCGGCGGCCGGTCGAGGACCGCCCCAGCCAAGGTGCTCGCAGTCGATCAGAAGCGAATCAATGTCCGATTGACGCGCAGGTCACGGGCCTGCGGACGGGCGGCGGAACCCTACGGCGACCTCCGGCGGGCCCGCCGGACAGCAGGTCGGCAGGTCGGCAGGTCGGCAGGTCGGCAGGTCGGCAGGTCGGCAGGTCGGCAGGTCGGCAGGACGACATAACAGCAGGACGGCATCACAGCAGAACCGCCGGTGCCGGGAGCGCGAACGCGTCCCGGCACCGGCGGTCCGGATGAGAGCGGGTGAGAGCGGGGAGGGGCAGGGGCCTCAGTCCGCCGCCGGCCCCGCCAGGTGGGCGGTGAGCCACACCAGGGTGTCCGGGATCATCTTCTTGAAGTCGGAGGTCAGGTGCTTGCCGCCGGGCTGCTCGTGGTACTCCAGGCTCAGCGGCGGCACCGCCTTGGCCACCCAGCTCTTGACCACCTTGGTCTCGTACGGGTTGGCGCCGCCCGCGGTGACCAGCATGCTCACGTCGGCCTTGCCCTGGGCGACCAGCACGTCCGGGTTGTTGGCCGCGCGCTCGGCGTCGTGGCCCTTCCACAGCCCCGAGTCCGGGATGAAGTAGCCGTCGATCGGCACCGCGGCCTTGTAGACCTGCGGGTACTGGAGGGCGAGCTTGGCGCTGCAGAAGCCGCCGGTGGAGGCGCCCATCACGCCCCAGCCGTCGCGGCCCTTCACGGTGCGGAAGTTGGCGCGGACGAAGTCCGGGAGGTCCTCGGCCATCCAGGTGCCCATCTTGGGCTGGCCCGGGATGTCGGAGCAGTCCAGCGCGTTCTTCTCGTCGCCGTTGAAGTTCTGCACCGGCATGATCATGATGAACGGGTGGGACTTGCCCTCCTTGACCAGCCGCTCGTTCTCCTCCTGGATCGGCAGCTGGTTGTCGGTCCAGGTGTTGTAGCCGTTGCTCTGGCCGCCCGCGAACAGGGTGAGCACCGGGAAGCCGGTCTTGGCGAACTTGGGGTCGTTGTACTCGGGCGGCAGCCAGACCCAGACCTGGCCGGTGACGCCGGACTTCGCGCCGGTCACCTTGGTCGTGAAGATCGGGCCGGCGCCGGTGTCCCGGGCCTTGTTGAGGGCCGCGGCGGGCCCGGTGGGCATCAGCACCTTGCCGGCGGCGGCCGGGGTCGCGCTGCCGGTCGCGGCCGGGCCGGTGCCGGTGGCGCTCGGGCTGCCCGCCGAGCTGCTGCCGCCGGCCGGGGTGGCGTTCGCCGTGGCACTGTCCCCCTTCCCACCGCCGGAACTCCCGCAGGCCGCGAGCGAGGCGGCCAGGGCGAGCACGGCGGCGCCGGACAGGACGGCGCGGGAACGGGACGACTGCCTAAGCACGGTGAGGACTCTCCGACCGATGTCGCGCCCGGTCCGTCTGACCGGGCGGCGGCCCCCCGGTGGGGCCGGACAGGCCCGGGGGCGCGGCACTGGTGCGTCCCCCGGAGTGACGGCGCGCCGCCCCTCGCGGGGGTGCGCCGTCCTGCGATCTTATGACGTGGGCCGGGGTGACCCGGTTGCGCGGTGGCCACCGGAAGTCCAATGTTTGTTCGCGGTCAGGCAAAGGCCTTCACCGCCCCTCCGGTCGGCGGGGGCCGGACGGCGGGGGTGGACGGCCGAGGTAGATGGCGAGCCCTCCCCGACCCGCCCGAACCGCGGGGGATCCGACCGGTGACGGCGGCCCGCCGATCCGGAACGATCTCCAGGGCGGGCCCGGGGCCGCCGCCGGGACCAGTCATCGAGGAGGGTGCCATGAACCAGCGCATCGCCGTCGTCACCGGAGCCGGGAGCGGCGTCGGCCGGGCCGTGGCGGTCGAACTGGCCGCGGCCGGCTGGCGGACGGTGCTGGCCGGCCGGCGGCCCGGGCCGCTGCGGGAGACCGCGGGGCTCTGCGCCGTCCCGGCCGACGTGCTGCCGACCGACGTCACCGACCCGGACGCGGTGGACGCGCTGTTCGCCACGGCCGCCGGGCGCCACGGCCGGGTGGACCTGCTGTTCAACAACGCCGGCGCCTTCGGCCCGGCCGTCCCGCTGGAGGAGCTGGCGGTCGAGGACTGGCGGGCCGTGGTCGACCTCAACCTGACCGGCGCCTTCCTCTGCGCCCGGGCCGCGTTCCGACAGATGAGGGCGCAGGACCCGCAGGGCGGCCGGATCATCAACAACGGCTCGGTCTCCGCGCACGTCCCGCGCCCGCACTCGATCGCCTACACCGCGACCAAGCACGCCGTCACCGGGCTGACCAAGTCGCTCTCCCTGGACGGCCGCCCATACCGGATCGCCTGCGGGCAGATCGACATCGGCAACGCGGCGACCGAGATGACGTCGGCGATGGGAGCGGGCGTGCGGCAGGCGGACGGCCGGATCGCGCCCGAGCCGACCATGGACGTGGCCGACGTGGCGCGCACCGTGCGGCACATGGCCGGGCTGCCGCTGGAGGCCAACGTCCAGTTCGCCACCGTGATGGCGACGGCCATGCCGTACGTCGGGCGGGGGTGACGGACCGGTCCGCCACCTGTACGGAGCGGCGGCGGCAGCGCCGCCGCTCCCCCGAAACCGGCCCGCTCCCCCGGTAGGGGCCGGGGCCCGCGGCTCACGGCCGCCAGGTGTCGTTCAGCGTGACCGTCCCGCCCGAGGGCACCGTCGCCGTCCGGTTGGCGCCGGACTCCCAGGTCACCGCGCCGCTCGCGTCCTTGCGGACGTACTTGTACTGGAAGGACGTGCCGGCCGGCAGCGACAGCGCCAGCGACCAGACCGGGTAGCCGGCCGAGGAGAGCGGCAGCGCCTTCGCCGCGTCCCAGCCGCCGAGCGCCGCCGCGTCGCCGACCACGTAGAGGCTCTGCCCGTACGAGGTGGTCGCGTTGACGTTGAACGACGCGCCGGAGACGCTCGCGCCCGGCTGGACGTACAGCGCGACCGCGTCGCCCGCGCCGACCGTCGCGGTGAACTGCCCGTTGGCGCCCACCTGGTAGGTCGGGCCGGTGCAGCCGCCGCCCGGCTGCGGGTCGCCGTGCTGGACGTCGCAGTAGGTGCCGGCCGGCAGCCCGGTCTGGAAGGTCCGGGTGATCGCGCCGCCCTCGTGGTTGATCGCGACGTAGCCCTTGTTGCCGCGGCCGAAGGCGATCGCGTTGTTGCCGTTGGACCACCAGTCGGTCACCCCGGTGCCCGCCACCGCGTTGCGGAAGCCGACCATGTTGGCGACCTGCCGCCAGGCGTGGGTGCAGTTCCAGCCGTCCTGGTAGCAGGCGTTGACGGTGCCGCCGTTCGGCGGGCCGTCGTCCTTGTTGGTGAAGGCGTAGCCGGAGTAGACGTTGGGGGCGCCGTACGGCGAGGCCAGCAGGAAGACGTTGGCCAGCGTGTAGGTGTTGCCGTAGGTGTAGTTGAGGGTGGAGCCGTTGCGCTCGGTGTCCCAGTTGTCGACGAAGCCGCGGGCCTGGCCGCTCGGCAGGTAGCCCCAGGAGGCGCCCCAGCCGCTGAGGTTGGCGAGCTTGTCGGTGGTGAACATCCGCTTGAGGTCGGTGCCGACCCGGAACTCGTCCACGTCGCCGGTGCCGGTGTACTCGGTGGGCTGGATCGGCTCGCCGGCGCCGTAGATGACCTCCTGGACCCAGTACGCGCCGGGGTTGGCCATCCTGGCCTTGATCGCGGCGAGGTCGGCGGCGGCGATGTGCTTGGCGGCGTCGATCCGGTAGCCGTCGACGCCGAGCGAGGCGAGGTCGTCCAGGTAGTGGGCGACGGTGGTCTGGACGTACGCGCTGCCGGTGTTCAGGTCGGCGAGGTCCACCAGTTCGCAGTTCTGAACGTTGGCGCGGTCCTGGTAGTCGCCGATCGCCTGACGGCAGCCGTGGAAGTCCTGGTCCTGGTACGTGCCGGGGTAGTTGTACTTGGTGTACGCGGTACCGCCGGTGCCGGTGCCGGAGCCCGCCGACATGTGGTTGACCACCGCGTCGGCGATCACCTTGACCCCGGCCGCGTGGCAGGCGGTGACCATGTTCCTGAACGACGTGCGGTCCCCGAGCCGCCCGGCGATCTTGTAGCCGACCGGCTGGTAGGAGGTCCACCACTGCGGACCCTGGATGTGCTCCTGCGGCGGCGAGACCTCCACGAAGCCGTAGCCCTTGGGGCCGAGGGTGGAGGTGCAGGCCTGGGCGACGGAGTCGAAGCGCCACTCGAAGAGGGTGGCGGTGACGTCCTTGCCGTTGTTCGCGGGCGGGGCGGCCTGGGCGGCGGGGGTACCGAGGGAGGTGCCGAGCGAGAGCGCGAGCGCCGCCGAGGCGGCGAGCGCGCCGGCCGCGCGGGCGGGCCGGCGGCGGGTGGGGGCGGTGGTGACCACGTCGTCTCCTGGGGGTGGCTGGGGTGGGGCAGCCGGAGGGTGAACCTGAAGGAAGTTTCTGTAACTTGCCGGAAACTTGCAGCGCTGAACCTAGAGGCGACTGCCGAGGGCGTCAAGACCCTGGTCCAGCCCCAGGGGGCGCAGGGCACGACAAGGGCCCGGCGGCCGTAGCCACCGGGCCCCTCACCTGTCCTGGTTCACCGGCCCCTCAGGAGCCGGACCGGGCTCAGCCGGTCTGGACGGCGGTGTCGTCGATCACGAAGCTGGTCTGGAGCGAGGCGTCCTCGGTCCCGGCGAACTTCACGGTGACCGTCTGGCCCGCGTAGGCCGACAGGTCGAAGGTGCGCTGCTGGTAGCCCGCCGCGGCGTCCGCGTTGGAGTAGGTCTTCAGCGCGGTGCCGTTCACGGTCACGGTCAGCTTGTCGTACGCGGTGCTGCCCGACTCGGCGGTGTCGATGTGCAGCCAGAAGCTCAGCGTCGCCTTGCAGCCCGACGGGATGCTCACGGTCTGCGACAGCGAGTCCGAGTGGGTGGAGCCGTAACCGTTCATCCACGCCTTCCAGGAGCCGCCGTGGGCCGCCTGGGAGGAGCTGTTGTCCACCACGCCGCTCGACGCGGTCCACGGCGTCGCCGTACCCGTCTCGAAGCCCGCGTTGCCCAGCAGCTGGGCCGGCGTGCAGCCGCCGCCACCGGTGGAGACGGTCCAGGTGAAGCTGGTGGTGCCGGTCTTGCCGGCCGAGTCCTTCGCCGTGACGGTCACGTTGTAGGTGCCCGCGGTGGAGGCGGTGCCGGTGATCACGCCGGTGGAGGAGTTGATCGACAGGCCGGTGGGCAGGCCGGTGGCCGAGTAGGTCAGCGGGGCGGTGCCGCCGGTGGCCTTGATCGACAGGTTGACCGCGCCGCCGACGGCGGTGGACTGGTTGCCCGGGTTGGTGACGGTGACGCCGCCCGGGTTGGGCGCCGTGCCGACGTTGACGCCCGCCCACGCGGTGCTGACCGCGGTCAGCTCGGCGCTGCCGGCACCGTACAGGTCGGTGGCCGCCTTCTCCGTCGCGGTGCGCGCCGCGGCGTAGTTGGTGTTGGAGGTCATGTAGGTGGTCAGCGCGCGGTACCAGACGGCCGCCGCCTTGTCCCGGCCGATGCCGGTGACCGCGATGTTGCCCTGGGTCGGCGAGTCGTAGCTGACGCCGTTGATGACCTTCGCGCCGCTGCCCTCGGAGAGCAGGTAGAAGAAGTGGTTGGCGACACCGGACGAGTAGTGGACGTCCTTGTTGCCGACGGTGGAGGACCAGTAGTCGGCCGAGGCACCGTCCTTGGACGGCTTGTCCATGTAGCGCAGCGGGGTGCCGTTCCCGTTGATGTCGATCAACTCACCGATCAGGTAGTCGGGGTTGTCGCTCGGGATGTTGGCGGAGAACTCGACCATGGTGCCGAAGATGTCCGAGGTGGCCTCGTTGAGGCCGCCGGACTCGCCCGAGTAGGTCAGGTTCGCGGTGGCCGAGGTGACGCCGTGGCTCATCTCGTGGCCGGCGACGTCCAGCTCGGTCAGCGGCGCGGTGTTGTTGGAGCCGTCGCCGTAGGTCATGCAGAAGCAGGAGTCGTCCCAGAACGCGTTCACGTAGTTGTTGCCGTAGTGGACGCGGCTGTAGGCGCCGACACCGTCGTTGCGGATGCCGTTGCGGCCGAAGGTGTTCTTGTAGTAGTCCCAGGTGGACGCGACGCCGAAGTGGGCGTCGACCGCGGCGGACTCGCCGTTGTTGACGGTGCCGTCGCCCCAGGTGTCGGTCGACTTGCTGTACAGCGTGCCGGCGCCCGAGGTCCCGTGGTTCAGGTTGGTGGTGTAGCCGTTGCCGCGCGCGGCGTCCTTCATCTGGTACGACGACCCGGACTGGGTGGTGCCGATGGTGACGCTGCCGACGAAGACGCCCTTGCCGGAGCCCGTCTCGATGCCGTCCCACTGCTGGATGACCTGGCCACTGGTGGCGTCGGTGACGACGTGCATCTTGCTCGGGGTGCCGTCGGACTTGGTGGAGGCGACGACGGTCTCCCAGGCGAGCCGGGGGCTGTTGTCGGCGGCCCAGACCACCAGGCGCGGCGCGGTCTCGACCGCGGTGCCCTGCTCGGCGGCGAGCGCGGCGCTCTGCGCGGCCGGCGCGGCCAGCTTCGGCGTGGTGCTCACACCGCTCAGCGAGGCGGTGCTGGCCCGGTCAACGCTCTTGGTCGCACCGGTGGGCGCCTGGTGCACCACCAGGTCCCCGCCCAGGACGGGCAGCCCGTTGAGGGTGCGCTCGTACCGGAGGTGGCGGGTGCCGTCCGCGTCCTGGATGACGTCCTTGGTGACCAGCTTCTCCTCGCCGGTCAGCCCCAGGCTCTGGGCGAGGGAGGCGCTCTGCTGGGTCGCGGCGGAGATCAGCTGGGCGCGGCTCGCCTGCTGGGCCGCGACGGCGGCCGGGGCGTCCGGCGTGGCCGCCTGGGCGATCACCGGTATGCCGGTGACCAGCAGCGCGGTGGAGGCGGCCATGACAACCGCCGCCTTCCGGGCGTGAGCGTAACGGGACATGCGGACTCCTTTTCCGACCGGCGCTGGGTCGCGCACGGTGGAGAGAAAACCTGGGCCGCGGTTGCGGCGCAGTGGGGGCCCCCGCCGGGTGCGACGGGAGTGCGGATGCGGTGCTCACAACTCGTTGCAGGGTCGGGACGCGCTGCACCAGAACTGGGACAGCTGCACCGGGGGGTGGGGCCCCCTCGTCTACAGCCGGGGGAATCGTGGCAGCAAACGAGCCGTTAATGACAGATGCATGCCACGGATTGGCCGATTCATTACCGAAACCGTATGCAGGACGGTCCGTCAGTTGTGTTACCCCCTGACGAACTCGTGAACACGGTTTTCATGCCCCGAGTAAAGTTCGATCACTACCGGCGGTCGGTGACCAGCACTCAGGGCCGCGCCGGGCACCGGCGGGTGGCCCGCAGCGCCCGATGGACCCGGCACGTCACAGTTCCGGCCGTGCCACCGATGCTTTCCGGCCATTGTGTGTCCGGAACGGAACCGGACCGCCCCCCGGACCGCGACCGGGCCCCGCACCACCTGAAGGGTGGTACGGAGCCCGGGAGTTGTCGGGGTGTACGAATCAGTGCTGGACGAACACCGCCACGGTGCGGCCCGGCACGGTGAAGGTGCCGGTCGCGGCGTCGAAGCCGGCCTCCCGCACCACCCGGTCCGCCCCGCCCGCCTGGACGGGGTGCAGCGCCTGCCCGGTGCCCCGCAGAGCCGGTACGGTCTGCGCCTGCGCCGTCGGCGTGGCGTTGAAGACCACCGTGATGCCCTTCTCCGCCCCCGGCAGCCCGGTGCCGTCCAGGTGCAGGGTGATCACCCCGGGCGTCTCACCGGCGGTACCGGAGAGCGGGTAGGAGAGCCGCTGCTGGACGTCGGCCAGGGTGGGCAGCGAGAACAGCGGCGAGGACTGCTTGATCCGCAGGAACTCCCGGTACTGCGCCGAGGCCGCCCGGACGTCGGCCGCGCCCACCGTCAGCCTCGGGTCGGCCAGCAGGGACCGGGCGGCCGCCCACTGCTCCTGGTTGTCCTTCGCCGTCGGCAGGCCGCGGCCCCAGCCGTTGCCGTCAGCGGCGTCCCAGTGGATCGCGTTGAACCAGTCCCCCGAGTCGTAGGAGTTGGAGTCGAGCGACTTGGAGCGCAGCAGGTCGCTGCCGGCCTGGGCGAAGCCGGCGCCCTGGGTGAGCGTGGTCAGCGAGAGCCCGAGCGCCTGCATCCGGGCCCGGTCGGCGGGCGCGGTGCCGGTCGGCAGCTTGTACGCGAGCGCGTCGAAGAGGTCGGTGTTGTCGTGGGCGTCCACGTACTCCACCGCCTCTCCCGGCTTGGCCGCGTACCCGGTCGGGGCGCCGTTGTAGTCGACCTGGGCGCCGGTGACGGCCTTTCCGGAGCTGTCGGTGAAGGAGTAGCCGGCCAGGTTGCCGGTCAGTCCGACCTTCAGCTGGTCCATCTGGTGCAGCAGCCGGGCCTTCTGCTCCTCCGGGGTGCCGTTGGCGGCCGAGCCGTTCGGGTCGCTGTACAGGCCCGAGGCGAAGCCCTGCTGCGGGGCGGAGTTCAGCATGAAGTTGCCGCCGCGGGCGGCGTCCCGGATCCGGTCGTCGAAGGTGGCGATGCCGGTGCCGGCCATGTGGGCCTGGGTGGCCTGCTCGAACCGGGCGTCGTTGGCGACGACGCCGAAGTTCCAGCCCTCGCCGTACAGCAGGACGTTCTTCCCGTCCACGCCGTCCGAGTCCGGCGTCATCCGGCGCAGCGCGGACTGCACGTCCAGCATGGTGGACTTCGGGTCCAGGCCCATCAGGTCGAAGCGGAAGCCGTCCACCTTGTACTCACGGGCCCACAGCGTCACCGAGTCGACCACCAGCCGGTTCATCATGGCGTGCTCGGGCGCCGTGTCGGCGCAGCAGCTGTCCGTCGTCACCTTGCCGTCGGCGTCCAGCCGCTGGTAGTAGCCGGGAACCACCTTGTCCAGCACCGAGTGCTCGGCCTGGCCGCTGGCGGCGGTGTGGTTGTAGACCACGTCGAGCACCACCCGCAGCCCGGCCGCGTGCATCGCCTGCACCATCTGCCGGAACTGCACCGTACGGGCCGTGCCGTTCGGGTCGGTGGCGTAGGAGCCCTCCGGCACGTTGTAGTGCAGCGGGTCGTAGCCCCAGTTGTACGCGTCCTCGGCGGCCACGGCCGCCACGCACTCCTGCTGCTTCGGGCCGTCCGCCGGAAGGGACTTGAGGTCGCAGGCCGGCAGCTTCTGCTCCGCCCGGTCCTCCCGGACGGTGGCGATGTCGAAGGTCGGCAGCAGGTGCACCGTGGTCACCCCGGCCTCGGCGAGCTCCCGGAGGTGCCGCATCCCGGCCGAGTCGGACTCGGTGAACGCCAGGTAGGTGCCGCGCTCGGCGGCCGGGACGGTGGGGTCCTCGACCGAGAAGTCCCGGACGTGCAGTTCCTGGATCTGCTGCCGCGCTGGCGGGACGGCCTGCGGGCGGGCGTGGTCGTCCCACCCCTTCGGCTTGAGCTCCCTGGCGTCGAGGTCGGCGACCAGGCTCCGCTTCGAGTCGGTGGACAGCGCCACCGCGTACGGGTCGGTGACGGTGTTGACCACGATCTGCCGGGTCGAGGGCGCCCAGACCTTCACCTGGTACAGGTAGTACTTTCCGTCCAACTCGCCCTTGTCGCGGACGACTTCCCAGACCCCGGTCTCGTCGTCCAGCTTCAGCGGCAGCATCTTCGGGGTGCCCCCGGTGGCGCTGTCGAAGACCTGGACGGAGACCTCCTGCGCGGTCGGCGCCCAGAGCGACAGCGCCACCTTGCCGTTGTAGTAGGCCGGTCCGAAGTCCACCTTGCCGGTCCGTCCGGCGTACAGGTCGTCCAGCACGCCCGGGATCTGCACCCCGGTGGCGGCCAGCACGGCGCCGCTGGGCAGGTGTTCGGTGAACAGCAGCTGGGCGCGCAGCGCGGCCGGGACGCGGGCGGCGTCCCGGGGGTCGACGGTGAAGGCCCGGTAGCCCGCCAGGTGCGGGTGGGCGGCCTTCTGCGCGTCGGTCAGCCCGCCCTTGACCGGGCTGAGCCGCAGCCAGCGGCCGGGCTTGGTCAGCGCGCCCTTGTCCGCCGTGATGCCGCCCGCCGGGTCGTAGACCAGCTGGGCGCTGGTGCCGCCGGCCAGGGCCTCGTCGCCCGCGCCGTAGTTCGCCGGGACGACGACGGTCCTCGCGTCGATCCACTGGGCCTTGGCGCCGGTGAGGTCGATCTGCGAGGAGGCGGCCGGGTTCTGCGGCAGCAGGTAGTCCTCGCGGCCGCCGAGGATCCAGACCTCCCTGCCGTTGACGGCGAAGTCCAGCGACCGGTCGGCGGCCAGCTCCTTGTCGTTGCCCTTGTGCAGGATGTAGCTGAGACTGGTCGCCCCGGGGGCCAGCGGCACCTCGAAGACGGCGCCGAAGGCGTCGCGGCGCGCGGGCGTCAGCGGCTTGCCCCAGTCGGTCGGGGTGGCGGCGCCGGTCCAGTCGTGCAGGCCCCAGCCGTCGTAATCCCCGTCGGCCCGGTTGTAGTGGATGACGGCGGTGTTCGGCGGCTGGGTGTTCGTCGGGCCGGGGTCGGCGGTGCGCACCGCCGGGTCGCCCTGCCTGAGCCACACCTCACCGGTACTGCCGACGTCGACGTGCCGGTCGGCGTCGACGTCCTTGACGCCGTCCTTCTCCACGACGAACCCGACGTCCGAGGCGCCCGGCTTCAGCCGCACGTACGCGAAGGCGCCGTACGCGTCCCGCCCGGTGAAGGCGTGCCCGGCCGGCCACTGGGTGGCCTCGCCGTCGGCGAGGTCGCCCCAGGCGTAGAGGTTCCAGCCGTCGTAGTCGCCGTCCGGTCGGTTGTAGTGGACGACGGCGTACGGGCGGGAGCCGGCGGTGGGCGCCGGCTTCGGCGCGGGGGTGCCGGTGGTGAAGCTCGCGGTGGCGGAGCGCAGGTGGCCGCTGGAGTCCTGCACGACGGCCTTGTAGCGGACGACCGTGCCGGGGGCGACGGCGCCGAGGTCCTGGGTCACCGCGTACTTCCCGGTGTCGGCCGTGCCCAGCGTCTGCCAGGGCCCGTTGCCGATCTGGGCGGCGAAGCTCACCCGGTCGAAGCCGCCGCCGTCGACGCGGGCACCGAGCGTCACCAGCCCGGTCGAACCGTCCGCGGGCGGCTGCACCGAGATCCGCGGCGCGGCGCCGACGGCCGCCAGCCGGGCGCCGGCCTTGAACACCACGGAGGAGAGCGCCGGCACGGTGACGGTCACCTTCCGGTCGGCGCCGCTGGTGATCCGGTCCCCGGCCGCCGGGTAGATCCGGTCGAAGCCCATCCCCGCCGAGAAGGTGTCCAGGGTGACGGTCTTCGCCTCGGTGGCGTTATTGACCGCCACCAGGTACTCGACCTGCTGCCCGGCGTCGATCCGGGAGAAGGCGTACACGCCCGCGCCGTCGGCGGCGTACCGCTCGATCTGGGCGCCGTCGGCCAGCGCCGGGTTGGTCCGGCGCAGCTCGGCCAGCCCGGCGATGCCGCGGTAGAGCTCGCCGTCCTGCCCGTACCGGTCGGCCGGACCGGCGGGGCCGCCGAGCACCCGGTCGGCGTTGTAGGAGGCCGTCCTGGAGGCGAACAGGTCCTGCCGGGCGTCCTTGTCGCCGCCCGCGCCGGTGAAGCCCTGCTCGTCGCCGGAATAGACGACGGGCTGGCCGCGGGTGAGGAACTGGAGCTCGTTGCCGAGCCGGTCCTTCCGCAGCAGGGTCGCGTCGTCGGCGCCCGGGTTGTCGGCGAGCAGGAAGGAGCCGAAGCGGCCCATGTCGTGGTTGCCGAGGAAGGTCGGCAGCTCGTACGCGTCGGTGTCGGGCCCGGTGTAGCGGTAGTCCTGGGCGTAGACGTCGGCGAGGCTCCGCGCCGAGCCGCCCTGGGAGACGTAGGAGCGGGCCGCGCTCTGGAGCGGGAAGTCCAGGGTGGCCTGGAGCCTGCCCTTGGTGACGTACGGCGCGGTGACCGCCGGGTCCCCGGAGTGGACCTCGCCGAACATGAAGAACTTCCGGTTGCCCTGCTTGGCGGCGTAGTCCTTGAGCGCGGGCGCCCACTGCTGCCAGAACGCCATGTTGACGTGCTTGACGGTGTCGATCCGGAAGCCGTCCACGCCGGCGTCCTTGACCCACTGCTGGTAGACCTTCTCGAAGCCCTTCACCACCTTGGGGTTCTGGGTGTCGAGGTCGTCCAGGCCGCTGAAGTCGCCCTCGGTGGCGGACTCGCCGACGAAGGTCGAGTCGCCCCGGTTGTGGTAGAGCGCCGGGTCGTTGAGCCAGGACGGTGTCTTGGCCCCGGCGTCGGCCGGGGTGCGGAAGACCGGGGTGTAGGGGAAGGAGTCCTTGGTGGTCCGCGGCCAGGGGGCGCCCGCGTCGGCGACGGCGGTCTCGTCCACCGGGTTCCCGTCCGGGTCGAGCGTCGGGTAGGCGCCGGCGGAGCGGTAGCCGTACTGCTTCTCGGCGTAGTCGACGACGTCGGCGGTGTGGTTGGTGATGACGTCGAAGAAGACCTTGATGCCGCGGGCGTGCGCCTTGGCTATCAGCTCCTTGAGCTGCTCGTTGGTGCCGAAGTGCGGGTCGACCTGGGTGAAGTCGGTGATCCAGTAGCCGTGGTAGCCGGCCGAGGCGTCGGCCCCGCTGCCCTGCACCGGCTTGTTCCGGAAGATCGGGGCCATCCAGATCGCGGTGGTGCCCATGTTCTGGATGTAGTCGAGCCGCTGGATCAGCCCGGCCAGGTCGCCGCCGTGGTAGAAGCCCTTGTCGGCGGGGTCGAAGCCGTTCTCCAGCCGCCCGCCCGTGATGCCGCCGGTGTCGTTGGCGGCGTCGCCGTTGGCGAAGCGGTCGGGCAGGACGAAGTAGAACTGCTCCCGGGTGAGGTCGTGCCGCCCGGCGGTGGCCGCCAGCGCGGCGTCCGACGGCGGGGCCGGCGGGGCGGCGGCGAGGGCCGCCGGGGCGCCGCCGAGGGTGGCGGCGGTCAGTGCGGCGGCCAGCAGGACGGCCGTGCGGCCTGGTGGTCTGCGGCGGGGGGATCTGCTCCGTCGGGGGCGGGGCGGGGCATCGGCCACTGAGGGCTCCCTTAGGGGAAGGGGCGATCGATTTCCCAGGAAGCTAGCGGCCTGCAATATGTTTCAGCAAGATGCAGAAACGGTTTCGTGGCAGGAGATTCCAGGTGGGCCACCGTCTCCGGCCACCCCGATTACGCCCCCGGGGCGGCGGGCGTGACAATGGGACGTATGTCCGTCCCACCGGTATGCACCCAACCCCCGAACACCCCCTACCCCGGTGGCAGCCGGCCCCTAGCCCTCAAGGGGGACAGCCGGTGAAGAATCCACTTCCAGAGGATGAGCGGACGGCTACGAGCGGTCTGGCAGACTTGCCGTCCATGGGGGAACCGACCGAGATCCAGCGAGGCGACGCCGGGCGCGCCGACGCGGCCAGTGGTGGCGGTTCCGACGCAGCGAAGGCCGTCCCCGGCCGCCTGTCCGAGGGAACCACCCGTGCCGCCCAGTCCCGTACCGCCGCTCTGCGCAGCCGCGTCAGCGCCCAGCGCCGGTCCCCGGCCAGGCCGCGGATCTGGTTCGAGCTGGCCCTGATCGGGATCAGCTACTGGATCTACTCGATCGTGCGCAACGCGGTTCCCGAGCAGGAAGCGATAGCCCAGAAGCACGCGGGCTGGATCTGGGACCTGGAGCAGCACCTCGGCATCGCCGTCGAGCGCTCGGTCAACCACGCCGTGGACGGCGTCGGATGGCTCATCACGGGGATGAACTACTACTACGCGACGCTGCACTTCGTGATCACGATCGGCGTGCTGGTCTGGCTCTACCGCTGGCACCCCGGGCGCTACGTCGCGGCCCGCTCGGTGCTGTTCGTGACCACCGGGATCGCCCTGGTCGGCTTCTACTTCTTCCCGCTGGCCCCGCCCCGGCTGATGACCGACGGCGGCTTCATCGACACCGTGAAGACCCACGGCACCTGGGGCTCGATGGCCTCCGGCCCCGCCGCGCACGTCTCCAACCAGTACGCGGCGATGCCCTCGATGCACATCGGCTGGTCGATGTGGTGCGGCCTGGCGATCTTCTTCCTGGCCCGCCGGACGTGGGTCCGGGCGCTCGGCCTGATGTACCCGGCCGCCACCCTGGTGGTCATCGTCTCCACCGCCAACCACTTCTGGATGGACGCCGTCGGCGGCGAGCTCTGCCTGGCACTGGGCTTCCTCACCGCCCGCTGGCTGTACCACGAGTGGGTCTACAGACTGCCCAGGGTGCCCGCCCGGGAGACGGTGGCCGAGCAGCCCGTCACCGTCCCGGAGCAGTGGAGCGAGCCCGCGGTCAGCAGCGCGCGGCGTTAGTCCGAAGACTTGAGGGGCCCCGTGCGGGGCCCCTTTCGCGTACCGGCGGAAGCCGTGGACGGGCCCGGGTTCAGCCGGCGCCGTAGAACAGCCGGTCCACCACCGCGCGGGCCCGCCGGGTGGTCCGCCGGTAGTCGTCCAGCAGTTCCCCGCTGTGCCCGGAGCTGTACCCGAGGTAGCGGGCCACCCCCGCCAGCTCCCGGGCCTCCCCCGGGAAGCTGTCCCCGGGCCGCCCGCGCACCAGCATCACCGCCGCCCGCACCCGGGAGGCCAGCACCCAGGCCGCGTCCAGCACCTCGGCGTCCTCCGGCTCGACCAGTCCGCCCGCCACGGCGGCCGCCAGCGCCGCCCTGGTCCGGGTGGTGCGCAGGGCCGGCAGCTCGTGCCCGTGCTGGAGCTGGAGCAGCTGCACCGTCCACTCGACGTCCGCCAGCCCGCCCCGGCCGATCTTGGTGTGGGTGGTCGGGTCGGCCCCGCGCGGCAGCCGCTCGGCCTCGATCCGCGCCTTGATCCGGCGGATCTCCACCAGGTCCCGCTCCGGCACCCCGCCGCCCGGGTAGCGCAGCGGATCGATCAGCCGCCGGAACCGCAGACCCAGCTCCTCGTCCCCGGCCACCGGCTCGGCCCGCAGCAGCGCCTGGCTCTCCCAGGCGTGCGACCAGCGCCGGTAGTACGCCGCGTACGAGGCGAGGCTGCGCACCAGCGGGCCGCTGCGCCCCTCCGGCCGCAGGTCGGCGTCGACCAGCAGCGGCGGCTCGGTGGACGGAGCGCCCAGCTGGTTGCGCAGCTCGTGGCAGACCGCCTGGGCGGCGCGGGCGGCCTCCTCCTCCAGCGAGCCGAGCAGCGGCTCGTGGACGAAGAGCACGTCCGCGTCCGAGCCGTAGCCCAGTTCGTGGCCGCCGAAGCGGCCCATCGCGATCACCGAGATCCGGGTCGGCAGGTCCCCGTGCTCGGCCTCCCACCCGGCGACGCAGGCGCGCAGCGCGCCGCCCAGGGTGGCCGCGTTGAGCGCGGTGAGCGCCTCCCCCGCGGTGTCCAGGGCCTCCGCGGGGTCCTCCCCGAGCCGGCCGAGCACGTCCGCGGCGGCGGTGCGGAACAGCTCCCGGCGGCGCACCGAGCGGGCGGCGGCCACGGCCGCGTGGGTGGACCCGGCCCGGCCGACGGCGGCCAGGATCTCCCCCTCCAGGGCGGCCCGGCCGCGCGGCTCCAGCCCCTGCGGGTCGCCCAGCATGGCCACCGCCTCCGGGGCGCGCAGCAGCAGGTCGGGGGCGAGCCGGCCGGCCGACAGCACCCGGGCCAGCTGCTCGGCGGCGGCGCTCTCGTCCCGCAGCAGCCGCAGGTACCAGGGGGTACGGCCGAGCGCGTCGGAGACCTGGCGGAAGTTGAGCAGCCCGGCGTCCGGGTCGGCGGACTCGGCGAACCAGCCGAGCAGCACCGGCAGCAGGGTGCGCTGGATCGCGGCCTTGCGGCTCACCCCGGAGGCCAGCGCGCTGATGTGCCGCAGCGCGGCGGCCGGGTCCGCGTAGCCCAGCGCCTCCAGCCGGGCCCGGGCCGCGTCCGGGGTCAATCCGGTGGCGCCCGGCGGCAGTTCGGCGACGGCGTCGAGCAGCGGCCGGTAGAACAGCTTCTCGTGCAGCCGCCGGACCTCCATCGCGTGCCGCTTCCACTCGCGGTGCAGCGCGGCCACCGGGTCGGCGCGGGTGTCGTCGTTGATCAGCGCCGCCAGTGAGCGGGCCAGCCGGCGCAGGTCCTCGGCCCCGGTGGGCATCAGGTGGGTGCGGCGCAGCCGGTACAGCTGGATGCGGTGCTCCAGCGAGCGCAGGAAGCGGTACGCGGCGTCCAGCGAGGCGGCGTCCGCCCGGCCCACGTACCCGCCCCGGGAGAGCGCGGCCAGCGCCTCCAGGGTGTTGCCGCTGCGCAGCGCCGGGTCGGTGCGGCCGTGCACCAGCTGGAGCAGTTGGACGGAGAACTCGACGTCGCGCAGCCCGCCCGGGCCGAGCTTGAGCTGGCGGTCCAGCTCGGTGGCCGGGATGGAGTCGACCACCCGGCGGCGCATCTGCTGCACGTCGGTGACGAAGTTCTCCCGCGCGGCGGCCTGCCAGACCAACGGGGCGAGCGCCTCCACGTACGCGGCGCCGAGCTCCGCGTCCCCGGCGACCGGGCGGGCCTTGAGCAGCGCCTGGAACTCCCAGGTCTTGGCCCAGCGCTGGTAGTAGGCGAGGTGGCTGGCCAGGGTGCGCACCAGCGGGCCGTTGCGGCCCTCGGGGCGCAGGTTGGCGTCCACCGGCCAGATGGTGCCCTCGCCGGTGGTGTCCGCGCACAGCCGGGTGAGGGCGGCGGCCAGCCGGGTGGCGGCCTTGACGGCCTCGTGCTCGTCCACGCCCTCGCGCGGCTCGGCGACGAAGACCACGTCCACGTCCGATACGTAGTTGAGCTCGCGGCCGCCGCACTTGCCCATGCCGATCACCGCGAGCCGGCAGGCCGCGGCGGCCTCCGGGTCCTGCTCGGCGGCGAGGTCCAGGGCGGTCTGGAGGGTGGCACCGGCCAGGTCGGCGAGTTCGGCGGCGGTCTGCGCGAGGTCGGTGGTGCCGGTGAGGTCGCGGGCGGCGATGGCGAGCAGGCAGCGGCGGTAGGCGACCCGCAGCGCGTTCGCCGGGCCGCGGGCGCCGTCGTCCCGGACGCCCTCGGCGAGGGCGCGGCGGAAGTCCTCCGGGCCGGGGTGCATGTCGCGCAACTCGAAGGTGACCAGCACGTGCCAGTCGTGCGGGTGCCGGGCCAGATGGTCGCCGAGCGCGGTGGAGACGCCGAGCACGCCCAGCAGCCGGTCGCGCAGCGGCTTGGAGGTGGTGAGGGTGTCGCGCAGGGTGTGCCGGTCGGCCTCGTCGGCGGCCTCCAGCAGCCGGGCCAGGCCGAGCAGCGCGAGGTCGGGGTCGGCGGTGGCGCCGAGCGCGTCCAGCAGCAGGGGGTCGTCGGCCAGGCCCTCCAGCCCGGGGCCCTCCAACAGCCGCACCGCCCGCGCCGGGTCGCTGAACCCGCGCCGGACCAGCCGGTTCTCCGGCCGGCTGACCCGGCTCCCGGCCCGCTGCTCCTCCACCGCCGCCATCGGCCCCTCCATCCGTCCGCCCCAGCAGGTTACGCGCCCGCACGGGCCGCCGCCGGGCGCGACCGCCGGGTGGACGCGCCCGGCGCCCTGCCGTCGCCCTCGGGCCGGGACAGATCGGCTCCGGGGCGGGCTCCGGGGCGCGGCGTGGCGTGTCGGCTTGCCCGTCGGCTCGGGGGCGCGGTGGAGTACGCATGGCCGGCCGGTCCCGGCCGGTCGCCCCGCGGCTCTGCCGCACTCCCGCCCGCACTCCCGCCCGCACTCCCGCCCGAAGGGACGACCCATGGCGACCGAGCACCCGGCCGAGCGGCGAGCTCCGCGCCGACGCCCCCTCCGACTCGCGATCGGCGTGCTCGGCGACCTGCTGTTCACCGTCGGTGTGCTGCTCGCCCTGTTGATCGTCCACTCCCTCTGGTGGACGAACCTCACGGCCGACCGGCAGTCGGGCCTCTCCGCCGAGCGGCTGCGCCAGTCCTGGTCGGCTCCGGCCCGGACGGCCCCGGCGGCCCCACCGGCCGACGCTCCCGCGCCGACCGCGCCCGCGCCGACCGACGCCGCACCGCCTGCCACCGACCCGCCCCCGTTCGGCCCGGGCGACGCCATCGGATTCCTCCACGTCCCGGCCCTGGGCGCCGGCTACCAGGTGCTGATCGAGGTCGGCGCCGACGGGGACACCCTCGCGAAGGGGGTCGCCGGGGCCTACACGACGCCGTACCGCTCGGCCATGCCCTGGGAGGCCCGGGGCAACTTCGCCCTGGCCGCCCACCGCGACGGGCACGGCGCGAAGTTCCACGACCTGGACCGGCTGAAGCCGGGCGACCCGCTGGTCGTGGAGACCCGGGACCGCTGGTACGTCTACCGCGTCGACGCCACGCTGCCCGAGACGTCCAAGGACGACATCGGTGTCATCGCCCCGGTGCCCGTCGGCTCCCCGTACAGCGAGCCGGGCCGCTACATCACCCTGACGACCTGCACGCCGGTCTACACCTCGCTGTACCGGATGGCCGTCTGGGGCAGTCTGGTCCGCGAGGAGCCGATGGACCCGGGCCGCACGCCGCCCGCCGAGCTGCGCTGAGCCCGTCCGACCATCACACGACTGACGGGCGGTGCGCCGTACGCACCGCCCGTCAGTCACCGCATGCTCCGACCCGGTCAGGAGGAACGACGGCGGCGACCGATCCGCATGGCCGCCGCGCCCGCCACGATGAACGCCGCCGAGAGGCCGAGCAGGGCCGGCGAGGTCTCGCTCCCCGTCTCGGCCAGCTCCCCGTGGTGCCCGCCGTTCTGCTCCGCGTGGCTGCCCTGGTGACCCTCGTGGCCCTCGTGGCCCTGGTTGCCGTGGTTGCCGTGGTGACCCTGGTTGCCCTGGTTGCCCTGGTTGCCCTCGTGGCTTCCGTGGCCCTGGTGGGTCGGCCTGTGCACCGTCCCCGCGCCGTACTTGGCGTTGTTCACGTTGGAGTTGTTGTTGGAGTTGTTGCTGGACTGCGAGGCCGACTGGCTGTTGTTCGCCGTGTTCTGCGCGGAGTTGCTCGCGGTGTTACTCGCGGAGTTGGCCGCGGAGTTGTTGGCGTTGCTGCTGGCGGTGTTGTTCGCGCTGTTGTCGAGGCTGTTGTTGATGGTGTTCTGCACGACGACCGTCACGTTGACGTTCTGGTCCTGGGCCTGCTGACCGTTCTGCGACTGGGACTGGTTCTGGGCCTCGGACTGGCTCTGAGTCTGGGACTGGCTCTGCGGGGCGCCGCCCCCACCGTTCCCGCCGTTGCCGCCGTTGCCCCCGTTCCCGCCGTTCCCCCCATTGCCGCCGTTGCCCCCGTTCCCGCCGTTGCCCCCGTTCCCGCCGTTCCCGCCGTTCCCGCCATGGTCACCGTGACCGCCATGGTCACCGTGGTCTCCGTGACCGCCGTGGTCGCCAGGGGGGCAGGGGCAGGCGTGGTGGTGCTGGTGGTGGTGGCAGTGCTTGGCGGTGAGGCCCGACAGTTCGTTCAGCTCGCTCAGTTCGTCGAGGAACCCGAGCGTCGGCGACTGGCCGCCGCCCCGGCCGCGCTCGGCGTCGTCCTCGCCCGGCTGGCCCTCCTCGTCCTGCTCGGTTCCTTCCTCGGCCTGCCCGGTTCCTTCGTCGGCCGGCCGAACCGCCTCGGCGGCGGCCGGCGCCTGAGCGCCGGCCGCCGGGGCGGTGTCGCCGTCCGTCCGGTTGGGCTGACGGGCCGCCAGCTTGGCCGGGACGGCGTCGCGGCTGCCGAAGGTCCAGGCCTGGGTGGTGCTGCCGCTGCCCTCCGCGGCCTGACGGAGGAGCCCGTCGACCCACTCACCCTGGGCCGCCGCCGATGCGGCGCCCTCGCGGTGGTCGACGGAGGACGAGGCGAAGGCCGCGGAGCCGGCACCCCACACAAGGGCGGCCGAGGTCAGTCCGGACAGGGCCAGGGTGGTGATTCGAGTACGCATGACACTCCAGGATGATCCGCAAAACGGATCTTCTGAATACGCCTCTCCCTCACCCCTCCACGGCTCGCACCGCTGCAGAGTAACCCCGTTGGCCCAACGGATTAACGTGCGTGGACGCACACCACCCGCACCGATTGACAGATGATCAGAGAACCTGAAGGTTCTTCCGCAGCTCGAACGGCGTGACCTCGGAGCGGTACTCCTCCCACTCGTGCTTCTTGTTGCGCAGGAAGAAGTCGAAGACGTGCTCGCCGAGGGTCTCGGCGACGAGTTCGCTGCGCTGCATCAGGTCGATGGCCTCGCCGAGGTTCTGCGGCATCGGCTGGATGCCGAGGGCGCGGCGCTCGGAGTCGGACAGCGCCCACACGTCGTCGTCGGCGCCGGGCGGGAGCTCGTAGCCCTCCTCGATGCCCTTGAGGCCGGCCGCGAGGGTGACGGCGTAGGCGAGGTACGGGTTGCAGCCGGTGTCCAGGGAGCGGACCTCGATGCGGGTGGAGCCCTGCTTGCCCGGCTTGTACATCGGCACCCGGATCAGCGCCGAGCGGTTGTTGTGGCCCCAGCAGATGTAGGACGGTGCCTCGCCGCCGGCCCCGGCGGTGCGCTGGGAGCCGCCCCAGATCCTCTTGTACGAGTTCACCCACTGGTTGGTGACGGCGGCGGTCTCGGCGGCGTGCCGCAGCAGGCCGGCGATGAAGGAGCGGCCGACCTTGGACAGCTGGTACTCGGCGCCGGACTCGTGGAAGGCGTTGCGGTCGCCCTCGAAGAGGGAGACGTGGGTGTGCATGCCGCTGCCGGGGTGTTCGGAGAACGGCTTGGGCATGAAGCTCGCGTGCACGCCCTGCTCCAGCGCGACCTCCTTCATGACCAGCCGGAAGGTCATGATGTTGTCGGCGGTGGAGAGCGCGTCGGCGTAGCGCAGGTCGATCTCCTGCTGGCCGGGGGCGCCCTCGTGGTGCGAGAACTCGACCGAGATGCCCATCGACTCCAGCATGGTGATCGCCTGGCGGCGGAAGTCGTGGCCCACCCCGCGCGGGGTGTGGTCGAAGTAGCCGGACTGGTCGGCGGGGATCGGCGGGGTGCCGTCGCCGGGCAGGTTCTTCAGCAGGAAGAACTCGATCTCCGGGTGGGTGTAGAAGGTGAAGCCCAGATCGGAGGCCTTCTCCAGGGTGCGCTTGAGCACGAACCTGGGGTCGGCGAAGGACGGCGAGCCGTCCGGCATCAGGATGTCGCAGAACATCCGGGCGGTGCCCGGGGTCTCCGAGCGCCACGGCAGGATCTGGAAGGTGGTCGGGTCCGGCTTGGCGATCATGTCGGACTCGTACACCCGGGCGAATCCCTCGATCGCCGAACCGTCGAAGCCGATGCCCTCCTCGAAGGCCTGCTCCAGTTCGGCTGGCGCCACCGCGACCGACTTGAGGAACCCGAGCACGTCGGTGAACCACAGCCGGACGAACCTGATGTCACGCTCTTCGAGCGTCCGAAGCACGAACTGCTGCTGCTTGCCCATGGGGACAGTCTCACCTCTGCTCTTTACGCTCGTGTTACGCCCCCGGCGGCCCCCGGAAAGACCTCGTGAAGCGGTTGCCCCCATCATGGCCGATCCCCGCCCGACCCGGCAGCGCCGACCCCCGTCACCATCCCCGCCGTGGGCCCCGCGGTGGGCCCTCCGTCGACCCCGCCCAGGACATTGCGTCAGTTAGACGATTAGACTCGGAGACATGCCCAATCTCCGTCTCGCCCTGAGCCAGATCGACCCCTGGGTCGGTGACCTCGCCCGCAACAGCGATGAGGTGGTGCGCTGGACCAAGCAGGCCGTGGAGGCCGGCGCGCAGCTGGTCGCCTTCCCCGAGATGGCCCTCACCGGGTACCCGGTGGAGGACCTCGCCCTGCGCCGCTCCTTCGTCGAGGCCTCCCGCGGCGCGCTGGTCGAGCTGGCCGGCCGGCTGGCGGCCGACGGGCTGGGCGAGGTCCCGGTGGTGGTCGGCTACCTGGGGCGCTCCGAGCACCCCTCGCCGCGCTTCAACCGCCCGGCCGGCTCCCCGCAGAACTGCGCGGCCGTGCTGCACCGGGGCCAGGTGGTGACCCGCTTCGCCAAGCACCACCTGCCCAACTACGGCGTGTTCGACGAGTTCCGCTGGTTCGTCCCGGGCGACCAGCTGCCGGTGCTGCGGGTGCACGGGGTGGACGTCGCGCTGGCCATCTGCGAGGACATCTGGCAGGACGGCGGCCGGGTCACCGCCGCCCGCGAGGCCGGCGCCGGGCTGCTGCTGGTGGTCAACGGCTCCCCGTACGAGCGGAACAAGGACGACCAGCGGCTGGAGCTGGTGCGGCGCCGGGCGGCCGAGGCGGGCTGCACCCTGGCGTACGTCAACATGGTCGGCGGCCAGGACGAGCTGGTCTTCGACGGCGACTCGATCGTGGTCGGCGCGGACGGCGAAGTCCTCGCCCGCTCACCGCAGTTCGAGGAGCACCTGCTGGTACTGGACCTCGACCTGCCGGCCGCCGCGGGCGACGACACCGACGGCCTGCTGCTGACCGACGGGCTGCACCTGGTCCGCACCGAGCTGGGCGGCGAACCGCAGGCCGCGCCCGCCGCCAGGCTCACCGCCGAGGTGGCGCCGCGGCTCTCGGACGAGGCCGAGATCTGGGCCGCGCTGGTCGCCGGCACCCGGGCGTACGTGACCAAGAACGGCTTCCGGTCCGTGCTGATCGGCCTGTCCGGCGGCATCGACTCCGCGCTGGTGGCCGCGATCGCGGTGGACGCGGTCGGCCCGGAGAACGTGCACTGCGTCTCGATGCCCAGCCGCTACTCCTCCCAGCACTCCCGGGACGACGCGGCCGAACTGGCCCGCCGCACCGGGGTGAACTTCCGGACCGTCTCCATCGCCCCGATGTTCGACGCCTACCTGGACGCCACCGAACTCACCGGCCTGGCCGAGGAGAACCTCCAGTCCCGGCTGCGCGGCACCCTGCTGATGGCGATCTCCAACCAGGAGGGGCACATCGTGCTCGCGCCCGGCAACAAGAGCGAGCTGGCGGTCGGCTACTCGACCCTGTACGGCGACTCGGTGGGCGCCTATGGGCCCATCAAGGACGTCTACAAGTCGCTGGTCTTCCGGCTGGCCCGCTGGCGCAACGAGGAGGCCGGGCGGCGCGGCGAGGTGCCGCCGATCCCGGAGAACACCATCACCAAGCCGCCGTCCGCCGAACTGCGGCCGGACCAGGTGGACACCGACTCGCTGCCCGACTACGACCTGCTGGACACCGTGCTGTCCCGCTACATCGAGGACGACGAGGGGCGGGACGCGATCGTGGCGGCCGGCTTCGACCCGGCCGTGGTGGACCGGGTGGTCCGGCTGGTCGACACCGCCGAGTACAAGCGGCGCCAGTACCCGCCGGGCCCGAAGGTCTCGGCGAAGAACTTCGGCCGGGACCGCCGCCTGCCGATCACCAACCGCTGGCGGCGCGGCTGAGGCGTGCCCGGCGCGGACGAGGCGCGGCTAGCGGACCGGCTGGTACCGGTAGGTGGCGGCCACCGGGAGGTGGTCGCTGCCGTCCCGGGGCAGGGTGCGGGAGTCGACCGGGTCCAGCCCGCCCTTGCTCATGATCTGGTCGATCCGGGCCGTCGGGAAGGCGGCCGGCCAGCTGAAGCCGAAGCCGTCCCCGGCGGCGCCCTGTGCCGAGCGCATCTGCGAGGTGACCGGCGCCAGACTGCGGTCGTTCATGGTGCCGTTGAGGTCGCCGAGCAGCAGGACCTTCTTCAGCGGCTCGGCCTGGATCGCGTCGCCGAGCGCCTGCGCGCTGAGGTCGCGCTGGTTGACGGTGAAGCCGCCCTCCGCCTTCAGCCGCACCGAGGGCAGGTGCGCCACGTACACCGCGACCGGCCCCTGCGGGGTGGTGACCTCGGCCCGGAACGCCCTGGTCCAGCCCATCTTCAGGTTCACCGGGGTGATGTCGTCGATCGGGTACTTCGACCAGAGCCCGACCGTGCCCTGCACGGTGTGGTGCGGGTAGGCGTCCGCGAGCCCGGTCTCGTACGCGCGCAGCTGCCGGCCGGCCAGCTCCTGCAGGGCGACGATCTGGGCGCCGGAGTCCACCAGGGTGCGGATGGTGCCCGGCGCGTCGGTGTTGGCCGCGGCGACGTTGTGGCTGACCACCGTCCAGTCGCCCTTGCCGCCGCTCTTGTCGGACAGCAGGCCGCCGAACAGGTTGAACCAGAGCACGACGGGCAGCAGCAGGGCGATCAGCGCGGTGGCGGAGCGGCGCAGCAGCGCGGGCACCAGCAGCACCGGGACGGCCAGGCCCAGCCAGGGCAGGAAGGTCTCCAGCAGGCTGCCGAGGTTGCCGACGCTGTTGGGCACCTCGGCGTGGAAGGCCAGCAGCGCGGCGGTGAGCACGGCCAGCACGGCGGTCACCAGACCGCGCCGCCAGGTGTTGCCGCCGCGGGCGTCCCGGCCCCAGTGGCGCAGGCCGAGGAAGTCGCCGCGACGCGCCGCGGGGGCCGGGCCGTCGGCGCCGCCCCCGGGGGCCGCGATCCGCTCGGTCCTGTCCGCCTGCGCCATGAAGTGGCTCCCGTCGCTCGTGCCGTCGCCGCTCCGGGTGCCGTCCCGTCGAAGGAGCGGGTACCCACCGGACCGGTGCCGGTGTGGTCGGATCCCGGCTCAGCCTATGCCGGGACAGACGTCGGTCCTGGCTGAGCGGGTTCCGGCGCGGCCCGGTTTGGTGAGCGAGGCCACGTCCGGCGTCGCGGACGGGCCGGCGTACGGGGAAGCGGTCGCGGTCGGGCGGGCGGTATCAGCGGGGTCCGAGGCCTTCGAGCATCGAGTCGACCAGCTTGCGGGCCAGGTCCGGGTCCTCCAGGTCGGAGTCGTCCCACAGGATGCTGCGGTAGAGGATCGGCCCCATCAGCAGGTCGTTGAGCAGCTCCAGGTCGAGGTCGTCGCGGATCACGCCCTCGGCGACGGCCCGGCGGATCAGCTGGAGCCCGACCTCCCGGCGGGGCTTGATCACCCGGTCCCGGTAGGCGGAGTACAGCTCGGGCAGGGTCTGCATCTGGCCGAGGGCGGCCTTGAGCACCCAGCGGGTGCGCTTGGCCAGGCCGCGCCGGCGGATGTGGTCCACCAGGGCGATCAGGTCGGCCCGGGCGCCGGCGCCGGTGGGCTCCGGCAGCGGCTCCTCCAGCCGGCTGACCACGTCGACCAGCAGGGCCTCCTTGTTGGACCAGCGCCGGTAGATGGTGGCCTTGCCGACCCCGCCGGCCGCGGCGATGCCCTCGATGGTGAGCTCGGACAGTGCGGTGCCGCCGGCCATCAGGTCCTCGACGGCCCTGAAGATGGCCTGTTCGGCGGCCTCGCTGCGGGGCCGGCCACGGCGCACCTCCGCGCAGGACTGCCCGGTGTCGGCGGTCGGCGTGTCCGTCTTCATCCCCGCTGTCTCTCCCTCGCTGTCCCCCGGTCGCGCTGGCGCCGTGGTGTGTCCCTCGGTGGGTCCGCGGCAGGGGCGCTGCCCTGGACCGGGGCCCTGCCACCCGGGGCGTACCCGGGTGACAGGGCCATTGTCACTCAGTCGCGGAGCGGGCCGGCCGCTGGTCAGGCGTCCGCGGCCGCGGCCTCCCGCTCCCGGCCGGCCGGCTCGGGGACCGGACCGGCCGGGCCCCCGGGGGCGGCCGCCCGGCGCGGCAGCAGCAGCCAGGCGACGACGGCGCCGATCACCGAGACGCCCGCCGAGAGCGAGGCCACCACGTGCATGGCGTGGATGAAGGAGTCGTTCGCCGGGGTGATCAGCGCCTGGCCGCCGGGGATCCGGTCGGCGATGGCCAGGGTCGCCTCCAGCGACTCGCCGGCCTTGTCGCGCAGCCCCTCGGGCAGGTGGGTCAGGGTGTCGGCCATCCCGTCGCGGTAGACGGTGGACAGCACCGCGCCGAGCACGGCGACCCCGAGCGAGCCGCCGACCTGGCGGAAGGTGTTGTTGACGGCCGAGCCGGCGCCGGCCTTCTCCCGGGGCAGCGAGGCCATGATCGCGACGGTGACCGGCGGCATGACGTGCGCCATGCCGGCGCCCATCACCAGGCCGAGCAGGACCAGCACCCAGATCGGGGTGGTGGCGGTCAGCACGACGTAGCCGACGAAGCCGACCGCGACCAGCAGCATGCCGCCGGTGGCGGTGGCGGCGACGCCGAGCCGGTCGACCACCAGCCGGGCCCGCGGGGCGAACACCAGCTGGGCGGCGGCGAGCGGCAGCATCAGCACACCGGCCTGGAGGGCGCTGTAGCCGCGCACGCTCTGGATGTAAAAGACGCCGAAGAACGAGACGCCCATCAGTGCGAAGAAGACCACGCCGACGACCACCACGGAGGCGCTGAACACCTTGTTGCGGAACCAGGTGACGTCCAGCGCGGGGAACGCGGTGCGGCGCTCGAACCAGACGAAGGCGACCAGCGCGACCACGCCGACCAGGGTCGGTGCCCAGGCCTCGACGGCGGTGAAGTCGGCCAGCTCGCCGCCCTTGATGATGCCGTAGATCAGCGCGACCAGGCCGATGATCGACAGCAGCACGCCGACCGGGTCCATCCGGCCCGGGTTCGGGTCCTTGGACTCGGGGACCAGGATCACCATCGCGATCACCGCGACGACCACGATCGGGACGTTGACCAGGAAGACCGAGCCCCACCAGAAGTGCTCGATCAGCAGGCCGCCGGTGATCGGGCCGATGGCGATGGCCAGGCCGACCGCGCCGGCCCATATCCCGATCGCCTTGGGCTGCTCGGAGCGCTCGAAGACGTTCATGATGATCGCCAGCGTGGCGGGCATCGCGAGCGCGCCGCCGACGCCCATCAGGGCGCGGTAGCCGATGAGTTCACCGGGCGAGGCGGCCAGCGCGGACAGCAGCGAGGCGATGCCGAAGACCACCATGCCGGCCAGCAGCGCGCGCTTGCGGCCGAACCGGTCGCCGAGCAGGCCGGAGGTGAACAGCAGCCCGGCGAAGACCAGGGTGTAGGAGTTGATCGACCATTCCAGGTCGCTCTGGGTGGCCCCGAGCCCGACCGGCGCGGGGGTCGCGATGGTCTTCATCGCGACGTTGAGAATCGAGTTGTCGAGCACGACGACGAGCAGGGCGAGCACCAGGGTGCCGAGGATCGCCCAGCGCCGACGGTGGATGGCTTCCGGCACCCGAGGCGGCGCGGCTGCGGTGGTCATTGGTCTTCCCGTCCGTGTTGGTGTGGCACTGGCGGGCTATTCCGAGCCGCATACGTCTCGTAACCCCCCGCACCAGAGTAGCGGGAAATTCGATACGAGACGAACCCGTTTCGCAAAGAGCAGGCAAATTCGAGGCCACCCGCGCACTCCGGCGCCACCGGCCCGCACATCCGGTGTGGCGTGGATCCCATCGGGACGAACGCACCCCTCTTTGCGCGGGCGCCGGGGCGTGCAAGCATGGAGGAGATCCGGGGACGCCGTACGGCGCCACGAGACGACAACCCTTCAGGAGTCCGTTCGATGAACGCTTCTACGCCTTCGCCTGCCCAGAACCAGGCGTCGACCGCCACCCTCTACGGCGGGGTCACCAACCGCCGTGTCACCGTCCGAGACCTCGCCGCAGCCAAGCAGCGCGGCGAGAAGTGGTCGATGCTCACCGCCTACGACGCCCTCACCGCGGGTGTGTTCGACGAGGCCGGCATCCCGGTGCTGCTGGTCGGCGACTCGGCGGGCAACTGCCACCTCGGCTACGAGACCACCGTCCCGGTGACCATGGATCAGATGGTGATGCTCTCCGCCGCCGTCGTCCGCGGCACCAAGCGGGCCATGATCGTCGCCGACCTGCCGTTCGGGTCGTACCAGGAGTCCCCCGCCCAGGCCATGCACAACGCGGCCCGGCTGATGAAGGAGGCCGGGGTCGGCGCGGTCAAGCTGGAGGGCGGGGAGCGCAGCGCCCGCTCGATCGAGCTGCTGGTCGAGGCCGGTGTCCCGGTGATGGCCCACATCGGCCTCACCCCGCAGTCCGTGCACGCCCTCGGCGGCTACCCGGTCCAGGGCCGCGGCGACGAGGCGGCGCACCAGCTGCTGCGCGACGCCAAGGCCGTCCAGCAGTCGGGCGCCTTCTCGGTGGTGCTGGAGGCCGTCCCGGCCGAGCTGGCCGCCCAGGTCACCGAGCAGCTGGCGATCCCGACCGTCGGCATCGGCGGCGGGCCGGACACCGACGCCCAGGTCCTGGTCTGGACCGACATGGCCGGCATGACCGCCGGCCGGGTTCCCAAGTTCGTCAAGCAGTACGCCGACCTGCGGACCGTCCTCGGCGACGCCGCCCGCGCCTTCGCGCAGGACGTCCGCGGCGGCGCCTTCCCCGCCGCGGAGCACAGCTTCCACTGACGCTCCCCCGCACGGCCCCGTTCCGATCCGGAGCGGGGCCGTCGGCATGCCCGGGGCCGTCGGCATGCCCGGGGCCGTCGGCATGCCCGGGCCCTCGGTACGCCGGGCCCGTCCGGGCGGCCGGTGACAGCGGCCTGACAGCGGGCTGGCAGCGCACCCGGACGGCCGACAGGGGGGTGACAGCCGGGGTGGACAGTCTGGGGGCATGACACGAATCGAGACAGCCCCGAACGACCGGGGAACCACCTCCGGGAACGCCGTGGAGGTGCACGGCATCGTCAAGCACTACGGGACCACCAAGGCCCTCGACGGGGTCGACCTGACCGTCAGGGAGGGCACCGTCCTCGGTGTGCTCGGCCCCAACGGCGCGGGCAAGACCACCCTGGTGCGCATCCTCTCCACGCTGATCAAGCCGGACGCCGGCACCGCGTACGTCGGCGGCTACGACGTGCTGCGCCAGCCCAAGCAGCTGCGCCGCACGATCGGCCTGACCGGCCAGTACGCCTCGGTGGACGAGCTGCTCTCCGGGTACGAGAACCTCTACCTCATCGGCCGGCTGCTCGACCTCCCCCGCCGGGAGGCCAAGGCCCGGGCCGCCGAGCTGCTGGAGCGCTTCTCGCTCACGGAGGCCGCCAAGCGGCCCGCCAAGACCTACTCCGGCGGCATGCGCCGCCGCCTCGACCTGGCCGCCAGCATGATCGGCCGTCCCCGGGTGCTCTACCTGGACGAGCCCACCACCGGTCTGGACCCGCGCACCCGCAACGAGGTCTGGGACGAGGTGCAGCGGATGGTCTCCGAGGGCAGCACCGTGCTGCTGACCACCCAGTACATGGAGGAGGCGGAGCAGCTCGCGAACGAGCTGACCGTCATCGACCGCGGCAAGGTGATCGCCAACGGCCTGGTGTCCGAGCTCAAGGCCAAGGTCGGCGGCCAGACCCTCCAGGTCCGCCCGACCCACCCGGCCGAGCTGCCCGAGATGGCCCGCTGCCTGCGCGACAGCGGCATCACCAGCGCCACCGTCTCCACCGACACCGGCCTGCTCGCGGTGCCGATCACCGGCGAGGAGCAGCTGACCGCGGTGATCGGGGTGCTCGGCACCCGCGGCTTCGCGATCGCCGGCATCGACACCAAGGTGCCCAGCCTGGACGAGGTCTTCCTCGCCATCACCGGCAAGCCCGCGGCCGCCGCGGCGCCCGCCCCCAGCCTCGCCAAGGAGCCCGTCGCATGACCACCGCCACGCTCGCCCCCTCCCGCGGCCGGGACACCCGGCCGCCGGCGGAGGACTCCCGGATCGGCCTGGCCGGCACCCTGCGCCACGTCGGCGCGCTGACCCGGCGCAACCTGATGCGGATCAAGGCCGACCCGGAGTCGATGTTCGACGCCGTGCTGATGCCGATCATCTTCACCGTGCTGTTCGTCTACGTCTTCGGCGGCGCGATGGCCGGCGACCAGGACACCTACAAGCAGTACCTGATCCCCGGTCTGCTCGGGCAGACCGGCCTCACCCTCGCGATGGCCGTCGGCACCGGCCTCAACAGCGACTTCCAGACCGGCGTGATGGACCGCTTCCGCACCCTGCCGATCGGCCGGGCCTCGGTACTGCTGTCCAAGATCGTCGCCGAGACGCTCCGCGGGCTGCTCTCCTTCGCGATCCTGATCGGCTTCGCGATGTGCATCGGCTTCGAGGTGAAGACCGGTCCGCTGGAGGTGCTGGCCACGATCGGCCTGGGCCTGGTGTTCGGCATGTCGATCGTCTGGATCTCGATGCTGCTGGGCATGGCCCTGCGCAGCGCCCAGGCCGTCCAGGGCGTGGCCATGCTGGTCCTGATGCCGATGCAGTTCGGCAGCTCGATCTTCGCCCGGACCGACACCATGCCGGGCTGGTTGCAGTCCTTCACCAAGGTCAACCCGCTCTCGGCGCTGGCCGACGCCTCCCGCGCCCTGCTCAACGGCCAGGGCCCGGTGGCCCACCCGGTGATGATCGTGCTGATCTGGTCGGCCGCCGTCACCGCGGTCTTCGCCCCGCTGGCGGTCGCCCGCTTCCGCAAGCGGACCTGATCCGCGCGACCACCGTCGGCCCCGGTCGGGGGAAGGGTCGGCGGACGGGACGGCCGGCGCCCGGGACAGGCGCCGGCCGCCGTACGGGCCCGTGCGGCCGGTGACCAGGGGACGGGCGCCGGCCGTACGGGCCTTCCGGCGTACGGGCCTTGCGGGCGTACGGCGCCGGGGCGTACGGGCCTCAGCCGATCAGCTGCTCCAGCAGCGCGTGGGTCTGCTCCTGGGTCATCCCGACCCCGCCGGCCTGGGCCTCCTCGAACCCGGCGTCGCCCATCAGCCGGCGCAGGACGGCCTCCACGCGCTCGCGTTCGACCCGCTCCAGGTAGCCGCCCTTGGGGCCGTTCAGCCCGCCGTGCGCGCCGGTCAGCACGGCCGCCGCCCGGGCCCGCTCCAAGTCCCCGTCGCGCTCGGCGAAGGCGCACAGCACCGCCGTCACCGCGGGCACCACCATGACCGTCATGTGCTCGGCGAAGCCGCTCGCGGCCGCCATCGCCCGCAGCTGCCGCCGCCCCTCGCGCAGCATCTCGAACCCCGTGTCCGGGTCGCCGGCCTTGCCGGTGATCCAGCCCCGGGCGCTCAGCAGCAGCCCGGAGACCAGGCTTGGCGCGAAGCCGCCCACCCGGACCAGGTCCAGCGCGTCCAGCTCGGCCAGCGCCCGGTCGTACTCACCGCGCTGGGAGTGGATGCCGCTGAGCGTCAGGTGGCCGAACATCAGCGCCCCGGTGGTGGACTGGTTGACCCCCGGGCTCTCGATGGTGGCCAGCGCCTGCCGGATCAGCCGCTCGCCGCCGTCCATGTCCTGCTCCAGCAGGGCGGTGCCCAGGTGCACCCGCAGCATCGGCACCTCCTGCGGCGCCCCCAGCTCCTCGGCCAGCTCGATCGCCCGCCGGTACGCGTCCACGGCGGCCGCGGACTCGCCCCGGTTGGACAGCGACTCGCCGTGCGCGGCCAGCGCCTGGGAGATCCCCCAGAGGTCGCCGGCCTGCTGGTACAGCTCCAGCGAGCGCGCGCCGTCCCGGATGCTCTGCTCGGTGCCGCTCGGCCAGTCGTTCATCATCCTGGCCCGGACCTGCAGGATGAACGCCAGGTCGCTCAGCTCGCCGTACTGCTCGCAGCCGCGCACGGCGTCGTCCAGCAGGTCCTTCATCATCTCCAGGCGGCCGGCCAGGAAGGCCCCGAACACCCGCATCAGCGCGGGGAAGCGGTAGGCCTGCGGCAGGTCCGGGGTGTAGACGTCCAGCATCCGCTGGGCGACGGCGACCGCCTCCGGGTCGGCGAGGACGTCCAGGTTGCCCTCGAACAGCCCGATCAGCCGGTACATCGCGAGCAGCCGGCGGGCCTCCTCCACCACCTCCGCAGGCAGCGGAAGCTCGTACGAGAGCACACCGCGCTCCAGCGGCACCGGCGGCGGGGCGTCCGGCCCAAACGGGTCCGGGCCGAGCGCGATGACCGCGTTGTACCAGGTACGCGCCTCCATGCTGTAGCCGCGCAAAGACCAGTACCAGCTCATGCCGAGGGCGATGAGTAGCGCCTGCTCCTCGTCCCGCAGGTCGATCGCCCGGCGCAGCGCCGTCCGGATGTTGTCCTGCTCGCGCTCCAGCACGGCCAGCCAGTGCAGTTGCCGGGGGCCGTGGATCTGCCCGTCGGCGACGGTGAGCATGGTGCGGAAGTGCGCCACGTGGCGGGCCTCGGTGGCGGCGCGCTCGGCGGCCGACTCGGCGAGGCGCTCGGTCGCGTACTCGTGGATGGTCTCCAGCATCCGGTAGCGCGGCAGGCTGGCCCCGTCCAGGTCGGCCACCAGCAGGGACTTGTCGACCAACGACAGCAGCAGGTCGGCGACCTCCCCGGAGGGCACCTCGACGCCGTCGGCGCAGACCGCCTCGGCGTCCTCCAGCTGCCAGCCGCCCGCGAACACCGAGAGCCGGCGCAGCACCGCCCGCTCCCGCTTGCCCAACAGGTCCCAGCTCCAGTCGACCACCGCGCGCAGGGTCTGCTGGCGCGGCAGCAGGGTGCGGCTGCCCGCGGTGAGCAGCGCGAACCGGCCGTCCAGCCGGTCGGCTATCTGGCGCGCGGTCATCACCCGCAGCCGGGCGGCGGCCAGTTCGATGGCCAGCGGCAGCCCGTCCAGCCGGCGGCAGATCTCGGCGCAGGCCTCCGGGTCGCTCCTCGGGTCGAAGCCGGGACGGGCGGCGGCCGCGCGCTCGGTGAACAGCCGCAGCGCGACCGGGTCGGGCAGCGGCTCGACCGGCAGCACCGTCTCGCCGGGCACGCCGAGCGGCTCGCGGCTGGTGGCGAGCACGGTCAGCCCGGGGCACTCGGCGAGCAGGACGTCGGCGAGGTCGGCGGCGGCCTGGATCAGGTGCTCGCAGTTGTCCAGGACGAGCAGCATCCGGCGGTGGCCGCAGTGTTCGACCAGCCGGCGCACCGGGTCCTCGGCCCGCTTCTCGATCACCTCGGCGACCATGCTGGTGCTGTGCAGCACGATCTCGCGCAGGCCGAGCGCCGAGACCACGGCGGCGGGCACCGCGTCGGGGCTCTCCAGCGGGGCGAGTTCGGCCACCCAGACGCCGTCCGGCCAGGCCCCGGCGGCCAGTTCGGCGCGGCCGGCCTCGGTCGAGAGGCTGGTCTTGCCGGAGCCGCCGGGGCCGGTCAGGGTCACCAGCCGACGGTCCGTCAGCATGCCGCGCAGCGTGGCGAGATCGTCCTCGCGGCCGACGAAGCTGGTCAGCCGGCCGCGCAGGTTGCCGACGGAGCGCGGGAGTTGGGGCGCGGGAGCGGGGGCCGGGGCGGGGGCCGGGACAGGGGCCGGGGCGGGCGCCGGGGTGGCGGCGGGGGCCCGCACAGGCTCCGGCGCCTCCCGGACGGTGGGGGCGAGCAACTCGGCGTACAGGGCCCGGAGTCCGCGGCCGGGGTCGACCCCGAGCTCCTCGGCCAGCGCGCGCCTGGTCCGCTCGTAGTGGCGCAGCGCCTCGGCCGTCCGCCCGCCCTCGTGCAGCGCCCGGATCATCAGCAGCTGCAACGGCTCGTCCAGCGGCTGCCGTTCGCACAGCTCGGCCAGCTCGGCGACCAGCTCCGCGGCCCGGCCGAGGCCGAGGTCGGCGGTGATCCGGTGACGGCGGGCCTCCTCGCGCTGGGCCTCCAGCCGGACGGCCGGACCGGTGCGGTCCGGCAGGTCGGCCAGCGCGGGGCCGCGCCACAGCGCCAGGGCGGCCCGCAGCCGCTCGGCGGCGAGCGCGTCGTCCCCGGCGTCCAGGGCGCGGCGGCCCTCGCCGGTCAGCCGCTGGAAGTCCGCGAGGTCGGTGGCCGGGCCGGTCAGCCAGTACCCGGCCGGGCCGGAGCCGACCTCGTCCCGGCCGATGGTGCGGCGCAGCCGGCCGACCAGGGTCTGGAGCGCGGCGGAGGAGTCCTGCGGTGGATCGGCCTCCCACACCTCGTCCACCAGCAGGTCGGCCGGAACCGGCCGGCCCTGCCGCAGGGCCAGGGCCGCGAGCAGGGCCCGCAGCCGGGCGCCGCCGATCGGTACCGGGGTGCCGTCGTCGTGGTGGGCCGTCGTCGTCCCGAGAATGCCGTAGTACACCGGACCATTCTGGTCGATCCGCGCGGCCGGGGCCGCACAATTGTGCTGGGGCCTGTCCTGCCGGGCACGTAGGGTGGAACGCCACCGCGCGCCCGGACGTTCACCCGGAACGGCTTGTCCGGTCACCGGCCCGCCCGGCATGATCGACCCCGGCCGGCATCCGCCCCACTTCCCCTGCCCACGGAGCACCCACACCATGACCTTCGCCGCCACGCCGCGCTCCCGCAGCGAGGACCGCCGGATCAGCCCGGTGTTCTGGGTGCTCCTCGCCGTCCTCGGCACCTCCGGCTGGGCGGTGTACCAGGGCTACGGCAACGCCTCGTTCGGCGTGTTCCTGTTCGTGGTCGCGGGCTGGATGGTCTCGCTCTGCCTGCACGAGTACGCCCACGCGCGCACCGCGCTGCACGGCGGCGACATCACCGTCGGCGCCAAGGGCTACCTCACGCTCAACCCGCTGAAGTACACCAACGTGCTGCTCAGCTTCGTGCTGCCGATCGTCTTCGTGATCCTCGGCGGCATCGGCCTGCCCGGCGGCTCGGTCTGGATCGAGCGGCACCGGATCCAGGGCCGGCTCAAGCACAGCCTGATCTCGGCGGCCGGCCCGCTGGTCAACCTGCTCTTCGCGGCGGTGCTGCTGGTCCCCATCGGCGCGGGCTGGCTGGACGACCCGACCGTGCACGCGTACTGGAACGGCTACGAGCTGATCATCTCGCCGTTCTCCGGCGCGCTGGGCTTCCTCGGCTTCCTCCAGCTGAGCGCGGCGGTGCTGAACCTGCTGCCGGTGCCCGGGCTGGACGGCTACGGGATCGTCGAGCCCTGGCTGTCGTACAAGACCCGGCGCGCGGTCGAGCCGTTCGCGCCGTACGGGATGCTCGCGGTGTTCGCGCTGCTGTGGCAGCCGCAGGTGAACGACTTCTTCTTCGGCATCGTCCACGGCCTGATGAACCTGTTCGGCGCGGACCAGGACTACGCGACGCTCGGCCGGTACCTGTTCAGCTTCTGGAAGAACTGACCGCCGGTCCGGAGGATCCAGCCGCCGGCCGGGGCGTCAGCCCTGTTCGGCGGCCGCCGCGGCGATCCTGGCCCGGCGGCGGTCCATCCACAGCACGTTGCTGGCCACGCCGGCCAGCGGC
The DNA here is from genome assembly GCF_055633695.1 of Kitasatospora sp. NPDC114501. Taxonomy (NCBI): domain Bacteria; kingdom Bacillati; phylum Actinomycetota; class Actinomycetes; order Kitasatosporales; family Streptomycetaceae; genus Kitasatospora; species Kitasatospora sp. NPDC114501. The sequence continues at coordinate 470,649 of NZ_JBVKDS010000001.1, read as the reverse complement.
AGCCAGATCAGCCCCACCCAGAATCCCTGGACCAGCGAGACCACGAGGGCCACGAGCGCGAGGACGACGGCGGCCAGGGCGAAGAGGGACGTGCGAGGCATGGCGGGAGGCTCCTAGACGGGTGCGGGCGGCCGGGTCACGGCCGCCACCCATTGTCGCCGACCTCACCTCCGGAACCCTTCCAGGGGTGAGGTCGACACGGGCTCCTGCTCAGACGTCGGTGATCCGCAGGCCCGCATGGGCCTTGTAGCGGCGGTTGACCGAGATCAGGTTGGCGACCAGCGCCTCCACCTGGTGGGCGTTGCGCAGCCGGCCCGCGTAGACGCCGCGCATCCCGGGGATGCGGGCGGCCAGACCGCGGACGACGTCGGTGGCCTCCCGGTCGTCGCCGAGCACCATGACGTCGGTGTCGACGGTCTCCACCGACTCGTCCTGGAGCAGCACCGCCGAGAGGTGGTGGAACGCGGCGGTGACCCGGGAGTCCGGCAGCAGCGCGGCGGCCTGCTGGGCGGCGCTGCCCTCCTCCGGCTTCAGCGCGTACGCGCCCTGCTTGTCGAAGCCCAGCGGGTTGACGCAGTCGACGACGATCTTGCCCGCGAGCTCCTCGCGCAGCGCCGTCAGGGTGGCGGCGTGGCCGTCCCACGGGACCGCGATGATCACCACGTCGCTCTCCCGGGCGACGGTGGCGTTGTCGGCGCCGCGCACGCCGTGGCCCAGCTCGGCCGCCGAGGCCCCGGCCCGGGCGGCGTCGCGGGAGCCGATGATCACCTGCTGGCCGGCCTTGGCCAGCCGCAGGGCCAGGCCCCGCCCCTGGTCGCCGGTGCCGCCGAGGACACCGACCACCAGCTGCGAGACGTCCGGCACCTCGTGGGCCGGGTTCGTCACTGAATCGAGGGAAGTCATGGGCCGATCCTGCCAAATCCCCGGCCCGGCGGGACATCCTGGCCCGCATGGACGCGGTGAGAGTTTCGGCACTCCGGGAACGGCTGACGGGAACGGGCTGGCTGGAGGCGGTCGGCGGCTTCGCCGGGGCGCTGCGCCGCTCGGTGGAACGGCGCGGGGCGAGCGGGCTGCTGCTGGTCGGCACCGAGGCGTACGAGCCCTGGCACCTGGCCGCCCACCTGGACGACGAGGCCGTCTGGTCGGACGTCCCCCGGCTGGCACCGACCCTGCTGCGGCACCGACCGCCGGCCGACGCCCCCGCCCACCTGACGCACGACCTGCGGCGGCTGACCGAGGCGGGGCGCGGCGCCACCGTGCTGGTGGTGGTCCCGGACGCGGTCGGCGCCCCGCTGCTGGAGCGGGTGCACGACGCCCGGCGGCACGGGGCGACGGTGCTGGCGCTGGACGGGGGTGCCCCGGCCGGGGGCGGCGGGATCGGTGGTCCCGACGGACTCGGCAGGCTCGGGGGCTCCGGCGACGCCGGCGGCCTGGGCGAGCTCCGCGAGCTCGCCCACGAGCGGCTGACCGTCGGCACCGCCGCCGAGCAGCCCTTCGACCTCGCCCAGCACCTGGTCAGCCTCGCCGCCGGGCAGCGGGCCGGCCGCCGCTCCGTCCGGGACCGGCTCGCCGCGCTCGCCGGGCGGCTGAGCTCGACGCCCGCGATCAGCCGCTGGTAGCCGGGCGCCGGCCCCGACCCACCGGGCGGTCGAAAACCCTTTGCGGGAGGGGTGACCCCCGTCCGAGGATGACGGTTCGTGAACGTCGACGAACCCCCGCATACCCCCGTGCCCGGGCGCGCCCGGCAGCTGCTGCGCTCACTGACGCCCGACCTGTCCCCCTGGCGTGCCTCGCGCGACTTCCGCTACCTGTGGACCTCCGGCTGCGTCACCAGCTTCGGCAGCTTCCTGACCCTCGTCGCCGTGCCGATGCAGATCAAGGAACTCACCGACTCCTCCCTCGCGGTGGGCCTGATCGGCGCCGTCGAACTCGTCCCGCTGATCGTCTTCGGCCTCTGGGGCGGCGCTCTCGCCGACGCCATGGACCGCCGGAAACTGGTGCTGCGCGCCGAGGCCGCGCTCGGCCTGCTGGCCGGGCTGCTGCTGCTCAACGCCCTGCTGCCGCACCCGCTGCTCTGGCCGATCTACCTGGTCGCCGCGCTGGTCGCGGCCGCCGACGGCCTCCAGCGCCCGGCACTGGACTCGCTCACCCCGCGGATCGTCCCGCACCAGCACCTGACCGCCGCGTTCGCCCTCAAGTCGCTGTACCACAACGCCGCTTCGGTGGCCGGTCCGGCGCTGGCCGGCGTCGTGGTGGCCTTCGCCGGGGTGCAGACCGCGTACGCGCTGGACATCCTCAGCTTCGCGCTCTCGCTGCTGCTGCTCGTCCGGATCAAGGCGGTGCCGCCGCCCACCGGCGCCGAACGGCCGTCCGTGCGGGCGGTGCTCACCGGCGTCCGCTACGCGTGGAGCCGCAAGGACCTGCTCGGCACCTACGCGATCGACACCTGCGCCATGCTGTTCGCCTACCCGGTGGCCGTCTTCCCCTTCCTGGCCTCGGAGTTGGGCGCGGACTGGGCACTCGGCCCGATGTACGCGGCCTCCGCCCTCGGCGCCCTACTGGTCGGCGCGACCAGCGGCTGGACCTCCCGCGTGCACCGGCACGGACGGCTGCTGGTCGCCGCCGCCGTCGGCTGGGGCGGGGCGATGGCGCTCGCCGGGTTGTCCGGACACATCGGGCTGGTACTGCTCGGCCTGGCGCTGGCCGGCGGCGCCGACGAGATCAGCGGGCTCGCCCGCTCGACGATGTGGAACCAGTCCATCCCGGACGAGGTGCGCGGCCGGATGGCCGGCGTCGAACTGCTCAGCTACTCCGTCGGCCCGCAGCTCGGCCAGGTCCGGGCCGGCACCATGGCCGGACTGGTCGGCGTGCGCGCCGCCGTCTGGACCGGCGGCCTCGCCTGCGTGGTCGCCGTGCTCGCGGTCGCCGCCACCCTCCCGAAGCTGCTCGCCTACGACGACCGCACCGACCCCCACGCCGCCGCCGTCCGCGCCGAGCACGAACGCGCCGCCCGGGAGGCCGCCCCGGCCACCTGACCGGCCCGGGCAGCCCCGGCGTTCCGTCAGGTGCCGTGGACCGTGGAGCGGTGGCCGGGGTGGACGACCCGCACCACCGACTGCCCGTTGTCGACCGTGTGGACGATGCGGTGGCCACCCGCCCGCAGCCGCCGACGCTCGGGCTGCGACACGAGTGCGGTGGTGTCGCAGCCGAACGGATCGCGCTCCAGCTCGGTCAGCTTGGCCAGGATGCGAAGTGCCATGCCACGGGGGATCTTCCGGAGTTCGGCCTGGGCCTCCGGCCGGAAGACGGTGCGGTACTCACCCACTGCGGGCCGAGGGTCTCCCTCATGACGTCCTCGATCGGCACGCCCGGTGCGGAGTTGGCCATCCGCTCGTCGATGATCCGGTTGATCTCGCGCTCTTCCCACGCCTGGTACTTCCGCAGGACGTCGATCGACACGACGACGGCGACCTCCTTGCCGCGGCGCGTGATCACGGTGGGCACGTCGTCCCTGTCCGCCCGCTCGACGACCTCGGCCAGGTGTGCACGGACATCGCGGATCGACTCTACGGGGAGCGGCTGCGTCATGAGCCCAAGCGGACCTGATGCACCAGGTGTACACATGGGCTCAGCCCGGGTCGGCTCGGCGCCGGGCCGACCGGGCGGGGCCGGCCGCGACTACTCGGTCCCGTCCTTGGGCCGGTCGCTCCAGCGCGGGTCGTTCTGCCACTCGCGGTTGCGTTCGTCCGCGATCCGCAGGGCCTGGCCGGCCTCCGCGGGGGTGGCGTACGGGCCCAGGCGGTCCTTCGCCGGGCACTCCGGGCCCTCCTCGACCGTGTCGTGCTTGATGCAGTAGAACCACTCGCCGGGTTTGCCGGTCGGCTTGCGGTTGAATCCGAGGGGCATCGCGCTCTCCCGTTCAGAAGGCCAGAAGGATGGGTCGGTACCGATCATTCCCCGCCGGGAGCGGGGTCGCACACCTCCCGGGGCCGGTCCGGCCCGCGACTAGACTCGCCGCATGGCTCTCGTACCCGGCATCCAGTCCCCCACCCGCAAGGTCCCGGCGCACATCGCGCGCCCCGAGTACGTCGGCAAGCCCGCGCCGACGCCGTACACCGGGCCCGAGGTGCAGACCGCCGAGACGATCGAGAAGATGCGGATCGCGGGCGGGATCGCTGCCCGGGCGATGGAGGAGGCGGCCAAGCTGATCGCCCCCGGGGTCACCACCGACGCGCTGGACGCCGTCGCCCACACCTACATGTGCGACCACGGCGCCTACCCGTCCGACCTCGGCTACCGGGGCTTCCCCAAGTCCGTCTGCACCTCGATCAACGAGGTGATCTGCCACGGCATCCCGGACTCGACCGTGCTCCAGGACGGCGACATCGTCAACATCGACGCCACCGCGTACATCCACGGGGTGCACGGCGACCTCAACGCCACCTACCTGGTCGGCGACGTGGACGAGGAGTCCCGGCTGCTGGTCGAGCGCACCCGGGAATCCCTCGACCGGGCGATCAAGGCGGTCAAGCCGGGGCGCCGGATCAACGTCATCGGGCGGGTCATCGAGTCCTACGCCAAGCGCTTCGGCTACGGCGTGGTGCGGGACTTCACCGGACACGGCATCAACACGTCGTTCCACTCCGGCCTGATCATCCCGCACTACGACAGCGACCGGGCCACCGAGGTGATCAAGCCGGGCATGACCTTCACCATCGAGCCGATGCTGACCCTGGGCACCTACGACTACGAGATCTGGGCGGACGGCTGGACGGTCGTCACCAAGGACCGCAAGCGCACCGCCCAGTTCGAGCACACCCTGGTGGTCACGGCGGACGGCGCGGAGATCCTCACCCTGCCGTAGGCCCGCAACGCCCCGACGCCACGACGCGCAGCGCCGTGAACCCGCGACGCCGAGGTGGGCGCCCTAGCCGATCAGCCACTGCTCCTCGGCGACGGCGCCCACCTCGGTGCAGGCGTCGGTGAGCACGTCCAGGACGCGCAGCGGGTCCGGCAGCGGCTGCTCGGGCCCGCGCAGCCACCGCACCCGGGAGCCGTCCGGCAGCGCGGCCGGCGGCAGCAGGGTGTAGGAGCCGCGGCAGTGCCACCGCAGGCCGGGGTGCTCGGACATGGTGTCCGGGGTGGAGTCGAGCGCGCTCGGCCACCACTCGTCCTCGTCCTGCGGGGTGCCGCGGGTGGCGGTGAAGAAGAGGTAGCGGTCCTCGCCGACGGCGGCGACCGGGCCCTCGACGCCCGCCGCGGTCAGCCGCTCCAGCGCCAGCCGTCCGGCCTCCGCCGGGACGTCCAGCACGTCGTGGACCCGGCCGGTGGCGGTGATGAAGTTGGCCTGCGGGTCCCGGGCGAGCCAGCGGGACAGCTGCTCGGTGTCGGTGGTGGCCTGGGTCTGCCAGGCGAAGGAGACCGGGTGCTGGGCCGGGGCCGGACAGGCCACCCGGTCACAGGAACACCGGTAGCCGGCCGGGTGGGCGGCGGGTGCGAGCGGGAATCCGGCGCGCACCGCGCCGAGCAGCTGATCGAGTCCGGCGGCCGGGCCGTCCGAGCCCCCCGCTCGCTGACGATCACGCTTCTGCCACCAGGTCGTCCACCTGCTGCCGGCTTCCATCGGGCCCCTTCCGCGCAACTGCCGTGCCTGGTGCGACACAGCGTTCGACGTACCACTCCGACGCAACGCACGGCGCCCCCGGCTGCTTCCCGGAGTGCTCGGCCCTGTCGTCCGCGCCCCGCCGGCCGTGGCCCGGGGTCACCGGACGGCCGACGCCCGGGTCACGGTACGCAGTCGCGGCAGCACGCTGTCCGCGCCAAATCGGCCGGAGGGCGCGCGGATTCGCGCCTCGCCCGGCCCGTACGGGCCCGCTGACCCGGGTGGACCCCGAGGGCGTAACAGGAAGGATAAGGGTGCGGAGGGCCTCCGGATGACCGGGGGCGGTGCCTCTCCGGTCACACTCGCGGTGACGTCCGGGGCGCACCCCGGACGCGCTCCCGGCACGCCGCCCTCACGCGACCCGCCGCCCTCCCCCCGCTCCGGGAGCCCCCGGCCGCCCCGCCGCGCCCCCTACCGGGCCGGTCCCGGGCCGTCCGCGGAGGTGAGACCCTGGGGGGATGAAGAGCGCGGACACCGCATTCGTCGGCGGCCCCCTGGACGGAACGATCCTCCCGATCCCCCTGGGACCGCTGCTCGGCGTGCCCAAGAAGTACAAGGTCCCCGTCCCCGCGCACGGCGAGGCCCCCGCGCGCACACTGGTGTACGTCCGGAGCAAGCAGGTTCGGGGCCTGAGCTGGTTCTGGCGCTACGAGTACGACGAGGCGGCCTCGGGCTGACGGCCGCCTCCTCCCTCCGCAGTCTCCCCCGGGAGGTCGGCATGGCGAGGACGGTACGGCACCCGAGGAGCCGCCCCCGCGCGGTGGCGCACCACAACCGGCAGGTGGCCGGCGCCACCGGGGTGCTGCTCCTGGCGGTGTGCCTCTACAGCGTGGTCATCGAGCCCAACGCCTGGCTCTGGTTCGGCTGGACGGTGCTGCTGCTGGTGTGCGTGGCGCTGTTCGCCGTCCGGCCGTGAGGCCGTGAGGCCGCCCGGGCAGCACCGCCCGTCCCGCTCCCCCGATCCGGCCCCTGGCCGGTCAGTCGTCCTCGGCGAGGATGAGGTACAGCTTCTTGCGGGCCTCGGTCAGCACCGTCAGGCCCTTGGCGCGCTGCGCCTCGGTGCCGGTGGTCATGACCTGGCGGATCGCCTGGTCGACGGCGGCGAGCGCCTGGCCGACCTCCTGGACGGCCTCCCAGTCGACCTCCCGGCCGGCCTCCGCCCACGGCTCGGCCGGCCCGGCGTCGGCCTCGGCCCGGCCCGCCTCGGTGAGCGACACCAGCCGCTTGCCGCCGACCTCCTCCGCCGTGATCAGGCCCTCCTCCTCCAGCAGTTGGAGGTTGGGGTAGATCGACCCGGGGCTGGGCCGCCAGGCCCCGCCGGTCCGCTCGGCGATCTCGGCGATCATCTCGTAGCCGTGCATCGGCCGCTCCTTGAGCAGCGCCAGCAGCGAGGCCCGGACGTCACCGCGCCGGGCCCGCCCCCCGCGCCGCGCGTGCGGGCCCCCGCGCCGGCCGCCGTGCCCGCCGAAGCCGTGCCCGTACGGGCCGCCCATCGGCCGGCCGGGGCCGCCGCCGAACGGCGGGCCGAACCCGCCGAACGCCTCCCGGCCCTCGGCGCCCTCCCCGGGCATGCCGCGGAAGTCCGGCCCCGGGCCGCGGCGCCGACCACCGCCGCCACCACCACGCGCGTCCTCCCAGCGGAAGCGCCGTCCTTGACGTTCCGAGCGCATCGCGCCCACCTCCTCGAATCACTGAGGTTCAACGAGGCAGTCGAGTTACTGTCTCGATAGTTCGACGATATATCGGTGACTGTCGCTCGTCAACGGATTCCGACACGCCCACGGAGCACGCCGCATCCCCCGTCCAGCCGCTACGGTGACGGGCATGGCCGCAGAACGAGACCTCGCGACACTGCTGCGCGGAATGAGCCCGCAGCTCAACCCGGGGCGGTACGTCTACTGCACGCTCCCCGCGCGGGTGCCCGCCGGCATGCGACCGGTGGTGACCGTCGCCGAGCCCGAGGGGGTGACGATGGTGGTCGCCCAGGAGGAGGCGGACGCGCTCGGACTGCGCTACGAGTACGTGGCGGCCTGGATCACCCTGCGGATCCACTCGGCGCTGGAGGCCGTCGGACTGACCGCCGCCGTCTCCGGCCGGCTCGCCGAGGAGGGCATCAGCTGCAACGTGGTGGCCGGCTTCCACCACGACCACCTGTTCGTCGCCGCCGACGACGCCGACCGCGCCGTCCGCGCCCTGGAGGACCTCGCCGCCCGCTCCGCCTGACGCCACGGCCGAGTGGCCGTCTCCCGGGAAGCCTCCAAGACTGGAAGTGGCTGCGCGGCCGCCCCTGGCCGCCGCCCCCACCGGAAGGAGACGGCCGCCATGGCCATCTGCGTCACCTGCGGCAACGACTACTGGCTGGCCTTCGAGATCAGGACGGTCACCGGCGACACCTACACCTTCGACAGCTTCGAATGCGCCATGGAGAAGCTCGCCCCGCGCTGCGAACAGTGCGACGTCCGCATCGTCGGCCACGGCGTCGAAGTGGCCGGCATGTTCTTCTGCTGCGCCAACTGCGCCCGCGTCAACGGAGGCCTCGGCGAGCAGATCCGCGACGCCGTCGGCGCGCACCCCGCCTGACCGGCGAAGGGGAGGGAAAGGGGGCGGAAGAGTCGGCCTGTACGCCGGGTTCTGTCTCCCGGGTCGCTTGCGCGGCCCGGGGAGGCGGCCATCCATCTAGGGCTGCCGTTGCCGACAGCCTCGTGCGGTCCACCCGCGGACTCGGGCGAGCAGCCTTGAAACGTCCGCGCACGGTGCCCGAGGGCACCGATCTTGACCTTGCTCCAGGTGGGGTTTACCTAGCCGGCCGGGTCACCCCGGTCGCTGGTGGTCTCTTACACCACCGTTTCACCCTTACCCACCGCGTGAAGCGGTGGGCGGTCTGTTTTCTGTGGCACTGTCCCGCGGGTCACCCCGGGTGGGCGTTACCCACCACCCTGCTCTGTGGAGCCCGGACGTTCCTCGGCGGGTCTGGGACCCGTCGCGACCGCCCGGCCGGCTCTTCCGCCGTAGTGGTCATCGTAGCCGCTCGGGCGGCGCCTCCCGTACACCGGACCGGACGGACGGCGGCTCGGCGCCGAGGCGGGCGGCCACCCGGGCGGCCGTCGCGCTCGCCCGGTCGGTGGTGGTGGCCAGGCCGAGGGCGAGGACGGCGCCGCCGAGACCGACCAGGATCCACCAGCCGGCGTGGCTGGCCCGGGCGAAACCGGTCGCGACCGGCCCGACCACGGCCGAGGTGACGACCGTGCCGATCACCGCCACGCCCAGCGACTGGCCGACCTGACGGCTGGTCGAGGCGACCGCGGCCGCCACCCCCGCCTGGGCGCGCGGCATCCCGGCGACGGCGGCGTTGGTGACCGGCGCGTTCACCAGGCCGAAGCCGAAGCCGAACAGCCCGTACGCGGCCAGCAGCAGCGCCGGCGGGGAGTCGGCGGCGAGCCGGGTGAGCAACAGGCCGCTCGCGGCGAGGCCGAGCCCGGAGGCGACCAGCGGCAGGCGCGGGCCCCGGCCGGCGACGATCCGCCCGGACAGCGGCGCGCAAACCAGCATCATCCCGGCCATCGGCAGCGTCCACAGGCCGGCCTCGACCGGGCCGTAGTGGCGGACGTCCTGGAGGTAGAGGGTGTTGAGGAAGAGGAAGCCGCCGAGCGCGGCGAAGGCGCAGACCGCGGTGACGGTGGCGCCGGTGAACGGCGCGCTGGCGAAGAACCGCGGGTCCACCAGCGGCTCGGCCACCCGCCGCTCCCAGGGCGGGAAGGCGGTCAGCGCGGCGACGGCGGTCGCGGCCAGGGTGAGGATCAGCGGGGAGGTCCAGCCGTTGGCCGGGCCCTCGATGATCGCGGCGGTGCCGCAGCCGAGCAGCACGATCATCAGCAGCTGCCCCACCGGGTCCAGCCGTCGCGGCCGGGGCGCGCGGGACTCCGGGACGTAGCGGGCGGTCAGCGCGAGGGCGACGAGCGCCACCGGGACGTTGATCAGGAAGATCGACGGCCAGCCGGCGCCGTCCACCAGGAAGCCGCCGAGCAGCGGGCCCAGCGCCATCGAGATGCCGACCACACCGCCCCAGACCCCGATCGCCCGGGCCCGTTCCCTCGGGTCGGTGAAGGTGTTGGCGATGATCGACATCGCCACCGGGTTGAGCATCGAGCCGCCCACCGCCTGGAGCGCCCGGAACGCCACCAGCCAGCCCAGGCTCGGCGCCCGGCTGCACAGCAGCGAGCCCAGCGCGAAGCAGACCAGGCCGGTCTGGAACACCCGGCGGCGGCCGAAGCGGTCGGCCACCGAGCCGAACAGCATCAGCAGCGAGGCCAGCACCAGGGTGTAGGCGGCGGTGATCCACTGCAGCCCGGAGGCCGGGGCGTCCAGGTCGCGCTGGATCACCGGCAGGGCGATGTTCACCACGGTGTTGTCGAGGCCGACGATGAACAGGCTCAGGCAGCAGATCGCCAGGACGAGCAGGCGGTGGCGGCGGCCGAGCGCGGGCCCGGGGGCTGACGCGGGCGCGGGCGCGGCGGCGGCGCGGGGCTGGGGGTCGGGCACGGACCGATCCTCCCACCGCGGGGCGGGCCGGGGCGGGTGGGCGGCGCGTCCGGGTGGCGTGTCGGGGTGGCGTGTCCGGGTGCGGGTGGGCGGCGCGTCCGGGTGGCGTGTCCGGGCGCGGGTGGGCGGCGCGTCCGGGCGCGGGTCCGGGCGGCGTGTCCCTCACGGCGGCGGCGCCTGGACCGCCGTGAAGCGGACGGTCCGGGTGAGCGGGTCGGCCGTCGTCAGCCGGACGTCGATCACCCGGCCGAGCGGCAGCCCGCCGGCCGGTCCGTCGCAGCGGGCCCGGACGGCCGGGTCGCGCAGCTGGACGGTGCCGGAGCCGGGCCGCTTGCCGTCCACGTCGACGACCACCGCCGCGAAGTCCTCGCCCTCCCGGCCGGCCAGCAGCTCCGCCTCCACCAGGTCCACGCAGGCCCGTTCGACCTCGCCGGCGCGGCGGTCCCCGCCGGCCATCAGCGCCGGGAGCGCCGGCAGCGCCTCGCGCGCCCAGTCCGGCACGTCCTCCCCCGCCGCGACCGCCGCGCAGACCTCCTGGGCGAAGCGGTCGCCGAGCCGGCGCAGCGGCGCGGTGCAGTGCGCGTACGGGGCGGCGAGCGCGGCGTGGCCCGGCTCGGCGGGGGCGGGCAGGCCGCGGGACTCGTCGAAGGCGTGGTAGCCGGCGCCGCGCAGCAGGCCCGTACAGGCGTTGAGGAAGGCGGCGTTGAGCGGGACCTCCGGGTCCAGGGAGCGGATCAGCTCGGGGTACGGCACGGCCTGCGGCCAGTCCACGTCCAGCGCGGCGGCGATCCGGCGCAGCCGCTCGTAGCCGGCGGCGGGCGCGGCGGGCAGGGTGCGCAGCAGGCCGACGCCGGCGTCCAGCATCAGCTCGGCCGCGGCCATGCCGGTGAGCAGGGAGATCTGGGCGTTCCAGCCGTCGGCGGGGCCGGGGGCGCGGTAGCCGAGGACGTAGCCGTGCAGGGTCTCCTCGACCTCCTGCTCCGGCACGGGCAGGCTGATGCCGCCGCGGGCGCGCTCCTGCTCCTCGCGCAGCCGTCCGACGGTGGCGAGCAGGGCGAGCTGCTCGTCGGCGCCGCCGACCGCCACGGCGCGCTCGACGGTGGCGTAGTCCAGGCGGCGGTGCGAGCGGACCAGGGCGCGGCGCAGGTCGGCGAGGACGACGGCGCCGTCGGCGTCCAGGTCGAGCTGCCAGAGCAGGGCGGGGCGGGGCTCGCCGGGCAGCAGGCTGGCGGCGTCCTCGGAGATCCGGGTGGGGTGCAGCGGGACGCGGTGGTCGGGGAAGTAGAGGGTCTCGACCCGGCGGCGGGCCTCGGTGTCGATCGCGCCGCCGGGGTGGACGAAGGCGGCGACGTCGGCGATCGCGTAGTGCACCCGGTAGCCGCCGCCGGGGCGGTGGGCGAGGTGCATGGCCTGGTCGAGGTCGCGGGAGCCGGGCGGGTCGACGGTGAACAGCGGCAGGTCGGTGGCGTCGTGCTCGGGCAGCCGGGGGCGTTCGGCCGCCTCCTCCGCCTCGGCGAGCACGGCCTGCGGCCACTCGGTGTGGATCTCCAGGCGGGTGCGGAGCTCGGTCAGCTCGGTGTTGATCCGGGCGGAGTCGGCGGCCTTGACGCGCAGTTTTCGGCGAGGCATGCCCGCCAGGGTAGAGCGGGACCGGGTGGTTCCGGACGGAGGCTCAACGCCCCGGCGGGGACTTCGGGCCGCCGCCTCGCGGGCTCCCGGGCTCCCGAGCGCGCGGCGAGGGGGCGCGGCGGGCGCAGTAGGGTTGCCGGGTTCGTCCGCACACGTTGTTGAGGAGTCCGCTGTGCTGGTGCTTTTGCCGCCCTCGGAGGGCAAGGCCGGGTCCGGGGACGGCGGGCCGGTGGCCCTGGAACGGCTGTCGCTGCCCGGGCTGACGGCGGCGCGCGGCGCGGTGCTGGACGCGCTGGTGGGCCTGTGCCGGGGCGACGAGGACACCGCCGCCGAGGTGCTCGGCCTCTCCCCCGGCCTGCGCGGCGAGATCGCCAAGAACGCCGGGCTGCCGACGGCCGGTGCGCGCCCGGCGGGCGAGGTGTACACCGGGGTGCTGTTCGACAACCTCGGCCTGGCCACCCTGGACGCCGCCGCGTACGACCGGGCCGAGCGCTCGCTGCTGGTCTTCTCCGGCCTCTGGGGCGCCGTGCGGATCTCCGACCGGATTCCGTCCTACCGCTGCTCGATGGGCGTCAAGCTCCCGCAGCTGGGGGCGCTCGGGGCGTACTGGCGGAGCGCGACGGCCTCCGTGCTCCCCGAGGTCGCGGACGGGCTGGTGCTGGACCTGCGCAGTTCTGCGTACGCGGCGGCGTGGAAGCCGGCCGGCGAGGTGGCCTCCCGGACCGCGACCGTCCGGGTGCTCCAGGAACGGAACGGCAGGCGCACCGTCGTCAGCCACTTCAACAAGGCGACCAAGGGGCGGATCGTCCGGGACCTGCTGGTCACCGGCGCCGAGCCGAAGACGCCGGGCGAGCTGATGGACGCCCTGCTGGAGCTGGGCCACCGGGTGGAGCTCGCGGCGGAGGGCACCGCCCGCAGGCCGTGGCAGCTGGACGTGGTGGTCACCGAGGTGCACTGACCGGCTGCCCCGGCGGGGTCAGCGCAGGTGCGAGGTGTCGTTGAGCAGCCGCAGCGAGGCGTTGCCGTCCGCGTAGTACTGGACGGCGCAGATCGAGGCGGCGGACAGCTCCATCCGGTACATCGAGTCCGGCGGGGCGCCGAGCGCCAGCCGGACCAGGGTCTTGATCGGGCTGACGTGCGAGACCACCAGCACGGTCTTCCCCGCGTACCGGGCGAGGATCTTGTCCCGGGCGATGCCGGCCCGGTGGGTGAGCGCGGTGAAGCTCTCCCCGCCGCCGGTCGGCTTGGCCTTGGCGGAGCCGAGCCAGGCGGTCAGGTCGTCCGGGTACCGCTCCCGCACCTCGGCGAAGGTCAGGCCCTCCCAGTCGCCGAAGTCGACCTCGCGCAGCCCGTCCTCGCACCGGACCTCCAGGCCGAGCCGGGCGGCGACGGTCTCGGCGGTCTGCCGGGTGCGCCGCATCGGGGAGGCGACGACCGCCTGGACGCTGCCGCGCGCGGCCAGCGCCTCGGCGGCCCGCTCGGCCTGCCAGCGGCCCTTGTCGGAGAGCTCCGGGTCGGTGCCGCCGCTGCCGGAGAAGCGCTTCTCCGGGGTGAGCGGGGTCTCGCCGTGGCGCAGCAGGACGAAGGTGGTCGGGGTGCCGAGGTCGGCTGGGGCGGCCCAGCCGGCCTTGGGGGCGGCGGTCTCCAGCGGGGGTTCCTCGACGGCGGCCGCCGGCTTGCGGGGCTCCCACTGGCGCCCGGCCCGGCCCGCGTCCATCGCCTCGTTGGCCAGCCGGTCGGCGTCCTTGTTCCGCTCGCGCGGGATCCAGGTGTACGTGACCCGGCCGCGCGGGAAGACGGTGCGCGCCTCGGCGGCGAGCGGCTGCATGTCGGGGTGCTTGATCTTCCAGCGCCCGGACATCTGCTCGACGACCAGCTTGGAGTCCATCCGGACGTCCACCGAGGCGTCCGGGTCCAGCTCGCGGGCCGCCTTGAGCCCGGCGATCAGGCCCTTGTACTCGGCCACGTTGTTGGTGGCGTGGCCGATGAACTCGGCGGCTTCGGCGACGATCTGCCCGGTGTCCCCGTCCCGGACCACCGCGCCGTAGCCGGCCGGCCCCGGGTTGCCCCGGGACCCGCCGTCAGCCTCGACGACGAAGCGCGCCGTCACCGGCTCAGACGCCCGAGTCGGCGGTGCGGACCAGGATCCGCGAGCAGTTCTCGCAGCGGACCACCTTGTCGGCCGGCTCGGCCTTGATGGCGTTCAGCTCGGTGATCGAGAACTCGGTGCGGCAGCCCTCGCAGCGGCGCTGGTAGAGGCGGGCCGCGCCGACGCCGCCCTGGGTCTCGCGCAGCTTGGCGTAGACCTTCAGCAGGTCGGCCGGGAGGACGGCGGCGATGGTCTCGCGGTCACGCCTGACCTTGTCGGCCTCCGCGTCGATCTCGGCGAAGGCGGCGTCGCGGCGGCCCTCGGCCTCCTTGAGCACGACGGTGGAGTGCTCCAGGCGGGCGGACAGCTCCTCGACCCGGGTGACGGCGCTCTCCTGGCGCTCCATGATCTCCAGCACGACCTCCTCGAGGTCGCCCTGGCGCTTGGCGAGCGAGCCGATCTCGTGCTGGAGGTTCTCCAGGTCCTTCGGCGAGGTGATCGCACCGGAGTCCAGGCGCTGCTGGTTGCGGGCGGCGCGGGAGCGGACCTGCTCGACGTCCTGCTCGGCCTTGGTCAGCTCGCGGGCGGTGTCGCCCTTCTGGGCCTCGGCGGCGACGACGAGGTCCTTGAGCGCGGTGTGGTCGGCGGTGGCCTTCTCGATCTCGGCGTGCTCGGGCAGGCTCCGGCGCCGGTGGGCCAGCTGGTCGAGCTTCGAGTCGATGGCCTGGAGGTCGAGCAGGCGGATCTGGTCGGCGGGCGCGGCGTTCAAGCGGGGAGCTCCTGTGAATCGGGTCAGGCGGTGAAGGACATGGGGGCGTGCGCGGTCCACGGGTCGGTGACCCGGTGGGAGACCTTGGTCTCCACGGTCCAGCCGCGCTTGTCGGCGGCGGCCCGCAGGGCCCGCTCGGCCAGGGTGAGCCAGGGCCACTCGGTGGCCCAGTGGGCGGCGTCGAGCAGCGCGACGGGCGCCGCCTCGGCGGCCTCGGAGGCCGGGTGGTGACGCAGGTCGGCGGTCAGGTAGGCGTCCACGCCGGCCGACCGGACGTCGGCGAAGAAGCTGTCGCCCGAGCCGCCGCACACCGCGACCCGGCTGATCAGCCGGTTCGGGTCGCCGGAGACGCGGACGCCGGCGGCGGTGGCGGGCAGGCCCTTCGCCACCTGGGCGGCGAAGGCGGAGAGGGTCAGCGGGGGCTCCAGCAGGCCGATCCGGCCGCTGCCGCGGCGGCCCAGCGGGTCGGTCGGGTCCGGCACCAGCGGGCCGGTCACCCGCAGGCCCACCGCTTCGGCGAGCGCGTCCGAGACGCCGGGGTCGGCGTGGTCGGCGTTGGTGTGGGCGACGTGCAGCGCGATGCCGTTGGTGATCAGCGTGTGCACCACCCGGCCCTTGAAGGTGGTGGCGGCGACGCTGGTGGTGCCGCGCAGGTAGAGGGGGTGGTGGGTGACCACGAGGTCGGCGCCCCACTCCACGGCCTCGTCGACGACCGCCTGGACGGGGTCGACGGCGAACAGGACGCGGTTGACCTCGGCCTGAGGGTCTCCGCAGACCAGGCCGACGGCGTCCCAGGACTCCGCCCACTGCGGCGGGTAGACCTCGTCGAGCGCGGTGATGACGTCGGACAGTTTCGGCACCTGTCGAGACTACCGTGCGCGCGGGGGCGGTCGGGCCTCGGCCGTTCGGCGGCCGGCCGGGGGATCCGTCGCGGCCGGTTCGGACGGGGGAGCTGCGGGCGTACGGGTGCGCGTCAATCCGCGGCGGGCGGCGCCCGGCCGGGCCCGCGCGCTCCGTGCGCGGCCGCGCGCCGGACGCCCGTTACTCACAGCAGGGTTCTCGCACGAATTCGAAACCACGCCTTGATCACCCTTACGAGTGAAGTGACCGGCTCTGCGTTGAGGCGCCGGTTGGCTCGAAAGTAACTTCACTCCTGCGAACGGGAGTTGCCCTGGCGGCAGCCACGACCAGGGGTCGGGCGGCCACCGCGCCGGGCCGGACGGGATCCGGCCGAGCGCTCCCGCCCCCGGGGCGGCACCGCCGCTCCTCCCGGGAGGACCGACCGGGCCGGGCCGCCGCCCGGGTGCCACGAGCAGTGGGCACCCGGGCGGCGGCGGAGACGAAGGGATGTGGTGGCGGATGGGGGCGGGCACATCGCTGCGTACGGCCGGGGGCAGGGGACCGGCGGAGCGCGGACCGGGTGCGGCGGGTTCGTGGCCGGAGGCGGCGCGGGCGGCACTGGCCGGTGCCGGAGGCCGGGGAGACGGCGGTGGCTGGGACGTCACCGTCGGCGGCTTCTGGTGCACGGCCCGGCCGTCCGGGTCCCCGCCGCTGCCGGAGCGGGGGTGGCAGCTCCGGGTGAGCGCGGCCCCGGCGGCGGGCGAGGCGGTGCTCTCGGCGGTGGTCCGGGTGCTCGCCGCGGACCCGTGCGCCTTCCGGTTCGCCGCCGCGCAGGAGTGCCTGAGCGAGCTGGACTCCCGCACCGGCGGGCGTGGTTCGGCGGGCGCGTTCATCACTGTCCACCCGGCGGACGGCGCCCAGTTCCAGCGGCTGGCGGCCGAGCTGGACCGGGCCACCGCCGGGCTGCCGGGGCCGGTGCTGCCCTCCGACCGGCCGTACCGGGCCGGGAGCCTGGTGCACTACCGGTACGGGGCGTTCGCGCTGCCGGCGGAGCCGGGCGACGGCGGGGAGTGCCGCTTGGTGCCGCGCGGGCCGGGCGGGGAGCGGGGCGAGGACGCGCGCGGGGGGTCGGACCGGGCGCCGGGGCGCGCCCGGGCTCCGTTCGGCGCTTCGGGCGCGGCTGCGGGTACGGGCGCGGTTGCGGCGGCGGGCGCGGGCACGGCGGCGGTACGGCGGCGGTACGGCGGCGCCGGCGCGGGACGCTGCTGGCCGGGCGGTACGCGGTGACGGCCGCCGTCCGGCACGGTGCGCGGGGCGGGGTGTTCCTCGGCCGGGAGGCGTCGAGCGGCGCCGAGGTCGTGGTCAAGCAGGCCCGGGCGCACCCGGCGGCGGACCGGGCCAGCGCCGACGCCCGCGACGCGCTGCGGCACGAGGCCGCGCTGCTGGACCGGCTGGCGGGGCAGGGGCTGGCACCGCGCGCCGTCGAACTGATCGAGCAGGAGGGCTCCGTCTTCCTGGTGCAGGAACGAATCACCGGGCAGACCCTGGACAACTGGGTGGCCGCCCGGCTGCGGCGCGACGACAGCCCGGGCGTCGGCTGGGCCGAGGCCGGACCGGTGGCGCACGCCCTGCTCGACCTGGTCGAGCGGGTGCACGCCCAGCGGCTGGTGCTGCGCGACCTCTCCCCCGGCAACGTCATGGTCCGCCCGGACGGCACGCTGCGGCTGGTCGGCCTCGGACGCGCCGTCGAGGCCGGACGGCTCGCCGGCCCGGCCGGCGCCCCCGGCTACCGCGCCCCCGAACACGGTCCCGGCCGACTCGCCCCCGCCCGCAGCCGCGTCGCCGACCCGGCCGTCGACCTGTACGCGCTCGGCGGGCTGCTCTTCCTGCTGGCCACCGGCCACGACCCGCTGCTGCCGGAGGACCTCCCCCGGGCCCGCCCGGTCGCCGAACGCCTCGGCCGCTGGCTCGCCCTCGCGGCCCGCACCGGCGGGACGGCGCGACGGGTGGCACCGGTGGTCCTCGGGCTGCGGGCCGAGGAGCCTCGGCAGCGGTGGGGGACGGCCCGGGCGCGGGCGGTGCTGCGCGAGGAGCCCCCGGGCGGCGCCGACGCCACCCGGCCCGGCACCAGCCACGGCGTGGGGGCTGCGGGCCCGTCGGCCGTCCCGCCGCGACCGCGCCTCGGCGGCCCCCGGCTCCGGCCGGCCGCTGTGCCACCGACCGTACGCCGATCCCCGTCCGACACCACCGGGGTGAGCGGAGCATGAACGCGGCCACCCGCACCATGACCCAGGCCCTGCGCCGGCAGGGCTTCGCCTTCGCCGCCGACGGCAGCCACGCCGCCTGCCTCGCCTCCTCCGCCGACAGCGGCTGGTACGTGGAGAGTTGGCGGCTGCCGCAGGACGGCGGCCCCGCCACGCCGACCGCCCTGCCGCTGCCCGGCAACCGCCCGGAGAGCCTGCGCTCGCAGCTGGTCGCGCTGCCGGACGGCTCGGTGCTGGCCTGCCGGCACGACGGCGAGCGGCACGACCTGGTCCGCCTCCTCCCCGGCGAGAACGGCACCGTGGAGCAGCGGTCGGGCTCGCTGCGGATGGCCGGGCTGCGGGTGCTGCAGCTCCCGGTACGGGCCGGGGCCGGCCCGCGGACGCCGGTGGCGGTCGCGCTTGGCAGCGACACCCGCCCGGCGACCACCGTCTGGCTGGTGCGCACGGACGGCAGCGAACCCGAACAGATCGCCGAACTCCCCGGGTTGCACGGCGGGGGCACCTGGCTGGACCGTACCGGCGCGCTGCTCGCGCTGGACCGGGTGAACGCGGGCCGGGTCCGCAGCGTGGTGCTCGACCTGCGCGGCGGCTCCACCACCCCGCTGCTGGAGATCGGCCCGGACAGCAACGACCGCCTGGTGCTGTTCGACCCGGACAGCCGGTTCGCGATGGTGCGCAGCGACGCGCCCGGCACCGACCGGCTCGGCTGGGGCGTCCTCGGCGCCGGGCAGCCGCTGCGGTTCCCGGAGTGCCTGCACGTCGCCGGCATGCTCCTGCGGCCGGTCGCACTGCGGGTGGCGGCGGACGGCCCCCGGGTCGCGGTGCAGATCGACCACGGCGCGGGCTCGGCGCTCGCCCTGTGGCGGCCCTCGGCCGGGCGGCTGGACCGGTTGCCGGTGCCGCCCGGACGGCTCGGCGCGGTCGGGCACTGGAGCGAGGCGGGGCTGCGGCTGCCGTACTCCTCGCCCGACCACCCGACGGCGCTGGCGACCCTGGACGTGGACGCGCTGCTGGCGCACGGCCCGCTGCCGGCCGCCACCGGCCCGATGCCGCTGCCGCTGCAACTCGCGCCGCTGGCCTCGGGGTTGCCCGGCCCGTGGCGGGGCACCGTGCCGCCCTGGCAGCCCGGCGGGGTGCGCCCGGCGAAGGCCGCGCCGCCCGGCTGGCGGCTGGACGGCAGCACCCCGCCCGGGGACGGCGGCCGCTGGCAGCCCGCGCAGAGCCTCGAACTGGCGGGCCCGGCGGGCCCGTTGGAGGCCGTGGTGTACGGCGGGGACGCCTGGCTGAGCAGCCCGCACCTGGTGCTGGCGCTGCACGGCGGCCCGGCGGACGCCTGGCGGCTGGAGTTCGACCCGGCGTTGCAGCGGATGGCCGCCGAGGGGCTGGCGGTCGTCGCGCCGAACCAGCGCGGCTCCACCGGCTACGGCGTGGCGCACGCGCTGGCCATCCGGGGCGCCTGGGGCGGGCCCGACCTGGACGACGTCCTCTACCTGCTGGACGGCATCGCGGGCCAGCGCGCCGCCCTCGGCCTGGAGCCGCCGGCCCTCTTCGGGGTCAGCTACGGCGCCTTCCTGGCGCTGCTGGCGGCCGCGCACGCGCCGGCCGGGCAGGTCGCCCGCTGCGCGGTGGTCGCGCCGTTCCTGTCCGGCGCCCGGCTGCTGGCCGAAGCGGCGCCCCCCGTCGGGGCGCTGACCACCCGGCTGGGCGGCGGCGAGCCGATCGCCGACGCCCGCGGCCCCCGGGACGTGCTCCAGCTCGCGCACCGGCTGAGCGCGCCGCTGCTGGTGGTGCACGGCAACCGGGACGAGGTCGTGCCGGTGAGCCAGTCCCGGGCGCTGCGGCACGAGCTGCTGCGGATCGGCCGGGTCGAGGGCGAGGACTTCCGCTACGTCGAGGCGGCCGGCTCCGGGCACGAGGTGCTCGCCGACGAGGGCGCCGCCGTGCTGCACGAACTGCTGGCCGCGTTCCTGCGGACCGGCCGTCCGGGCTGATCCGCCGACCGCGGGCCCGGACCGTCGGCGCACCGGTACGGCCCGCTGGGCGATCCGGGTGAACGCTCCGCAGATTGGCGCCAGTTGCCGGCCTTGGTACGGACCTGCCGTCCGGACGCCGCCGCGCGGGAGCCGGGTCGGGCCGGGCACCGCCGGCCCGGTTCCCGGGCCCCCGACCAGCCCGGGACTCGCGTCGTGATCTCGATAGGATCTCGTCCGCCCCGGCCGTTATGGTGGCCGGGGCTCGGGTCGTGATCACCGGCTACGGGCGCGTTCCGAGCACCCGATCGGGGACCCGACCGTGCGCCAGCGGCGCCGGCCGGGCGCCGATGACCCGCACCCTCCGCACGGAAAAGACGATTCTCATGTCCGACACCCTCACCGACACCACCGGACCCGCGGTCACCGGGACCGACGCCGACGAGAAGACGGCCAAGGTCACCGCGTCGCACGGCCGCCACCGCGGCGGCTCCGCCGCCGACGACCGCCCGGAGTCCGACCCGCACGGCCGCCACCGCGCGGCCGGCGCGCGGGGCTGACCGCACCGGCACCGGGGCACCCGGGCCGCCGCAGAGCAGCCGCCGCACCCGAGGGCCCGCCGGGAGAGTCCGCACTCTTCCGGCGGGCCCTCGGCGCGTCCCGGCCTCCCTCAGTCCGCGACCCGCCGTCAGCCCATCGTCACGACGGTCCGCAGCGCCTCGCCGCTGCGCATCTGCGCGATCGCCTCGTTGACGTCCGCGAGCCCCACCCGGTGGGTGACCATGCCGTCGAGGTCGACCCGCCCGGCCCGCCAGAGGTCCACGACCAGCCCGATGGTGCGCGCCACCGTCGCCCCGCCGTACAGCGACGGCAGCAGGCGCTTCTCGTTGAAGAACAGCTCGCCCATGGTGAACTGCGCGAGGTCGTCCTGCGCGCCCGCGCCGATGACCACCACCGCGCCGCCGCGCCGGGCGGCCTCGTAACCGGCCCGGACGGTGGCCGCGCGGCCGACGGCCTCGAAGACGTAGTCGAAGCCGCCGCCGGGCAGCCGCTTGGCCACCGCCTTCAGCTCCTCGGGCGCGACCGCCTCGGTGGCACCGAAGGCCAGGGCGCGCTCGCGGCGCGAGGCGACCGGGTCGACGACGGTGATCCGGGCGGCGCCGCAGACCCGGGCGCCCTGCACGGTGGCCACGCCGACCCCGCCCGCGCCGATCACCGCGACGGAGGCGCCGGGCTCGACCCGGGCGGTGTTCACCGCGGCGCCGATGCCCGTGGTCACGCCGCAGCCGATCAGCGCGGCGACCTCGTACGGAAGGTCGGCGGGCACCTTGATGACGGCGTTCGCCGCGACCACGACCTCCTCGGCGAAGGCGCCGGTGCCGTAGAAGCCGGAGGCGTCCAGCCCGCCCTCGGCGATCCGGAACCCGGGGGCGCCGAGGCCGCGCAGGCTGGCGACGCACAGGTGGCCGCGGTCCTGCCGGCAGTGGTCGCAGTGGCCGCAGGGCGCCATCCAGCAGAGCACCACGCGGTCGCCGACAGCGAGGCCGGTGACGCCCTCGCCGACCTCCACCACGTCCCCGGCGCCCTCGTGCCCGGGGACGAACGGGGCGGGCTGCGGCAGCACGCCGCTCATCGCGGAGAGGTCCGAGTGGCAGAGGCTGGCGGCGCGCATCCGGACCCGTACGGTGCCCGGCCCGAAGCCCACGGCCGTCACGTCCTCGCGGACGTCGAGGACCTCCTGGCCGGTCTTGTGCAGGACGGCTGCGCGCATGGTGCTGCTCCCGGGGTGCCTGGTGTGTTCCTCGGATCCGACGGTCGCGCCGATTCTGGCACGGGCGGCGCAGCGCGACTAGAACGCGTTCCACAACGACCGTCCTGCAGAACTGTCCGAATCCACTGTCCTTCCACCGCCGGACCACGCCATGATCACCGTCGTGCCGACACCCCCGCTCACGTCCTCACGGACGCCTCCGCAGCCGTCCCCCGCGCAGTCCGGGCACGGCGCGCCCTGCCCCCGCTGCGGCGCCGCGCTGACCGCCGACCCGCGCTTCACCGCCTGGTGCCCGGCCTGCGACTGGAACCTGGTCCCCGGCCAGGACGCCGCCCCCGAACCCACCCGGCGCGAGCGGGCCGCCGCCGCCCGCTCCGACCGGCTGTTCGAGGACCAGGCCGAGGGCCGGCCCTCCCCCACCGCCCGCCGCGACCGGCTGCTGGCCTCGTCCGCCGCCGGTCTGGTCCACCTCCTGACCTTCACCCTGTTCTGCCTGGGTGCCTGGCTGCTCGTCACCGGCACCACCGTGCAGCGCTGCATCGGCGCGGTCGTCCTGCTGGTCGTCCTCGCGTTGCGGCCCCGGCTGGGCCGGGTGCCGCGCGACCGGACCGTCCTCGACCGCGCCGCGGCGCCGGCGCTGTACGGGCTGGCCGACCGGGTGGCCGCCGAGATCGGCGCCGCGCCGGCGGACGTCATCCTGGTCACCGACGATTTCAACGCCTCGTACGGGCTGGTCGGGCTGCGCCGCCGGCCGGTCCTCACGCTCGGTCTGCCGCTCTGGGAGACGCTGGACGACCGGCAGCGGATCGCCCTGCTCGGCCACGAGTTCGGCCACCACGTCAACGGCGACCACCGGCGCTCGTTCTGGCTGCACAGCGCGGTCTCGGCGCTCGCGGCCTGGTACCACATGGCACGCGGCGGCCGGGGCCACGGCTGGGGGACGTCGGTCGAGTCCGGCGATCCGGGCGGTCCGCGCTTCGACGGCACGCCGTTGCTGATCAAGCTCGGCGCGATCATCGGCATGGCCCTGATGCGGGCGGTCGTCTGGCTGATGTACCAGGGGCTGCTGCTGTTCGACCGGCTCACCTCCCGGGCCGGCCAGCAGGCCGAGTACCGCGCGGACGCCCTCGCTGTCCGGGTCGGGGGCAGTGAGGCGGCCCGCGGCATGCTCGCCGCGCTCATGCTCGGCGGCCCGGTGGGCACCGCCGTCGGCCGGATCCGCGCCGAGGAGCGCCGGCGTCCGCGCGTGGTCCGCCGCGGCCGGAGCCGGGGCGCCGAGCAGGCCGAGCAGGCCGAGCAGGCCGCGAACCCGGGGCAGGCCGCCCCGGAGCTGCTCTGGGAGCGGATACGCGAGCACCTCGCGTCCGTCCCGGCCGCCGAACACGAGCGGCTGCTCCGGCTGAGCGCCCGCGACCGCGCGGCCGTGGACTCCTCCCACCCGCCGACCCACCTGCGGATCGCCCTGGTCGACGGCGCCGAGGACCGGCCCGCCGCCGTCACGGCCACCGCCGCCGAGACCGCGGCGATCGCCGCCGAGCTGGCTCCGCACCGCACCCGGATCGCCACCGACCTGCTCGCCGGCTGAGCCCGCGCGGCACCGGACGCCCCGGCCCGCGGGCCCCGGCGGACGGCCCGGCACCGGGCGACCCGGCGCCTCCGCCCCCGCTACCGTCGAGTAGGGTCCGTGCACGTCCGTCCCCGCCCCACCCCCGAGGAGCACCGCATGTCCGACCTGCTGCTGAGCGCCGAACCGGCGCCCGAGGTGCTGGCGGCGTTCGAGGGGGCCACCGGTTTCATGCCGGTGGACGAGGGGCTCGCGCTGTACGCGGCGGCGGTGGCGGCGGCCCGGGGCACCGGGCTGCCGGTGCTGGAGATCGGCACCTACTGCGGCCGGTCGGCGATCCTGCTCGCGGCGGCGGCCCGGGAGGCCGGGACGGTCGCGCTGACCGTCGACCACCACCGCGGGTCGGAGGAGCAGCAGCCCGGCTGGGAGTACCACGACCCGACGCTGGTCGACCCCGAGGTCGGGCTGATGGACACCCTGCCGCGGTTCCGCCGCGCCCTGCACGCCGCCGGGCTGGAGGAGCACGTGGTGGCGCTGGTCGGCCGCTCGCCGCGGATCGCCGCGCTGTGGGGGCGCCCGCTGGCCCTGGTGTTCATCGACGGCGGCCACACCGACGAGCACGCGACCGGCGACTACGAGGGCTGGGTGCCGCACCTGGCGCCGGAGGGCCTGCTGGTGGTGCACGACGTCTTCCCGGACCCTGCGGACGGCGGCCAGGCCCCGTACCGGGTGTACCTGCGGGCGCTGGACGAGGGCTTCGAGGAGGTCTCGGTGACCGGCTCCCTGCGCGTCCTGCGCCGCAGCGCCCGGTAACCGTTCGTTCCCGCCGCCCCGCACCGATGCCCTAACGTCGTGCCGGGGCTGTCGGGCGGGGGTTCGAACGGTACGGTGGCGCGCAGCACCAGGCAGAGCATCGGCGGACGGTGGGGGCCAGCAGCGACATGACGGACCAGCAGAACAGCGCTCCGGCGGTCTGGGACCCCACCGCGCGCGGCGGCGCCGGCGGCTGGGTACGCGGCCCGCAGCGTCCCGCCGACGCACAGCCCGCCCCGGCCCCCGCCGACCAGCCGGCCGCCGCGCCCCTGCCGCCCGCGACACCGGAGTCCGCCGCCCGCCCCGGCCCGATGGCCGCGCCGCCCGCGCCCGGCGGCGTCGGCGACCAGGGCCCGCCGCTGGGCGCCCGCCCGTACCTGGCCGCCTCGCCCGGCTACGACCCGCCGACCGCCCGGCTGTCCCCCGGCGCCACCCCGCCGCCCCCGGCCGCCCCGCCCGCGGCCTCGCCGTTCCCCTCCCACGCGGGCCCGCAGGCCCAGGCACCGCGGCCGGCCCCCGGCTACGACTACCTCCTGCAGCCGCCCGCCGCCCCGCCGCAGCCCCCGTACGGGCAGCCCGACTACCCGACGGGCGCCGGGGACGAGGAGGAGCGGCCGGCCAACCGCAGGACCCCGCTGCTGATCGGGTTCGCGCTGCTCCTGGTGCTGGCGATCGGCGGCGGCCTGCTGTTCGCCGCCCGGAGCGGCGACGGGGAGGACCGGGCCGCGCCCGCCCCGACCGCCGCCCCGCCGACCGGCTCCGACCACCTGCCGCCCGCCCCCGCGCCCACCGGGACGGACGGCGCGCCGAGCGCCGCCGCGAGCGCGTCCGGCGCCCCCACCGGCGCCCCGTCCCCGACCGCGACCGGCCCCGGTCCGGGCGCCCAGACCCAGGCCCAGGCGCTGGACAGCCTGCTCAGCGAGGGCGAGAACGCCAAGGCACCGATCGGCAGCGCCGTCGCCAAGGTGACCAGCTGCCCGCCCAAGGCCGACATCGAGAGCGCCGCGCAGACCTTCGACAACGGCGCGACCCAGCGGGCCGCCCTGCTGACCAAGCTGTCCCAGCTGACCGTCACGGACGTGCCGGGCGGCGTGGACGCGGTGAACTCGCTGAAGTCCGCCTGGCAGCTGTCGGCCGACATCGACAAGGCGTACGCGACCTGGGCGCGCACCGTCGCCGCCCAGGGCTGCACCGGCAGGGCCCCGGCCACCCCGGACAAGAAGCGCGCGGACGAGCTCAACCCCCAGGCCACCCAGGCGAAGACGGACTTCATGAACAAGTGGAACGCGATCGCGAAGAGCTACGGCCTCACTCCGCGCACCCAGGACAGGATCTGACCGACCCGTGACCGGTTCCGCCCCTCGACCGCCCCGCCGCTCCGCCCTGCTGCGCGCCACCACGGCCGCGGCCGTGGCCGTCCCCCTCTGCACGGCGGGCTGGTTCGGCTGGCGGGCCCTCGACCACTCCGGCCCGGCGGGCGCCGCGGCGACCGCGACCGCGGCGACGGCCGGCCCGGCCCCGACGACCCCTACGGCCCCTACGGCTACGGACCGCCCGGGCGCCGCCGACGGGACGACCGCCCCGCCGCTCACCCCTCCGGTCGCCCCGCCGCCGTCCACCTCGCCCGCCGCCGCAGCGGAGACCCCGCCCGTCGGCAGCGCCGATGCCGGCACCGCCACCAGCCTGGCCGGCCGCACCGTCCTGCTCGACCCCGGCCACAACCCGGGCAACTCCGCGCACACCGCCGAGATCAACCGCCAGGTGGACATCGGCAACACCCGCAAGGAGTGCGACACCACCGGCACCGAGACCGACGCCGGCTACACCGAGGCCGAGTACACCCTGGACGTCTCCCGCCGGGCCCGCGCCCTCCTGGCCGCCCGGGGCGCCACGGTGGTGCTGGTGCAGGACGGCGACCGCCCCTGGGGCCCGTGCATCGACCAGCGCGCCCGCGCGGGCGCCGACGCGCACGCCGACGTCGCGCTCTCGGTGCACGGGGACGGCGGCCCGGCGGCCGGCCGCGGATTCCACGTGATCATGCCCGCCCGGGTGGTCGCCGGAAAGGCCGACACCACGGCGATCGTCGAGCCCTCGCACCGGCTCGGCCTCCTGCTGCGCGACCGGTTCCGCGCCGCGACCGGCGAACCCTACGCGGACTACGTCGCCAAGGACGGCCTCGACACCCGCTCCGACCTGGGCGGCCTCAACCTCTCCACCGTCCCCAAGGTGTTCATCGAGTGCGGTAACATGCGCAACTCGACGGACGCGCAACGGATGACGGACCCTCAGTGGCGCCAGCAGGCGGCCCAGGGGATCGCCGACGCACTGACCGCGTTCCTGACGACCCAAGAGAAGGCCGAAGAGCGACACGGGAGTTGAACCGCACACCCCCGGAGGACGACGCTCCGCCCGGACCGCACGGTTTGCAACGACTTCGCCCCATTGCCGGTCCCGCCGTGCACCGGCAGGACGGTTGGGCCTAGGCTTCTGGTCCGTTCGGGAGTTTCGGCCGGTCGGCCCGACCGTACGAACCACCGTCCACGACACGTCAACGAGGGGAACGTTAGTGAATCTGCGCGCTCTCACCAGGGGAGACGCCGCCGTCGCAGGCGCGGCCGTCCTGCTCTTCATCGCCTCCTTCCTGCCCTACCTGACCGCTGACTGCAGCGGCCGGTTCTGTGCGGACGCCTCAAAGAACGCGTGGAGCACGGACCTGTTCCCCGTCCTGCCCTCGATCTACCTGCTCGGCATCGTCGCCGCCGTGCTGATCCTGGTGCAGCGCTTCCAGGGCCAGGCCGCGACCAAGCGTCAGGTGCTCGGCCTGCGGCTGGACCAGTGGGGCATCGCCTTCTCCGTCGCCGCGCTGTGGACCTCGGTCTGGTCGCTGGGCGCCAGCCCCTACGGTTCGAGCGTCAGCCACGGCTTCGGCGCCTGGCTCGGCTTCATCGCGCTGATCGTGCTGGCCGGCGCGGCCGCCGCGAGCCCCCTGGTGCCCGCCCTGAAGGCCCCGCTGGTCTCCGACCGCCCGGCGGCCGTCCCCGGCCAGTACGGCTACCCGGGCCAGCCCGGCCACCCGGGTGCGCCCCAGCCCGGTCAGTACGGCTACCCGGCCCAGGGCCAGGACCCGGCGTACGGCGCCGCCCAGGGCGGCTACGGCTACCCGGGTGCGGGCCAGCCGCAGCCCGGCCAGCCGGTCCCGGCCGCCCAGCCGCACGACGCCGGCGCCCCGGCCCCGCAGCCGGCCCCGGCCGCGCAGCAGGCGCCCGCCCCGGCGTCGGACTTCCAGCCGTTCTGGTTCGCCGTCCCGGCGCCGCGCCAGCTGGCCCCGAAGGACAACCCGGCCGGTGCCCCGGTCGGCGAGGTCGTGCCCGGTACCTGGTACCTGGCCGTCGAGCAGCGCGGCGCCGCGCTGGTCGCGCAGCTGCCGGACGGCAGCCAGGGCGTGCTGGCCGACACCACGGGCATCCAGCGCGGCTGACCTCCTCGGACGCACACCGCGAAGGGGCGGGACCGGTTCTCCGGTCCCGCCCCTTCCGTCCGTGCGCCCGGCTCTTCCGTCCGAGCTCGCGGCCCGTCCGTCCGGGCTCCCGGCTCAGCAGCAGTCCTGGACCACCAGCCCGGCGGGCAGCTGCTCCCCGCCGAAGACCGCGACCGTGGCCGGGTCCCCGCCGAGGGCGGCCACCGCGAGCAGCAGCGCCCCGGCCGTCCAGGTGGTGCGCTCCTCCGGCCAGATCGCGTCGTCCTCGAACACGTACCCGGTCCAGTACGAGCCGTCCTCGTGCCGCAGGTGCTTCTGGATCCAGCGCAGGATGTCCACCGCGCGGTCGGACTGGCCGATCGCCCAGAGCGCGAGGGCCAGCTCGGCGCTCTCCCCGCCGGTCACCCACGGGCGGTCGCTGACGCAGCGCACGCCGAGGCCGGGGACGACGAAGCGCTCCCAGTCCCGCTCGATCCGGGCCAGCGCCGCCTCGCCGCGCAGGCCGGTGCCGAGCACCGGGTAGTACCAGTCCATCGAGTAGCGGCCCTTGTCAAGGAACCGCTCGGGGTGGTGGGAGACGGCGTGCCCCAGCCGCCCGGCCGCGAGCTCCCAGTCGGGCTGCGGCTCCTCCAGGTACTCGGCGACGGCCAGGCCGCAGCGCAGCGCGTGCAGGATGCTGGACGAGCCGGTGAGCAGCGCCTCGTCGGTGGCGGCGCCGTCCTCGTCGACCCGCCAGGCGATCGGGCCGCCGGGCAGCCGCAGCCCGACGATGAAGTCCAGGGCGCGCCGGACGACCGGCCAGATCCACTCCAGGAAGGCGTCGTCGCCGGTGCTGAGGTGGTGGTGCCAGACCCCGACCGCGATGTACGCGCAGAAGTTGCTCTCCTTGGCCCGGTCGGTGACCACGCCGTCGGTGTAGGCCGCGTACCAGGAGCCGTCCGGGTTCTGGGTGGCGGCGAGCCAGCGGTAGGCGGCCTCGGCGGCGGCGTGCTCGCCGGCCGTGTCGAGGGCCATCGCCGCCTCGGTGTGGTCCCAGGGGTCGAGGTGGTGGCCGGCGAACCACGGTATGGCACCGTCCGGGCGCTGCTCGGCCAGGATGCTGCGCACGGTGTCGGCGGCCTGCTCGGCGTCGAGCACCCCGTCGAGCAGCAGCACCTCGGGGACGGCGGCGGTCATGCCGCCCCGCCCGGCGCGCGGTTGGGCTTGGCGGCGTACGCCACGAAGCTCTTGCCGATCACCGGGTTGAGCGCCCGCTCGGCGGCCTTGGTGAGGCGGCTGATCACCGGGGTGCCGACGATGTCCCAGACCAGCAGCTGGTGGTACGCCTTGACCGGCAGCGCCTTGTCGTTGTCCACGCCGACCGCGCACTTGATCCACCAGTACGGCGAGTGCAGCGCGTGCGCGTGGTGGGTGCCGTACGGCTCCAGGCCGGCGTCCTTGAGCTTGCCGAGCAGTTCGTCGCCCCGGTAGATCCGGATGTGGCCGCCCTCGACCTCGTGGTACTCGTCGGACAGCGCCCAGCAGATCTTCTCCGGCAGCCAGCGCGGCACGGTGACGGCGAGCAGGCCGCCCGGCTTGAGGACCCGGAACATCTCGTTGAGCACGCCCTTGTCGTCCGGGATGTGCTCCATCACCTCGGAGATGATGATCTTGTCGAAGTACTCGTCCTCGAACGGCAGCGCCAGCGCGTTGCCCTCCATCGCGACCGCCGACGCGCCCTCCGGGGCCTCACCGGCCTGCTCCATCGCCGCGAACCACTTCGTGACCTCGGCGATCTCCTCGGCGTTCTGGTCGAGAGCGATCACGTTGGCGCCGCGGCGGTAGCACTCGAACGCGTGCCGGCCCCCGCCGCAGCCCAGGTCGAGCACCCGGTCGCCGGGGGCGAGCGGGAAGCGCGAGAAATCGACGGTCAGCACTGCTGGACTCCCATTCCTATTGCTACCAAGCGTCCTTGACGCTTCGTCAGGCCTTCTTCCGGCGCGTCGCGCCGCGCCGGGTGGATCCGACCCGCCGTCACCGGCCGGCGGCGTGGCGGGGCCGTGCACCAGGGTGTGGCCGGGCGGCCGACCGGCGACCCGGCACCGCCCTAGGCCACGTACCGCCAGCCCGGCCCCGAGCGGGCCCGGGCGCCGGCGCCGGTGGCGATCGCCGCCCGGTAGGCCTCGGTGGTCAGCTCGGCGGCCCGCTCCCAGGTGAACCGGGCGAGCACCCGCTCCCGCCCGGCCGCGCCGAGCCCGGCCCGCAGCTCCGGGTCGTCCAGCAGCCGGCCGAGCGCGGCGGCCAGCGCGTCCGCCTCCCCCGGCGGCACCGCCAGGCAGGTCTCCCCGTCCGGGCCGGCCACCTCGGGGATCGCCCCGCCGGTGGTGGCGACCAGCGGGGTGCCGGTGGCCATCGCCTCGGCGGCGGGCAGCGAGAAGCCCTCGTAGAGCGAGGGGACGCAGGCGACCTCGGCCGAGCGGTAGAGGTCGACCAGCTCCCGGTCGGTCAGCCCGCTGCGGAACTCGATGTGCTCCGCCAGCCCGAAGCGGCGCACCGCCTCGGCCACCGGGCCGTCGTCCTTCTGCGGCTTGCCGACCACCACCAGGTGGGCGTCCCGCTCGGTGCGGACCTTGGCGAGCGCCTCGACCAGGAAGACCAGGCCCTTCAGCGGGACGTCCGCGCTGGAGGTGGTGACGATCCGGCCGGGGACGCGCCCGGCCCGCTCCGAGGGCGACCAGAGCCGGGTGTCGGCGCCGACCGGCACCACCGAGATCGCGCCCGGCGCGACGCCCAGGTGCTCGGCGATCTCGCGCTGCGAGGTGCCGGAGACGGTGATCACGTGGTCCAGCCGGGCGGCGACCCGGCGCTGCATCCGGGTGAAGGCGTACCAGCGGCGCAGCGAGAGCCGCTTGACCCGGGTGGTGGCGGCGTCCAGCTCCAGCCGCCGGTCCACGGTGATCGGGTGGTGGATCGTGGTGACCAGCGGGAAGCCGTGCCGGGCCAGGCCGAGCAGGCCGTAGCCGAGGGTCTGGTTGTCGTGCACCACGTCGTAGCGGCCCTTGTGGGCGGCCAGGTACCGGCGGGCGCGCAGCGAGAAGGTGAGCGGCTCGGGGAAGCCGCCGGTGCGCATGGTGGCGAACTCCAGCAGGTCCACCGGGCCGCGGAACTCGCCGCGGGCCGGGGTGCGGAAGGGGTCGTCGGCGCGGTAGAGGTCCAGGCTGGGCAGCTCGACCAGGCGCACCGAGCCGGGCCCCTCGACCTCGTCCAGCACCGGGAAGGGCTGGGCGCCGATCACGTCCACGTGGTGACCGAGCCTCGCCAGCTCCCGGGAGAGGTGCCGTACGTACACGCCCTGACCGCCGCAGAAGGGGTCACCGCGGTACGACAGCAGGGCAATCCGCAGCGGCTGCGCGGTCATCCTGGGCCCTCTTCTCTAGCTGCTATCGGTGCTGCCGGTCGTGCTTCCGGTCGCTAAAGTAGATCAGGTTTCAGTGGCTGGGGAACTCGTCGTCGACCACGTGAACAATGAGAGACCTCGAAGATACCGGCCCGTAGCTTTACCTCAGGAGCCAGGGCCGGTGATTCCCACCACGCCGGATCCTGCCGACCCTGTGGAGCACCCCGCCACTCTCGCCCGCCCGGGAGCACCCTTGCCGCCACCCCCTCCTCCGACGACGCCGCTCTCCCCGCCGCTCTCCCCGCCGGGCGAGCCGCCGCTGACCGCGCGCCAGGCCGAACGGCGCCGGCGCATCCTGCGGGCCGCCACCGCGCTGGCGGTGCGGGGCGGGTACGAGGCGGTGCAGATGCGGGAGGTCGCGGAGAGCGCGCAGGTCGCCCTCGGCACCCTCTACCGGTACTTCCCGTCCAAGGTGCACCTGCTGGTGGCGGTGATGCTGGAGCAGCTCCAGGGCCTCCACGAGCACATCCGGCGGCACCCGCCGACCGAGCCCGAACCGGCCCCGCGGGTCGCCGACACCCTCACCCGGGCCTTCCACGCTCTCCAGCGCGAGCCGCTGCTGGCCGAGGCGATGGTCCGGGCGCTGTCCTTCGCGGACCGCTCGGTCGGAGCCGAGGTGGACCAGGTCAGCGTCGCCACCGGGCAGCTCATCCTGGACGCGATCGGCCAGTCCGGACCGCCCACCGAGAGCCAGCGCGCGGCGGTGCGGGTGATCGAGCACACCTGGCACTCGGCGCTGGTCGCCTGGCTCTCCGGGCGCGCCTCGATCGCCGAGGTGCGGGCCGACCTGCACACCGCGGCCCGGCTGCTCACCCTGCCGTGAACACCCGGTCGGCCGCCGCCGACTGGAACCTGTTCCTGCCGCTGTTCCGCACCCACGCGGGCCGCTCCGGGCGCTCCGCCGCCTGAACGCTCCGGCGGCTGGACGCTCCGGGCGCCGCGGCGGCTAGAGTCGACGGGCAGCACAACTCCATCCCGCTCCTCCCCCGGGGAAAGCCGGTGCGAATCCGGCGCTGACCCGCAGCCGTGAGTCCGGCGCCGCACTGGCCGCCCGGGCGAGTCGGAGCGCCCGGGGAGGGGCGAGCGGCCAGGCCGGACGCACGCGCCCGGCACCGTCGAGGACTACGGAACGGCCCCGCCCGGGCCACCACCGCTCACCGAAAGGCACACCGCACCATGCTGACCGCCGCCCGCCTGGGCGCCGCCGCCCTGTCCGCCGCGCTGCTCACCGGCCTCGCCGCCGGCCCGGCCCTCGCCGACAGCCCCGCGCCGACCACCGCCGCCGTCCCCGAGGGGCTGTACGGCAGGAGCGACCCGACGTACGACGGCGTCTGGCGGCAGTCGCTGGCGCTCACCGCCCTGACGGCGGCCAAGGTCACCCCGGCCGACTCGGCCGTCGGCTGGCTCACCGGGCAGCAGTGCGAGGACGGCGGCTGGCCCTCCTACCGGGCGGCCGGCGCGGCCTGCGACCCCAAGACCGAGGACAGCAACGCCACCGCCGTCGCCGTCCAGGCCCTGGCCGCCCTCGGCGGGCACCAGGAGGCCGTCGACAAGGGCGTCGCCTGGCTCAAGGCCAACCAGAACGCCGACGGCAGCTGGGCCTACAACCCCGGCAGCCCGGGCGACGCCAACTCCACCGGCCTCGCCGTCAACGCGCTGTTCGCCGCCAGGACCGACCCGGCGGGCGTCGCCAAGGCCGGCCGGTCCGCCTTCGACGGGCTCGCCCTGTTCCAGCTCGGCTGCGCCGCCCCCGCCGACCAGCGCGGCGCCTTCGCCTACCAGCCCGACCCGGCCGGCGGCGCCCTCACCCCGAACGCCCTCGCCAGCGGCCAGGCCGCGCTCGCCGCCGGCGGCGGCCACCTGCCGGTCGCCACCTCGGTGCGCGCCGACGCCGCGCCCAAGCCCCTGGCCTGCGCCTCCGACGCCGCGGCCGCCGCGGCCCCGGTCCCGCACGCGGACTCCGGCGAGGCCGCCGGCGCCTACCTCACCGCCCAGCTCGCGGCCAACGGCGACCACCTCAGCCTGGTCACCCCGGGCGCCGAGCCGAAGCCCGACTACACCGCGACCGCCTGGGCCGCCCTCGCCCTCGTCCAGAGCGGCCACCCCCAGCAGGCCGCCGGCGCCGTCGACTGGCTCGCCAAGGAGGGCGCCACCTGGACCAAGGGCGGCACCGACGCCGGCGCCACCGCCACCCTGCTGCTGGTCACCCAGGCCGCCCACCGCGACACCGCCGCCTTGACCGGCCGGCTCACCGCCCTCGGCCCGACGCCCAAGGCCGCCGAGGCCTCGGCCGCGGCGACGCCCGCCCCGGCCGGGAAGAAGGACGACGGCGGCATCGGCCAGTACTGGCTGATCGGCGTCGGCCTGCTCGTCGGCGTCGGCGGCGGCCTCCTCCTCAGCCTCCAGCGCAAGCGCAACCCGCACCTCTGATGCGCCCCGCACGCCGCACCGCCGCCCGCACCTCCGCCGGCGCCGTGCTGCTCCTCCCCCTCCTCGGGGTGGTGCTGCTGCTCGTCTCCGCCGCGCCCGCGCAGGCGGCCGGCTACCGGTACTGGTCGTTCTGGCGCGGCGCCGAGGGCGGCGGCTGGACGTACCAGCAGCAGGGGCCCGCCGTCGCGGTGCCGCCGGACGGATCGGTGGACGGGTGGCGCTTCGCGCTCAGCCCGGACGGCGGGCAGGACGCCGCGAAGCCGCGCACGGGCGGGAGCTTCGCGGAGCTCTGCGCGGGCACGCCCGCGCAGGAGGGGCGCAAGCGGGTGGCGGTCGTGCTGGACTTCGGGACCGCCGAGGACGCCGGTACGTCCGACGCTCTGCCCGGGCCGCGGACCGCCTGCGCCAGCGTCACGCCCCGCGCCAGCTCGGCCGAGGTGCTGGCCGCCGTCGCCCCGCCGCTGCGCTACGACTCCAACGGGCTGCTGTGCGCCATCGCCGGGTACCCGAAGGCGGGCTGCGGTGACCAGGTCGCCGCGGCGGGCGCCGCCCAGCCGGACAGCGACGGCCGGTCCGCCGGCCACGGCAGCGGCCCGGACATCGGCCTGATCGCCGGCGGCGCGCTGGTCGCCGTCCTCGCCGGCGGCGCCGTCTGGCAGGCGCGCCGCCGCCGTCACTCCTAACCCCCACCCAGGACAGCACCGTGAGCAGCACCGCCCGTAGCACCCGGCCGCCCACCGGCCCCCGCCAACTGCACCCCGGGGCCTGGTGGTTGTGGGCGCTCGGGCTGGGCGCGGCGGCCACCAGGACCACCAACCCGGCGATCCTGCTGCTGCTCACCGCCGTCGCCGGGTACGTGGTCGCGGCCCGGCGCGGCGACGCGCCGTGGTCACGGTCGTACGGGGCGTTCCTGCGGCTGGGCCTGCTGGTGCTCGGCATCCGGCTGGTGTTCGCGGTCTTCCTCGGCTCCCCGGTCCCCGGCACCCATGTGCTGTTCACCCTGCCCGAAGTCCCGCTGCCCGCCTGGGCGCAGGGCGTGCGGATCGGCGGCCGGGTCACCGTCGAGGGGCTGCTCGCGGCACTGTACGACGGACTGCGGCTGGCCACCCTGCTGGTCTGCGTCGGCGCCGCCAACTCGCTGGC
Organism: Kitasatospora sp. NPDC114501; assembly: GCF_055633695.1. Classification (NCBI taxonomy): domain Bacteria; kingdom Bacillati; phylum Actinomycetota; class Actinomycetes; order Kitasatosporales; family Streptomycetaceae; genus Kitasatospora; species Kitasatospora sp. NPDC114501. The sequence goes on along the minus strand of NZ_JBVKDS010000001.1, from coordinate 436,252 downwards.
CAGCCCGGCCCGGCTGCTGCGCGCCCTGCCCGGCGCGCTCTACGAGGCGGGCGTCGCCGTCGTCGTGGCGATGACCTTCGCGCCGAACCTGGTCGCGGACGTCCGCCGGCTGCGCGCCGCGCGGCGCCTGCGCGGCCGCACCGACAAGGGCGTCGCGGCCGTGCTGAGCGTCGGACTCCCGGTGCTGGAGGGCGCGTTGGAGCGGTCCGTCGCGCTGGCCGCCGCGATGGACACCCGGGGCTTCGGCCGCACCGCCGACGTCCCGCGCCGGCTCGCCCGGGCGACGGCCGCGCTCACCCTGGCCGGGCTGCTCGGGATCTGCCTGGCCGCGTACGGGCTGCTGACGGCCGGCGGCGCGGGCTGGGCACCGCCGGTCCTGCTGCTCGGCCTGGCCGCCGCCTTCGCCGGACTGCTGCTCGGCAGCCGACGTTCCGTCAGGAGCCGCTACCGGCCCGACCCCTGGGCCCTGCCGGAGTGGCTGACCGCCGGCTCCGGGGCGGCCGTGGCGGCCCTCACCACCTACCTGGCCGCGCAGGACCCGGCCGCCTTCGCCCCCACCGTCGTCCCACCGACCGTCCCCGCGCTGCCCCTGGCCGCCGTACTGGCCGTCCTGCTCGGCCTGGTACCGGCGCTCGCCGCCCCGACCCCGCCCCGGAGGGCATCGTGATCACCTTCGAGCAGGTCTCCGTCCGGTACGCGGACTCCGCCGCGCCCGCACTGAACGGCGTCGACCTCACCGTCCCCGAGGGCGAACTCTGCCTGCTGGTGGGCCCGTCCGGCTCCGGCAAGTCCACCCTGCTGGGGACGGTCAGCGGCCTGGTGCCGCACTTCACCGGCGGGGTGCTGCACGGCCGGGTCACCGTCGGCGGCCGGGACACCCGCGAGCACCGGCCGCGCGAACTCGCCGACCTGGTCGGCACGGTGGGGCAGGACCCGCTGGCGCACTTCGTCACCGACACGGTGGAGGACGAACTCGCCTACGGCATGGAATCGCTGGGCCTGCCGGGCGACGTGATGCGCCGCCGGGTCGAGGAGACCCTCGACCTGCTCGGCCTCGCCGACCTGCGCGACCGCTCGCTGGGCTCCCTCTCCGGCGGCCAGCAGCAGCGCGTCGCGATCGGCTCGGTGCTCACCGTGCACCCGCGTGTCCTGGTCCTGGACGAGCCCACCTCGGCGCTCGACCCGGGCGCGGCCGAGGAGGTGCTGTCCGTCCTCCAGCGGCTGGTGCACGACCTCGGCACCACCGTGCTGATGGCCGAGCACCGGCTGGAGCGGGTCGTCCAGTACGCCGACCAGGTGCTGCTGCTCACCCCGGACGCGCCCCCGGTGCTGGGCGAACCGGCCGAGGTGATGGCGCACTCCCCGGTGCACCCGCCGGTGGTCGGCCTCGGCCGGCTCGCGGGCTGGCGGCCGCTGCCGCTCTCGGTCCGCGACGCGCGCCGCAGGGCCGCACCGCTGCGCGCCGAACTCGACGGCCGGGCGCCCGCCGCCGCCGGTGCTCCGTCCGGTACCCCCGTCGCCGTTGCCGACCGCCTCGCCGTCCGGCGCGGCCCGGTCCCGGCGCTGCGCGGCGTGGACCTCGCGCTGCACCCCGGCGAGGTCACCGCCCTGATGGGCCGCAACGGCGCCGGCAAGTCCACCCTGCTGGGCAGCCTGGTCGGCCTGCACGCCCCCGCCTCCGGCCGCGTCGAGGTCGGCGGCCGCACCCCGCACCGCACCCGCCCCGCCGAGCTGATCCGCGAGGTCGGACTCGTCCCGCAGGACCCGCGCGACCTGCTGTACGGCGAGTCGGTCGCCGCCGAGTGCGCCGCGGCCGACGCCGACGCGGGCGCCGCCGCCGGCACCTGCCGCGCCCTGGTCGAACGCCTGTTGCCCGGCATCGCCGACGACACCCACCCGCGCGACCTCTCCGAGGGCCAGCGGCTCACCCTCGCGCTCTCCGTCGTGCTCACCGCCCGGCCCCCGCTGCTGCTCCTGGACGAGCCGACCCGCGGCCTCGACTACGCCGCCAAGTCCCGGCTGGTGGAGATCCTGCGCGGCCTGGCGGCCGAGGACCACGCCGTGCTGCTCGCCACCCACGACGTCGAACTGGCCGCCGAACTCGCCCACCGCACGGTGATCCTGGCCGAGGGCGAGATCGTCGCCGACGGACCGACGGCGCAGGTCGTGGTCTCCTCGCCGGCGTTCGCCCCCCAGGTGTCCAAGGTGCTGGCGCCCGGGCCGTGGCTCACCGTCGGGCAGGTCGCGGAGGCGCTGGGCGCATGAGCACTCGTCCCGTCCCGCTGGGGCGCCGGTCGATCGCGGCGCTGCTGTCGGTGTCCCTCGTCGGCGTCGCCGCCTTCGGCTGGCCGCTGCTCGCCTCCACCAGGTCGGCGCTGGTCGGCCACTCCGCGGACGCGCCGTGGCTGTTCGCGCTCCTCCTCCCTCTGCTGCTCGCCGTCGTCATCGCCCAGATCTCCGAGGGCCGCTCGGCAGGCGGCGGGGCGCCGGGGCTGGACGCCAAGTCGGTGGCCCTGCTCGGCGTGCTCGCGGCAGCCGGGGCCGCTCTCCGACCCCTCGGCGCGGGGACGGCGGGCCTGGAGCCGATGTTCTTCCTGATGGTGCTCTCCGGGCGGGTGCTCGGCCCGGGCTTCGGCTTCGTCCTCGGCCCGCTGGCGATGTTCGCCTCCGCGCTGCTCACCGGCGGGGTGGGGCCGTGGCTGCCGTTCCAGATGCTGGCGATGGGGTGGGTCTGCCTGGGAGCCGGGCTGCTGCCGGGATCCGCCTCCCTGCGCGGCCGCCGCGAACTCGCGCTCCTCGCGGGGTACGGCGCCGTCGCGTCCCTGTTGTACGGCACGATCATGAACCTCCAGGGCTGGCCGTACATCGGCGGCCTGGCCGGCTCCGTCTCGTTCCACCCCGGCGACCCGCTGCCCGCCAACCTGGTCCGCTTCGCGGCGTACTGCCTGACCACGTCCCTGGGTTGGGACCTGCCCCGGGCCGCGCTGACCGTCGTCCTCTGCCTCACCCTCGGCACCCCCGTCCTGCGCGCCCTGCGCCGCACGACCCGCCGTGCCGCCTTCGACGCCCCGGTCACCTTCCGCCCGCCGGAGCGCTGACGGCGGCACCGACCGTCTGCCTGGAGCACGGCACGCCCCTGCCGTAGCCTTGATCTCTTCACTCAGGAGGCGAGTTGAGCGAGATCATCCTCATGTCCGACCCGAAGGTGGCCGCGATCCCCGTCGCGCACCGCGAGGAACGGCTGGTGGACGTCCGGGCCGGGGGCGGGCTCCTCGTCGACGAGCGCAAGCGGGACGACAGCGGCGCCTTCGCATACCTGCGGGCCGGGGTGCTCGACCGGCTGCTCGACGCGCAGGCGGCGCTGCCGGACGGGCTGCGGCTGCTGTTCGTGGAGGGCTACCGGCCGCCGGAGCTGCAGAGCCGTTACTTCGACGAGTACGCCGCCGAATTGCGGGCCGCGAATCCCGACTGGCCGGACGGGCGGGTCAGGTCGGCGGCCAGTCGCTACGTCTCGCCGCCGGAGATCGCGCCGCACAGCGCCGGGGCCGCCGTCGACCTCACCCTCGTCGACGCCGACGGCCGCGAGCTGGACCTGGGCACCAGGGTCAACGCCAGTCCGGAGGAGAGCGCCGGGGCCTGCTACACCCACGCCGGGAACATCGGCGCGCAGGCCCGCGCCAACCGGCGGCTGCTCAGCGGTGTGCTGAGCGGCGCCGAGCTCGTCAACTACCCCACGGAGTGGTGGCACTGGTCGTTCGGGGACCGCTACTGGGCGCTGGCCACCGGTGCGCCGGCCGCGCTCTACGGGCCGGAGCGCCGGTAGCCGGAACCGGCCACGACACGCGGCCGCGCAGCGGTACCCGACCGTGGCCCCGGCCCCGGTCCAGGATGGCGTCGACACCGGAGCAGGCCCGAGGAGCAGAGCGATGACCGAGCAGGACCCCGAGCGACTCCCCGCCGTCGCCGTCGCGATCGTCGTCGAGGACGGCCGGGTGCTGATGGTGCGGCGGCGGGTCGCCGAGGGCGGGCTGTCCTGGCAGTTCCCGGCCGGGGAGGTCGAGCCGGACGAGTCCCCGGAGGATGCGGCCGTGCGTGAGACCGCCGAGGAGACCGGCCTGCACGTCGCCGCCGCCCGGCTGCTCGGTGAGCGGGACCACCCGCAGAGCGGGCGGCGGATGGCGTACACGGCCTGCGAGGTGGTCGGCGGCACCGCCATGGTGACGGACTCCGACGAACTGGACCGGGTGGTCTGGGCGACCCGCGCCGAGCTGGCCGGATACGTACCGCTCCCGCTGTTCCCACCGGTCCAGGAGTACCTGGACGGCGCGCTCACCGGGTAGGGCGCGCGACGGACCGACCCGCGCGCGGGAAGTCGGCCCGTCCGACTTCCCACCCGACACCTCCGGTGTCCGGAACTCAGCCCCGGCGTACGGACGTTCGGACGGGAGACCGCTCGTCCCCGCCCCGGCAGGACACGCGCGGCAACCGCGCACGGAGCCCCGTCCGACCACGACCACGCCGTCCCGCGAGCCCGCCGTTCGGCGCGGGAGCCGGTCACCGACGAAACGGTCGCCCGGCTCCGGGTCCGGGCCCGCACCGACCCCGCCTCGGGCCTGCCCGCGCTGGCCGCGGCCCACCGACCGCCTACCGGACGAGGGCAACCTGTCCGAGCACACCGACCGTCTCCCACCCCTGCCGGACGACCGAGACCTGCTCGCCGCCCTCGGCACCCTCACCCGGCGGCTCGACCTGCGCCGGGCGGTCCGGGAGGAGCATCCGACCAAGCCGACCCACCTGGAGCGCCGGACGGCGGTGAGCCCCTGAGCCCCCGAAAGCCGCTCGGATCCTCTGGAGCACACCGGGCCCTCCGCCCCCTCTTCCCCCGTACGCTGTCCCGCAGCACCGGGAGCGAGGGCGTTCGGGGGAGCAGTGGAACTAGGTCAGTTGCGCGCCTTCGAGGCCGTCGTCACCCACCGCACGGTCACCGGCGCGGCCGGGGCGCTCGGGCTGGTCCCGTCCGCCGTCTCCGAGCAGGTCCGCTCCCTCGAACTCGGCCTCGGCACCGCCCTGTTCGACCGGGCCGGGCGCGACCTGACCCTCACCGCGGCCGGTGAACGGCTGCTGCCCTGGTCCCGGCGGCTGCTCGACCAGGCCGAACAGGCCCGCCGCGAGGTCGTCGTCACCCGGGTCCGCCTCCGGCTCGGCGTCCTGGGGACCGTCGCCGCCACCCATGTCCCGGCCGTCCTCGCGCGCCTCACCGTCCATCGGCCCGAGCTGGACATATCCCTGCACACCGACACCTCCCGGGACGCCCTGCTGGACGGCGTCGCCGCCGGGGCCCTGGAAGCCGCGCTCGTCCTCGACGCCCCCGGCCCGCTCGGCGCCCTCGGCTTCCCCCTGCCGCCCGCCCTGCTCGACCACCTCGACGTCCAGGACGTCCCGCTCGCCCTGGTCGCCGCTCCCGCCCACCCGCTGGCCCGCGCCACCGCCCTCACCCGCGAGGCCCTCCGCGGCCACCGGCTCCTCGTCGACTCCCCCACCTGCTCCTTCCACCTCGCGGGCGAACGCCTCCTCGGCCAGCACGTCCGACGCCTGCGCACCGGCGCCGTCCCGGTCACCCGCGCCTGCGCCGAACAGGGCCTCGGCATCGCCCTCCTCCCCGCCCACGCCGTCCACGCCCACCTCACCGGCGGCACCCTCGTCCGCCTCCCCCTCGACCCCCCGCCCCTCCACCTCCGCCTCCTCTGGCGCACCGGCCACGCGCCCCTGCCCCTCCTCCACACCGCCTTCGACTGAGCGGCCCGAGCCCGCACACAGCAGCGCGCCCCGGGGCTCCGAAAGCCCCGGGGCGCGCAACCGCCGTACGGACGTCAGGCCTTGGGGCCCGTGGACTGGACGACCTCGAAGGACCAGAGGGTGGAGCCGGTGGCGGCGGGGCGCTTGGGGGCCTCGCCGGAGGGGCCGTTCTGGTGGGCGGACTTCATCGGGCCCTCCATCCAGGCCTTGAAGTCCTCCTCGCTGCGCCAGCGGGTGTAGACCAGGTACTGGTCGGTGCCCTCGACGGGGCGGAGGAGTTCGAACCACTCGAAGCCGTCCGAGTTCTCCACCGCGCCGGCCCGGGAGGCGAAGCGCTGCTCCAGCACCTCGCGCTGTTCGGCCGGCACCGTCAGGACGTTGATCTTGACGACGGACATGGCGCGCTCCTTCTGCTCCGGTGACTGCGTACGGGAGCAGTCTGCTACACCTCACGGGCGGGCGGCCCGCAGGTGTGGGCGGTCACCCGCCGGGGGCGGCCGTCCGGCGGGGGCGGCGTCGGGGTCAGGCGATCCACGGCGGGAGGACCCGCTGGTCGTCGCGCGGGGCGAGGTCGCAGGCGCCCTCGGGGGTGCGGGCGTCGGGGTTGTAGGCGTGGGCGGGGGACGGGGAGGCGACGACGGCGGTGAAGCCGGTGTCGGTGGAGATCTGGCGGGCGGTGTCGGCGGGAAGGACGGCGGTGTCCCCGGGGGCGAGGGTGAGGACCTCCCCCGCCAGGTCGACCCGGGCGGTGCCGGTGAGCAGGGTCCAGACCTGCTCGGTGTCCATGGCGTGCAGCGGGCCCCGGGCGTCGGCGGCCATGTCGACGTGCCAGACGGCGAGGGCGGCGGATCCCTGGGTGGGCGAGGCGTAGGTGGTCATGACGCCGTTCGGGGTCGCGGTGCGGCGGGCGTCGGTCCGGCGGATCACGGGCATGGCGAAGGAACCCCTAAGATGGACAATGAAGTTGTCTATATAGTCAATGAGGTTGTCCATCGTGTCAAGTGAACCGTCTCCACCGGGTTTTGAGCTGCCGCTGCGCCTGCTGCTCGCCTTCCGGACGATCATCGACGAGCTGCACGAACGCATCGCCCGCCAGGGTCATCCCGACCTGCGCCCGATGCACGGCTTCGTCTTCCAGGCGATCGGCCCGCAGGGCACCACCGCCTCCGAACTCGGCCGCCGCCTCGGCGTCTCCAAGCAGGCGGCCGGCAAGACAGTCGACCAGCTGGAGCAGCTCGGCTACGTCGCGCGCATCGCCGATCCGACCGACACCCGGCGCAAGCTGGTCCGGCTCACCGAGCGCGGGGTGGACTGCCTGATCCGTTCGGCGCGGATCTTCGACGAGCTGCGCGAGGAGTGGTCGGAGGTCCTCGGCGAGGAGCAGCTGCGCGCGGTGGAGGACGGCCTGCGCCGGCTCGCCCCCGGCGACCCGTTCCGGTTCGACACCCCGCGCTGGTTCGGTGCGCCGTAGCGGACCGACCCCCTCGGTGCGGTCAGGACTCGGGCAGTCCACGGGTCGCGAGGGTCTGGTTCTTGTACGCCTTCACGCCGGTGATCTCGGCTCCGAACCAGTCCGGCGCCGAGAACGCCTCCGCCTCGGCCTCCGAGCCGAACTCGACCTCGGCGGTGCGCAGCCCGGCCAACTCCCCCTGGTAGACGTCCGCGTGGACCGTGACGCCGGACGTGTCGAAGGTGTAGCGGTCCTTGACCAGCCGGGCGCCCTCGGTGGCCGGCCAGAGTCCGGTGAACTCCTCTTCCCCGAGCTCGCGTTCCACCTCGATCCGGACGGGGGAACCCGCCGCGGACGAGGCGCCGCGCTTGACGCCGAGGACGCGGCTGCCGCCGATCCGCCGCAGCCGCACCTCCGTCCCGTCGTCCTTGATCGCGATGTACCCCTGCTCGATGCGCTGCCGCACCGCCGTCCGCGGCGGTTCGAAGGTCTCCAGCAGGAACTTGCGCTCGATCTCGAGCGGCATGCCGCACCACCCTTCCCATCGCGCCCACGCGTCAGAACGACCGCCCCTCCCCACGGTACGGCCCCTCCGGCCCCGCCGGGTCCGGCCGGTCGCGCCGGTCCGCGCAGAGCGAGGAGCTGAGCCGGTTCAGCAGCCCGGCGAGCTCGGCGTACCGCTGCTCGTCCCAGTCCCCCAGCAGCTCGGCGAGCTGGGTGCGCCGGGCGGCGACCAGCCGCAGCACCGCCGCCTCCCCCGGTTCGGTGAGCCGCAGCGGCAGCCGCCCGACCCGAGCCGCCAGCCCCCGGCCCTCCACTTCCCGGACGGCCTCCTCGATGACGGCGACCGGGACGATCCGCCGCTCGGCGAGTTCGGCCGGCTCCACCGAGCCGTGCTGGTGCATCTGGAGCAGCAGCCAGCTGGAGGCGGGCCGCAGGTCCAGCCCGGCACTCTCGGTGATCCGGCGGAAGAGGTCGCGCCGGGCCTCACGGCTGTTCAGCACCGAGAGCGCGCGGGCGATCTCGTCCAGCGAGGTGCGCTCGACCGGGTTGACCCCGATGGACTCGCTCAGGTCGGGCGCCGTGACGGTGGAGCGCAGCTTCTGTTCGCGCAGGAACAGCGACAGCACGAAGGCGACCACCGCGACCGGCACCGCGTACAGGAACACCCGGGTGATCGACTCGGCGTACGCGTGGTAGACCCCCGGCTGGACGGCGGCCGGCAGCCGGGGGATGACCCGCGGGTCGGCGGTGATGACCTCCGGCCGGAAGCCGGGCGGCAGCGGCACCCCCGCCAGGGCGTCGGCGAGCCGGCTGCTCAACCCGCTCGCGAAGACCGTCCCGAAGACGGAGACGCCGAAGGAGGCCCCGATGGAGCGGAAGAAGGTGGCGCCCGCGGTGGCCACGCCGAGGTCCTCGTAGCCGACCGAGTTCTGCACGATCAGCACCAGGACCTGCATCACCAGGCCCAGCCCGAGGCCGAAGACCAGGAAGTAGCCGCTCATCTCGGCGGTACCGCTGTGCTCGTCCAGCCGGGAGAGCAGCAGCAGCCCGACGGTGGTCACGGCCGTCCCGGCGATCGGGAAGATCCGGTAGTGGCCGGTGCGGGCGACGATCTGGCCGGAGCCGATCGACGTGAGCAGCATGCCGAGCACCATCGGCAGCATGTGGACGCCGGACAGGGTGGGCGAGACCTGCTGGACCACCTGGAGGAAGGTCGGCAGGTAGGTGAGCGCGCCGAACATCGCGAAGCCGATCACGAAGGAGATCACCGCGACCAGGCTGAACGTCCGGGAGCGGAACAGCCGCAGCGGCAGCACCGGCTCCGCCGCCTTCCGCTCGACCAGGACGAAGGCGAGCAGCAGCACCAGGCCGAACGCGCCGAGGCCGACGACCTGCCAGGAGGCCCAGGCCCAGGTGGTCCCGCCGAGCGAGGTCATCAGCACCAGGCAGGTGGCGACGGCGGCGATCAGGACGGTGCCCAGGTAGTCGATCCGGTGCTCGCGCCGGACCTCCACCCCGTGCAGCACCGCTGCGATCACCACCAGGGCGACGACGCCGATCGGCAGGTTGACGTAGAACACCCAGCGCCAGCTGAGGTGGTCGACGAAGACCCCGCCGAGCAGCGGCCCGAGCACGCTGGTGACACCGAACACGGCGCCGAACAGGCCCTGGTAGCGGCCGCGGTCCCGAGGGGCGACGAGGTCGCCGACGATCGCCTGGGAGAGCACCATCAGCCCGCCGCCGCCCAGGCCCTGGAGCGCACGGAAGGCGATCAGCTCGCCCATGTTCTGGGCGATCCCGCACAGCACCGAGCCGAGCAGGAAGATCACGATGGAGGCCTGGAAGAAGCGCTTCCGGCCGTACATGTCGCCGAGCTTGCCCCACAGCGGGGTCGCGGCGGTGGAGGCCAGCAGGTAGGCGGTGACCACCCAGGACAGGTGTTCCAGGCCGCCGAGGTCGCTGACGATGGTGGGCAGCGCGGTGGAGACGATGGTCTGGTCGAGGGCGGCCAGCAGCATCGCCAGCAGCAGGGCGCCGATCGGCACCCAGAGGTTGGGGACGGTGACCGCCGGCGGGCCGCTCGCGCCCGCGGTGCTCCGGCCGGCCGCGGCGCGCGGATCCGTCATGGCGTCTCCAGGGGTCGCGGGCCCGTCGCCCGGGCCGTGCGGATGATCACTCCCAGCTCACCGCGCTGGGTCGGTTCGTCCCGATTCGTTCCGTCGGGTCGAACCGAGCGTAAGCGCCGGGGACGACCGCCGCGCCCCGGGCGTTCTCCGAGGGGCCAACCGGCACCAACCGGCACAACACCCCCGCCGGCGGACGGACGCCCCTGTCCACCCTTCGGGCGGTCCTGCATAATCAGGCGCGATCGTGCGCCCCGGTCCGCCCGGAACGTGCGCCGAACGACCGAACGACCGCCCGCGAAGTCGTCGCGAAACCGACGTGAAACCGAGGAGGACCGGCCGATGCCGGACCAGCACTGCCCGACGTGCGGCGCCGCACGCTCCACCGGGTGCGGCTGCGTCCCGGACCCGAGCCTCACCGAGACCGCCGTCCTGCCCCACCTCGAAGGCCCGCCGCTGGTCCGCCCGTACGTCCCGCAGACCGCCGACCAGGTGGCCGACGAGGCCCACCCGAACGCACCCGTGGTGGACCCGTTCGCGACCACGGTGCTGCCGCCTGTCCCCCCGGGGCGGCCCGGGCCGCCGGCCACTCCCCCGCTCGGGCCGGACGCGGACGCGTACGCCACCACGATGCTGCCGCCCGTCGCGCCAGGGCGGGCCCCGTTCGGGCCGGAGGCCGGCGCCTACCCGGACGGCGGTTACCCGGACGGCGGCTACCCGGACACCTACGCCACCACCGTGCTGCCGCCGGTCCCGCCCGCCGGGCCGGGCGGGTACCCGGGGGCCGCGCAGCCGCAGCAGCCGGGGCCGGCGTCGGCGCCGGACGCCAACGAGATCGGCCTCTTCCCCTTCGGGCCGGGCCCGGACTTCGGGCAGGACGCGGACTTCGGGCCGGGCGCGGGGGCCGGACGGGCCCCGGGCGTGCCCGGGCCGGAGGCCGGCGGCGGCCGGGCCGCCAGACGGGCGGCCGAGCAGTCCGACCGGCGCCCGCTCGCCCAGCGCAAGGGGCTGCTCGCCGGGGTCGGCGCCGCCCTGGTGGCGCTCACCATCGGCGTCGCCTACGCCGTGACGCCCTCCGCCGAGCCGCCGGCCGAGCAGGCGCGGCCGCTGCCGACCAGCACCCTGGCGCCCGCGCCGGTGGACCCGCCCACCCTGGCGGCGCCCGCCCCCAGCGCGGCGGCGCCGACCAGCGAGGCGCCGAGCCCGACGGCCACCCCCACCCGCAAGCCGAGCCCGACCAGGACGGCCACCCCGACGCCGACCCCCACGCCGACGCCACCGCCTCCCCCGGTCCAGCCGCCCGCGCCGGACCCCGCCCCGACGCCGACGCCCACCCCCACGCCCACCCCGACGCCCACCCCGCGGCTGCTCCAGCTCGGGATGACCGGGCCGGACGTCAAGGACATGCAGCAGCGCCTGTACGCCGCCGAATGCGGATTCATCGACAAGTCGATCATCACCGGCACCTTCGACTACTGGACCCAGTCGGTGCTCACCAGCTACCAGCGCGACAACCGGATCAAGGGCGAGAACGGCGTCTACGGCCCCAAGACCCAGGCCACCCTCACCGCCGACCCGGGCTGCTGACCCCCGCTCACACGAAGGGGCGGCGGCCGCCCACCGGCGGCCACCGCCCCACTCGTCGGCCCGCGGCCGCCAGCCGTCAACCGGTGATCGCCCCGAAGATGCTGATGCCCGCCAGCACCACCATGATCGTCGCCGCCACCCGGATGATCAGCTTCATCGGCACGTGCTTGAGCAGCTTCTGCCCGCCCACGATGGCGATCCCGCCGACCGCGCACAGCGCCAGCCAGGAGCCGACGCCGACGGCCAGCGGGTCCGCGTACTTGGCGGCCAGGTTGGCGGTCATGATCTGGGTCAGGTCACCGAACTCGGCGATCGCGACGACCACGAAGCTGGCCCCGGCCACCTTCCAGAAGCTGTTCGAGGACGGCTCCTTGGCCGCGTGCTCGTCGTCGTCACCGCCGTGGAACAGCAGCATCGCCGCGCCGACCAGGAACAGCACGCCGGTGACGCCCTCCACCCAGCGGTGCGGCAGCAGCGAGAGCAGCTGCCCGGCGACGAGCGCGAGGCCCACCTGGAGGGCGAAGGCGGCGGCGATGCCCGCGAAGACGTAGCTCGCGCGGTACTTGGTGCCGAGCACCAGGCTGGCCAGCGCGGTCTTGTCCGGCAGTTCGGCCAGGAAGATGATGCCGAAGGTCAACGCGGCAACGGTAAGGCTCATCAGAGGATTCCTCGGTCGGGCTGCCGGCCACCGCGGCTCCGTCAGGGGACGCTTCGGCCCGACAGCACTGGTCATGGTCACAGCACTGCGGCCGAAGGTCTCGCCGGCAACGCCCTGTCGAGCGATGCCCCGGGCGCCGGGCCCCTGGGGGCCAGTATGTCGACGGTCCGGTGGAGGGCTACTCCCCTTCAACGACGCCAAGCGTACCCGACGGCGTCACCCGGCCGGTCCGAGCAGGTCGACCCCTACCCGGCACCTGCCCGGCACGCCTACCCGGCACCCCCGTCCGGCCCGGTCGCGACCAGGCCGCGGCCGACCAGTTCCAGGACCACCACGATCGCCACCGACTCCACCGCCAGCAACCCGATCAGCACGAACAGCTGGACCGCCCCCGCCTGGACCGGCGAGGCCCCGCCCAGCAGCATCCCGACGAACGCCCCGGGCAGGGTGACCAGGCCGACCGTCCGGGTCTGGTCCAGCGCCGGGACGAGCGAGGTCGCCGCCGCCGTCCGGCAGATCTCCAGCCGGGCGTCGCGCTCCTCGAAGCCGAGCGCCAGCGCGGCCTCCACCTCGCCGCGCCGCAGCCGCAACTCGTCCAGGGCCCGCCGTCCGGCCAGCGAGGTCGCCGTGAGCGCGCCGCCGATCAGGATGCCCGCGACCGGGATGACGGACAGCCCCCGGGCCGGCAGCAGCCCGACGCCCAGCAGCAGGGCGAGCACCGGCAGCACCCCCGCGCCGATCGGGGCGGCCGCCCAGACCCAGGCCGGGCCGGGGGTCATCCGCCGCCCGGCGGTGCGCACCGCGACCGAGAACATCAGCACCACGAACAGCGCCGACCACCAGAGCGACCCGACCACCCAGGTGATCACCGCGGCCACGGCGGCCAGCTGCACCACCGCGCGCAGCCCGGCCCGCAGCACCGCGCGCCCGTGGCCGAGCAGGCCCCGCCCGGCGACCGCGACGGCGGCCGACAGCAGCACGGCGGTGACCACCCCGAGCACCGGGGTGACCGGCAGCAGCTGCCCGCCGGAGGCCGCCAGGCCCGCCGGGAGCATCAGGTCCGGCCCGTCGGGCAGGTCCAGCCCATCAGCCGGGCCCGTCAGATCCAGCTGGTGAACCACATCCGGTCCTGCCAGGACGACATCGGGATCACCTCCGCCGTGTACAGCGGGTAGAAGAACGCGAAGCAGCCGACGATCGCGAGCACGATCGCCCCGGCCCCGATGGCCCCGATCCGGCGGCGCCGGGGGCCGCAGCCGGCCGGGCCGAGCATCGCCCCGAGCATCTGGGCGACGGCCAGGCACAGGAACGGCACCAGCACGACCATGTAGAAGGAGAAGATCGTCCGCTCCTGGTACCGGAACCAGGGCAGGTAGATCCCGGCCACCGCGCACAGCACGGCGCCCGAGCGCCAGTCCCGCCGGAAGAACCAGCGCCACAGCAGGTAGACCAGCGCGAAGCAGGCCGCCCACCAGAGGAACGGCGTGCCGAGGCCGAGGATCTGCGCCGCGCAGCCGCCCGAGGAGGTGCAGCCGCGCTGCCCGGCCGGGACCTGCTCCCAGTACATCGAGACCGGTCGGCCGTCGACCAGCCAGGCGAAGGGGTTGGACTGGTAGGTGTGGGGGGTGCTCAGACCGGTGTTGAAGTCGTACATCTGCGAGTGGTAGTGCCACAGGCTGCGCAGCGGCGCGGGCACCCAGCTCATCGGGATCTGCGGCAGCGGGACGCCGAGGACGCTGTCCGGGGAGAGCCCGGCGCGCCCGTCGGCCCAGTGCCGGTCGTAGCCGCCCCCGCCGTTGGCGCCGGTACCGCCGGTGGCCAGCCAGCCGCTCCAGGCGCCGACGTACACCACCGCGGCGGAGCCGACCACGGCGAGGAAGGCGGGTACGGCGTCCCGGCGCAGCATCGAGCGCCAGGGGCGGCGGGCGCCGGCCCCGCGGCGGCCGGAGCGGTCCCACAGGACGGTGAGGATGCCGAGGGCGGCGAGGATCGGGGCGCCGTTCCACTTGACCGCGCAGGCGGCGCCGAGGAGCACCCCGGCGGCGATCCGCCAGGGGCGCCGTCCGAGCCGGACGGTGTCGCCGCCGTCGGCCTCGGCGACGCGGGCGAGCCGGGCACGGGCGTGGTCGCGGTCGATGAGCAGGCTGCCGAAGGCGGCGAGCACGAAGAACATCTGGATGCCGTCGAGCAGGCCGACCCGGCTCATCACCAGCTGGAGGCCGTCCACCGACATCAGCAGCGCGGCGGTGCAGCCGATCAGGGTGGAGCCGAAGAGGCGGCGGCCGATCCGGGCCAGCATCAGCACGGTGACGGTGCCGAGCAGGGCGGTCATGAACCGCCAGCCAAAGGGGTTCATCCCGAACAGCTGTTCGCCGATCGCCATCACCCATTTGCCGAGCGGCGGGTGCGCGATGAACTCGGGCGCGGAGGTCAGCGGGATGGACTGGGGGACGGACAGGATGTCGGCGTTGGCGTGGTCGGGCCAGGTGCCCTCGTAGCCCTGCTGGAGCAGCGACCAGGCGTCCTTGGGGTAGTACGTCTCGTCGAAGACGAAGGAGTGGGGGTAGCCGAGGTTCCAGAACCGCAGCAGGCCGGCGAAGAGCGCGACGGCGATCGGTCCGAGCCAGCCCGCGTGGTCGGCCGCCCAGCGGACCGGGCCACCGCGCGGGACCGGTGCCGGGACGGCGGGGGCCGGGGCCGCCGGTGGGTGCGTGAGCGCCGCTTGCGTCATAGCCTCGCCGATTCACCTGTCTGCTCTGCCCGGGTCCTGGCTCCGCCCGGGTCGTGCCACCCCGGCCGGGGCCGGGCGGTCGACAGCCACTGACACTATGTGGCGGTGCCCGCGAAGCCAAGCGCGACGGGCGCCGACCAGGTGACCTGGTCGGCGCCCGTTTCGAACGCCCTGACGGGCGTTCCGCTACGCGGCGGTCTGCAGCTCCCGGACCGGGACGGCGCGGACCACGGCCGGGGCCGCGTTGTCCTGCTCCGGCGTGAGGTGCGGGCGCAGCCGCAGCGCCATGACGACGACCAGCAGCGTGGAGCCCGCCATGGCCGCCAGGTAGAGCGGCCAGGTGCCGGAGCCGACCAGCAGCACGCCGACGGCCGGGCCGACCGCGATCGCGATCTGCTTCACCAGGGCGTACCCGGCGTTGTAGGTGCCGAGCAGCCGGGCCGGGGCGAGGTCCGCGACGATCGGGCCCATGGTGGGCGCGAGCAGCGACTCGCCGACGCCGAAGAGGGCGTAGATCGAGACGATGGCGACCGTGGCGGCCATGGTCTCCGTCCGGATCAGACCGGCCACCAGGGCCATCGCCCAGGCACCGAGCCAGACCACGCCGGCCGCGGCCATCGCGGTGGTGCGGCGGCGGCGCGCGGTGATCCGCACCATGAACATCTGCAGCACCACGATGGTCAGCGCGTTGGCGCCGATCGCGAAGCCCAGGGTGGACGGCGCGGTGCCGACGGTGTCGGTGGCGAAGGCCGCGACGCCGGACTCGAACTGGCCGTAGCAGGTGAAGAAGATCAGCCCGGCGAGCAGGCAGAGCCGCAGCATCGCCTTGTCGGCGACCAGTGCGCGCAGCCCCGTCGGGCCGTCGGCCTTCCCGTGGACGACGCTCAGCTGGACCTTGGGTATCCGGGCGGTGCCGGTGACCAGGGCGAGGCCGAGGAACGTCGCCGCCTCGATGGTGAACAGCCGGGTGAGGCTGGCCGGGTCGGAGACGTCCACGATCTGCCCGCCGACCAGCGCACCGATGCCCATGCCCAGGTTGATCAGGGTGAACTGGAGCGCGAAGGCGTGCGAGCGGGTGGCCGCCGTGGAGCAGCGGACGATCATCGTGGCGAGTGCCGGCTGGCAGGTGGTGACACCCGCGCCGAACAGGAAGGAGGAGACCAGCAGGGCCGGGGTGCCGGTGGCGTGGCCGAAGGCGAACGCGCCGGTGGCGGCGAGCGCCGTACCGGCCAGCAGCACCGGGCGGGGACCGTACCTGTCGATGCCGCGGCCGGTGAACGGGAGGACGGCGAGGGCCGCCAGCGCGAAGACGGTGAACACCATCCCGGCCGCCAGCGAACCCAGCCCGCGCACCTGGTCCACGTACACGAACATGTACGGCATCGTGAACCCGCTGCCGAACGCACTGAGCGCGTTGCCGATCTGGACGCGGCGCAGCGGGCCGCCCGCTCCACGCCGCTGCTGCCTCTGCTGCTTCACCGTGCCGGTCACCGTGCACATCCCTTCCTGGTTTCAACTGGATACTCTTAAGTCCAGAAGATTTCAGAGCTAAAGTTTGACGAGATAAAGTCTTAGCACCGGAAGAGTGCGGAGTCAAAGGCTTAAGGGGTGCACGCTCGTGGGAGACTGGTCCGCATGACTACGGACAAGCCGCGGCCGGCTGCCGGCCAGCCCGCCCCGGCCACCCCCCTGGAGTTCGGCATCGCCGAGCAGGTGGCCCTCTACCAGCGGGAATTCCCCACCGTCGACCCCCAGGTGGAGACGATCGTGCAGACCCTCAACCGGGTCTCCCGGCGGATGGGCGTGGCGTACGACCGGCAGCTGACTGTGCTCGGAATCACCTCCGCCGAGTGGGAGGTGCTCAAGGCCCTGGTGGTCTCGGGCAGCCCGTACCGGCTGGGCCCGGGCGAGCTGGCCAAGCGCCTCGGGCTCACCCCGGCGGCGATGACGCACCGGATCGACCGGATGCTGGCCGACGGCCTGGTCACCCGGGAGCGGGACGAGGCCAACCGGGTGCGGGTGATCATCGAGCTCACCGAGACCGGCCGCGACAAGTGGCTGGAGTCGATGCGGATGGCGGCGGTGTTCGAGGAGGAGCTGCTCCAGGACGTCGTGGGCGAGGAGCGCACGGCGCTCTCCGCGCTGCTGGGCCGGATGCTGCGGCGGATCGAGGAGAGCCAGCCGGACGCGCTCGGGCGCACCGACGACCTGGCCTGACGCCGGCGCGACGGCGTCCCGGGAGGCGCCGGGAACGCGAACGGGTCCGGCCCGCCGGGAGGAGGTTCCTCCCGGCGGGCCGGACCCGTCGGTTCAGGTGCTGCGAGGGTCCGTCAGGCCCTCGGCGGTCCGTCGGTCGTCAGCAGGGGCCGTTGTCGGTCCAGACGCCCCACTGGCCGCTCAGGCTCGGGTCGTCGCCCTTGGTCCACCACTTGTTGGTGTAGTAGTGGCCCTTCCACGAGACCTTGGTGCCGCCGGCCGCGTAGGTGGTGTTCGCGTCCCAGCTCGGGGCGGCCGGGCAGGAGCTCGGGGTGCCGGTCGGGGTGCCG
Organism: Kitasatospora sp. NPDC114501; assembly: GCF_055633695.1. Taxonomy (NCBI): domain Bacteria; kingdom Bacillati; phylum Actinomycetota; class Actinomycetes; order Kitasatosporales; family Streptomycetaceae; genus Kitasatospora; species Kitasatospora sp. NPDC114501. The sequence goes on along the minus strand of NZ_JBVKDS010000001.1, from coordinate 418,857 downwards.
GTGGGGGTCGTGGTCGGCGTGCCGGTCGGGGTGCTGGTCGGCGTGCCGGTGGGAGTGCCGGTCGGGGTCGGGGTCGGCGTGCCGGTCGGCGGGGCCGGGCAGGCGGAGGCCGAGCCGTTGGTGGCGCTCACCATCTTGTCGAACAGGCCGGTCTTGGTGCCCAGGTCGTACAGCGAGAAGGCGAAGGAGCCGCCGAGGCCGTTGCAGTGCGCGTAGTCGATCTTGGCCTGGATCGACTTGGCGTCCTCACCGCTCCAGAAGGTGTTGCCGTCGTAGAAGTACGTGGTCTTCGCGTCGTCGTCCCAGAAGGTCTTGGACGGGTTGTCGACGAAGCCCGCGAGCTCCTTGAACATCTGGATGCCGGGGACGTTGCCGGACATCGCCGCACCGGCCGCCGGCTGGGTGGCGGGCTGGAACAGGCCGTGCTTGCCGTTGTCCTTCACCCCGGTCCAGCCGCGGTAGTAGAACGGCACACCCATGTTGATCTTGTTGGCGGGGAAGCCGCCGGGGATGCCGTACTCCTTGTCACCGGCGGTCCAGGCCTTGATCGCGTTGTCGATCGAGTACTTCCCGTTGCCCGGCTTGGCCGGCGTCGACGGGTCGTTCGGGCCCGAGTACAGCGGCGCCTGGTGGTTGGTCGGCCCCTGCGGGTCCCAGCCGCCGTGCATGTCGTAGGTCATGACGTCGAGGAAGGTCAGGTACTGACCGATCTTGTCGGTCTCGACGTTCATGATCTTGTCCTGGCCGGCGCCGACCGCCGCCGACAGGGCGTAGGTCTTGCCGTCGGTCTTGCCCTGCGCGTCCAGCTGGGTGCGGAACTCCTTCAGCAGCGCGGTGAAGTTCTGCTTGTCGGCCGGGCTGGAGATGTTGCCGGTGTGGCCGCCGCCGCCCGGGTACTCCCAGTCGAGGTCGACGCCGTCGAAGAGGCCGGCCGCGGTGCCGGGGCCGCCGTAGCCGGCCTCGGTGGGCAGGTTGCCCTTGATGAACATGTCGATGCAGGACGACACCAGGTGCTTGCGCGAGGCGTCCGTGGCGGAGGCCGGCGAGAAGTACTTGGAGTAGGTCCAACCGCCCAGCGAGATCAGGATCTTGAGGTTGGGGTTCTTCGCCTTCAGCTTCTTCAGCTGGTTGAAGTTGCCCGCGATCGGCTGGTTCCAGACGTCGCCGACGCCGTCGACCGAGATGTCCGCGCCGAAGCTCTTCTGGTAGTCGGCGAACGCGTCGCCCGCGCCGTCACCCGCGTTGGGGTTGTTGTCGTTCGTGTCGGCGGCCTTGGTGGCCTCGAAACACCCCAGGTCGGTCGGGTGGATGTTGGCGAACGAGTAGATCAGGTAGTCCAGGTTCTTGGCGACGCCGGTGTCCTGGATCGTCTTGGGGTAGTACGCGTTCGCGTAGATCGACCACTGGTCGAAGTAGGCGACCTTGATGCCGCCGCTGGTGGCGGGCGCGCCGGTGGAGTTGGTGGTCGCGGCGTTGGCCGCGCCGCCGCCGGACAGCGCGAGGCCGGCGCCGAGCAGCAGGGAGGCGGTGGTGCCGGCCGCGATGGCGGCCAGGCTCTTGGGGCGGCGTCGGCGGCCGCCCTGCGGAGCCGGGGTCCCGGCCCTTTCAATGCGTGAGCGCAGCATGGGTGCGTGACTCCTGGTTGTGGGGGTACCCGTCGGCCCCGGGGGGGGCACGCGTCCGGGGTGGGGCCGGACGACCGGGACATGACAGGCATGGGTGGGGAATCGAGCGGATCAGACCATGACGGACTACCGGGATGTGCCGAACCGGCGCCGGCGGCACACGACCGCTGACGCCGGTTCAGGGGCTCCCTGCACCTGGGCAACAAAAATGGACTAGACCAACTCGCCCGTCAAGGGGTGCTGTTCGGCCTTGAGACCCGCTTAAGGTTCCACCCCCGTGCTGAGCTGGGCGGCTGCACGCGGAGTCCGTACCGGAGTCGGCATCGGAGCCGGATGCCGGAGTCGGTACTGGGGCGGTACCGGGTGCCGGACTCAGTAGCGGACGGCGTTGGCCACCTCGGCCTTGACCGTGCCGGACAGGCTCCGGTTGGCGTGCGCGGTGGCCTGGGCGCTCTGCCCGGCGGCAACGTCCTGGACGGTCACCGCGGTCGCGTCCAGCACCTTGCCGGACTCGTCGGTGAAGTCCAGCTGGATCACGTACCGGTACGACTGCCGGCCGTGGTTGGTGACGGTCAGCGGCACCTCCGGCCTGCCGTCCGAACCGGTGGTCACCGTCCCGGCGGTGACGTCCCCCTTGGCGTCCAGCCCGCCCTTGATCCCGGCGACGGCCGAGGAGGCGGACGACACCGCCGCCGAGGCCCGCGCCTCCGCCGAGGCGATCGCCGCCCCCGCCCCGCCGGCCAGCGCCGAGGCGGCGGAGGCGGCCGCGCTCGCGCCCTTCTCCACCGCGGCCGCGGCCGAGGAGGCCACGCTGCTCGCGCTCTTGCCGGAGGAGGAGCAGCCCGCGAGCGCCGCGACGACCGCCGCAACGGCCAACACCCCCGCCACCGCGCACCGTCGGCGGCGCAGCGGCGGTGCGTCCAGGTCCTGCGCGGTGGCCCTCGGCGGGGTCGGGGAGCCAGGGCCGGTCGGCGAACCCGCGTCCGCGGGGCGAAGACTGGCCCGGGCGCGGGTGAGCGGCTGGCGGTCCATGCGGTCCCTCGTTTCCGGTCGGCGCCGGGCTGCCCGGCACACCTCCCGGCCCACCCTCCGAGGGCCGGTGGACCGCCGCCAGCAGGGCTGCTGCCTCCGGGTGACGCGGCCGCAGACAGGGAGGTTCGAAGAGGGGCCCTAGGAGAGCCCGGAGCCCTCCTGCGAGTCCGCCTCCACCGCGGCCCGCTCCTCGCGCAGCCGCACCAGGTGCCGGCGCCGCGCCACCACGCCGTACGCCCCGGCGGCGCTCGCCACGAAGGACGCCAGGCCGACCCACGGCCGGTCGAAGACGTGGCCGGTCAGGTGGTCCAGCGAGTACCGGCCGGCACCGGCCAGGCCGATCGCCAGCCCGGTCGCGCCGAGGAAGGCCGGGTACTCGTAACCGCCGGACATCGCGAAGAAGCCGGCCGGGGCGTGCACGGACACCGCGCCCGCCATCGTCCCGGCCACCACCGCGCCGGCCGCCGGGGTGGCCAGCCCGGCCACCAGCAGCGCACCGCCGCCCGCCTCGCCGAGACCGGCCGCGAGCGCGCTCTGCCGGGCCGGGTGGAAGCCCATGTGCTCCATGGCCTCGGTGGTGGCCTCCAGGCCGCCGCCCCCGAACCAGCCGAACAGCTTCTGGGTGCCGTGCGCGATCAGCACTCCGCCGACCGCGCTGCGCAGGGCCAGCAGGCCCAGGTCCTTACGGTTCAGGCACATGTCGCATCCTCGTTTCCGCGGCGGCGTGGACCCGCTCGGTGGCGGTCCTGTCTCCATAGCAACCGAGAGCGCCCGCCGCTTCGAGCCGGGACCGTCATCCGGGCGAATCCGCCCCCGACCAGGAATGAACCGCCCGGCGGGGAGATTCGCGCCACGCCCGGCCACGGGGCGTGGCGGACCGGCCGCCCGGGGCCCCGCGGTCATGCTGGGCCCATGTTCGTCTTCAACCTGAGCAGCGCCTTCATCGCCTTCTTCGCCGTGGTCGGCCCCCCGAAGACCCTGTTGTCCTTCGCCCGGTTGGCGGGGACCCGCAGCAACCTCGAGCTGCGAAGGCTGGCGGCGCTGAGCACGGCCGTCTCGGCGGTGATCGGCCTGGTGCTCGGCTTCGGGGCCGACGAACTGACCACCCTGTTCCACATCAGCGACCAGTCGCTCCAGCTCGCGGGCGGGGCGATCTTCTTCGTCTACGCCGTCGCGCTGGTCTTCGGCGTCCACCTCGGTTCGGACGGCGACGAGGACGAGCACCTGGCGAACCCGCTGGTGGACGGCATCCGCGAACTGCTGCTGCCGTACATCGCCAGCCCGCTCGCCATCACGGCCGTCCTGGTCGCCTCGCTCAACCAGGACGACTGGGGGTGGAAGGCCGCCGTCGCCGGGGCGTACGTGGCCGTCGCGGTGATCAACTACCTGTGCGTGGCGGTGCTCGCGCCGCTGATGCGACGCACCCACCGCACCTCGCTGGAGGTGCTGTCCCGGCTGCTCGGGCTGCTGCTCGCGGCGGTCGGCGTGGAACTGTTCCTGGAGGGCCTGGCCGGGCTGGGGGTGCACCTTCCGGACGGGCACTGAGCCCGTCGGCCCGCCCGGAGGTCCGCCTGCCGGTCAGTCCGCCGGTCGGTCCGCCGCGAGGCGGGCCAGCACCTCGCCGATGCGCTCCCGCACCAGCGGGTCGGCGACCAGCCCGTCCGGGCCGACCGCCCCGCGCGCCAGCGGCAGCCGGACGCAGGCCTCGTCCAGCACGGCCGCGCCGGTGTACCCGAGGACGGTGCGCAGGGTGGCCTCGGCCCCCTGGCCGCGGCCCGGGCCGGCGGCGTTGATCCAGCCGGCGGGCTTGTCCGAGATCTCGGTCCCGCCGACCGTCCAGTCCAGCAGGTTCTTGAACGCGCCCGGCAGCGTCCCGGCGTACTCGGGGGTGCAGACCAGCAGCGCGTCGGCCGCCTCGATCGCGGCCCGCAGCGCGGCCACCGGCTCCGGCAGCGGGTCGGTGTCGTGGTCCGGGTTGAAATGCGGCAGCCCGGCCAGCCCCTCGTAGTACGTAGCCCGCAGACCCGGGGTGGCGGCGGCCACCGCGGCCGCGGTGCGCAGCACGGTCTCGTTGGTCGAACCGGCCCGCAGGCTCCCGGGCAACAGCAGGATGTGGCGCTCGTTCAGCATGCCGGGCAACCTACTCCCTGACGTCCGCGTCAAGGCCGGCGGGCGCCGACCGGCCCCGTGCGACGACGCGGCGGCGGTCAGCGCGGCGGCACCACGGGCCGCCAGGGCACCGGGCTGGAGAGGATCATCGAGCTGGACGGCTGGCCGTAGCGGCCGAGCCGGTCGCACACCGCCTCGAACTCGGCCATCGACGACACCGCGACCAGCAGCACGCAGCACGCCCCGCCGGTGACCCGGTGCAACTGGACCACCTCCGGCCAGGTCGGCACCTCCGGGTCGCGCAGCACGCAGCGCGGGCCGTAGCACTGGATCTGGACCAGCGCGGTGATCGGCAGCCCGGCCCGGGTGAGGTCCACGTGGGCGTGGTAGCCGCTGATCACCCCCTCGGACTCCAGCCGGCGGACCCGTTCGGCCACCGCGGGTGCGGACAGGCTCACCCGGCGGGAGAGTTCGTTGTACGAGAGCCGGGCGTCGGCCTGGAGCTCGGCGAGCAGACGACGGTCGACGGCGTCCAAAGCGACCTCCCGGGTGGTCGGGATCAAGGGATTTCCGTTCGTAAAGCGAATCGGCGGAACGCCTCGCGAACGACAGCTCCGAACGCGGTTGCGATGCCCGTCGACCATTCAAGCGGGGGGCACCGCCGCCGCACAATGGGCACCCGGTGGAACCCGGCAGTCCGGCTGGTTCACCGGACCGGGCGACGGGGCCCGGAGGATCAGGAGGCACTGGGTATGGGGCACGACACGGTGGAGACACCGAACCTGTCGTTCGGTCGCGGCGGAGCACCGGGCCGAGGGACCCCGTACGCCCAGTACGTGCGCCTGGACGAGCTGCACGGCCTCCAGCACCCGCGCAGCGAGGAGCCCGCCGAGCTGTCGTTCATCGTCACCACCCAGGTGATGGAGCTGCTGTTCGACCTGTTGCGGCACGAGTGGACCCTCGCCCGGCAGGCGCTGCGCGAGGACGACCTGACCGCCGCGCTGGCCGCGCTGCGCCGGGGCACCCACGTGCAGGACGTGCTGGTGGAGTCCTGGGACCTGCTGGCCACCATGACCCCGCGCGAGTTCAACTCCTTCCGCGCGCTGTTCGGCGAGGCCTCCGGCTTCCAGTCCTCCGCCTTCCTGCGGCTGGAGTTCCTGCTCGGCAACAAGAACGCCGCGCTGCTGAAGATGTACGACGGGATGCCCGGCACCCAGGCCGAGCTGACCGAGGCGCTGCGCTCCCCCGGCCTGTACGACGAGGCGCTGGCCCTGCTGGCGCGCCGCGGCCTGGCACCCCGGCAGGCCCCCTCCGAGCAGCGCTACCAGCCGTCCGCGGAGGTCGAGGCGGCCTGGCGACGGGTCTACACGGAGCCGGAGTTCGCCGCGCTCCAGCCGCTCGCCGAAGCCCTGCTGGACGTGGCCGAGCGGGTCACCCGATGGCGCCAGCGGCACCTCTCTGCGGTCAAGCGGACCATGGGCGGCAAGCCCGGCTCGGGCGGCTCCAGCGGGCTCACCTGGCTGCGCAAGTCGGCCGAGCAGGACGTGTTCCCGGAGCTGTGGACGATCCGGGACGGGCTGTGACGAACGAGACGACCGTGACGGACGAGACGATGGTGACGGCGGTGACGGACGTGACGGGTGCGGCGGCGGTGGCGGGCGCTTCGGGGACGGGACGGGCTGTGCACACGGATGACGGGGAAGGGACGGGCATGACCACGCGCGAGGAGTGCGCGGCGCTGGACGCCGTCGACCCGCTGGCGGCGTTCCGCAAGGAGTTCGCCCTGCCGGACGGGGTGATCTACCTGGACGGCAACTCGCTGGGCGCGCTGCCGGTGCGCACGCCCGAGCGGGTGCGCCGGGTGGTCGAGGAGGAGTGGGGCCGGGAGCTGATCCGCAGCTGGAACGACGCCGGCTGGTTCGAGCAGCCGTACCGGCTGGGGCGGCGGATCGCGCCGCTGATCGGCGCCGATCCGGCGGAGGTGGTCGTCTGCGACACCACCTCGGTCAACCTGTTCAAGGTGCTGTCGGCCGCGCTGCGGCTGCGCCCGGGCCGGCGCACGGTGCTCGGCGACGCCGAGGCCTTCCCGACCGACCTGTACATCGCCGAGGGCGTGACCGGCCTGGTCGAGGGCGCGCGCAGCACGCTGATCCGTCCCGAGGAGCTGGACCGGCACCTGGACGGGGACGTCGCCGCGGTCGTCCTCTCGCACGTGGACTACCGCACCGGCGAGCTGCTGGACATGCCCGGCATCACCGCCCGGGTGCGGGCCGCGGGCGCCCTGATGATCTGGGACGTGTGCCACTCGGTGGGCGCGCTGCCGGTCGGACTCGGCGCCGCCGGCGCGGACTTCGCGGTCGGCTGCACCTACAAGTACCTGAACGGCGGCCCCGGCTCACCGGCCTTCCTGTACGTGGCGGAGCGGCACCTGGCGGCCGGCCCGCTCCAGCCGCTGAGCGGCTGGTTCGGCCACGCCCGGCCGTTCGCCTTCGAGCCCGGGTACGACCCGAAGCCGGGCGTCGGCCGGTTCCTGACCAGCTCGCCCTCGCTGCTCGGCCAGGCCGCCCTCGACGCCTCGCTGGACGTCTGGGAGCGGGTCGACCTGACGGCGGTCCGGGCGAAGAGCCTGGCGCTGACCGACCTGTTCGTCTCGCTGACCGAGGGGCTGGACGGCATCGAGGTGGTGACCCCGCGCGAGCACGCCCGGCGCGGCAGCCAGGTCGCGCTGCGGCACACCGACGGCTACCCGGTGGTGCAGGCGCTGATCGAGCGCGGGGTGATCGGCGACTTCCGGGCGCCGGACCTGATGCGCTTCGGCTTCACGCCGCTCTACCTCTCGTACACCGAGGTCTGGGACGCCGCCCGGCAGCTGGCCGAGGTGCTGGAGAGCGGCGAGTGGCGGGCGGAGCGCTTCTCCCGCCGGGGCGAGGTGACGTAGGGCGTGCCTGGTGGACTCCGACCCTCGCCCCGGCCGACCGGGTGATCGGCGCACCAGTGCGCGCCGTCGCCGCCCGGCGCCGCACCGTGGAGCGCTTGCTCGAAGCCGGCTAGGGCGTGTCTGACAAATGATCCTCTGGCTCCGCGACGCGACCAGAAGATCATTTGTCAGACAGGCTTTAGAACCCAAGGACAGGACAGCTCCTTTCGGAGCGCCGCACCTTGGTTCAGGCGCTGCGGCGGGGCAGCGGACTTGGCCCCGCCGGGTGGGAGATCAGGCGCCGTAGGTGCCGCTGGCCCATACCGGCTTACCTTCGCCCTGGCCTTGGTACACGACCAGGTTGCCGTCGTTCTGGAACACGAAGTGCGAGTCGGCGCCGGCCCACCAGGTACCGGTGGACCACAGAGCGGCGCCGTTGGTGTCGTAGACAACGAAGTTCCCGTCCGACTGCATCTTCGCCGTCGCGCCCGGGTGGTTGTACGTGCCGGTGGCCCAGATCGCCGAGCCGCTTTCCCTGTTGTACAGCACGAGGTTGCCATCGCCCTGCATGGCGAGCTCGTACTTGTAGCTGTAGCTGCACCATGCCGCGGTCGACACGATGGTGTAGTCGGCCCAAAAGCCGACGCCGAGGTTGTTGTTCGCGTTGTGGGCCGTACAAGGGGGTATGGAGCCTGCGAGTGCGGGGCTGGAGGATATGGATTCTGCGAGTGCAGGGCTGGAGCCCGCCGTGGCGGGAGTGATGCCGGACGAGCCGTAGGCTTGGGCCGCCGTCGGAGCGAAGGCCGTTAGTGCGACCGCTGCGGCTGCGATCGCGGTCCCCTGGGCGAACCTGGTCGTGGACCTGGTCATTTCACCATCCTGACTGTGTCCGAACGTGATGTGCAGGGATAACCGGCTCTGATCGTATGATTATTGATGACCCGCCGCCACCAATTTCCTGCAAACAGCGGCGAAGGTCCTGACCGCGATCACTGCCCCTCTGCTACCAGTCAGGCGCTGAGACCCCGGCCGGGCCGACCTCTACCCAGACCAGCAGTGCCTGTTCACCGAGATCGGCCTCAGGCCAGTCGCTCACCCCGCCAAGCCGCGGGCCCTCTCCTGGATGCGCGGACCCCTGCTCGCCCACCGCTCGCCCTTTATGGATGATTGCCGCGAAGTGGGCGGTGATATTTCGGGTTTGGATTCTTTTGCTGGAATTCTGCGTCATATCGTCTGTTCAAGGCCCGGGCCGCTGTCCGGATCGCCGAAACCGATCTTGATGCCTCGCGCGAGCCATTCAAGGGCAGCCCTCATCCCGGGCCTGTTCGGGCGCTGCATGGCGGGTTGGTCGCGTCGGAGCCCGACCGCCGAGACCGACCCCGGGCGGTGGACGGCCGCCAGCTCCGAGGCGGACCGCACACCAGGGCCCGCCCTCTAAAACCGGGAGCAGGCGGTGACCGGGCCGTGGGCGGGCGCGCTCGACACGGCCAGGCCGGCGACAGCCGAACGGCCGACACCCCCACACCACAGCCTCATTTGTCAGACAGGCTTTAGGGCGCGCGGGGCGTCAGTTCGTCAGCTCCTCGACCAGCGCGCGGTAGACCGCGAAGGCCGGCTTGGGCGTGTAGTCGTCGCGCAGCAGGCCGAAGTGCGGGAACGGGCCGACGCCCGCGCTGTCCGCGTCGCGCAGGGCGAAGAACGCGTAGCCGACGACGTTGAGTTCGGCGGCGAGCCCGGCGACCGTCCGGACCACCTCCGCGACCACCTCGGCCTGCCGGGCCTCGCTCCGCCCGGGGCCGGTGGGCCAGCCGTTCTCGCAGATCCGCAGCGGGACGCCGGGCCCGATCCCGGCCCGGGGCAGCGTGTCCCGGCGGAACCCGGTGAGCACCGCCCGTACCGCGTCGGCCAGTTGACCGGGAGGGACGGGGCGGAAGACGTCCGGGAAGAAGTCCAGGCCGACGTAGTCCAGGGCCCGGTGGAAGCGCTCGTCGGCGAGCCGGCCGAGCTCGGGCCAGAAGGTGTCCGCGGGGTCGAAGGAAGGCACCGCGTTGAAGCCGACGGCCAGCCGGTCGAACCCGTGGGCCAGCGCCTCCTCCTTGGCCGCGACCACGCCCTCGACCAGCGCCCGGCGGACGTTCGGGATGCTGCCGTCCACGGGCGGGAGGTCGAGGTTGGGCTCCTCGCAGATCTGCAGCAGGGCGAGGCGGTGCCCCTCGGTCCGGACCGTCCGCCGGACGAAGTCCAGCCAGCCCGCCAACTCCCCGCCGCGGTCGCGGTACTGGACCACCAGGTCGAGCCGGCGGCCCTCGACGGCGTACCGCTCGGGCCGCTCCGGGGTGTGCTCGCCGCCCGGGTACGAGCGGTAGGCGCGGACCAGGAACTGCGCCGCGCCGCCCTGGAGCCGGCGCAGGGCGGCGGTGATGCGGGCCGGGTCGTCGGGGCGGGCGGGCACGATCACGCCGCTGTCGTCACCGGCCGCTCCGCCAGGGTAGATGCCGAAGGTGAAGGTCATGCCGCCACCCTAGCGGATATTCTTGGTGTCACCACAAGTTTTGAGTGACACCACGTTCTGCGGATAGAATCCGGCCATGGGACTTCGCGAACTCAAGAAGCAGCAGACCCGGGAGCTGCTGTCCGACACCGCCATGGGCCTGTTCGCCGAGCGCGGGTTCGACCGGGTCACGGTGGTCGAGGTGGCCCGGGCCGCCGGGGTCTCGCCGAACACGGTCTTCAACTACTTCCCGACCAAGGAGGACCTCTTCTTCGACCGGCAGGAGGAGGTGGTCGCCCACCTGGCCGCCGTGGTCCGGCACCGCCCCGCGGGCAGCACGGCCGTGGACGCCGTCCGGGCCGACCTGCTGACGGCCTTCGCGAGCGGGGAGCCGACGGTCGGACTGAACCCGGGGATGGCGGTGTTCTGGCGGATCGTCGAGGACAGCGCCGCCCTGCGGGCCCGGCTGCTGGAACTCGGCGAACGGGCCGAGGGGGCGCTGGCGGCCGCCCTGGCCGAGGAGTCGGGAGCCGCACCGGAGGACCCGCTCCCCCGGATCGTGGCCGGGGCCGTGGCGGGGGCCCACCGGGCCGTACTCGGCGAGATCCGGCGGGCCGTGGTGGCCGGGGAGCCCGCCGAGACGGTGCGGACCCGGGTGGAGGCGGCGGTGAACCGGGCCTTCGGGCTGCTCGGCTCGGGCCTCGCCCACTACCCGGGCGAACGGTAGGCGGCCGAAGCCGGGGACGGGGGCGGAAGCAGAAGCGGCGCGGGCCACCCGGTCGGATCGACTCGGGCGGCCCGCGCCGCCGTTCCGCTGCTCAGCTGTACGGGCCGTCAGCCGTGGCGGCCGCGACGGCGGGCGGCCAGCACGGCCAGACCGCCGAGGCCGAGCAGACCGACGCCCGCCAGGCCGAGGACCACCGAGGCGTTGCCCGCGCCGGTGGAGGGCAGCTCACCACCGCCACCGGGGTGGTGGCTGGTCGGATTCCCGGTCGGGTGATGGCTGGTCGGGGCCGCACTCGACGTCGTCGCAGTGGCCGACGGCGAGGTCGGCGTCGGGGAGGTCGGCGCGGGCGAGGTGGGCGTCGGGGAGGTGGGCGTCGGTGCTGTCGGGCTCGGGAACGTCGGCGACGGTGAGGTCGGGCTCGGGGACGTCGGCGAAGGGGTCGGCGTCGGTGAGGTCGGCGACGGGCTGGGCGTCACGGCGCAGTCCGGCAGGTCGCCGTCGAACGGGTAGCTGTGGATCTCGTAGCCGCCGGTGCCGGTGTGGATCAGGTTGCCCGCGAGGTACACCCGGCCGTTCATGCCCGGCTGGGCGATCGTCGTGGTGCCGCCCGGGTTGCCGGCCATGACCGAGCCCTGGAACTGGGCGCTGCCGAGGATCTGCGCCGAGCTCGCGGTCGGGAAGTTGTACATCAGCCTGGAGCGCAGCTCGGTGGTCCGGTCGCCCGCCAGACCGGTGCCGGTGTAGGTGTTGATGATCGGGCTGTCCCCGAGCATGTTCACCACGACGGTGGCGCCGGCCGGGATGCCGTCGAAGACCAGGCCGATCTGCCCGCCGGTCGGCGAGGCGAGGTTCCGGGTGACGTTGAAGACCTGCCTCATGCTGGTCCCGTCCCCGGTGAAGGTCGCCTCACTGGCGGTGACCGCGACGGTGCCGGTCGCGGTGGCCCGGCCGACGCAGGCGGAGACCTCCTCGATCCGGGTCAGCACCGACCGGTAGGGCGCGGCGGCGTCCGGATCCTGGATCGACTCGCCGGTCGGGTCGATGTTCACGGTGCCGGTGACCGAGCCCGTGTGGCGGAGGTTGCCGAACGCCGGGCCGTGTGAGTCGCTGCCGCCGATCAGGACGCTGTTGCCGGTCCTGACGTCGACGTTGCCGCCGGTGGTCACGAAGTCGCTGCCGTTCGGCGGCACCACGCGCGAGCCGACACCGACGACGCCCATGTTGTAGACGCCGCCGCCGTTCTTGTCGACGGTCAGGTTCCCCAGGGCGACGATCCTGCCCTCGGCCTCCGCGGCCCGGCCGTTCACGGTGTAGTCGCCGCCGGTGAAGACGTTGACGGTGGCGTCACGGCCGGGGAAGTCGCCGTTGTGCGGCGGCGGCCAGGTGCCGGGGCAGTCGGACCCGGAGCAGGCGCCCAGCGGCGCGGCCAGCGGAGCGGCCGAACCGACCGTCAGCACCGCGGCCAGCGGCAGCGCGGCGACGGCGGTCGCCACGGCGACCCGGACAGCCCGGCGCCTGGGCGTGGCCGGAGTCCTGACGGCGGCGGTTCTGTGATCCGACGAACCGGTGACCTGACCCATCGACAATTCCTCCATGCATGAGAAAAGGGCAAGCCAGGACGGACTGCCGCGTTCCGTGCCATCTGCCAGCGATCCCGCAGATCCGGGATATCCAACCTTAAATCGGACTATTCGTACCTTACAGATCCTCAGTTCGGATCTGAAATTCATCCGTACGGAGCAGCGATCGCCCGGGCAGGCGGGAGTTCGGCGGCAGGCCCTAGGTTGGACGCATGACCACCGAGGCCCAGGAACAGAGCGCGCCGCTCGTCGCCGTCGCGTCCGCCGACGCCGTACTGCGGCACCCCGAGGCGGGCGAGCACCTGCTGACCGCCATGGAACGGGAGCGCGCCGCGCGCTTCCGGCACGAGTCCGGGCGGACAGACTTCACCGCCGGGCACCTGCTGGTCCGGCTCTGCGCCGCCCGGCTGCTCGGCGTGCCGGCGGCCGGCCTGGTCCTCGCCCAGCAGTGCCCGGACTGCGGGCTCGCCGACCACGGCAAGCCCTACCTGCCGGACCACCCCGGGGTGCACGTGAGCCTGTCGCACACGCGGGGCGTGGTCGCCGCCGGTGCCGGGTTCCAGCCGGTCGGGGTGGACGTCGAACTGTCCGCCCGGGGCGGGTCGCTGCGCTCGGTCGCCCGCCGGGTGCTCGCCCCGGCGGAGCTGGCCCTCGTGGAGGCCGACGCGGAGCCGGAGCAGGCGTTCCTGCGGCTCTGGGTGCGCAAGGAGTCGCTGATCAAGATCGGGCGGGCCACCCTGGACACCCTCGGCCGGGTCGACCTCTCCGGGCTGCCGCTGTCCGTCCCGCCGGGCGCGCCGCTGCGCAGCCGGTGGGAGGACCTGCACCTGCTCGACTGGGCCGACCCCGAGCACGCCGCCGCCGTCGCGGCCGTCAGCACCGCCCCGGCCCGGATCGTGGAGCTCACGGCGACGGGCTGAGCGCCCGGCCGGGGGGCGGCCCCCGGCGCCCACCCGCGCGGCGGGCCGGTGGATAAGCGGTGTTAGCGTGCCTGGTCGTGGGCACGTCGAACGCGTGTGCCCGCCGACCAGCTGCCCACCGGATTCAAGAGGGTGCCCCGCCATGGCCAAGTTCCTGCTGAGCCTGCACGTCCTCGTGTCGGTCCTGTTCATCGGCCCGGTCGCGGTGGCCGTCAGCATGTTCCCCCGCCGGGCGAAGGCCGCGCTGGCCGGCGGCCCGGACCGGGCCTCCGACGCCGGTGTGCTGCGCGTGCTGCACCGGATCACCCAGGTCTACGCGCTGCTCGGGGTCGCGGTGCCGGTGCTGGGCATAGGCCTGGCCCAGGTGATGGACGTGCTCGGGCAGTCCTGGGTGATCGTCTCGATGGTGCTGACCGCGGTCGCCGCGCTCTCGCTGCTGCTCTTCGTCCTGCCCGGCCAGCAGGCCGCCGTGGACGCGCTCGAACTCGACCCGTCGGACGAGCAGCACGCCAAGGCCGTCAGCGGCCTGAAGACGCTGCCGATGACCGCCGGGGTGTTCAACCTGCTGTGGGCCGTGGTCGTGGTGCTCATGGTCGTCCGCCCGGGGTCGAGCACCGGCGTCTGAGCCCCCGGGTCCCCGGGTCCCCGCTCCCCCGGATCCCCTCCGCGGATCACCGTCGCTGATCACCGCTGATCACCGCTGATCACAGCTGAGCCCCATCGCCCCCTCCCGTCGACCGGGCTCGTTCGAGTACCGTCCTTGGCCATGACGATCATGGCGGGCATGGGGAGCCCCACGGGAACCGGCGTCGGCCCGCTGCTGCGGGGCTGGCGGGAACGACGGCAACTCAGCCAGCTGGAACTGGCGTTGCGGGCGGACTCCTCGACCCGCCACCTCAGCTTCGTCGAGAACGGCCGCTCCCGGCCCAGCCGGGAGCTGGTGCTGCGGCTCGCCGAACAGCTGGACGTCCCGGTGCGCGAGCGCAACACCCTGCTGCTGGCGGCCGGTTACGCCCCGCACTACCCCGAGACGCCGCTGGACGACCCGTCGATGGCCGCGCTGCGCACCGGGCTGGAACGGCTGCTGGCCGCCCACGACCCGTACCCGGCGGTCGTGGTCGACGGGTCCTTCCGGGTGCTGGCGGGCAACCGCTCGCTCGGGCTGCTCATGGACGGCGTCGCCCCGCACCTGCTGGAGCCGCCGTTCAACGCGATCCGGGTCGCCCTGCACCCGGACGGGCTGGCACCGCGCATCGTCAACCTGCGGCAGTGGCGGCAGCACCTGCTGGAGCGGATGGAACGGCAGCTGGAGCTGGTCCGCGCCGAGCCGCTGCGCCGGCTGTACGAGGAGGTCCGCGGCTACCCCGAGCCGGCCGGGGACCCGGTCGACGGGCCGGCCGGGGACGGGCCCGGCGCCGACGACTTCCCGTTCGCGCTGCCGCTGCGGATCCGGTACGAGGGGCGGGTGCTCTCCTTCCTCTCCACCATCGCGACCTTCAACACGCCGCTGGACGTCACCGTCTCCGAGCTGGCCATGGAAACCTTCCTGCCCGCCGACGCGGAGACGGTGCGGTTCCTCCAGGCCGTGGTCGGGCCGGAGCGGTAACCCCTGGTCCTCAGCCCCGTCCCCGGTATTCAGCCGGGCCCCGGCTTTCAGCCCTGCGCCCGGGACTCTCGCCGCAGGGCGGTGAGCTGGAGGGCGGCGAACAGGGCCACCGTCCCGGCCTGCAACGGGATCCAGACGAACCCGGCGGTGGTCGGCTCCAGCCACACCTCCATCGCGACCAGGCTGAGCACCACCCAGGCCAGGTTGAGGTCGATCACCGTCCGCACCCCGAACACCGGCGGCCGTCGGCGGCCGGCCAGCGCGCCCACCGCGAGCGCGTATCCGAGGAGGAGGAGCCCGACGTCGGCCACGGTGGTGCGGCCGGCGCCGAGCAGTTCGCCGAGCGGGCCGGAGAAGGCCAGGTAGGCCAGGCCGTTGCCGCCGGTGACCAGGGCGTCCAGGACGAGGGCGCCGCGCACCGTCCACGGCGAGAAGGCCGGACCGGGCCGGGCGGGCGTGACGGTGTTCGCGTGGGCGGACATGGCGGATCGCCTCCTGTCGGGGTGGGGCCCGGGGCCGTGGCGGCCTCACCGGGTGACACCACCCTGCCCGGCGGGGCGGCGGGCGTCGATTACCCCGCAGGTAACGGCCGGTCCGGTCCGCCGGGTGCCCGGCGGACCGGCCTGGTGCCGTACCCGTGGTCGGAGGTGCGGGAGCTGCCGGAGGTCCTGCGGGCGGTCAGCCGACCGCCGGGGCGGGGAGCCCGAACAGGGCGGCCGCGTTGTCGTGGCAGACCGCCCGCAGCCACTCCTCCCCCAGCCCCAGCCCGGCCAGCGCCTCCAGCTGGTGGACGTACCGGTAGGGGATGTTGGGGAAGTCGCTGCCGAGCAGGACGCGGTCCCGGAGCCCCCGCAGGCGCGGCAGTTCATCGCGCGGGAACGGGGTGTCGGCCTCGGCGAAGTCGGTGAACGCGATGGTGGTGTCCAGCCGGACGGCCGGGTGGCGCTCGGCCAGGTCGAGGAAGTCGCGGTACTCGGGCATCCCGAGGTGGGCGACCACCAGGACCAGGCCCGGGTGCCGCTCCAGCACCGCGCCGATCGGGCCGGGACCGGTGAACTTGCCCGGCACCGGCCCGGACCCGCAGTGGGTGACCACCGGGGTGCCGGTATCGGCGAGCAGCCCCCACACCCCGTCCAGCAGCGGGTCCGCCGGGTCGTAGCCGCCGACCTGGAGGTGCGCCTTGAACACCCGGGCGCCGTCCTCGATCGCCCGGGCCACGTAGCCGGGCGCCTCGGGCTCGGGGAAGAAGGTCGCGGTGTGCAGGCACTCCGGGGTGCGGGCGGCGAAGTCGGCGGCCCAGGCGTTCAGCCAGCCGGCCATGCCCGGCTTGTGCGGGTAGAGCATGGACGTGAACGCCCGGACGCCGAAGTCCCGCAGCCGCCGGACGCGTTGCTCCTCGGCCTCGCGGTAGGTGATCGGCCAGGGGCGGTTCACCAGCGGGCCGGCCGCGTCGAAGTACGCCCACACCTTGTCCAGGACGTTCTTCGGCATGAAGTGGGTGTGCACGTCGATCAGCCCGGGCAGGCCGAGCGACTGCCAGAACCTCCGTACGCCGTCGGCCTCCTGGCCGCTCACACGATCACCGGGCGGGCGCGGTCGATGATCGCCCCGGTGTCGACCCCGGCCGGCAGGGTGCCGAAGGCCCCGCCGTGGTCGCCGCCCAGCCGGCTCGCGCAGAACGCGTCGGCCACCGCCGGGCTGCCGTACCGGACCAGTAGCGAGCCCTGGAAGGCCAGCGCCATCGACTCGACCAGCCGGCGGGTGCGGTACTCCAGGTCGCCCGGGTCGGTCAGCTCCTTGCGCAGCGCGGCGACGGCCGCGTCCAGCCGGCGGTCCGCGCCCGCGGCGGCGTCGAGTTCGCCGAGGAAGGCCTCGACGCTCTCCGGGCGCTTGGCCATGGCGCGCAGCGCGTCCAGAGCGGCGACGTTGCCGGAGCCCTCCCAGATCGACACCAGCGGCGCCTCCCGGTAGAGCCGGGGCATCCCGGACTCCTCCACGTAGCCGTTGCCGCCCAGGCACTCCAGCGCCTCGGCGGAGTGCGCCGGACCGCGCTTGCACACCCAGTACTTGGCCACCGCCAGGCCCAGCCGGCGGACCAGCGCCTCGGTCCCGTCCCCGGCGAGGGTCCGGTCGGTGGCCTGGGCCAGCCGCATGGCGACGATCGTGGCCGCCTCGGACTCCACCACCAGGTCCGCGAGCACGTTGCGCATCAGCGGCTGGTCGACCAGCGCCTTGCCGAACGCCCGCCGGTGCAGGGCGTGGTGGACTGCCCGGGTGGCGCCGTAGCGCATGCCGGCGGCCGCACCCACGGTGCAGTCCAGTCGGGTCATGTTGACCATCTCGATGATGGTCGGGACGCCCCGGCCCTCCTCGCCGACCAGCCAGCCGACCGCGCCGTCGTACTCCAGCTCGGCGGAGGCGTTGGACTTGTTGCCGAGCTTGTCCTTCAGCCGCATCAGCTGGAGGCGGTTGCGGCTGCCGTCCGGCAGGACCCGCGGCAGCACGAAGCAGCTGAGGCCGCCGGGCGCCTGGGCCAGCGTCAGGAAGAGGTCGGACATCGGCGCCGAGGTGAACCACTTGTGGCCGGTGAGCCGGTAGGTGCCGTCCGGCTGCGGAGCGGCGGTGGTGGTGTTGGCGCGGACGTCCGAGCCGCCCTGCTTCTCGGTCATCGACATGCCGGCGATCAGTCCGCGCTTGGTGCGCGGCTCGCGCAGCCCGAAGTCGTACTCCCGGGCGGCCAGCAGCGGCTCCAGTTCGGCGGCCAGGGCGGGGTTGGCGCGCAGGGCCGGGACGGCGGCGTAGGTCATCGAGACCGGGCAGGTGTGGCCGGCCTCGACCTGGCTCCAGACGAAGAAGCCGGCGGCGCGGGCGGAGTGGGCCCCGGGGCGCTCGTCGCGCCAGGGCGCGGCGTGCAGGCCGTACGAGACGGCGGTGCGCATCAGCTCGTGCCAGGACGGGTGGAACTCGACCTCGTCGATCCGGTGGCCGAAGCGGTCGTGGGTGCGCAGCACCGGCGGGTTCTCGTTGGCCTGCCGGCCCCACTCGGCGGCCTGCTCGGAACCGGCCAGCCGGCCCAGCTCGCGCAGCTCGGGCTCGGCCCAGCCTGCGCCGGCCCGCTGGAGGGCGGCGAGCAGGGTGGGGTCGGCGGCGGTGTCGTGTCCGTACGGCAGGGGCACCTGGTTGGTGACCTCATGCGTCGCTGTCATCGCGTCCTCCCAGGGCACGCAGGGTGAAGGAGACCAGGGCGGGGACCACCGTGGTGTCGTCGCTCGTGGCCGGTGTGGTTGGAGTGGCTGGTACGGCCCGTGTGGTTGGTGCGGCCGGTGTGGCCGGTGCTGCGGCGAGTGGGCCGGCCAGGGCCTCGCCGACCGCTCCGACCAGGGCGGCGGCGGTCAGCACCGGGTCCTGCTCGGGCAGTTCGCCGCTCGCCACGGCGGCGGCGATCTCGGTGGCGATCACGTCCCGGAACGCCCGCCGGAACACCAGGCGCTCCTCGTCCACGACCGCGTCGGCCGGCTCGACCAGCAGCGCGTACGCCAGCCGGGGCGCGCGCAGGGCACGGGCGGCGAAGGTCTCGACCACGGCGGCGATCCGCTGCTGCGGGGTGTCCCGGACGGCCACCGCCGCGTTGACCGCGTCTATCTCGTGGGTGACCACCCGGCGGAACAGCTGCACCGACAGGTCGGCCTTGCCGGAGAAGTGCTGGTAGAGGCTGCCGGTGGCGATCCCGGCGCGGTCCGCCACGGCGGCCATCGTGCAGCCGCCGTAGCCGCGCTCGGCGAGCAGGCCGACCGCCGACTGGAGCACCGCTTCGCGCTGGGCGTCCAGGCGGGCTTGTACGGCGGGGGTGCGTCGGTAGGCCATGGAAGCATTGAAGCACTGATTCACTGCTTCGGGGAGGGGGCGGGCCCGGCCGGGGACGGCCGGGCCCTCGGGGATGGCCGGGGACGGTCGGGCTGTGCTCGCGGAACGCGCGAGGAGGCCGCCCCGGACTGCGGGGCGACCTCCTCCTCGTACTTGGCGCCTCGTGCGACGTGCCGCGACGCTGCCGCGCGAGCGCTACAGCGGGCGGCGCTCCTGCTCCAGCCGCCGGCCCTCGACGTCCAGCGGACCGAAGTCCGGGACCAGCTGCGGCGACTTGGTGAGCGAGCGGGCGTTCGGGTCGTCCAGCCCGGCCCACTCCAGCACCTTGGCGACGGCCTCCGCCGACTGCGCGGCGGGCAACTGCTCGGTCTTGGAGCCGTGGTTGCCGCCGGGCACGGTGTAGACGTAGCTGTCCTCGCTGCCCCGGCCGAGGCGGAACGGCTTGGCCCCCCACGGGTCGTTGCCGCCGTAGACGTACATGATCCGCTCGCCGTCGCGCTTCACCCAGCGGTCGATGTCGGGCATCGCGTTCCGGTTGAAGACGGTCGGGATCTCCTTCGGCACGAAGGTGCGGACCGAGTAGAGCTCCTTGTAGTCGTAGTGCAGCACGCCGTCGAGGTGCGACACGTCGAAGAACGGCGCGCCCAGCTCGGTGGCGGCCTGGTAGTAGTACGCGGTGTACTTCGCCAGCGACTGGTCGCTGTTGCCGGTGATGCCGGACTGCGCGTCGAACCAGGCGTACAGCTCGTCGTCGGTCGCGGTGGCGGCCACCGGGACCTTGGCGCAGTCGGCCTCCAGGCTGTACTGCCAGAACGCCCAGACCACGTCCAGCACGCCGGCCTCGTACGCACGGTCCGGGGTGCCGAGGGTGTTGAAGGTGGAACCGGCCGCCTGGTTGTCGGCGACGTAGCGGGCCTCCAGGCGGTCGCGGCGCACCAGCAGCTCACGCTGGGCGGCGTTCAGCCTGGCCCGGCACTCGGGGGTGCCGACGGTGCGGAAGAACTCGCTGTACGGCTCGGCGTCGTTGACGTTGGTGTTGTTCGGCGCGACGTAGGCGATCGTGCCGGACACGTCGTCCGGGTAGAAGCGGCGGAAGTAGGTGGAGGACATGCCGCCCTTGCTGGCGCCGGTGGACAGCCACTCCTCCTGGTAGATCCGCTTGAGCGCGGTCACCAGCCGGTGCGAGTCCGCGGCGCCCTGGCGGATGCCGGCCTTCGACCAGTCCGCCGGCTCCGGGCGGGAGGGGGTGAAGAACCGGTACTCGATGGACACCTGGTTGCCGTCCACCAGCCGGGTCGGCTCGGTGCGGGACGGGTTGGTGCCCAGGGTGTAGCCGTTGGTGTAGAAGACGGTCGGGCGGTCGTAGCCGCGGTGCAGCAGGCTGAAGCGCTGCTGGAAGGTGCCCAGCCAGGGCCGGAAGTGGTCGATCGGCTGGGTGTAGGTGGCGAGGAAGTAGCGGTGACCGGTGGTGGTCGGCTTCTCCTCCGTGATGGTCACCCCGGGGATCGCCGCCAGGCGGACCTTGATGTCGGCGGTCGGGTCGTCGGCGGGGCTCCGGCCGTGGCGGGACCCGTCGCCCTGGGCGTCCTGGGCCCCCTGGGCGTTCTGGCCGTCGGCGGCGGACGCCGGACTCGCCAGGCCGCCGAACGCGAGCAGCGGTATCAGCAGGGCGGAGACCAGCAGTTTTCTCACGGTGGTGGTCATCAACTCTCCATCTTTTCAACTGACATGACGGCCGCCTGCCGGAACGGCCGGGCGGCACGGGTGGTGCGGGTGGTGCGGCGCGGGTGGTGCGGGTGGTGCGGCGCGGGTGGTGCGGTGGCCGACCGATGGACGGCCGAATGGGCCACCCGCTGTTCGCGGATGGCCCATCGGGGAGAAAGAGCTGGTCAGCGGGGTTGCCCTGGCCGCTTACGGACGGGGCAGGGTGCAGCCGGGGAGCGTGAGGTCGAAGCGGTTGCCGGCGGCGAAGCAGGCCGGGATCCCGTAGGTCTCCTGGGCGTAGCCGATTCCCTGGCGGACCGTCACCGTGCCGTTCTGGTCGACCTCACACGGGTTGTCCATGGTGCAGCGCTCGCCGTTCTCGTTGATCGTGTTGTTGACGGCGACCACCTGGCCGGTCGAGGCGTCGACCACCGGCGAGCCGGAGGTGCCGCCGATCACGTTGCAGGTGGAGGTGTAGCGGACCGAGTCCTTGAAGGTCCAGTCGGCTTCCTTCAAGCGGTAGGCGAAGCCGTCGACCGAGCAGGAGTAGATCTTCTTCCAGTAGCCGGAGACGACCCGGATCGAGGTGCCCTGGACCGGGTGGGTGGCGGCGATGGTCAACGGGGCGATCCCGTACCGGGACTGGATCGAGGCGTAGGTGGTGTTCAGCTGATAGATCGACACGTCGGTGTCGGTCATCGCGCCGTAGACGATCTTGGTGGCGCGCAGGGTCCCGACGCCGCTGCCGCTCCCGTTGAGCAGGGTGAAGGACCGGCTGGAGGTCCGGTTGAGGACCACCTCGCCCGGGCCGGGCATGCCGGTCTCCAGGCAGTGGCCGTTGGAGAGCACGAGGGCCGGGTCACTCGCGGCCGAGCCGGGCATCCGCACCAGCGAGCCGGAGCAGTTGCTGAGTGCGACCGTCCCGGCGAAGTTGACGGCGGCGACGGGCTGGGCGACGGGCTTGGTCGCTGGGGCCGCGGCCTGGGCCGGGACGGCTCCGACGAGGGCGGTGGCCCCTGCGAACAGGAGCGTTGCGACCGTGCCTATGAGCGGCTTCTTCATGAGAGACCTCTCGGTGTGGGGGGTCCACGGGTGGGGGTCCACCAAAGCTGTCGCGGACATGACCCACTGTCAAGAGTCAAGGCGGCACCAAGAACCGCTCAAGCCGCATTGGCCGGTTACCGTCGACACCCGGCTTCCCGGGGAGCGACCCGGCCGGCCGTGGCCGCGGGGCCCGTCAACTCCCGTGCCGGGACGGTCAACCAGCCTGCCAGTGCTCCCGACCGAGACTGATCAGGCGCAGCTGGAGCCGTGCGGTGGCGGCGATCCGCCGACCCCGGGCCGGGTCCGCCTCCAGCGCCTCCAGGAAGGCGGCGGCCGTGGAGACCATGTGGTCGACGTACAGCTCGGCGAGCATCCGCAGATCCCGCTCGCCCCATCCCCGCGACACCGGTTGCAGCGCCAGGGCGGCCCCCACCTCGGCGGCGAAGCGGCCGAGTTCGGCGTCGATCGCCTCGCGCACCTGTCGCACTCCGCCGTGCCGCTCGCGCGCCAGGAAGCGGACGTGCCCCCGGTTCTCGCGGACGTGGCGTTCGATCACGCCCACCGCACGGTCGATCAGCTCCTCGGCGTCGCCGGCCTCGGCGAGCACGGAGCGGATCATGACGTGCAGGCTGGCCAGCGACTCCTCGACCAGCGCCACGCCGAGGGCGGCGAGGTCGGGGAAGTGCCGGTAGAAGGCGGCCGGGGAGAGCCCCGCCTCTCGGGTGACCTCGCGGACGCCCAGGCTCGCCAGGTTCTGATCGGCCAACAGGTGCAGCCCGGCGTCCAGCAGGGCCCGGCGACTCTGCTGCTTCTGGGCCTGTCTGGCCCCAACGGTGTGACTCACGCCATTCAGTAAACATTCGTTTGCCGAACTTGGCCAGTCGACGTACAGTGGGACCGAAGTCAGTGAACACTTGTCAACCGAAATCGGCGCAGTCCCAGCCGCAACCGAAGGAGTCAGCCGTGATCCTGTTCTCCGCCCTGGTCGCCATGGGCATCCTGATCGGCACCGCCGCCCACATCTCGCTCCCGGTCTTCCTCGCCGCCTCCGCCGGCATCACCGCCTGGCTGCTCGCCTTCGGCGCCCGCGAGGGCATCGCCCGCCTCCGGCACCGCTGACCCCGCCGCCCCGCGGACCGCACCCGTGGCCACTCCACAGAGAGGACCCGCACCACCATGAGCACCGTCACCGACCGTCCCGCCATCGGCCGCCAGGGCGCCAGCCGCCCGAGGACCAGCAGGCAGGAGACCAACGCACCGGAGACCAACGCCCAGGAGATCGAGGCACGGGAGATCGAGGCGCGGGAGATCGAGGCGCGGGAGTCCGACCGTCAGGGCACCGCCGACGCCGACGGCCTGGCCATCGCCTCCTTCCTCCTCGGCCTGCCCGGCCTGCTGCTGTTCAACATCGTCCTCGGGCCGATCGCCATCACCCTGGGCACCCTGGCCCTGGTCCGCGGCACTAGCCGGCGCGGCCGCGCCCTCCTCGGCCTGACCCTCGGCATCACCTCGTTGGTGATCCTCGCCGTCACCACCGCCACCTCCCACGGGGTGCTCATCGACATCGGCTCCTGAACCGGCCCCCTTCCACTCCTGGCACCTCGGCCGAGCGGTTCGAACGACTGATCCCGTCAACCCGCCCCGCCCGACCGGCCCGACACGTAGGGTGGGCCCCATCGGCCGGGCGACCTCAGGGGGCAGGAGTGACTACGGAGAACCGCAGCGACGCAGAGCCGGAACGGCCCACCCCGACGGGTGGACGGCTGCTCGCCGTGAGCGATCTGCACATCACCTACCAGGAGAACCGCGACCTGGTGGAGAAGCTCCAACCCTCCCACCCCGGCGACTGGCTGCTCGTCGCCGGTGACGTCGCCGAGCTCACCACCAGCATCGAGTGGGCCCTCGGCCTGCTCGCCGAGCGCTTCGCCCGGGTGGTGTGGGTGCCCGGCAACCACGAGCTGTGGACCCACCCCGAGGACCCGGTCCAGCTGCGCGGGGTGGCCCGCTACGAGCACCTGGTGGAGCGCTGCCGCCGACTCGGCGTGGTGACCCCCGAGGACCCGTACCCGATCTGGGAGGGCCCCGGCGGACCGGTCCGCATCGTCCCGCTCTTCCTCCTCTACGACTACACCTTCCGCGCCCCGGGCACGACCACCAAGGAAGCCTCCCTGGCGGCCGCCTACGAGAGCGGCATCGTCTGCGCGGACGAGCGGATGCTCTACCCGGACCCGTTCCCGGACCGTGACTCCTGGTGCCGTGAGCGTGTCCGGCTGACCGAGAAGCGGCTGGCGGAGTGCGACCCGGACGTCCCGCTGGTCTTCGTCAACCACTACCCGCTGGTCCGCCAGCCCACCGAGATCCTCTGGTACCCCGAGTTCGCCCAGTGGTGCGGGACCGAGCTGACCGCCGACTGGCACACCCGGTACAACACCGCGGCGATGATCTACGGTCACCTCCACATCCCGCGCCGGACCACCTACGACGGCGTCCCGTTCACGGAGGTCTCGCTCGGCTACCCGCGCGAGTGGCGCAAGCGCGGACTGCCGGACCCGCTGCTGCGCGAGGTCTTCCCGCAGTCGGCGGGCTGAGCCTGCGGTCCACCGTCACCTCCTGATCCGCCCTCCGGCGGCCCGGCTCCGCTACACCGTCACCTGCCGGGCCGCCATCGCTGTGTCTGCCGCATCCCGTTCTGCCTCGGCCCGCTCCAGCCCGGCCCGCTCCAGGCCGGCCCACTCGGTCGCGGTCCGCTCCGTCGCCTCCTGTTCCACCGTCTCCTGTTCCACCGCCTCCTACTCCGTCGCGATCGCCCGCAGGACGTCCAGCCGCGCCGCCCGGCCCGCCGGGCGGAGCCCGGCCACCGCGCCCGCCAGCAGCCCGGCCGCGAGGACCACGGCCAACTGCAGCGGCGGTATCGCGAACGATCCCGTTCCCGCGCTGTCCGAGGCCCGCACCAAGGCCCAGCCGAGGAAGGCTCCGAGCCCCAGCCCGCCGACCGTCCCGAAGGCCGCCACCAGCACCGACTCCCAGCGCACCATGCCGCGCAGCTGAGCTCTGGTCTGGCCGACCGCCCGCAGCAGCCCCAGCTCCCTGGTCCGCTCGTGCACCGCCAGCGTCAGGGTGTTGGCGATGCCCAGCAGCGCGATCAGTACCGCCAACGCCAGCAGCGCGTAGACCACCGAGAGCATCGTGTCGACGCCGGAGGCCGCGCTCTTGGCGTACTCGGCGCGGTCCTGCACCTGCGGACTGCCGTACGGGACCAGTGCCCGTTCCACCGCCGCCTTGCCCGCGGCGGCCGGGACGCCGTCGCGCAGCCCGACCGCGACCATGGTGTCCGCGTCCTGCCCCCGGTGTGGGGCCCAGGCCTGCCGCGTCATCAGGTAGTCGCCGGCCAGGCTGCCGCCCTCGTACAGGGCGCGGATGGTGAACGGGCCGCTCGCGCCGTCGGTGAACCCCACGGTGACGGGCTGTCCGAGCCGCCAGCCGTGCTGTTGCGCCTCGCTGCGGGAGACCGCCAGCCCGTCCGTACCGAGCGCGGCCAGTGAGCCGTCCACCCGGCCGAGGTCGACGATCCCGGACAGCCGGGCCGGATCGGTGACGTCCAGCGTCCGACCGTGCCCGTCGATCCGGGCCACGCCCCGGCCGAGCCCGACCGTCTGCCGCACCTCGGGCAGCGCGGCCAGGGCGTCCGCCACCTTGGGGCTGATCCCGCTGCCGCCGGCCCCGAACGAGGCGGTGGTGACGGCGAGATCACCCGCGAAGGACTTGCTCACCGTGTCGTCCAGGGTGGCCTTGATCGAGGCCCCGAAGACGGTGAAGAGCGTGACCACGGCGACGCCGATCATCAGCGCGCTCGCGGTGGCCGCCGTCCGGCGCGGATTGCGCGCCGCGTTGCGCCGGGCGAGCACCCCGGAGACCCCGCGCAGCCTGGGCAGCGGCGCCCCCAGCGTCCGTACCGCGAACGCCGCGGCGACCGGGCCGAGCACCACCGTGCCGGCCAGCACCGCGAGTGCCCCGACCGCCGTCAGCAGCACGGACGGTCCGTCGGTCGCGCCGAGGACGGCCACCGGTACGCCCCCGGCGAGCAGCAGGGCGCCCAGCACCACCCGGACGGTGCCCGAGCGCCCCTGCGCCGCCCGGTCGACGCCGGTGTCCCGTAGGGCCGCCAGCGGGGCAGTCCGCCCGGCCCGGACGGCCGGCAGCAGCGCGGAGCCCACCGCGACCAGCGTGCCGACCAGCAGCGGCAGCAGGACGGCGGCCGTGCTGATCACCATGCCGCCGGTCGGCAGCGCGAAGCCGAGCGTGGAGAAGAGCGCCTTGAGGCCCGTCGCGACCCCGATCCCGCCCAGCAGCCCGCCGAGCGAGGCCAGCAGGCCGACCGCGAGCGCCTCCGCCAAGGTCGCCCCGAGCACCTGGCCGCGCACCGCGCCGAGCGCCCGCAGCAGCGCGTTCTCCCTGGTCCGCTGGGCGACCACGATGGCGAAGGTGTTGTGGATGGTGAACGTCGCCACCAGCAGCGCGATCCCGGCGAAGACCAGCAGCAGCGTGGTGAACATGGTCAGGAACCGCCCGGACAGCAGCTGGGTGGATTCCTGGGTGGCCGCCGCGCCCGTGATCGCCTGGACGCCGGCGGGCAGTTGCGGGGTGATCCGGTCGACCAGCTCCCGCTGGGAGACCCCGCCCGCCGCGCGGACCTGGATCGAGCTGGCCTGGCCATCGCCCTTGGGCGTGAGGTACCGCTCGGCGTCCGCGAACGTCAGCGCGGTGAAGGTGCTCGGCCCCATCCCGTCCCCGGCCGCCCCGAAGGTGGCGATGCCGACGACGGTGACCGGCACCGGATCCGGGGTGCGCAGCACGGTGGTGGAGCCGAGGTGCAGGCCGCCCGCCTTCGCCGCGCCCCGGTTCACCACGACCTCGCCCGGGGCGGCCGGAGCCCGGCCCTCGGCCAGCCGGTACGGGTTGAGCCGGCCGTCCGCCAGCCAGTTGCCGGCCAGGGTGGGCGGGCCCTGGCCGCCGATGGGTTTGCCGTTGCTCCCGATGAGCTGGCCCGCGCCCTGGACGGACGGCTCGGCGGCCGCCACCCCGGGCACCGTGCGCAGCCGGTCGGCGAGCGCGGCCGCCACCGGCGCCCGTACCCCGCCGGCCGTGCCCGCCGAGTCCAGCACGTCGGCGCTGCGGACCACGACGTCGGTGCCGGCGTTGGCGTCGGCGAACAGGGTGTCGAAGTTGGCCCGCAGGGTGTCGCCGAGCACCATCGTGCCGGTCAGGAAGCTCACCCCGAGCAGGATGGACAGGAGGGTCCCGGCGAGCCGGCGCTTGTGGGCGCGCAGCGATCGCAGGCTGAGCCGGAGGGGGACGGTGTTCATGCCCGCCCCCGTTCGAAGGCCTTCATCCGGTCCAGCACCAGGGCGGAGGTGGGCTGCCGCATCCGGTCGACCAGCCGTCCGTCGGCGAGGAAGAGCGCCTCGTCGGCCCAGCCGGCGGCCGTCGGGTCGTGGGTGACCATGACCACGGCCCGGCCCATCTCGTCCACCGCCCGGCGCAGCAGGCCGAGCACCTCGCCGCCGCTGCGGGAGTCGAGGTTGCCGGTCGGCTCGTCGGCGAAGACCACCTGCGGCCGCCCGGCCAGCGCCCGGGCCACCGCGACCCGCTGCTGCTGGCCGCCGGAGAGCTCGCTCGGGCGGTGCCGCAGACGGTCCCCCAGGCCCACCACGTCGACCAGGGTCTCCAGCCAGGCCCGGTCGGGGGCGGCCCCGGCCAGGTCGAGCGGGAGGGTGATGTTCTCCAGGACGGTGAGGGTGGGCACCAGGTTGAAGGCCTGGAACACGAAGCCGATCCGCTCCCGGCGCAGCAGGGTGAGCCGCCGGTCGCCGAGCGGGCCGAGCTCGGTGTCGCCGATCCAGGCGCTGCCGGCGGTGAGCGTGTCCAGCCCGGCCGCGCAGTGCATCAGGGTCGACTTGCCCGAACCGGACGGGCCCATGATGGCGGTGAACCGCCCGGCCGGGAACTCCACCGTCACGTGGTCCAGCGCCCGGACCTCGGTGCCGCCGACACCGTAGATCTTCACGGCGTCGGCGACCCGGGCGGCGGCGCCCCGTACGACGTCCAGGGTGGTCACCTGACGCCACCTCCCTTGGCGTCGCCACGCGGCGGCTCGCTGAGCACGGCCCGCTTGGCGCGGTACTCCTCGGCGTCGATGTCGCCCTCGGCGTAGCGGCGGCCCAGGACGGCCAGCGGATGCTCCGCCACGGCTCCGGACCCGAACCCGTGCCCCGCCCCGGCCCCGAAGCCGCAGCCGTGCCGCCGCCAGACCGTGCGGCGGAGCACCGCGATCACCAGGACCGCCACGGCGATCCAGACCAGCGGGATCAGCAGGATCCACGGGCCGGGGCCGTGCCAGTCGGCCAGCTGGGTGTACATGATGGTTCAACTCCTCGGTGGTGGGCTTCCAGGACCTCGGGTGGTTCCCGAGGTGCCTAGAGCGTCCCGCCGCGGGGTCTCATCACGCGTCCTACCAGCAGCGACAGTTGGGATACTCCCGGGAGAGTACGGCCTGTCCGCGACACGCCGGGCCGGAAGCAGCGCCCGCACCGCGAAGCCGCGACTGCACAGCAGCCGCAACCGCGACCGCACAGAAGCCGCTCAGCCCAGCCAGCCCGGCCGCACCAGCCCCGACTCGTAGGCCAGCACCACCAGTTGCGCCCTGTCCCGCGCGCCGAGCTTCAGCATCGCCCGGCTGACGTGCGTCTTCGCCGTCAGGGGGCTGACCACCAGCCGCCGTGCGATCTCCTCGTTGGACAGCCCCATCCCGACCAGTGCCAGCACCTCGCGCTCCCGCTCGGTCAGCATCGAGATGTCCGAGAGCCCCTCGGGCACCGCCTCGGGCGCCTTCGACCGGGCGGCGAACTCGCCGATCAGCCGCCTGGTGACCCCCGGCGAGAGCAGCGCGTCCCCCGCGACGGCGACCCGGACCGCCCGCAGCAGGTCGGCCGGCTCGGTGTCCTTGACCAGGAAGCCCGCCGCCCCCGAGCGCAGCGCCTCGAAGACGTACTCGTCCAGCTCGAAGGTGGTCAGCACGACCACCCGCACGGAGGACAGCGCCGGGTCCTCGGCGATCCTCCTGGTCGCCTCCAGCCCGTCCATCCGCGGCATCCGGATGTCCATCAGCACGACGTCCGGCACGAGTTCGCGGGCAAGCCGCAGCGCGGCCTCGCCGTCGTCCGCCTCGCCGACCACCGTGAGGTCGTCCTGGAGGTCCAACAGGGCCCGGAAGCCCGCCCGGACCAGCAGTTGGTCATCCGCCAGCAGTACCCGAATCAATCGCTCTCCGCCTTCGGTGTCGGCAGCTCCGCCCGGACCCGGAAGCCGCCGTCGGGCAGCGGCCCCGCGGTGATGGTGCCACCGAACGCCGCCGCGCGTTCCCGCATCCCGACCAGACCGCTGCCCGACCCGCCCGCGTCACCGAGCACCGCGGGCCCCGGGTCCTCGACCCGGACGACCAGCACGGCCGGGTCCGTCCAGTCCAGCACCACGACCGCCTGCCGCGCCGCCGAGTGCCGCACCACGTTGGTGAGTGCCTCCTGGACGATCCGGAAGGCGGCGAGGTCGACGGTGGCGGACAGCGCGCGCCGCGCGCCGCGCTCCTGCACCTCCGCCTCCAGGCCCACCCGGTCCGCCTGCTCGGCCAGTTCGTCCAACCGGTCCAGCCCCGGGGCCGGCCCGCGCGGCGCCGCTCCGGGCCCGCGCAGCGTCGCGAGCACCTGGCGGACCTCGCCGAGCGCCTCCTTGCTGGTCGACTTGATGGTGACCAGCGCGCTGCGGGCCTCCTCCGGCCGCCGGTCGAGCAGCGCCAGCGCGGCCCCCGCCTGGACGTTGATCAGCGACAGGCTGTGCGCCAGGATGTCGTGCAACTCCCGCGCCATCCTGAGCCGTTCCTCGTTGGCCCGGCGCTCCTCCAGCTGCTGCCGGTAGGCCCGGTGGGCGGCGATCCGCTCGCGCCGGAACCGGACCAGCTCGCCCCCCGCCATCACCAGCAGCAGCCAGGCCAGCAGCCCGAGCTCCTGCAGCCAGACGCTGCCGGACGGCGGGGCCGCGCGCTGCCAGCTCTCCGGCAGCACGAAGGCGCCCAGCAGGTGCACCAGGTAGACCCCGCCCACGCCGGCCCAGGCCGCCCGGCGGTGGCCGGACCCGATCGCCACGCAGCAGGCGACCAGCCAGCTCACGAAGGCCGGCCCGTACGGGTACCCGCCGGCCAGGTACCCGGCGGTGACCGCCGAGGTGCCGGCCACCACCGCGACCGGCCGCCGGTCGCGCAGCACCAGCAGGGCCGGCCCGATCAGCAGCAGCAGGTAGCCGAAGGCGTCCAGCGGGACCCGCCCGTGCTGGTTGTGCGCGGCGAAGGTCGAGCCGACCGCCTGGACCACCGCGGCCGCCGCGGCCACTCCGAGCGGGTAGCCCGCCTTGGCCGCGCGCACCCACGGCGGGCGCCACGGCTCGGGCGGCTCCTCCGGTGGCTGCTCCTCCGGTGGCTGATCCGCCGAGGGCGGCTCGGGCGGCGGGGACGTGGGCGGCATCATGCCCACAAGCTAGACCGGCGCCGCGTCCCCGCGCGTCCTCCACCAGTGGCGTTCGGGCGTACTCCCGCTGGAGTACGCCCGCACCCGTTCGCCGTCAGCCCTCCGCGGTGGCCGAGGCGGCCCGGTCCTCCGCCCCCTCGAAGGCCGCCGACGGCTCCGGCCGCGCCAGCGTGACCACCAGCTCCCCGTCGCTCACGTCCGCGATCAGCGTGTCCCCCTCCCGCACCGAGCCGTCCAGCAGCAGGTTGGAGATCCGGTTGTCCAGCTCCGACTGGATCGTCCGGCGCAGCGGCCGGGCCCCGAACTCCGGCTGGTAGCCCCGGTTGACCAGGTACTCCTTGGCCGCCTCGGTGACCTCCAGCCGGACGTCCTGGGCCCGCAGCCGGCGCCGGCTGCGCTCCAGCAGCAGGTCCACCACGGACAGCAGGTCCTTCCGGGTGAGCGCGTGGAAGACGATCACCTCGTCGATCCGGTTGAGGAACTCCGGCCGGAACTGTTGGCGCAGGTCACGCATCAGGTCGTCCCGGATCTCGTCCACGTTCCCCGCGTGGTCGAGGATCCGCTGCGATCCGATGTTGCTGGTCATGATCACCACGGTGTTGCGGAAGTCGACCGTACGCCCCTGGGAGTCGGTCAGCCGCCCGTCGTCCAGCACCTGGAGCAGCAGGTTGAAGACGTCCGGGTGGGCCTTCTCCACCTCGTCGAAGAGCAGCACGCTGTACGGCTTGCGGCGCACCGCCTCGGTCAGCTGCCCGGCCTCCTCGTAGCCGACGTACCCGGGCGGGGAGCCGACCAGCCGGGAGACGGTGTGCTTCTCCTGGAACTCGCTCATGTCGAAGCGGATCATCCGGTCCGGGTCGCCGAACAGCAGCGCCGCCAGCGCCTTCGCCAGCTCGGTCTTGCCGACGCCGGTCGGCCCGAGGAAGAGGAAGGAACCGGTCGGCCGCTCCGGGTCGCCCATCCCGGCCCGGCCGCGGCGCACCGCCTGGGCGACGGCCGTGACCGCCTCGTCCTGGCCGATCACCTTCTCGTGCAGGTGCTCCTCCAGCTTGAGCAGCCGTTCCTTCTCGGTCGCGTTCAGCTCCGCGACCGGGATGCCGGTCCGGGAGGAGAGCACCTGCGCGATGTCGTCGGCCGTCACGTCGACGACCTCCTCGCGGGCCTCGGCGGTCGATGCCAGCTCGTCCTCGGTCTGCCGCAGCTCGGTCTTCAGGTTGGCGGCCCGGACGAACTCCTCGTCCGCGACGGCCTCGTCCAACTCGCGCTTCAGCTTGGTGATCCGGTCCTGCACCCCGGCCGCCTCGGTGGAGCCGCTCAGACTGCGCAGCCGGACCCGGGCGCCGGCCTGGTCCAGCAGGTCGATCGCCTTGTCGGGCAGGAATCGGTCGCTGACGTACCGGTCGGAGAGCGTCGCCGCCGCGTCCAGCGCCTCGTCGGTGAACCGCACCTGGTGGTGCGCCTCGTACGCGTCGCGCAGCCCCTGGAGGATCTCGATCGTCTCCTCGACGCTCGGCTCGGGCACCAGCACCGGCTGGAAGCGGCGCTCCAGCGCGGCGTCCTTCTCGACGTACCTGCGGTACTCGTCCAGGGTGGTCGCGCCGACCACGCTCAACTCGCCGCGCGCCAAGGCGGGTTTGAGGATGTTGCCGGCGTCCATCGAGCCCTCGCCGCCGCCCGCGCCGACCACGGTGTGCAGTTCGTCCAGGAAGAGGATCACGCTCTTCTCGGCCGCGGTGACCTCGTCGATCACGTTCTTCAGCCGCTCCTCGAACTCGCCCCGGTACTTGGAGCCGGCCACCAGCGCGGTCAGGTCGAGGGTGACCACCCGCTTCTCCTTGAGGCTCCGCGGCACGTCCCCGGAGACGATCCGCTGGGCCAGGCCCTCGACGATCGCGGTCTTGCCGACGCCCGGCTCGCCGATCAGCACCGGGTTGTTCTTGGTCCGCCGGGAGAGGATCTCGACGGTCTGCTCGATCTCCTCGGCCCGCCCGACCACCGGGTCCAGCCGGCCCGAACGCGCCTCCTCGGTGAGGTCGCGCCCGTACTCGTCCAGCGTCGGCGTCTCGCTCGGTTGGGCGCCCGTGCTGCTGCGCTCGCCGCCGGTGCCGCGCCCCTCCAGCACCGACTTCAGCGCGTCCTGCGAGGGCGCCGCGTTGCGCAGCGCCACCCCGGCGCCCGAGCGCTCCTGGTCGAGCAGCGCGCCGAGGATGTGCTCCGGGCCGATGTACGAGGCGCCGACCGCCTGCGAACGGGCGTGCGCGGCGAGCAGCGCGCGCTTCGCCGAGGGGGTGAGCGCCGGCCGGCCGTCCACCCCGTCGGAGGTGCCGGACGGCAGCGCGTGCTCCAGGTCGCCGGAGAGCCGGTCCGGGTCGATGCCGGCCCGTTCCAGCATCCGGCGCGAAGGGTCCACCCGGGTGGCCGCCCAGGCCAGGTGCGCGGTGTCCAGGTCACTGGAGCCGTCCTCGGCCGCCCGCTGCGCGGCCAGCGCGAGCAGCTCCTGCGAGGACTCGCTGAGCAGCCGCCCGATGGGCACCCGCTGCACGGCGGGCGGCGACGCCAGCGGGCTCATCCCGAAGAACCGGCTGAGCAGATCGGAGAACGGATCGTTCGATCCGAACGGGGGCATGGTCACGGCGCTTCACCTCTCCCAAGCGGTTTGCAGCCACACAAACACAGGCCGCACCGGGTCGCCTGTCGAGCCGACCGGGGCCGTCACGCGGCGCGCCCGGGCCGCACTGCTCCCCGGTCGTACGGCCCGGGGAGCATGCCCCACCCGGAGCCTGCTCCCCCGGTCGTACGGTCAGGGGTCCGGCCTCACCCGGTGACCTGCTCCAGCAGCACACCGCCGCTGTACGTCACCGCCATCGCCAGCAGCCCGCCCGCGACGTTGCGCAGGACCGCCCGGGCCGGACCGGCACCCCCCAGCCGGGCGCTCGCCCAGCCCGACAGGGTCAGCGCGGCCACCACCGAAACCACCGTGACCATCAGCCGCCACGACTCCGGCGGCAGCAGCACGGCCAGCAGCGGCACCAGCGCACCCAGCGTGAACGCCGCCGCGCTGGCCAGCGCCGCCTCCCAGGGATTGGTCAACACGTCCGGGTCGATGCCGAGTTCGGTCTGCGCGTGGGCGGCCAGCGCGTCCCGCTCGGTCAGCGCCGTCGCCACCTCCCGGGCCAGGTCGTCCGCCAGCCCGCTGCCCCGGTAGTAGTCGGTCAGCTCGTCGAGCTCCCCCTCCGGGTCCTCCGCGAGCTCCCGCCGTTCCTGCGCCAACGCGGCCCGTTCGGTGTCCCGTTGGGTGCTGACCGACACGTACTCACCGGCCGCCATCGACATCGCCCCCGCCAGCAGCCCGGCCACCCCGGCCGCGAGCAGCGCCGTCCGGGAGCCCTCCGCACCCGCCACACCGGTCACCAGACCGGCCGTCGACACCACGCCGTCGTTGGCCCCCAGCACGGCCGCCCGCAGCCAGTTCAGGCGCGAGGACAGCTCCGCCCGCGAGCCCCCGACCTGTTCAGCCATCCGCCCACCGCCCTCAGGGGTCCGCCCGGTCCCCCCGATCCTCGCCCGCCGCCCCCGGCCCCGCCACCCGCAGCCGTACGTCCGCCAGCAGTCTGTCCAGCAGGCCGGCCAGGGTCTCGCGCTCCGCCGGCGACAGCCCGTCCACCAGCCGCGCCTCCCGGCTCAGCACCACGTCCACCGACCGCTCGACCAGCTCGTGCCCGGCCGCCGTCAGCGACACCAGCACCGCCCGCCGCCCGTGCCCGCCGGACTCCCCGGATTCCCGGACGACCAGCCCCTGGGCCTCGGCCCGGGCCACCCGCTGGGAGATCGCCCCCGCCGTGACCAGCGTCCGACGGGCCAGTTCACGGGTGGTCAGGCTGTACGGCTCGCCCGATCGGCGCAGGACCGAGAGCAGGTCCAGGGTGGCCGCGTCGATCCCGGCGGCCCGCAGCGCCCGGGCCCGGTCGTCCGTGAACAGCTTGCCGAGCCACCACACCGGGGTGACGATCCCGATCGAGTCCGTCGGCGTACCGGGCCGCTCCCGTCGCCAGGCTTCCGCGATCTGAGCCGCCGTCACTTCCGTCACGCCCGTTCCCTCCGCTACGTTTAGACCTAAACGTGCATTCGGGAGAGGATCTCATGACCCGCACCGTCCTGATCACCGGCGGCACCAACGGCATCGGCCGCGCCACCGCCGAACTCTTCGCCGCCGACGGCGACCGCGTCCTGGTCACCGGCCGCCACCGCGACACCGTCGAGCGCGCCGCCGCCGAGCTCTCCGTCGAGGGCGTGGTGTGCGACGCCACCGACCCGGGCCAGGTCGCCCGACTCGCCGACCGGCTCCCCGAACTGCACGTCCTGGTCAACGCCGCCGGCGGCCTCCCCGACCCGGCCCCCGGCGACCTGCCCCCGCTCGACGCCGTACTCGCCGACTGGCAGGCCGCCCTGGCCCAGAACCTGCTGGGCGCCGTCCTCACCACCACCGCCCTGCGGCCCGCCCTCGTCGCCGGCGGCACCGGCGGCACCGGCGGCACCGTGATCAGCATCGGTTCGCTCGGCGCCGAACGCCGCGGCGGCGCCTACGGCGCGGCGAAGGTGGCGCTGGCCGCCTGGAGCGCCGCCCTCTCCGCCGAACTCGGCCCGCTCGGCGTCACCGCCAACGTCATCTCCCCCGGCTACATCGAGGACACCGGCTTCTTCCGGGGCGCCATGACCCCCGAGCGCCGCGCCGCCCTCGTCGCCGAGACCCACACCGGGCGCCCCGGCACCCCCGCCGACGTCGCCCGCACCGCCCACTTCCTCGCCTCCCCCGGCGCCCGCCACATCACCGGCCAGACCCTCCACCTCAACGGCGGCGCCCACACCACCCGCTAGACCGGCACCGGCTAGACCACCACCGGCGCCAGCGCCCGCCGCAGGTCCTCCGGCCCCCGGTAGCGCACCCCGGTCATGCCCAGCGCCACCGCCGCGTCCACGTTCTCATGCCGGTCGTCCACGAACAGGCACCGCTCCGGCGCCACCCCGGCCCGCTCGGCGGCGATCTCGTAGATCCGCCGCTCCGGCTTGGCACTGCCCACCCGGGAGCTGTTCACCACCTCGTCCGCCAGGTCCGTCAGCCCCAGCAGCGCCAGGTCCTCGTCCAGCCACACCGTCGCATTGGTCACCAGCACCACCCGGCAGTGCTCCCGCACCCGCCGCAGCATCCCCACCACCACCTCGTCCGCCCGGAACGGCGCGTTCGCGAACGCCTCCGCCAGCCCGCGCGCCTGCGCCCACGTCACCCGCCCGGCCAGCCCCCGCGCGATCGAGTCCACCCACTCGCCCTTCCCGATCCGCCCGAGCAACAACGGCCCGTCGTTCTCCGGGGCGAACCCGACCGCCGCCGTACTCCCCTCCTCCACCCCCGCCGCCCGCTCCAACGCCGCCACCCGGCTCCCGTCGAAGAACCGGATCACCCCGTCCACATCACACAGCACCGCATCGAACGCCCTGGTCATCAGCACTCCTCTTCCCTACCACCACCCCGGCCACCCCGACAGCCCCGCCGGCGTGCCCCCCGAGGAGACCCCGAACCGCCGGCGCCTCGCCACCCAGAACGCCGGAAACGACCGAGGACCGGCCCAGGAGGTGTATGCCTCCCGGACCGGCCCTTCGTGCTGGTGGGCGCGGACGGTTTCGAACCGCCGACATCTGCTTGTAGGAGCAGCGTCCGGCTGCTCGCCCTGACCTGCACCCCCGCCGGCTTGTCCGTTCCCCGACCGCCACCTCACCAGCGCCCGCGACTCACCGCCACGTACCACCCGATCTGGCACGCCTATGGCACGACGCAGTGTCGGCTGCCTCATCCAGCCCGCACCCCCATCTCATCAAATTGCAGAACGACCAGCTGCGTTAGCCAAGCACCCGCCGAACACTCTGTCCCATCGATGCCAACCAGGCTGCTCCAATCTGAGACAGTGAGGGCGCGATGCCTGACCTGCACGAACAGCTCTAGAACATCTCCAGCACCCAAATGATCACAGAGCCCTGAGAGCGAATCAGCCACCTGACCCTTATTGCCCCGATGAGTGACCCGCCACCACCATTAGCCGAACACGTGATCGGTTCTTCGCTCGCGCTCCAATCGCACCTCTTCGTTCCGCCCCCTGTCGCGCTGCCACCCCCGCGCTCTATCGTCATACGACAGGCAGGTTGGCGCGCGTCGCCATCACCACGGCTCGCACATGGAGGGGACGGCATGCGCATTTCAGTGCACTATGGCCTGAACAAGAACCAGGCGCAGCTCGACTTCGTCGACGTGGACACTACAGACGATATCGCCGTCTACATCGACCCAAGCAGCATTAGGCGACTTGAAGGCATGTGGGCCGAAGAATGCCAAATCCTACTGGCGACATTCTTCGATACAGTTCTCGACGCTGTGCGAGACAGAGACAAGGGACGCGTCTCATCGCTACTTGGCAAACTTAGCGAACCGAACGAGACCCATCTCGGAGTATCCCGCGGCAAATCGCGGGGTCGAGGCATGGGGAAGGGAATGAGCAATGACCTTGCCGAGAAGCTGAGCTCAAGCCATGCAGCACAGACCGGACTAATCGAAGACCTTGAAGATACAGCGCTATTCATCGAAGGCATCGGAAAGGACATTGTTTCCGATATCACTACGAACGTAATCCGGGGCGCCCTAATAACATATACGCAAGCAATGTGTGACTTCCACAGAATCCCAACCGAGACTGTCCACAGCGGACCCGTCTGGAATTCAGCATCCAAGGCATGGGAGGACGGCTACACCGACCTCCCCGTCGCCTCTCACCAGAAGCTTCTCATGGTTCCCAAGGTCATTGTGCGGAGAAGCCTCCACCTCTCCAAGGAGGACTACTATCGGAATCACCTAATCCCGGTACTGCAAGATGAAGAGCTGGACAATCCAGCGAGTCAACTCGTACAAACCGCGAAGTCCGGTCGCCGATTCGTAAACCAACAGGACGTGAGGAACTTTCACGGCGATAGCAAGCCTGCGGTAGTGCGACTCTCGCTAGAGCGCCCCGAAGTCTACAACCA
This sequence comes from Kitasatospora sp. NPDC114501, assembly GCF_055633695.1. Taxonomy (NCBI): domain Bacteria; kingdom Bacillati; phylum Actinomycetota; class Actinomycetes; order Kitasatosporales; family Streptomycetaceae; genus Kitasatospora; species Kitasatospora sp. NPDC114501. The sequence goes on along the minus strand of NZ_JBVKDS010000001.1, from coordinate 381,600 downwards.
CTACAAACAGGTCAAGCGGCTGACTGAGACAGCCCCTCTCACCAATGAGCAACTAGCTGAATCGGGCGGTGGGCTTCCTCCGGACTATGACGCACTCCTGGAGGCCGTGCTAGAGACACCGGCAGGACGTGACTACGCCACCACATATCACCACAACATCGAGGCCTTGCTATCCGCCCTCTTCTACCCGTCTCTCAGCATGCCCATAAAAGAGGCCGAGATTCACGAAGGGCGGAAGAGAATCGATATTCGATACATGAACTCCAGTCAGGACGGATTCTTTCGATGGCTGCGCCAGCACCAGGTAGCCAGCCAGTACATCTTCGTAGAGTGCAAGAACTACAGCCGAGATATCGAAAACCCTGAGCTTGATCAGATATCATCCAGATTCTCGCCGATTCGCGGAAAGCTCGGAATTCTGACGAGTCGATCATTCAAAAACAAGGAACTCTTCCTAAAGCGGTGTCGCGACACTGCGCTCGACCACCGAGGATTCGTCATCGCGCTCGATGACGACGACCTACAGCAACTTGTGAATGATGTGAAGCGCTCGCTTGAGCCGCCCACTCCCGAGGAAATTGAGACAGGGGGCCCGGTTGTTCGCCCAAGTCGCCACGAGTACTCGCTCTTGCATGAACGATATGAGCGCCTAGTCAACTGACTTGTCAATATCGGGTTGCCCGCAGCAGATTTACACGCGGGCGGTGGAGCGGTTTTGGCCGGTGTCCTGCCTGATTTGGGGTCGAGCATGACTCGGTCAGGGCTTTTGGGCCTGACCGCAATTTGGCCGAGTGGCCCCCGGCCTTGCTCGACGAGGGTCCCGGTCCTGGCAGGTGGGTAAGACCGTGGAGCCGCCCGTCACCAGCCCCGGCCGGTAGTGACCTGTACCCATGTCCTCCCGCCTGGCGCGGCCGGCCGCCGCCGTCGCGGGGCGCAGACAGGTGCGGCGGCGAGCGGCAGGGCCGCGCACTGGCGCGCCCCTTGAACTCGTAGAGAAGAATCCTACTCACTCCCACCCCTCACCCCATCCCACCGCCCCTCCGCCACCTGCCTCCGGACCCATCGGTCGCCTATCCTCGGCAGGTTCCGATCTGACTACTGTTCACATCCTCGGTGCGGCGGCCATGGATACGATCACCCAGCTAGTGACCATCGCCGCTGTCATGCTCGGCGGGTTGACCACGTACGCGACGAACCGCCTGATGGAGCGGAGCAAGCGCAAGGACGGCCTACGGCTTCGCTGGGACAAGAAGAAGCTCGACGCGCACGCGGACTACGTCGGACGGGTCCGGACCTCGATCCACGTCGCGGTACTCCTGAGAGCCGGGCGGGCTTCCGGCTGGTGGCCTTCCCCGCCGAGACCGTCGATGACCTGGCCCACCATCTCGACCGGTACGCCGGCCCCGGGCCGGACGGGCACCTGTTCATCGGTCCCCGCGGCGGCAAGCTCCGCCGGAGCAACTTCCGGGACTGGATCCGGGCCCGCACGGCCGCGGCGCTGACTGAGGATGCCCACTTCCACGACCTACGCCACACCGGTAACACCCTCGCCTCGCAGAACGGGGCCAGCACCCGGGAACTCATGACCAGGGCGGGCCACAGCAGCACCCGGGCGCGCTGATCTACCAGCACATGACCAGCGACCGGGACCGCGCCATTGCCGACCGCATGGGCGAAGCCGTCCGCCAGTCACTCCGGCACGACGACCCGGCTACGGAAGCCGGTCAGTAGCCACCTCACTCAGCGCAGCCGGTTCGGCTCTCGCCGGACCGGCTGCGCTTCTTTGCCCTCCGCGATCACATCCCGGTATCAGCCGGTGATCGTGCCCGCGAGAAACTCCCTATTCACACACATGTACTGCCCGCCGCCCAGAACGGAGCCCGCGCACGTGCCCGCCTCCAGCACGCCCTCACCGCAGACCGAGCAGCCCGCAGCAGCGTTCGACGAGCTGACCGATGTCGATCTCCATCTCGATGCGTTCTATCCGGGTGGTACCAAAGGCAATATTTCAGACGATCCAATCAACAAGTTGGTCCCGAAGGTGGGCAACCAGGGCGGCTTCCGGCTCGCCGGCTCGCCCTGGAGTCAGGACGTCCGCCTGGCCGTCCTCTACACGACCGGCCGGGAGCGCGACTGGCCGGACGCTCTCGATCCGCAGACCGGAACGTTCACCTACTATGGAGACAACAAGAAACCCGGACACGAGCTGCACGAGACGAATCCCGGCGGCAACCTCCTTCTCCGGAATGTCTTCGCCGCCTCCCATGCGGGTCCGGAGGAACGGCGCCGAATACCTCCGTTCCTGCTCTTCGAGAAGGCTGGCGCCACCGGCCGCGGCGTCCGGTTCCGCGGACTGCTCGCGCCGGGAGGCCCGGCTCTCACCTCCGATGACGAACTCGCCGCCATCTGGCGCACAACCGGCGGTGAGCGCTTCCAGAACTACCGGGCCCGGTTCACCGTGCTGGACCAGGCCGTCATTCCACGCAAGTGGATCCAGCACCTCATCGACGGTGGGGACCCTCTGGAGGGCGGCTGCCCCGACGCGTGGCGCACCTGGGTCGAAACCCGCTCCTACCTTCCGCTCACTGCCCCGGCGACGACCGTCATCCGCAGCCAGGCGGAGCAGCTGCCTTCTGACCCGAACTCCCGGGAGATCCTGGCAGCAATCCGCGAGCACTTCCGCGGCCGGGAACACGACTTCGAGCCGTGCGCGGTGGAGCTGTGGCGCCTACTCGCACCGGCAACCGGCCAGGTTGAGGTGACCCGCCGTAGCCGCGATGGAGGGCGCGACGCCGTGGGGCAGTACTACTTGGGCCCTCCGGCGGACCGGATCGCCATCGACTTCGCCCTGGAAGCCAAGTGCAAGTCGCCCGACCAGGCGGTCGGCGTGAAAGAGGGAAGCCGACTGATCTCACGGCTGCGGCACCGAAACTTCGGGGTCCTCGTCACGACGTCCTACTTCAACCAGCAGATGCAGAAGGAGATCCGTGACGATGAGCACCCGGTAGTCCTGATCTGCGGCCGCGACATCGTCGAACTCCTCCGCCAGCACGGATACACGTCCAAGACTGCGGTCGAGGAATGGCTAGCCAAGAGGTACCCCGCGCCTGCATCTGGCATGCACGTGGCACGGGACGAGTAGGGCCACGGAAACGATCAAGGGCCAGTTCGTGAGGATCGCTCCTCCGAACTGGCCCTTCGTGCTGGTGGGCGCGGACGGTTTCGAACCGCCGACATCTGCTTTGTAAGAGCAGCGCTCTACCACTGAGCTACGCGCCCCCTGTCGTGGCCCGGTGGGCGCACGACGAGAGCCTAGGGTACCTGGTCCCGGGGGGTGGTGTGGGACAGGTGGACCGGTGGGATGGGGCGGGAGGGGGTGACGGGCGGGTAGGGGGATCGGGGAGAATGGGGGCCGGATCAGCGGGTCGGAGCAGGGAGCGCGCAGTGACGGTGGCCGGCGGGAGCGGGCGGGGGCGGCGTCGGGCGGGGAGTGCGCTGGCGGACGCGTTGGTGTTGCCGGTGGTGCTGGCGGGTGCGCTGGGGGCGGTCGGGCTGGCCTCGGCCGGGAGCAGCGGCTGGTGGGGCCGGCGCGGCGGCGGTGAGGGCGGACGGGCGCAGGCCCAGGAGGCCCGGGCGGCGGCCCAGGAGGCGTTCTACGAGCTGGAGGAGACCCAGCGCGAGGTGCAGCTCGCGGTGGAGACGGTCCGCGCGGCCGAGGAGGGCCAGGCGGCGCAGCGCGCGCTGGCCGACCTGGCGGCGATCTCGGGCCGGATCGAGCAGGTCACCGTGAACTACCTGGCCGCGCTCGACGCCCACAACCTGGACAGCGAGACCCTGGACGCGGGCACGGCCGCGCAGGCCAAGCGCCGGTTGGAGGACGTGAAGGGCCAGCTCGGCTCGGCCCGCTCGGAGCTGAACGACTTCCTGCGGCGCCTGCAACCGACCGTCGAGCACGCCGAGCAGCAGCTGATGCGGGTCACCCCGGCGGTCGAGCAGGCCAAGCGCGCGCTGCTGGCGGCCACCACCGCGCTGGACGAGGCGCGCGGCGCCGGCCTGCGGGCGGACGACCTGGCGGCCCGGCTGGCCGAACTGGCGCCCGAGCTCGGCCGGCTGAACGAGGGCCCGGCCCGGCACGGGGTCGCGGACACCCTGCGGCGCGCGGACGACGTGAAGCAGCGCGCCGAGGCCATCGCCGCCGACGCCGCGCAGCTGCCGGAGCGGGCGCGGGAGATCGACCGGCGGGTGGCGAGCCTGCGGACCCGCATCCAGGCGCTGGAGACCAAGGCCGAGACGGTCGCGCCCGCCCTGAGCGAGCTGCGCCGCCGGTTCAGCACCGCCTGCTGGCAGGACCTCCAGCGGGTGCCGGACCAGGTCGCGGAGACCGGACGCGCCGCCGAGCGCAAGCTCGCCGAGGCCGCCCGGGCCCGGGACGAGCAGCGCTGGGCGGACGCCACCGGTGCGATCGGGACGGTCCGCGCACTGCTGGACACCGCCGACGGCTCGGTGTCCGCGGTGAACGACCGGCTGCGGCAGCTGAACGAGGTGCAGCGCGACCCGCACAAGGAGATCGAGCGCGCCCGCTTCGCGATCCGGGACGCGCAGCGGCTGGCGATGGCCGGACGCAGCGCGCCGGACCCGCGGCACGCCGCCCCGCTGGACGAGGCGGTGGCCCGGCTGGACCGGGCGGTGGCCGCGCTGGAGGAGGCCGGCCGGCACCCCGACTACTGGCACTTCCTGACCGAGCTCGCGGCGGTGCGGGACACCTCGGCACGGGTGATCGAACTGATCCGCGAGGACCTCGGCGGCCACCGGTAGGACGAGAAGGAGAAAGAAGGAAAGGAGGAGAAGGACCCGGCGGCCGCGCCGCTGGGTACCCTGCCGGTATGCCTCGCTACGACTTCCGCTGCCGCTCCTGCGGCGCCACCTTCGAGCTCCGCCGCCCGATGGCCCAGGCCAACGACCCCGCCGTCTGCCCGCAGGGCCACGAGGACACCGTGAAGCTGCTGTCCACCGTCGCCGTCACGGGCGGTGCGGCCGCCGCCCAGCAGGCCCCCGCCGCCGGGGGCGGGGGCGGTTGCTGCGGGGGCGGCTGCTGCGGCTGAGCGGCGGCGGCTGAGCGGGGCCGCCCCGGTCAGACCCCGACGGGCAGGGCCGACGCCCCGGCCAGGAACCGCCGGACGATCTCCTCCCCGGCCGTCACCCCCACCTCCGTGAGGGCGGTGACGCCGGGGGCCGTCCAGTCGCTGTCCGCGAGCTCGCCGTGCCCGGGGCGCCAGCCGGCGTCCGCCGCGAGCAGCAGGTCGGCGTCGAGCAGCGAGTCCCCGGCGGCCAGCACCGTGTCGGCGCCGCTGCGCCGGACGACCTCGGCCAGCGCGGCGCTCTTGGTGAGCGGCGCGGGCACCGCGTACACCTTGCGGCCCTGCAGGGAGACCGTCCAGCCGCGCTCGGCGCACCAGCCGGTCAGTTCGGCCAGCCAGCCCTCCGGCAGCGCGGCGCGCTCGACCACCAGGTAGGCGAACAGCTCGTCGGCGACCTGCCGCTTGTGGGTCCACTCCGGGTCGGCGCACAGGGCGAGCCGCCGGGTCACCTCCTCCAGCGGGGCCGAGCCGGCGGCGATCCGCGCGGTGATCTCGGCCCGCCAGTCGCGGTCCGGCACGCCGTCCACCAGCAGCTGCCCGCCGTTGGCGCAGATCGCGTACGCGGGGACCCAGTCCGGCGTCGGGCCGGGCAGGTTGACCCGTCCGTACTGCTCGGGCGTCCGGGTGGTGGCCGGGACGAAGCAGGCCCGCCGGGCGAGTTCGGCGAGCAGCCCGGCGGCCCGCTCGGTCATGAAGGACAGCGGCCGCCCCTGGTACACCTCGACGCAGAGCAGCCGCGGCGCGAGCCGGTCGGGCGCGGCCAGGGCCATGGCCCGCTCGGAGTAGATCAGCGTCCGGTCGAGGTCGCTTGCCACCAGAACACCCATCAGGAATCCCTCCCCGTAGTCTCGGGCACGGCGTGCCCGTCGGTCACGGCCGGCACGGCGTGGCCGTCGGCCACGGCCCGCCCGTCGCCGCCGGTCGCCCCGCGGCTGTAGCGGGGGTGGATCAGGCCGACGCAGGTGTACGGCAGCCCGTCCACCTCGTCGACCTCGACACCGCGCTGGGCGGCGAGCAGCCGGACGTGGTCGAGGTCGGCACCGGCGCCGCGCCGGGCGAGGATCCGCCAGGGGACGCGGCGCAGCAGCACCCGGGTGGTCTCGCCGACGCCGGGCTTGACCAGGTTGACGTTGTCGATGCCGTACTCGGCGCTGATCCGCTCGACGGCGGTCCAGCCGGCCCAGTCGGGCGTCCGGTGCGGGTCGGCGGCGAGCCGGTCGGCGCCCTCGACCGCCGCGGCCCGGACCTCGCCGAAGCGGGCGGCCACCGCGTCCAGGAAGGCCGCCGAGACGTCGCTCCCGGCCAGTTCGGCGTAGTGCTTGGCGCCGTGGAAGTCGTCCGGCCCGATCAGCCCGGCCCGCAGCACGGTGCGCGAAACCAGCCCGGAGACCGTGGAGTTGAGGCAGGCGGACGGGATCAGGAAGTCGTCCCGGGTGCCGTACGTCCGCACGCAGCGGCCCGGGTCGGCGAGCACCGCGAGGTCCGGGTCGAAGCCGGTGCCGGCCAAGGCGTCGGCGAGTTCGCGGGTGATCGCGCCCTTGCCGGTCCAGCCGTCCACGAACACCACGTCCTGCGCGCGGTGGTGGGCCGCCAGGTACCGCAGCGCGACCGGGTCGATGCCGCGGCCGCGCACGATCGAGACGGCGTAGTGCGGCACCGACAGGCCGTGCGCGAAGGCCAGCCAGCGGCGGACCAGGATGCCGACCGGCGTGCCGGCCCGGGCCAGCGAGGCGAGCACCAGGCCGGGGCCGCGCTCGCGCAGCAGGGTCTCGGCGACGGTGCCGACGGCGAGCGCGATCCGGGCGGCGGAGCCGCGCAGCGCCTCGTGGAACAGCTCCTGGTACTCGCGGCTGGGCTGGTACTCGACCGGCAGCGACTCGGCGTAGTGCGCGCCGCCGTTCTGGACGGCCTCCTCGCGCTCCTCGGTCGGGGCTTCGAGCGCGACCCCGGAGAGGTCCTTGAGCAGCCAGGCCACCTCCTCGGCCGGGTACGAGGAGAACGCCGGCCCGTACAACGGCGCGGGCAGCGCGACGGGTGACGGCGCGGGCGGAGGAGCAGGCACCGAAGCGAGCGTCGGCAGAGCAGCCGCCCCGGCCACCGGCCGGTGCGAGGGCAGCACCGCGAGCACCACCCGGTCGGTCACCTGCCGCAGCTGCCCGAGCAGCGCACGCTCGCCCTCGTGCAGCGCCGGGGTGTCGGCCACGTCGTCCACCACCAGCACCACGGCGTCGAACCGCCGCGCCGGGTCGCTTCCGGGGGCGACGTTGTACGCGTAGCGCTCGGGCGAGCCGCCGTCCTGCGGGTCGTCGTGGGCGGGGAAGGCGAGCCGGGTGCGGATGGCGTAGCCGGGGTCGTCCACCGCGAGGACGGGCGAGCGGGTGGTGGTGGAGAACCGGACGCGGTCGCCGCCGAGCCGCTCGCCGAGGGCTCCGGCCAGGCGCAGCGGCGCGTACATCAGCTCCTCGAAGCCGAGCACCAGCACCCGCCGCGCGCCGGCGGGCAGGGCTTCGGCCAACTGCCCCGCCAGCCGGGGAAGTGCGGCGTCCAGCCGGGCGCGGTCGCGGGCGGTGAAGCCGTGCCGGCCGCCGTCCGGGAGCCCGGCGGGCCAGTCCAGTCCGACCCGGACCACCGGCGCGGCGACGGCCGCCGAAGGCCCGTTCGCCGGAGTGACGGCGGCCGCCTCCGCGATCAGCCGCTCGGCCCGGTCCAGCAGGTCCGCCGGCAGCTCGACGCCGCCGCTCGCGGTGGCCACCAGGTCCAGCCGAACGCCGAGTTCGGCGGCGGTCCGGTCGAGCCGCCGCCGGTCGGCCGCGGAGCGCAGGTCCACCAGGGCGACCACCACGTAGTGCCCGCGCGGGTGGCGGGCGTGCAGGTCGCGGATGGTGTTGAGCACCGTCTGTCCGGTCGAGAACTCGTCGTCCACCAGCACCAGCGGTCCGTTCCCGGTGAGGAGGCCGGGGTCGGCCGGGAGCAGCAGGTGCGAGGTGGCGTGCGAGTGCTCCTCCTCGAAGCCGCCGAGCGGGGTGATCCCGGGCACCGGGCGGCGGGTGGAGTGCAGGTAGGGGGCGTCGAGGCCGTCGGCGACGCTGTGGCCGAGGCCGGTGGCGGTCTCCGCGTAGCCGAGCACGACGGCCCGGGCGGCCGCCTCCGCGCCGAGCAGGTCGCGGACCCGGCGGCCGAGTTCGAGCCCGGTGCCGTGGACCACCGAGGGCCGCTGCGGCACGTGCTTGCCGAGCACGGTGGAGACCAGCAGGTGGGCTCGCTTCGGGTTGCCGGACCGGAGGGCGAGCCCGACGAGTTCGGGGAGGCGCGCGGAGCCGGTCAGCGCGATCCCGGCCCGGTCGGCGACCCAGCGGCCGGTCCACGTCTGCGGTGTTGCTGTCACTGCTGGTCCTGCCTTCGATGGTGCGATGGTGCGTTCGTCATATCCGCGCTACGGAAACCGGGGGAAACGGCTCGGGTTCGGCCACGGGAACACTCAGCCGTGGCGGAAGCCGGCCGTCCGGGAGTCAGTCGCACAGACAGGCCGACAGCAGTTCCGCGAAGCTCACGTCCTCCCGGGCCACCCCGAACACCTCCGCCCGCAGTAGCACCCGCTCCGCCCAGGCCCGGTGCGGCCGGGCCTCGTTCATCTTGTTGGTGTACGCCGAGCGCAGCACCCCGCCGCCGTCCTGCTCCTGCCGGAGGATGTCCCGGGCGTCGCAGTACTCCTCGTGCGTGACGACGGAGAGGGCGTGCACGGCCGGCACGTGGCTGGGGTGGATGCAGGTCTTGCCGAGCAGGCCGTTGGCCCGGTCGAGTTCGACCTCCCGGATCAGCCCGTCCAGGTCGTGGTCGATGATCCGTCGGCGGACCTCCTCGCCGGAGGCCCGGAGCGCCCCGGCCCCGGCGGGCACCGAGGCCCCGGTGAACGGGGTCCGGCGCAGCTGCGGCTTGAACATCCGCTCCTGCACCGGGAAGTACTCCCAGACCGGCCCGGTGACGGTGTACCCGGTGCCGTCCGCCCGGCCGAGCACGTTGACCACGTCCCCGATCACCGACGCGACCAGCGCCACGTCGTACGCGGTGAGGTCGGGCGAGCGCCGCAGGCCGTACGCGGAGCAGAGGTCGGTGACGCCGAGCCGGACGGCGAGCACCCGCTCGCGGTGGCCGGCGAGCAGCTCGGCGATGCCGAAGAGCTGGTCCCGCCTGGTCTCCAGGTGGGCGAGTTCGGGCGACTCCAGGACGGGCATGGCGAACAGCCGCCGACCGGTCGCGGCCTCGGCGGCGGCCAGCGCGGCCAGGTACTCGCCGCCGTTCGCGGGGGTGAACTTCGGCAGCACGAAGCCGCTGAGCAGTTCGACGGCCGGTCCGAGGCGTTCGGCCAGGTCGAGGATCTGGGCGGCGGCACGGACCCTGATGAAGAGGAGGGGATGGCTCTGTGCACAGTCGGTGAAATCCTTGACCAGGTCATTCAACTGCTCGACCAGGTTCCGCTCTCCCGCGTCCACCTCGTGGTCGGCGATCGCGTCCTCCAGGCAGAGCACCATCGACACCACGCCCCGACCAGCGAGTTTACGGATGTCGGCGGCCAGCGCGGGCCTGGTGGCCGGGCTGTAGAGGGTGCCGCCGAGGGCGGTGGCGAGCACCGACGGCTCGCTCCGCGCGGTGAACGGGCGCGGCTGTTCCAGGAAGAGCCGGCCGCGTACGTCCTCGGCGAGGTGGCCGAAATGGCGCAAGGTGCTCTCCTCCAGGAAGTGGACCGGCCTCCGGCCCGTTGCCGACGACACCCTGGTCAACCGGCCGACCGGCCGCCGTGGTTCCCGGGCACGCCTCCGCCGGACGCCCCTCCGTCGAACCCCGGGGACCTTTCGACCGCCCATCGTACGGACGGGATCCGGCCGGTCCCGGTTCCCCGGCACTGAACTCCCGGAACATCCCGGTCCACTTCGACGATCATGGCCGTACCGAGCCCGGACCTCGGAATCGACGGCGGCAAACCTCGGAAAGCGCAAGTCTTGGCAAAGTCCGACGCGGCGCGGACCGGTCCGGTCACGTTGTCCGAAGGGGTGGCGAACAGGCAGGATGGTCGGCTATGACGCACGTGATGGCCAAGGGCGCCAACATCGCACTGCCGGCGGCGGCGGTCCGCGCCGTGCTGCGCTGGAGCGCCACGCCCGGTGCGCCGGACGTGGACGCTTCCGCGCTGCTGCTCGGCGCCACCGGCAAGGTCCGCTCGGACGCCGACTTCGTCTTCTACAACCAGCCCCGACACCCCTCCGGACTGGTCCGCCACCTGCCCAAGCAGCAGACCTCCGGCGGCGCCGAGATCATCGACACGGTCGAGGTCGAGCTGGGCAAGCTGCCCGCCGGCGTGGACCGCGTGGTGCTGGCCGGCTCCTCCGAGGGCGGGCCGTTCCGTTCGGTGCCGGGGCTGCGCCTGCTGCTCTTCGACGCCACGGCCGGCGAGGGTGCGCCCGCGCTCGCCGAGTTCCGGATCGACGACGCCGAGAACGTCACCGCCCTGGTCGCCGGCGAGCTGTACCGCCGCTCCGGGGCCTGGAAGTTCCGGGCGATCGGCCAGGGCTACACCTCCGGGCTGATCGGACTCGCCACCGACTTCGGCATCACCGTGGACGACGCGGAGGCCGACCCGGCGCCGGCCCACGCGACCGGGTCCACCGCCACCCCGTCCGGCATGCTCGACCCGCGCAGCATGCCGCTGCCGGACCCGCGCTCCAGCACCCCCGAGCCGGGCACCTTCACCCTGGCCCCGGCCGTCCCGCAGTCGCCGCCGGCCCAGCCGCCGGCCGCCACCCCGGCGCCGGTCCCGGCCACCACCCCGGCCGCCGCCGCGAGCGCGTCGCCCGCGCCGACGACCCCGCCGCCGCCCACGGCCCCGCCGACCATGCCCCCGCCGCCCACCGTTCCCCCGGGCCACCAGCCCGGCACCGGCTACGGCTACCCCCAGCAGCCGAACACGGGGTACGGCTACCCCCCGCAGCAGCCCACCGGCGGCTACGGCTACCCGCAGCCGGGCACCGGCCAGCAGCCCTACCAGCAGCAGCCGGGCGGTTACGGCTACCCCCGGCCGAACCAGCCCGCCCCGCAGCAGCCCGCCCCGCCGCCGCAGCAGCCCCCCGCGGGCTACGGCTACCCGCAGCCCGGCACCGGCCAGCAGCCGCCCGTCCAGCCGCAGCCGCCGACGGCCCAGCCCCCGGCGGCCACCGGCGAGGAGTTCGCGCTGCCCCCGCAGGGCCCGCAGTTCCAGCCCCGCTGACGCCCCCGGCGGGGCCGTCCGAGGACCCCGGCCCCGCCGAGCCCGGAACCCGGAGCCGGACCCGGAACCCGACCCCGAGCCCCGGAGCCCGACCCGGAACCCCCACCGACCGCCGTCAGTCGCTCTTGTACCCGCGCTGCCACTGCATCCCGAACCCGTACAGCCGGTCGATGTCCGCCTGGAACCCGTTGACGTACCGCACCTCGCGGCGCACCGTCAGCTGGTTGTCCCCCGCGTTCTCGATCAGCACCACCGCGCAGGAGCGCGCCGCCCGGGCCCGCTCGTCCAGCTTGATCTCGATCCGCGGCCCGGTCTGCGGCACGATCGTGATCACCGCGTTCGACTGCTCGAAGGCCGGCGTGCCGTCGTAGATGTAGACGAAGATCAGCAGCCGCTTGAACTTGTCCTTCTTCTCCAGGTTGACGTACATCGTCTCGCCGGACGGCGCCCCGTACTGGTCGTCGCCGCTGAGCTTGACGTACGGCGCGTTCTGGAGGTCGCCGAACAGGCCGCCGAGCGGCTGCACCACGCCCGTGCTGCCGTCCGAGAGCTCGTACATGCAGGCCAGGTCCAGGTCGACGTTGGTCGGCTCGCTGCCCTGCGGCGAGTCCGGCTCCAGCGGCCGCAGGATCCGCGGGCTGAAGAACCGTTTTACGGAGTCCCGGGCGCTCGGCCGGCCGCCGCCCCCGGCGCTCATCGTCCAGTGCAGGTTGACGTAGAGGTAGCCGGTGGTGGCCGCCGACCCGGTGATCGCGTGCTGCGGGGACGACTTGGTGAGTATGACCTTGTGCTGACCGCCGGGGTTGTCGAAGGTGTAGCTCCTGTCCCCGCGCAGGTACTCCCAGATCGAGACCATGCCGTCCTCTCCCCCTGCTCCCGCCAGGCGTTCTGACGATCCGCCGACCAATGATCGGGCATCGGCCCGGCCGTCGGATACCCCGTCCCGGCCCTCCGCTACCCAACCGGGACCCACCGGCGGGTCGATTGGCCGGAGGAAGCCGCCCTCCCGTAACATGCCGCCCCTTCGGACGCGATATCGTCTAGCCGCACAGGTGTCCCGTCCGCCCCTGCGCGGGTGCGGCGGACACGCCGTGCGGCGACGAACGAACCGTCAGGCGGTGCCCGCACGGCGGGTCCTGACCGCCTGTGTCGCGCTGTGATCCTGTCCCCTGCGGAAACCCGAGGCCCGACCCGCAATGAACCTGACCTCCATACAGCTGGTCTGGACCGTCGTCGGCGGCGCAGCCCTGCTGTTCGTCGCCGTCCTGATGGCGACACTGCGCTTCAAGAGCTCGAAGAAGGACGAGTCCGGCGACTCCTGGGAGCGCAGCGAGGAGCGCCGCCGGCGCAAGGAGATGATCTACGGCATCTCCTCGTACACGCTGCTGTTCTGCTGTGCCGGTGTGGCCGCCGCCCTCTCCTTCCACGGCCTGGTCGGCTTCGGCAAGGAGAACCTGGGCCTGTCCAACGGCTGGGAGTACCTCGTCCCGTTCGGTCTGGACGGCGCCGCGATGTTCTGCTCGGTGCTCGCCGTCCGGGAGGCCAGCCACGGTGACGCCGCGCTCGGCTCGCGCCTGCTGGTCTGGGTGTTCGCGATCGCCTCGGCCTGGTTCAACTGGGTGCACGCCCCGCGCGGCGTGTCGCACGACGGCGCCCCGCAGTTCTTCTCCGGCATGTCGATCTCGGCGGCGATCCTGTTCGACCGGGCGCTGAAGCAGACCCGCAAGGCCGCGCTGCGCGAGCAGGGCCTGGTGCCGCGTCCGCTGCCGCAGATCCGCATCGTCCGCTGGCTGCGCGCCCCGCGCGAGACCTACGCGGCCTGGTCGCTGATGCTGCTGGAGAACGTCCGCAGCCTGGACGAGGCCGTCGACGAGGTGCGCGAGGAGCGTCAGGCGAAGCTGGACGCGAAGGCCCGCGCCCGTACCGCCGACCGTCGCGAGCGGGCCGAGCTGAAGGCCATCTCCCGGCAGGGCGGCATGCTCTCCCGGGCCCGCGGCGGCCGCCAGGTGCCCGCCCTCACGGCTGCCGGAGACGGCCCGAGCGCTACGGAGCCTGCTCTAGCCGCGGAGACCGAAGCCACCACCTCGACCTCCTCCTCGTACTCGGCCTCCTCGTCGTACTCGTCCTCGCGCCGGTCCTCCGACCCGTTCGAGCCGGCCGCCCTGGACGCCGGGCGCCGCCCGCGCGCCGCCGTCGGCTCCTCGTACTCGTCGTACTCGTCGTACTCGTCCACCTCGGCCTCCGGCACCGGGTCGTCCCGCAGCGACTCGACCGTCGACCTGACGGCCGACGACGACACCCTCTCGATGCCGAAGCTGGACTCGCTGGAGCGCAAGCTGCGCGCGATCGAGCAGCAGCTCGGCTGACCCCGGCGCCGCACAGTCACGGCCAGGGACACGGAACGGCCGCCCCCGGGAATCCCCGGGGGCGGCCGTTCCGTTCGCTCTGCGGACTACTTGCCGGTGCCGACCAGCTCCGGCTCCTCGTCCGCGCCCTCACGCCGGTTGCGCAGGATCGACGAGCCGAGCGCCAGCCCGATGAAGGCGACGCCGATCAGGCCGGTGACGATCTCCGGGATGTGATACTTGATCCCGACCAGCAGGATCGCCGCCAGCGCGCCGATCGCGTAGTGCGCGCCGTGCTCCAGGTAGACGTAGTCGTCCAGGGTGCCCTTGCGGACCAGGAAGACGGTCAGCGAGCGGATGTACATCGCGCCGATGCCCAGGCCCAGGGTGATCTGGAAGATGTCGCTGGAGATGGCGAACGCGCCGACCACGCCGTCGAAGGAGAACGAGGCGTCCAGGACCTCCAGGTAGAGGAAGAGGAAGAACGCGGCCTTGCCGCCGACCTGGACGATCGACTTGCCGGACTTCTCCGCCTCCTCCTCGCGCTCCTCCTCGGCCTCCAGGCCCGACTCGAAGATCGAGGAGAGGCCGTTGACGGCGAGGTAGGTGACCAGGCCGAGGACGCCGGCGAGCAGCACGGTCTCCGCGTGCTCCTCGGCGAAGAAGTTGGAGGCGAGCAGCAGGGCGACCAGGGCGACGACGCTGGAGAAGGCCTCCAGCTTGCCGACCTTCTCCAGCGGGCGCTCGATCCAGGCCAGCCAGTTGTAGTCCTTCTCCTCGAAGATGAAGTCGAGGAAGATCATCAGCAGGAAGACGCCGCCGAAGGCCGCGATGGCCGGGTTGGCCGCCTCCAGGTACTGGCCGTAGGTGAGGCCGTCGTGGGTCTTGTCGGAGTGCAGCGCGAGGTCGATGACCGTCGTGGGGGTGAGCTTGGCGGTGAGGCCGACGACCAGCAGCGGGAAGACCAGGCGCATGCCGAAGACCGCGATGAGCACGCCGACGGTCAGGAAGATCTTCTGCCAGTACGGGTTCATCCGCTTCAACACCGTGGCGTTGACCACCGCGTTGTCGAACGACAGGGAGATCTCCAGGATGGAGAGGATCAGCACGATGCCGAAGCCTTGGGCTCCCCAGAGCAGTCCGGCCGCGACCAGGCCGATGGCGGTGATCGCGAACGACCAGCCGAATGTGCGGAGGAACACGGGAGTTGACTACCTTTCGGTTCTGGACGTGCCGGGGGCGGCCCCGTCCCCGAGACGCCCTGACCGGGCCTGGCCCGGTCAGGTCACCCCCGCACTGCCCTCTGTTCTCATGATCGGGTCGGGTGCGACAAGTCCGATTTCCGCCCTTACTGTACGTTCACGCCGAAGTCGAGCGCGATGCCGCGCAGGCCGGAGGCGTACCCCTGGCCCACCGCGCGGAACTTCCACTCGCCCGCGTAGCGGTACAGCTCGCCGAAGATCATCGCAGTCTCGCTGGACGCGTCCTCGGACAGGTCGTAGCGGGCGATCTCCTGGCCGTCGACCGAGTTGACGACCCGGATGTAGGCGTTGCGGACCTGCCCGAAGTTCTGGAGCCGTGCCTCGGCCTCGTAGATCGAGACCGCGAAGATCACCTTGTCGGCCTGCGCCGGGACGAGGTCCAGGTTGACCAGGACCACCTCGTCGTCACCCGTGTCGTCGCCGCCGGTGAGGTTGTCGCCCTGGTGCTCCACCGAGCCCTCGGGGCTCTTGAGGTTGTTGTAGAAGACGAAGTACTCGTCGCCGAGCACTCGTCCGCCACCGCAGAGCAGGGCGCTCGCGTCGAGGTCGAACGGGGCGCCCGTGGTCGAACGGGCGGACCAGCCGAGGCCGATCTGGACCTGCGTCAGGTTCGGCGCGGCCTTGGTGAGCGAGACGTTGCCGCCCTTGGCGAGCGTGACCACCATGACGTTCTTCCTCCCTTGCTTCTCCCGGGGCGCCATCCAGGTGTATCCCCCGCGGCCCCGGCCGACCGGTCGCGGTCGGCTGAACTTCCTGAACTCACATCCTCGCAGCGCGGCGGACCACCGCCGCACCGGGGCGGACGGAGCCGGGGCGGCCCCGGACCGCGGAGGTCCGGGCCCGCCCCGGGGGAACGGCGCGAGGCCCGCGCCGCAGGGCGCCGGCGGCGGCTCAGACGTTGACGCCGAAGTCCTGCGCGATGCCGCGCAGGCCGGACGCGTAGCCCTGGCCGATGGCGCGGAACTTCCACTCGGCGCCGTTGCGGTACAGCTCGCCGAAGACCATCGCGGTCTCGGTGGAGGCGTCCTCGGAGAGGTCGTAGCGCGCCAGCTCCGTGTTGTCGGCCTGGTTCACCACGCGGATGAACGCGTTGCGCACCTGGCCGAAGTTCTGGCCGCGGGTCTCGGCGTCGTAGATCGACACCGGGAAGACGATCTTCTCCACGTCCGCCGGCACGCCGACCAGGCTGACCTTGATCGCCTCGTCGTCGCCCTCGCCCTCGCCGGTCAGGTTGTCACCGGTGTGCTCGACCGAGCCGTCCGGGCTCTTCAGGTTGTTGAAGAACACGAAGTTGCCGTCCGAGGTGACCTTGCCCTGGGCATTGCACAGCAGGGCGCTGGCGTCCAGGTCGAAGTCCGCACCGGTGGTGGTCCGGACGTCCCAGCCCAGGCCGACGACCACGGCCGTGAGGCCCGGTGCCTCCTTGGTGAGCGAGACGTTGCCGCCCTTGCTGAGGCTGACTCCCACTAGTCCTCCAAGAATCGGGAGGCACGCCCAGTGGTGCCCCCGGTGGTGCGGTCCGGGGCGTCGGGAGGCCCATCGGCTCCCCGCGCCCCACCCCGCCAACGGCCCGAGCGTAGTACGGGGTTCCCGTCCGCACCCCTGATCAGGCCGGACACGGCCCCACGGCACCCGGCCGGCGGGTGCGGCGGGGGCGCCCGCGGACCGTCCGGGGCCCCGGCGGGGGTCTCAGAGCGCCGCGAGGACCTTCAGGTACTCCTGCTCGTCCCGGGCGTCCGGGAGGCCGTTGACGACGCTCCAGCGCACCGTGCCCGCGGTGTCGATCACGAAGGTGCCGCGCAGCGGGCAGCCCCGCTCCTCGTCCAGGACGCCGTAAGCCCGGGCGACCTCGCCGTGCGGCCAGAAGTCGGCCAGCAGCGGGAACTCCAGGCCCTCCCGGTCGGCGAGGACCCGCTGGGAGAACTGCGAGTCGCAGGAGAGGCCGAGCACCTGCACGGTGTCGTTCTGCAGGCCGGCCAGCTCCCGCTGGATCGCGCCCAGCTCGCCGGTGCAGACGCCGGTGAAGGCGAACGGGTAGAAGACCAGGACGACGTTCTTCGCGCCGCGGAGGTCGGAGAGCCGGACGGACGCGCCGTGCTGGTTGTTGAGCTCGAAGTCCGGAGCCGGGGTGCCGACCTCGATGGCCATGAGCGGGACCTTTCTGACGCGACCGCGCCGCGCGGGCGGGCGCGGCAGGGCACATCCTCGCATTCGTTTACGGCGGTTCGGCCGAACGGATGAGGCGGGCGGCCGCGGCCCCGACCCGTTCGCCGTCCGCGAACGCCCCGGCGGGCTGCCCGGGGCACCGGCCCCGGACGCCGAACCGGCCGGGGCCGGGGCGAGGAGCGGGCCGGGCCGGCGCCGGACATGCGGCGGGCCCCGCCGGAGGGGTTCCTCCGACGGGGCCCGGCGCGGGGGCTTCAGAGCCCGCTCAGCGCTTGCCGCCCTTCGCCGTGGACTTGGTCGTGAGCCGGGTGGCCGCCCAGTCCTTGACGATGTTGATCGAGCTGGTCTGGGAGAGGCCCGCAGTCTTGGCCGCGTCGCTGATGTCGGAGGCCTCGATGTGGCCGTCGCGCCCGGTCTTGGGCGTCATCAGCCAGATCAGGCCGCCCTCAGCGAGGTACTCCAGCGCGTCGACGAGGGCGTCGGTGAGGTCCCCGTCGTCGTCGCGGTGCCACAGCAGGACGGCGTCGGCGACGTCGTCGTAGTCCTCGTCGACGAGATCCGTCCCGGTGAGCTCCTCGATTCCGTCGCGGAGTTCCTGGTCAGTGTCGTCGTCGTACCCCAGCTCCTGGATGATCTGGCCCTCTTCGAAGCCGAGACGGGTCGCCGGGTTGGACTTGTCCGCGGGGTCCGCGGTCGCGCTCACGGGAATAACCTCCAGTATTCGGCCCGGCGTCCATGCCGAGGCTGTGGCCGTAGTCCACACGGGCGCGGCGGTTCGCGCAAGTACCCGACCCCCGATCCCCTCCAAAGGTTGACGTGCCACACCGGGACACGCCGCGCGGCGTGGCGGGAATCACACCGATTTGCCCTTTTCCGCGTGGTCCGAGGATGCTTCGGGTGGTCCCGGCCCACAGGCCGTACGCGTGCCCGAGATGCGAACGGCATTCGGGGTCCGCGCGTGCGCGGGCGTAGAGTCTCCTGTTGGCCCTCACCCCGGCCGCCCGCCATCGGGCGGACGGGACACCAGGTCGGACCACCTCTTTTCGTAACACCCGGGGGTGTGCGGAGCGGACGAAGACGCCCGCGCCGCGCGCCGCCAGACCGGCCCGCCCACCAGGCGGACCGGTTACCGATCGGTAGAGATGACGGATCTCCGAGCGCGGTAGCACGATGGAGGCGGCGCGACACACCTCAGTTTCGACCGACAGTGAAGGAACAGCGTGGCTTCCGGATCCGATCGCAACCCGATCATCATTGGCGGCCTTCCGAGTCAGGTCCCGGACTTCGATCCCGAGGAGACCGCGGAATGGCTGGAGTCGCTCGACGCGGCCATCGACGAGCGGGGGCGTGAGCGCGCCCGCTACCTGATGCTGCGGCTGATCGAGCGCGCCCGCGAGAAGCGTGTCGCCGTGCCCGAGATGCGCAGCACGGACTACGTCAACACCATCGCGACCAAGGACGAGCCGTTCTTCCCCGGCAACGAGGAGATCGAGCGGAAGATCCTCAACGCGACCCGGTGGAACGCGGCCGTCATGGTCTCCCGGGCGCAGCGCCCGGGCATCGGCGTCGGTGGCCACATCGCCACCTTCGCCTCCTCCGCGTCGCTGTACGACGTCGGCTTCAACTACTTCTTCCGTGGCAAGGACGCCGAGGGCGAGTCCGGCGACCAGGTCTTCTTCCAGGGCCACGCCTCCCCCGGCATCTACGCCCGCGCCTTCCTGCTGGACCGGCTCACCGAGCAGCAGCTCGACGCGTTCCGCCAGGAGAAGTCGAAGGCCCCGTACGGCCTCTCCAGCTACCCGCACCCGCGGCTGATGCCGGACTTCTGGGAGTTCCCGACCGTCTCGATGGGCCTCGGCCCGCTCGGCGCGATCTACCAGGCCCGGATGAACCGCTACCTGGAGCACCGCGGCATCAAGGACACCTCCGACTCGCAGGTCTACGCCTTCCTGGGCGACGGCGAGATGGACGAGCCCGAGTCGCTCGGCCAGCTGTCCCTGGCCGCCCGTGAGGGCCTGGACAACCTGACCTTCGTGGTCAACTGCAACCTGCAGCGCCTGGACGGCCCGGTCCGCGGCAACGGCAAGATCATCCAGGAGCTGGAGTCGCAGTTCCGCGGCGCCGGCTGGAACGTGATCAAGCTGGTCTGGGACCGCAGCTGGGACCCGCTGCTCGCGCAGGACCGCGACGGCATCCTGGTGAACAAGCTGAACACCACGGTGGACGGCCAGTTCCAGACGTACGCCACCGAGACCGGTGCGTACATCCGCGAGCACTTCTTCGGCGGCGACCTGCGCCTGCGCGCCATGGTCGAGAACATGACCGACCAGCAGATCCAGCACCTGGGTCGCGGCGGCCACGACCACAAGAAGATCTACGCGGCGTTCAAGGCGGCCCGCGAGCACAAGGGCCAGCCGACGGTCATCCTCGCCCAGACGGTCAAGGGCTGGACGCTGGGCCCCAACTTCGAGGGCCGCAACGCCACCCACCAGATGAAGAAGCTGACGGTCGAGGACCTGAAGCGCTTCCGCGACCGGCTGCACCTGCCGATCACCGACAAGCAGCTCGAGGACGGCCTCCCGCCGTACTACCACCCGGGCCGCGACTCGGAGGAGATCCAGTACATGCACGACCGCCGGGAGGAGCTCGGCGGCTACGTGCCGACCCGCAAGGTCCGCCCGCGGAAGCTGGAGCTGCCCGGCGACGACGCGTACAAGGCGGTCAAGAAGGGCTCCGGCAACCAGACCATCGCCACCACCATGGCGTTCGTCCGGCTGCTCAAGGACCTCATGCGGGACAAGGGCATCGGCAACCGCTTCGTGCCGATCGCGCCGGACGAGTACCGCACCTTCGGCATGGACTCGCTCTTCCCGTCGGCGAAGATCTACAACCCGCTCGGCCAGACCTACGAGTCGGTCGACCGGGACCTGCTCCTCGCCTACAAGGAGTCGCCGACCGGCCAGATGCTGCACGACGGCATCTCCGAGGCGGGCTGCACCGCCTCGCTGATCGCCGCCGGCTCGTCCTACGCCACCCACGGCGAGCCGCTGATCCCGGTGTACGTCTTCTACTCGATGTTCGGGTTCCAGCGCACCGGCGACCAGTTCTGGCAGATGGCCGACCAGCTGGCCCGCGGCTTCGTGCTGGGCGCCACCGCCGGCCGCACCACGCTGACCGGTGAGGGCCTCCAGCACGCCGACGGCCACTCGCATCTGCTGGCCTCCACCAACCCTGGCGTGGTGGCCTACGACCCGGCGTACGGCTTCGAGATCGCGCACATCGTCCAGGACGGTCTGCGCCGGATGTACGGCTCCAGCGCCGAGCACCCGCACGGCGAGGACGTGTTCTACTACCTCACCGTCTACAACGAGCCGATCAAGATGCCGGCCGAGCCCGAGAACGTGGACGTCGAGGGCATCCTCAAGGGTCTGCACAAGTACGCGCCGGGCACCGCCGGCCAGATCCCGGCCCAGATCCTCGCCTCCGGCGTGGCCGTGCCGTGGGCCCTGGAGGCCCAGCGCATCCTCGCCGAGGAGTGGAACGTCAAGGCCGACGTCTGGTCCGCGACCTCCTGGAACGAGCTGCGCCGCGACGCGGTGGAGGCCGAGGAGTTCAACCTGCTGCACCCCGAGGAGCAGCAGCGCGTGCCGTACGTCACCCAGAAGCTCCAGGGCGCCGAGGGCCCGGTCGTCGCGGTGTCCGACTGGATGCGCGCGGTGCCGGACCAGATCGCCCGCTGGGTGCCGGGTCAGTACCAGTCGCTGGGCGCCGACGGCTTCGGCTTCGCCGACACCCGTGGCGCGGCCC
The DNA here is from genome assembly GCF_055633695.1 of Kitasatospora sp. NPDC114501. NCBI lineage: Bacteria > Bacillati > Actinomycetota > Actinomycetes > Kitasatosporales > Streptomycetaceae > Kitasatospora > Kitasatospora sp. NPDC114501. Next base: position 360,623 of record NZ_JBVKDS010000001.1, on the reverse strand, counting down.
GTCGCTTCTTCCACATCGACGCGCAGTCGGTCGTCCTGGCGGTGCTCACCGAGCTCGCCAAGCAGGGCCGGATCGACCGCTCGGCGCTGAAGGACGCGATCGACCGCTACCAGCTGCTGGACGTGGCCGCGGCCGACCCGGGCGCCGCCGGCGGCGACGCCTGATCACCCGCCAGAGCCTGAAGGGCCGGACTCCCCACCGGGGGTCCGGCCCTTCGGCGTCCGCCGTGACTTGACCCTCTCACCGGTGTGAGGCCCTAGGGTCGGCGGCATGACGAACGAGACGAGGACCGGCGGCCTGCCGGACGAGACGAGGCCCGGGCCGTCCGGGCGCCACCCCGAACCCGCCGACGGCGCGGGCGAGTTCAACCGCCAGGTGATCGCCGGGTTCCGGACGAACGGGGGCGCGGTCGGCGGCGAGCTCGCCGGCGCCCCGCTGCTCCTGCTCACCGTGGTCGGCGCCCGCAGCGGGGAGCCGCGCACCACCCCGCTGGTCTACCTGGCGGACGGCGAGCGGCTGGTGGTCTTCGCCTCCAACGGCGGCAGCGCGACGCACCCGGCCTGGTACCGCAACCTGGTCGCGACGCCGGAGGTCACCGTCGAGGTCGGCACCGACCGCTACCCGGCGCTCGCGGCCGTCATCGACCCGGCCGAGCACGAGGCGCTCTGGGCCCGCCAGATCGCCGCCCAGCCCCAGTTCGCCGGCTTCCGCACGGAGGCCCGCACCGTCCCGCTGGTGGCGCTCACCCGCGTCTGACCGGCGGGGCACCGCGCACGGGAACCACGACGGCCCCGGACTCCAGCGAGTCCGGGGCCGTGGCGTTGCGGGGCCGTGGCGTTGCGCGGGGCGCGTCGCGGGGGCCGTCAGATGTGCACGGCCGGGCCCGCGTCGGTGGTGCCGCGGCGGGTGAGCAGGCCGAGCACGGCGGCGGCGAAGGCGACCACGGAGGCCACCGCGAAGGCGAGCGACATGCCGCTCACGAAGGACTCGTGGACGGCGCCGGCCATCGCGTCCACCACCTGCTGCGGGGTGCCGGCCGGGGCCGGCGGGGCGATGCCGAGCTGGGCGGCCTGCTTGAGGCCCTCGCCCGCCTCCCCCTCGACCGGCGGCAGGCCGGCCGCGGCCCAGTTGCCCGGCAGCACGTCGCCGACCTTGGCGGCCATCAGCGCGCCCAGCACGGCGGTGCCGAGGCTGCCGCCGACCTGCATCGCGGCCTGCTGGAGGCCGCCGGCCACGCCGGACAGCTCCATCGGGGCGTTGCCGACGATCACCTCGGTGGCGCCGACCATGACCGGGCTGATGCCGAGCCCCATCAGGACGAACCAGAGCGACATCACGCCGTTGCCGGAGCCGGTGTCCAGGGTGGACATGCCGAACATCGCGGTGGTGGTGATCAGCATGCCGGCCACGATCGGAACGCGCGGTCCCAGCTTGCCGATCGCCAGGCCGGCCAGCGGCGAGCCGACGATCATCATGCCGGTCATCGGCAGCAGGTGGACGCCGGCCTCGACCGGCTGCATCCCGTGCACGTTCTGGAGGTAGAAGGTCACGAAGAAGATCGCGCCGAAGAACGCGAAGGCCATCAGCACCATCAGCAGCACGCCCGCCGAGAGCGGCACCGAGCGGAACAGGCTGAGCGGGATCAGCGGCTCGCGGGCCTTGCCCTGCCAGAGCGCGAACAGCACCATCAGGACCACCGCGCCGCCCAGGAACAGCAGCGTCCTCCCGTCGCCCCAGCCCCACTCGGGGGCCTTGATGATGCCGAAGACCAGCGCGAACATGCCCACCGAGAGCAGCGCTATGCCGGGCAGGTCGAAGGACCTGGCGGCGTTCTCGGCCCGGACGTCCCTGAGGATCCACACGCCCAGCGCCAGCGCGATCAGGCCGACCGGGACGTTGATGAAGAACACCGACTCCCAGTTGACGTGCTCGACCAGCAGGCCGCCGACGATCGGGCCGGCCGCCGTGGAGGCGCCGATCACCCCGCCCCAGATGCCGATCGCCATGTTGAGCCGCTCGGCCGGGAAGGCCCCGCGCAGCAGGCCGAGCGCGGCCGGCTGGAGCAGCGCGCCGAACAGGCCCTGGAGGACCCGGAAGGCGATCACGGTCTGGATGTTGCCGGCGAAGCCGATCGCGGCCGAGGTGGCGGCGAAGCCCACCGCGCCGACCAGGAAGGTGGTCTTGTGGCCGAAGCGGTCACCGATCTTGCCGGCGGTGATCAGGAAGACCGCCAGGGCCAGCAGGTAGCCGCTGGTGACCCACTGGATGTCGGCGGGCGCCGCGTGCAGCTTCTCCTGGATCACCGGGTTGGCGATGGCCACGATCGTGCCGTCCAGCGCGACCATCATGACGCCGACCGCGACGGTCAGCAGGGTCAGCCAGGGGTGCCCCTTGAGACCGCCCCCCGACGGCGGGTTCGGCGGCGACGGTGCGTCCGCCTCGGAGTTCTTGACGACGGACTGACTCATCTGGGCCCTCCGGGGGCGTGGCTGGGTGCGGGACATGGTCGTGGCGCCCCGGCCCACCCGTCCCCACAGGTGCCCCGGCCCGACGGGCGCCACCCGGCAGATTATGTCAGCCACTGACATTCGGCAAACAGTGACTTCTGGCCATTACTGCCATTTGTCAGAGCGCTAAGGTTGTGCTCCCACCCGCCACACCCCAGCGCCCCGGAAGGCCCCCGCCATGGCCGCTCACACCCCCCGTACCACCGACACCCCGGCGGGCCCCGGGCGCACGCCCGGGCTGCGCGAGCGCAAGAAGCAGCAGACCCGGTACGCCCTGATCCAGGCCGCCCACCTGCTCTTCCTCCGGCAGGGCTTCGCCCGCACCACCGTCGACGAGATCGCCTCCGCCGTCGACGTCTCCCAGCGCACCTTCTTCCGCTACTTCGCGAACAAGGACGAGGTCGCGCTCGCCGTGATGGCGGTGGCCGAGGACTACTTCATGGAGTGCCTGCGCCGCCGCCCGGCCGAGGAGCCCCCGCTCCAGGCCCTGCGCGCCTCGATCGTCAAGGCCTGGCGCGACCTCGGCAGCGCGGAGACCGCCGGCCCGGGTTCGATCCACAGCGCCCTCGAACTCATGCGGATGATCGAGGAGACGCCCCCGCTGCTCGCCGCCCACCTGCGCCGGGTCACCGAGCAGGAGCGGCTGGTGGTCCAGGTGCTCGCCGAACGCGAGGGACTGGACCCGGCCGAGGACCTCCGCCCGGCCGTGCTCGCCGCCGTCTTCGGCAGCCTGCTGCGCTCGGCCCACCTGTCCTGGAGCGCCGAGCACGAACCGGCCGGCCCCGAGGGCATGGTGGCCGTCATCGAGCGCTACTTCGACCAGCTCGGCCCGGCCCTGGCCGGCCACTGGCGCGACCCCGCCTGAGGGTCCGTCGGCACACCCTCGCAGCGCCCGTCAGCACACCCGTGTCATACCGGGGTATCACCCGACACCCCGGTACCACCCGGAAGTTCGGGCTCCAGTGCGACGCCCGGCGGCCCCCGCCCTCCTAGGCTGACCGCGATGAAGAACCTCACCGCCGCCGACCTCCGCCCGTACGGCCGCCGCCTGCTGCGCGCCTTCCGACACCACCTCACCACCCCGAGCGGCGGCCACACCCCGCTGCTCGGGGAGTCGCCCCGGCCCTGGCTGCGCCGACTGCCGTACGCCGTCGCCCTGGCCCTGCTGTCCTCGCTGATCCCCACCGGGATCAACGTCCTGGTCGAGACCTTCGGCCTGGTGCTGCCGGTGGCCGGCGCGCTCACCGTCGCCCAGACCGTCCCGCTGCTGCTCGCCATCACCCGGCCGCTGGCCGCCTGGTGGATCAGCGCGGCCACCCTGGTCACCACCGCCGCCATCACCGCGCGCTACGACATGGACGGTGGCACCTGGCCGTGGAACGCGCCGATGATCCTCGCGTACCTCTTCCTGCTGTTCGCCCTGGCGCTGCGGGAGAGCCGGGCCACCCTGGTCTCCGTCTGGCTGGCCACCGTCGCGCTCACCGCGCTCACCACCACGCTGGGCCTGCCCCGCTCCGGCGACGGCACCACCATGCTGCTGATCGCGCTCAGCGGCGCCGCGCTACTGCTCGGCTGGGCCGTCCGGGACCGCGCCGAGGCCCGCCGGCTGCTCACCGAGCAGGAGCAGATCAGCGAGGTCGAGCGCGAACGCCGCACCCTGCTGGAGGAACGCGCCCGGATCGCACGGGAGTTGCACGACGTGGTGGCGCACCACATGTCGGTCATCGCGGTGCAGGCGGCCAGCGCGCCGTACCGGATCACCGGGGTACCGGACGATGCCGCCGAGGAGTTCACCGCGATAGCCGGCACCGCCCGCGAGTCGCTGGCCGAGATGCGCCGGCTGCTCGGAGTGCTGCGCAGCGAGGAGTCCGGCGGGGAGCGGACCCCCCAGCCCGGGGTCGGCCAACTCGCCCAGCTGGTCGAGACGGTGGGCCGGGCCGGGGTGCCGGCCGAACTGACGGTGGAGCCGGGCACGGTGGACCTGGTGCCGCAGGCCGTCGGCCTGTCCGCCTACCGGATCGTGCAGGAGGCGCTGGCCAACGTGGTGCGGCACGCCCCCGGCGCGCGGACCTGGGTGTCGCTGACCACGGACGGCCCGGCGCTGCTGGTGACGGTGGTCAACGCGCCGCCGCCGGAGCGCACCGAGTCGCTGGAGGCCTCGGTCGAGGGCACCGGACAGGGGCTGGTCGGAATGCGCGAACGCGTCCGGCTGGTCGATGGCAGGCTGGACACCGGCCCGCTGCCGGACGGCGGCTTCAAGGTGGCCGCCGTCCTGCCCCTCGACCGCCCAGACACCCCCCGGGAGACCACCGCATGACCATCCGCGTGATCATCGTCGACGACCAGGCCATGGTGCGCGCGGGCTTCGCGGCCCTGCTCAACGCCCAGAGCGACATCGACGTGGTGGGGGACGCGGCGGACGGCGCCCAGGCCCTGGAGGTCAACGGCCGCACCCACCCGGACCTGGTGCTGATGGACGTCCGGATGCCCGTCATGGACGGCCTGGAGGCGGCCCGGCGGCTGCTCGACCCGGCCGTGCCCGGCGCCCACCGGCCCAAGGTGCTGATGCTGACCACCTTCGACGTGGACGACTACGTGTACGAGGCGCTGCGCGCCGGGGCCAGCGGCTTCCTGCTCAAGGACGCCCCGCCGGCCGACCTGATCGCCGCGGTCCGGGTGGTCGCGGCCGGCGAGGCGCTGCTCGCCCCCTCGGTGACCCGCCGGCTGATCGAGGACTTCGCCCGCACCCGCCCGGCCAGGCGCCGCGACCCCAAGGTGCGGCTCAACGGCCTGACCCCGCGTGAGACCGAGGTACTGGAGCTGATCGCCCGCGGCCTGTCCAACCAGGAGATAGCCGCCCAGCTGGTGCTCGCCGAGCAGACCGTCAAGACCCACATCGGGCGCATCCTCGCCAAGCTCGGCCTGCGCGACCGCGCCCAGGCCGTGGTCCTGGCCTACGAGTCGGGCCTGGTGACCGCCGGCCAGTAGGGGGGACACCCCCCTTCCGACCCCCCGCCGGCAGGGGGGATTTCCCCCTGATACCCGGGTAGCACCCGGGAGTTGGCCCCGCGGAGTGACGTCCGCGGGGCCGTCGCATTCCTACCTTCCTCCTCGTCGGAAGCCGCAACCGAGTCGGCGGCCGAACGGACGAGGGGGAGCAGGGACATGCGCAAGTTTCGGGTCAGGCGGGCGATCGCCGCCACCGCGGTGGCGCTGACGGTCGCGCTCGGCGCGGGCGGCTGGGCCGCCGACACCCAGACCCCCGTCACCGGCCCGCCGCCCGGCAGCGCGGCCTGGACGGCCGACACCTCGCTCGGCCTGCGGCTGCCCGACCCGGCCACCGCCGCCCCGGCCCGAGTGGCCGCGTTCTTCGCCGGGTTGGGCCCCGCCCGGCAGGACGCCCTGGCCGCCCGCCACCCGCTGGTGGTCGGCAACCTGGACGGCGTCCCGATCGGCCTGCGCTTCCGGGCCAACGCCCTGGCCCTGACCGCCGAGCGCGCCCGCGAACTCGCCCGGGCCGCCGACCCCGCCCGCACCCCGCAGGACCACGAGGCCGCACGCACCCGCGCCGAGCGCTACCGCGCCCTGCTGGACGGCGGCCGACAGGTCCTCGCCTTCGACCCGCGCGGCCGCGGCCAGGTCGCCGAGGTCTTCGGCGACCTCGCCACCGCCCGCCGCACCGCCGTCATCGTCCCCGGCTCGGACATCGACCTGCTCCGCTTCGACCGCGCCGCCGACCCGTACGGCACCCCCGCCGGGATGGCCCGCGCACTCCTGGACGCCACCGACCGGCAGACCGCCGTGATCGCCTGGGCCGGCTACACCACCCCGCTCGGCCTCGGCCCGGACGCCGCCACCGAGGACCTGGCCCGGGCCGGCGCACCCCGCCTCACCCGGCTGCTCGACGGACTCTCCGTCACCACCCGCCCGCAGGCCCCGCCCACCGTGTTCTGCCACAGCTACGGCTCGGTGGTCTGCGGCCTGGCCCGCCCCACGCCCGCGCAGGCCTCCGGCGTGGTGGTGCTCGGCTCGCCCGGCATGGGCATCGGCTCGGCCGCCGACCTCGACCCGGGGGTCCCGCTCTGGGCCACCGCCCGCAACGGCTCCGACTGGATCGGCGACGTGCCCAACGTCCGGCTGTTCGGCCTCGGCCACGGCGCCGACCCGACCGCCGCCGGCTTCGGCGCCCGCCCGCTGCCCGCCACCGGATCCCACAGCCACAACGGCTACTTCGCCCCCGGCACCGCCTCCCTCGCCGCCTACGCCGCCGTCGCGCTCGGCCGCGCCTGACCGCCCGCACCGGAAGGAGCACCACCATGGCCAGCACCCTCGCCACCCGGCCCCGCACCACGGAGCCCCGCACTCCCCGGCCCCGCACCCCCCGGCCGCTCACCGCCCTGCGCCGCGCCGCCGCCGCGGTCGACGCGCAGACCCCGGTCGACCGCGACCGCGCCCTGGACGGGCTGCGCGCCCTCGCCCTGCTCGCCGTCCCGGTCGGCCACTGGATGCTCGGCGGCTTCACCCGCACCCCCGACGGCGTCCTGCACAACGCCAGCCCGCTCTCCACGCTCGGCTTCTTCGCCCCGCTCAGCTGGGTGCTCCAGATGCTCGGGGTGTTCTTCCTGGTCGGCGGCCACTCCTCGGTCCGCTCGCTGGAGCGGGCCAGGGCCAGGGGCGTCACCTACGGCGGATGGCTGCGGGCCCGTACGGTCCGGCTGCTGCGCCCGGTGCTCGGGGTGACGGCCGTCTGGGCGGCGCTGGTCCCGCTGCTGCCCGCGCTCGGCGTCCCCGCGGACACCCTGCGCACCGGCGCCACCCTGGTGGTGCAGCCGCTCTGGTACATCGGCGTCTACCTGGCGCTGACCGCGCTCACCCCGCTCTGCGTGGCCGCCGGGCGCCGGCTGGGCGGCTGGTCGGCGGGCCTGCTGGTGGCCTCGGTCGCCGCCGTCGACCTGCTGCGCTACGGGCCGTGGGCCGAGGCGGTGCCGTCCTGGGTCGCGCTGCTGAACCTCCTGCCGGGCTGGCTGTTCGGCTACCAGCTGGGCGTGCTCTGGGCGCAGGGCCGGCTCGGCCGCCCGGCGGCCCGGGTGCTGCTGCTCGGCGGCGGCGCGCTGTTCGCCGCGCTGCTGCTGGTCTTCCACTACCCGGCCAGCATGGTCGGCGTGCCCGGGGCCGCCCGGACCAACTCGCACCCGCCGTCCCTGCTGGTGCTCGCCCTGGCCGCGTTCCAGTGCGGCGCCGCGGTGCTGCTGCGGGAGCGGCTGGGCCGGCTGCTGACCCGCCGTCCGCTGCTCTGGCTGCCCGTCGTGGTGGTCAACCTGTCGGCGATGACGATCTTCTGCTGGCACCAGAGCGCGATGCTCGCGGTCGCCGTGCCCGGCGCGGCCGGCCTGGGCGCCGTCCCGGGGCTGACCACCGCGCCGGACTCCCTCGGCTGGGTGGCCGCCCGGCTGGCGCTGCTGCCGCTGTTCGGCGCCGTGCTGGTGGCGATCGGCTGGTTCACCCGCCGGTTCGACGGCCCGTGGACGGCCTTCTCCCGGGGCGGCAAGGCGGTGGCCGGGGCCGGGGCGGCGCTGTTCGCGGCGTACGCGCTGGGCGTGGTGTGACGATCCGCCGGGCGTGACCGCTCCGACGGGGGCGTGGGCCGATCGGTCCACGCCCCCTCGACCGTCGCCACCCGCCGCCGGCGCGCCCCGCAGCGCGCCGGGGGCGCGTTGTCGGTACCCTGCTCTACCCTGCCGCCATGGTGACGTTCGACGAGTTCCGTGCGATGGCGCTGGCCCTGCCGGAGGCCGCCCAGGAGCCGACCTGGGACATCGAGACGCTGCGGGTCCGCGGCCGGATCTTCGCGATGGGCGCGCCCGACGGGGACCGCGTCACCGTCAAGGCCTCCCCCGAGGACCAGGCCGAACTTCTCGCCGCCGAGCCCGAGGTGTTCTCCTCCGCCCCGTACGTCGGACGGCACGGCTGGGTGAGCGTCCGGCTGGACCGGGTGGACCGGGACGAGCTGGGCGACCTGGTCACCGAGGCCTGGCGGCGGACGGCGCCGAAGCGCCTGGTCCGCGAGTTCGACGCCTGAGCGCGGCCGGCCGGACCGGCCGTACGGGCGGGTGTGCGGGGGTCGCCGGGGGGTGTGCGGACCACCGCCCGAACCACTGGGAGACGTCGCCCGGACACCCTTGGTTCATGTGATCCATCCCACAGTTTAGGCGTTCCCGCCACCCCTCCGGGCCCCCTAGGCTTGCGCAGGGAAGTCAACAGAGCTATCGCACCCTCCGGGCACCGCCCGCGAAACGGTGACGGGCCCCAAGGGAGTTGGTGCGGTGCGCAACCGTCGGCGCTGGAAGCGGGTACTGATCGGGGCGTTCGCCGGTTGCGCGGTGCTCGCCGACGCCGGAGCCTCCGCCGCCGCGGCCGCGGTCTCCTCCGAACAGCTGGCGATCTCCACGCCTCCGGCCGGCAGCGCCGCCTGGGTCCAGGACCACTCCTTCGGCCGCTCCCTGCCCGACCCGGCCACCACCACCCCGGCCGCCGCCGCGGCGTTCTTCGCCTCGCTCGCGCCCACCGAACTGGACCGGCTGATCCAGGCGTACCCGCTGGTCGTCGGCAACTACGACGGCGCCCCGCTGGACCTGCGCTACCGCGCCAACAGGATCGCCCTGGCCGCCGAGCGCGACCGGGCCCGGGCCCGAGCCGCCGACCACCGACTGGACTCCGACGCCCGCGCCCTGGCCGTCTCCCGCGCCAACGACGTCGAGCACCTGCTCGACCCCGACCGGCAGGTCCTGGCCTTCGACCCGCGCGGCCGCGGCCTGGTCACCGAGGTGTGGGGCGACCTCGCCGACGCCGAGCGGATCTCGGTGCTCGTCCCCGGCTCGGACGCCGACCTCGGCCACCACGACCAGGCGGTCGACCCGCTGCGCTCCCCGGCCGGCATGGCCCGCGCCCTCCACGCCGAGGAGCGCCGCCAGGCCCCCGGCACCCGGACCGCCGTGATCTCCTGGACCGGCTACGTCACCCCCTCCGGCCTCGGCCCGGACGCCGCCACCTCCCGGCTCGCCGACGTCGCCGCCCCCCGGCTGGAGCGGCTGCTCGCCGGGCTGAAGGAGACCACCCGCCCGGACGCACCGCCGTCGCTGCTCTGCCACTCCTACGGCTCCGTGGTCTGCGGCACCGCCGCCCCGGACATCCCGCGCGCGGCCGCCTCGCCGTCCGACACCTCCGGCATCACCGACCTGATGGTCTTCGGCAGCCCCGGCATGGGCGTGCAGAACACCACCGAGCTGGGCGCCGGCGTGCACGTCTGGGCCACCCGCAACCCCAGCGACTGGATCGGCAACGTGCCGTTCCTGGAGGTCGGCGGGCTCGGCCACGGCGCCGACCCGACGGCGAGCGGCTTCGGCTCCGAGCAGATCTCCTCGGCCCGCGCGGTCGGCCACAACGGCTACTTCACCGCGGGCACCGACAGCCTGCGCAACTTCGCGGCGATCTCCCTCGGCCACTACCAGGACGTGGTCCGGGCCGCCGCCGACTCCTGAGCCGGGCCGACGGAGCCGGCCCGTTCGGGCCGACCCTGCGGGGCTAACCCGACTGGTCCTGGTACAGCCGCAGCGCGTCCGCCGCCGCCCGGGCCAGCTCGCGCCGGGCGGACGGCGGGGCCAGCACCTCGACGTCCGAGCCGAAGGCCAGCAGCGACCGGACGGCCGCCGGGGCCGGGAAGGCCATCGCCACCTCGGTCCACTCCTCGACCGGCCCGACGCCCGGCTCCGGCGGCGGCGCGGTGACCCGGCCGCCGTGGATGCGCAGGAACATGTCCAGCCGTCCGCGCCGGACCCGCACCCGTACCGGCACGTCCTTCGGCAGCCGCTCCACCTGCTCGCGCAGCACCGCCCAGACGTCACCGAGCCCGACCCCGGCCCGGCGCCGCACCGACTCCTCGGTGGGGTCGGCGGCCAGCACCCGGTCGGCCCGGAACAGCCGCGGCTCGCCGTGCAGATCGGCCACCAGGTACCAGACCGCGGCCTTGCTCACCAGCCCGTACGGGTCGACGGTGTACTCCACCGGCGCGGGCGTGCCGCCGTGCCGGTAGCGCAGCCGCAGCCGCCGGTCGGCGAAGACGGCGTACTGCAGTTCGCCCAGGTCCGGCCCGGCGGCGGAGCCGACCGCGCCGGGGGTCTGCATCCAGCGGGCCGGGTCGACCAGGATCCGTTCGCTGGTCCGCTCCGCGGCCGGCCGGTGCGGGGCCGGCAGCGCCGCCATCACCTTGCGCAGCGCCGAGCCGAGCGCGCCGTCCAACCCGAGGTCGCTGTGCGCCCCCTGGGCGGAGAGCACGAACAGCGCCCTCGCCTCGTCCGCTGTCAGCCCGGTGACGTCGGTCCGGTAGCCGGGCAGCAGGCCGATGCCGCCGTGCCGCCCGCGCTCGGTGAACACCGGCACCCCGGCGGCGGAGAGCGACTCGACGTCGCGGTAGATGGTGCGGACGGACACCTCCAGCCGCTCGGCGAGCTCGGTGGCGGGCACCCGGCCGCGGGTCTGGAGCAGCAGGAGGATCGAGAGCAGGCGGTCTGCCTTCATGTCCCAATGATCCCAGTAATCCTGACGGTAGTTGTCAGGTTTTACTGGGAGATTGCGTTCCGAGCCCGAAAAACCACCCGACACCAGGGAGTTGAGCGCCGATGAACGCCGTCCAGGATGCCCGACCGCAGTACCAGGCCGCCCTCGACCAGCTGGAGAAGCTGTTCGCCACCGTCACCCCGGCCGACCTCGACCGGCCCACCCCCTGCACCGAGTTCACCCTCCGTCAGCTGCTGAACCACGTGGTCGGCGGCATCCACCGGTTCGCGTACATGGGCGAGGGCGGCCGCGCCGGGGACGTGGTAGCCGCCGTCGAGGACCCCTCGGACGAGGGCTGGCCGGCCGCGCTGGACCGGGCCCGCGCCCGGGTGACCGCCGCCTGGGCGGACGACGCCAAGCTCGGCCGCCCGACCGTCGCCCCCTGGGGCGAGGTGCCCGGCGCGATCGCGGTGGGCGGCTACCTGATGGAGCTGGTCACCCACTCCTGGGACGTCGCCACCGCGCTCGGCGGCGGCTTCGCGCTGGACGACGACCTGTCGCAGACCGCGCTGGGCGTCGCCCGGTCCGTGCTGCCGGCCGGGCAGCGGGGGCCGGGCGTCCCGTTCGGCGACGTCCGGCCGGTCGCCGAGGACGCCGACGTGCACACCCGGCTGGCCGCCTGGATGGGCCGGACGGTCTGAACCCCGCCGGACGGCCCGGGGAGCGTCCGCCCGCTCCCCGGGCCGCCGGTTGCTCCGGGCCGCCGGCCCCCGGACCGCCGGTGCCCGCTACTCGCGCGCCGCCGAGGTGGAGCTCATGTCCGCGTAGCGGCTCCCCGCCACCCGGCCGGCCACCGGCTCCAGCAGCGCCAACTCCTCGGCGGTCAGCCGCAGCGTCGCCGCCGCGGTGTTCTCGGCGAGCCGGGCGCGCTTGCGGGTGCCCGGGATCGGCACGACGGCCAGCCCGTGCACCTCGGCCCGCTGGTGCACCCAGGCCAGCGCGACCTGGGCGAGCGTCACGCCGTGGGCCGCCGCGATCTTCCGCAGCGGGTCGAGCAGTTCGCCGTTGGCGGCCGCGTTGTCGCCGGTGAAGCGCGGGTGGTTGCGGCGGTAGTCGTCCGCCGAGAGGTCCCTGGCGTCCTGGAAGGCGCCGGTCAGGAAGCCCCGCCCGAGCGGCGAGTACGGCACGAAGGCGACGCCCAGCTCCGCCGCGGCCGGCACCGCCGTGCGCTCGACGTCGCGGGCGAACACCGACCACTCGGACTGGAGCGCGGCGATCGGGTGGATCGCGTGCGCCTCGCGCAGCTCGGCACCCGTCACCTCGGACAGGCCGAGGTGGCGCACCTTGCCGGCCTTCACCAGCTCGGCCATGGCGCCGACCGAGTCGGCCAGCGGCACGGCCGGGTCGCGGCGGTGCATGTAGTACAGGTCGATCACGTCCACGTCGAGGCGGCGCAGCGAGGCGTCCACCGCGGTGCGGATGTACGCCGGGTCGTTGCTGATGCCGCGGACGGAGTTGTCCTCCGCCGAGCGCACGATGGCGAACTTGGTGGCGAGCACCACCTTGTCCCGGTTGGCCCGGACGAAGGGGCCGATCAGCTCCTCGTTGTGGCCGGAGCCGTACATGTCGGCGGTGTCGAAGAGGGTGACACCGGTCTCCAGCGCGGCGTCCAGGGTGGCGAGCGCCTCGTCGGCGTCGGTGGGGCCGTAGAACTCGCTCATGCCCATGCAGCCGAGGCCCTGGACGCCCACCAGCGGGCCGCCGGTGCCGAGTTCGACGGTGGGAAGGACGGTCTGAGTCATGCGCTCTGCGCTTCCTCTCCATGGATGTTCGGGTGTTGGACCGGGGCGCCGGTGAGGTCGGCGACCTTCCCGGCGTAGAGGTCGATCTTGTGGTCGAGGACGGCGAGGGTGGCCTGGAGGTCCACGATCCGCTGCCGGACCTCCTCGCGCTGGGCCTCCAGGAGCTGCTGCCGCTCCGGGTAGGTCCGCTCGCCCTGGCGGGCCATGTCCACGTACCTGAGCATGTCCGCCACCGGCATGCCGGTCAGCCGCAGCCGGCTCAGGAAGGCCAGCCGGTGCAGGTCGGCGTCGCAGTAGCGGCGCTGGCCGCCCGCCGCCCGGTCGACCGGGTCCAGCAGGCCGATCCGCTCGTACCAGCGCAGGGTGTGGGCGGTCAGCCCGCTCGCCGCGGCGACCTCGCTGATGGTGTGCCTCGGCGTCCGGTCCGGGGCGCCGGTCGGGCTGCTGAACACCTCGGTGCAGCTGCGCCGGTCGATCTCGATGCGTGCGGGTGCGGCCATCGCTCGTTTCCCCCTGTCCTGTGCGACGTGAACGACGCTACCGAGTTGGAGTGCACTCCAAGCAAGCCCGACATCCGGGTGGCTCCGCCACCACGTTCCCCCGGTGGATTTCCCGGCGACTACAGTCGGACCCCATGGAGAGCTTGCGGATGATCGAGAACTGGCCGGTGCCCCACGCCGCGGCGGCGGTGGTCCGGGGGACGGACGGCGCGGTGCTGGGCGCGCACGGGCCGCAGCAGCACCTGTTCCCGCTCGCCTCGGTGACCAAGCTGCTCACCTCGTACGCGGCGCTGGTCGCCGTCGAGGAGGGTGTGTTCGAGCTGGACGACCCGGCCGGGCCGCCCGGGTCGACCGTCCGCCACCTGCTCGCCCACACCTCCGGCCTGGGCTTCGACGAGGACCGGGTGTTCGCCGAGCCCGGCAACCGCCGGCTCTACTCCAACGCGGGCTTCGACGCGCTGGCCCGGGCGCTGTCCGCGGCCGCCGGGATCGAGTTCTCCCGCTACGTCGCCGAGGCGGTGTTCCAGCCGCTGGGCATGTCGGACACCATGATCCACACCGCGCACAAGTCCCCGGCCGGCGCCGGCGGCCTGTCCACCGTCGCCGACCTCACCCGGTTCGCCGCCGAGTTGCAGGCACCGAAGCTGCTGGACCCGTCCACCCTCCGGCAGGCCACCCGCGAGGTCGCCTTCCCCGGCACCAGCGGCGTGCTGCCCGGCTACGGCCACCGGCGCCCGAACGACTGGGGCCTCGGCTTCGAGATCCGCGACGGCAAGAGCCCGCACTGGACCGGCACCGCCAACTCGCCCGGGACCTTCGGGCACTTCGGCCAGTCCGGCACCTTCCTGTGGGTCGACCCCCAGGCCGGCGCGGCCTGCGTCGCGCTCACCGACCGGGACTTCGGGCCGTGGGCGGTCGAGGCCTGGCCGGCCTTCTCGGACGCGGTGCTCGAAGAACTGGCCCGCTAGCCGTACGAGACCGGCGAGTGCATCTCCCAGAGCAGGAGTTCGGCGCCGGTCTCGCCCGCCGCCGGGTCGGCGAAGGCCTCGCCGGTGATCCGCACGCTGTCGCCCGGGACCATCGAGCGGCCGCCGCCCTTGGGCCCCGGCACGGTGCGGTAGCCGAGCGAGCCGGCCGTCAGGTGCGCGTACCGCCAGGGCGCCTCGGGCAGCCGGGGCAGCGGCTGCCACGGCCCGGCGGTGGCCAGCCAGAGCGCGGCGTCGCCGCGGCGCAGCCGCAGGGCGTCCGTCCCGGCGTCGCGCTCCAGCCCGGAGGCGAGCAGCGTCAACCCGCCGTCCGCCGGTTCCACCTTGCGCAGGCCGTACGCGGGGGGCGCGTCGAACTCGTCCGGCTGGAGCCACATCTGGACGAAGCGGACCGGCCCGGTGGCGCCGCCGACGTTGCGCTCGGTGTGGGTGACCCCGGAGCCGGCGCTGAGGTGCTGCACCATCCCCGGGCGGACCACCCCGCTGTGGCCGTGCGAGTCCCGGTGGGCCAGCGCGCCCTCCAGCACCCAGGTGAGGATCTCGGTGTCCCGGTGCCGGTGCTCCTCGAACCCGGCGCCGGGGGCGAGGAGTTCCTCGTTGCACGCGAGCAGCGCGCCGAAGTGGGTGTTCTTCGGGTCGTAGTGGCCGGAGAAGGAGAAGGCGTGTCTGGTCTCGACGCCCTCGGCCGGGGCGGAACGGTAGCGCTCGGCGGTGCGGCGCAGGTCGGCGCGGGGGCGGTCGGCGGCTTCGGTCACGCCCCCCACCGTAGTGGCCGGGGCGCGGGGTGTGACTCTTGCCACCGCGCCGCTCCGCCGGGGGGTGTGCACGAGCAGTCACTCGCGTGAGGCAGTCTTGTCCTTGTGCCAGCCGCTTCCGCGAACCCCAAGAGCGAACCCAGCCCCAGCCCCGCAGCCGAACCGGCCGGGAAGAGCCCGGCCGCCCGGCCGGGCCGTGACCGCCCGGGCCGTGCGGCACCCCGTCTGACCGCGCAGGAGCGCAGAACCGCCGCCGAGCGCGCCGAGCGCCGGGCGGCGACGCTCAAGCGGCTGGAGAAGTCCTCCGGGAAGCTGGCCACCGCCGCGATCTCGCGGATGGACGACCAGCTCGGCTGGTACCGGCGGATGCCGCCGGAGCACCGGTCCTGGATCGGCCTGGTCGCCCAGGCCGGCATCGCCGCCTTCACCGAGTGGTACCGCCACCCCGAGTCCGCGAAGGCGATCTCCACCGACGTCTTCGGCACCGCCCCGCGCGAGCTGACCCGGGCGATCACCCTGCGCCAGACCGTCGAGCTGATCCGCACCACGATCGAGGTGATGGAGGAGGCCATCGAGGAGGTGGCCGCCCCCGGCGACGAGGCGGACATGCGCGAGTCGGTGCTGGTCTACGCCCGGGAGATCGCCTTCGCGACCGCCCAGGTGTACGCCCAGGCGGCCGAGGCGCGCGGCGCCTGGGACGCCCGGCTGGAGGCGCTGGTGGTCAACTCGCTGCTGTCCGGCGACGCCGACGAGGGCGTGCTCTCCCGTGCCGCGGCGCTCGGCTGGGGCCAGCCCAGCCAGATCCGGGTGGTGGTGGGCAGCGCGCCGGACGGCGACAGCGAGCTGGTGGTGGAGGCGATCCGCCGGGCCGCCCGGTACGCCAAGCTGAACGTGCTGACCGGGGTGCTGGGCAAGCGCCTGGTGGTCGTGGTCGGCGGCGACAAGGAGCCGGTGCAGGCGGCCCGGGCGCTGATCGGCCAGTTCGCGCCGGGCCCGGTGGTGGTCGGCCCGACCGTGCCCGACCTGCTCTCCGCGACCCGCTCGGCCCACGCCGCCGCGGCCGGCCTGCGCGCCTGCGCGGCCTGGCCGGACGCCCCCCGCCCGGTGCTGGCGGACGACCTGCTGCCCGAGCGGGCGCTGGCCGGCGACCAGGCCGCGCGCCGTCAGCTGGTGGAGGAGATCTACACACCGCTGGACGAGGCCGGCTCCGCGCTGCTGGAGACGCTGAGTGTCTACCTGGAGCAGGCCTCCTCGTTGGAGGGCGCGGCCCGGATGCTCTTCGTCCACCCCAACACGGTGCGCTACCGGCTGCGACGTGTGACTGACGTCACGGGGTACGCCCCCTCCGACGTACGTTCGGCGTTCACTCTGCGGATCGCACTGGCCCTCGGCCGACTGGGCGCCGTCGGGGAGCCCGGCTGAGCCGGAGTGTAGGGACCATACAATCCCGGATGGTTTTCTTCGTTACCGTCGCCTACCCGCCCCTGGGCGCCTGGCGAGAGAGGGTTGAACCGTGCTCGTAATCGTCGCCCCTGGACAGGGTGCCCAGTCCCCCGGTTTCCTCAGCCCCTGGCTGGAGCTCGACGGCGTCGCCGACCGCCTGCGCGGCTGGTCGGAGGTCGCCGGGCTCGACCTGGTGCACGCCGGTACCGAGGCGTCCGCCGAGGAGATCAAGGACACCGCCGTCGCCCAGCCGCTGCTGGTCGCCGCCGGTCTGGTGACCGCCCGGGAGCTGTTCCCGGACGAGGACGCCGCCCGCAAGCTGGTCGGCGCCGTGGCCGGCCACAGCGTCGGTGAGATCACCGCCGCCGCCGGCGCCGGGGTGCTCACCGCCCACGACGCGCTGACCTTCGTGCGCGAGCGCGGCCGGGCCATGGCCGAGGCCGCCGCCGTCACCGAGACCGGCATGCTCGCCGTGCTCGGCGGCGAGCCGGAGGAGGTCGCGGCGAAGCTCGCCGAGCACGGCCTGACCCCGGCCAACAACAACGGCGGCGGCCAGATCGTCGCCGCCGGCACGCTGGCCCAGCTGGAGGCGCTGAAGGCGGACCCGCCGGCCCGCGCCAAGCTGATCGCCCTCAAGGTGGCCGGTGCCTTCCACACCGAGCACATGGCCCCGGGCGTGAAGCGGCTGGCCGAACTGGCCCCGACGCTGACCGCGGCCGACCCGCAGGTCCGCTACGTCTCCAACAAGGACGGCGCGGTCGTGGACTCCGGTGCCGAGGTGCTCGCTCGCCTGGTGTCGCAGGTCTCCAACCCGGTCCGCTGGGACCTCTGCATGGAGACCATCGGACAGCTGGGCGCGACGGCCGTGATCGAGCTGTCCCCCGCCGGTACCCTCACCGGCCTGCTCAAGCGCAACCTCAAGGGTGTGGCCACGCTCGCCCTCAAGACCCCCGCCGATCTGGACAAGGCCCGCGAGCTCGTTGCGGAGCACGGCGGTCAGGAGCAGGAGACCCAGGCATGACCAAGCCCCAGATCCGCCCGGTGAGCGGCGCGCAGTACTCGCGAATCCTCGGCGTCGGCGGCTACCGCCCGGTCCGGGTGATCCCCAACTCCGAGGTCCTGGAGTGGATCGACTCCTCGGACGAGTGGATCCGCACCCGCAGCGGGATCGCCGAGCGCCGCTGGGCGGGCCCGGAGGAGTCCGTCGCCGAGATGTCGGTCCAGGCCGCCGGCAAGGCCATCGCCCAGGCCGGGATCTCCCCCGACCGGATCGGCGGCGTGATCGTCTCGACCGTCTCGCACTTCAAGCAGACCCCCGCGATCGCCACCGAGATCTCCGAGCGGCTCGGCTGCGGCACCGCCCCGGCCTTCGACATCTCGGCCGCCTGCGCCGGCTTCGGCTACGGCCTGGGCCTGGCCGACGGCATGATCCGCGGCGGCAACGCCGAGTACGTGCTGGTCATCGGCGTCGAGCGGCTCAGCGACCTGACCGACACCTCGGACCGCTCCACCGCCTTCATCTTCGGCGACGGCGCCGGCGCCGCGGTCGTCGGCCCGTCCGACACGCCCGGCATCGGCAAGCTGATCTGGGGCTCGGACGGCTCGCAGGCCGACCTGATCACCCAGACCGAGGCCTGGGACACCGCCTTCGCCAAGCCCGACGCGATCAACGGCGCGGGCGAGGAGGCCAAGTGGCCGGCCCTGCGGATGGACGGCCAGCCGGTCTTCCGCTGGGCCGTCTGGGAGATGGCCAAGGTGGCCCAGCAGGCGCTGGACGCCGCCGGGATCACCGCCGACCAGCTCGGTGCGTTCATCCCCCACCAGGCCAACATGCGGATCACGGATGCCATGATCAAGGCGCTCAAGCTGCCGGAGTCGGTGCCCGTCGCCCGCGACATCGCCGAGACCGGCAACACCTCCGCGGCCTCCATCCCGCTGGCGATGGAACGCATGCTGGAGAGCGGTGAGGCCCACAGCGGGGACCTGGCCCTGATCATCGGGTTCGGGGCGGGTCTCGTGTACGCCGCGGCAGTCGTTACTCTCCCCTAGGCGCATTCGCCCAATTCACAAGCCTGTGTCCGGCCGCCGGCCGGATGCGTTCAACACCGAAGAGGAGCAGCCAGTATGGCTACCAAGGACGAGGTCCTGGAAGGTCTCGCCGAGATCGTCAACGAGATCGCCGGTATCCCGACCGAGGACGTCCAGCTCGACAAGTCCTTCACCGATGACCTGGACGTCGACTCGCTGTCCATGGTCGAGGTCGTCGTGGCCGCCGAGGAGCGCTTCGACGTCAAGATCCCGGACGACGAGGTCAAGAACCTGAAGACCGTGGGCGACGCGGTGGAGTACATCCTCAACGCCTGAGCGATCGACTCGTTCGACCCGGTCGGCCCGTCCGGCGTCCCGTACGCCGGCACGGACCGACCCGTCGGCCGGGCTCGTCGAGCCTGGCCGACCCCTCCGGCCGGGACGCCCTCACCGGGGCGCCCGGCCGGTCCCATTCTCGGCACGCCGCCGACCCCTGCCACACGTGAGAGAAGAAGAAACCAGTGACCGCTGAAAACCGCACCGTGGTCGTCACGGGTATCGGCGCCTTCACGCCGCTGGGCGCCGACGCCGCCAGCACCTGGGAGAACCTGGTTGCCGGTGAGTCCGGCGTGGCGGCCCTGACCGAGGAGTGGGCCGAGGACCTGCCGGTGAAGATCGCGGCGAGGGCCGCCGTCGAGCCGGGCGAGATCCTGCCCCGCCCGCTGGCCCGCAAGCTGGACCGCTCGGCCCAGTTCGCGCTGATCGCCGCCCGCGAGGCCTGGGCCGACGCCGGCTACGAGACCCCCGCCACCGACGAGTCCTCCAAGCTCGCCCCCGAGCGCCTGGGCGCCGTCATCGCCTCCGGCATCGGCGGCGTGACCACCCTGCTCGACCAGTACGACGTGCTGAAGGCGAAGGGCGCCCGCAAGGTCTCCCCGCACACCGTCCCGATGCTGATGCCCAACTCCCCGGCGGCCAACGTCGGCCTGGAGGTCGGCGCCCGCGCGGGTGTGCACACCCCCGTCTCCGCCTGCGCCTCCGGCGCCGAGGCGATCGGCTACGCGATCGAGATGATCCGCTCCGGCCGCGCCGACGTCGTGGTGGCCGGCGGCACCGAGGCGGCGATCCACCCGCTGCCGATCGCCGCGTTCGCCAACATGATGGCGATGTCCAAGAACAACGACGAGCCCCAGCGGGCCTCCCGTCCGTACGACAAGGCCCGCGACGGCTTCGTGCTGGGCGAGGGCGCCGGCGTGGTCGTGCTGGAGTCGATCGAGCACGCCGAGGCGCGCGGCGCCCGGATCTACTGCGAGGCCGTGGGCCAGGGCCTGTCCTCGGACGCCCACCACATCGCCCAGCCCGAGCCGACCGGTGCCGGCGTGGCCCGCGCGCTGGCCGACCTGTTCGAGCGCAACGAGCTGGACAAGGCCGAGATCGTGCACGTCAACGCGCACGCCACCTCGACCCCGCAGGGCGACACCGCCGAGCTGAAGGCGCTGCGCAAGGAGCTGGGCGACGACCTCGACCACATCGCCGTCTCGGCCACCAAGTCGATGACCGGTCACCTGCTGGGCGGCGCCGGCGGCATCGAGACCGTCGCCACCGTGCTGGCCCTGCACCACCGGCTCGCCCCGCCGACCATCAACGTGGACGAGCTGGACGACGACGTGGACGCCGACATCGTCCGCGACGAGGCCCGCAAGCTGCCCGAGGGCCGGATCGCCGCGCTGAACAACTCGTTCGGCTTCGGCGGCCACAACGTGGTGCTGGCCTTCCGCACCCGCTGACGCCCACGTCGAAGGGGCCGGCGCTCTCCGTGAGCGCCGGCCCCTCCGTCGTACCCGTCGGTCTCAGACCACCTGGTGCAGCCAGCGCACCGGTGCGCCCTCGCCCGCGTAGCGGAACGGCTCCAGCTCGTCGTCCCAGGGCTTGCCGAGCAGCCGGGCGACCTCGACCTCCAGGTCGGCCCCCTCGCTGCGGGCGCGCACCAGGACGGCGCGCAGCCGGTCCTCGGGGATCAGGATGTCGCCGTGGATGCCCGTGACGGCATGGAAGATGCCGAGCGAGGGCGTGCTGCTGTACCGCTCCCCCTCCGCCGTGGCGCAGGGCTCGCTGGTCACCTCGTACCGCATCAACTGCCAGCCGCGCAGCGCGGAGGCGAGCTTCGAAGCCGTACCGGGCTCCCCCTGCCAGGAGAACTCGGCACGCCAGTGCCCGGGTGCGGCCGGCTGGCGGATCCAGTCCAGGCTCACCCGCACATTGAGCACCCCCGCGACGGCCCACTCGACGTGCGGGCACAGCGCGCGGGGCGCGGAGTGGATGTACAGAACTCCACGTGTCGTCACCGGGACCTCCAGGCTGTGGACGAGGGTCGCCTTCCCCAGCTGCCTCGTGCCTGCAGTTGATCCACAGTTACCCACGTTGCCGACATTAAGCTACTAAATTGAGCAAAACGGACAGGCTTTCGCTCAATGCTAGTCGAATCCTCAACGAGGTCTACCCCTCGGCCGGATCTCTCCCCCGAACGGCCCCATCGCCGGCGGGACCACCGTACCGCGCGGCGCCGCACGATGGATGACGCGCTTTCGGATCCGACCGGAATGCGGTAGTGCGACCGGGGCGCCCGCGCCCGACCGCGAACCGTTCACAGCGGACCGCCCCGCCGCCCGGTCGGGGCGGCGGGGCGGTCGGTTCTCCTGACGGACCGTCAGCCGTCCAGGCGGACGACCATCTTGCCGGTGTTGACGCCGCGCAGCAGGTCGAGGAAGGCCTCGACCGCGTTCTCGAATCCGTCCACCACCGTCTCCTCGGTGCGCAGTTCACCGGACGTCAGCCAGCCGGCCACCTCCGCGACGAACTGCGGCTGGAGCCCGGCGTGGTCGCGCACCAGCATGCCCTCCAGGCGCAGCCGCTTGCCGATGGCGAGCGCGAGGTTGCGCGGGGCGGCGGGCGCGGTGGTGTCGTTGTACTGGGCGATCGCGCCGCAGAGCACCGCGCGGCCGTGCACGTTCAGCGCGCCGATCGCGGCCTCCAGGTGGTCGCCGCCGACGTTGTCGAAGTAGAGGTCGATGCCCTCCGGGGCGGCCTCGGCGAGTTGCTGGGCGACCGGGGCGTCCTTGTAGTTGAAGGCCGCGTCGAAGCCGTACTCGTCCACCAGCTTGGCGACCTTCTCCGCCGAGCCGGCCGAACCGACCACCAGCGAGGCACCCTTGAGCCTGGCGATCTGGCCGACCAGCGAACCGACCGCGCCGGCCGCGCCGGAGACGAAGACCCGGTCGCCCTCCTTGAGGCCGCCGACGGCGAGCAGGCCGGCGTAGGCGGTCAGGCCCGGCATGCCGAGCACGCCGAGGTAGGCGGAGAGCGGGGCGGCGGCCGGGTCGACCTTGACCGCGTGCCCGGCGTCCAGGGTCGCGTACTCGCGCCAGCCGAGACCGTGCAGCACCGCGTCGCCCGGCACGAAGCCGTCGGCCCCGGAGGCGACGACGTAGCCGACCGCGCCGCCGTCCATGGCCTGGCCCAGCTGGAACGGCGGGACGTACGACTTCACGTCGTTCATCCGGCCCCTCATGTACGGGTCCACCGAGAGGTAGGCGTTGCGGACCAGGATCTCGCCCGGGCCCGGGGTCCGGACCGGGGCCTCGACCAGGGCGAAGTCGGCCGGCACCGGCCAGCCCTGCGGGCGGGCGGCGAGGTGCCATTCACGGGCGGTCGCGGGGGCGGCGGTCTGCTCTGCCATCGGGGGCTCCTTGCGGTTCGGGTGCGGGATTCGCCGCGGGGTTCCGGGCCCGGAACGGGTCCGGTCCGGTCTCGCGGTTCAGATGCATGAAAGGTTGAGCAACTGAAGTAACGATGGGCATGAAAGGTTCACCTTGTCAACTTTTCAGGTAGACTCTGGACCATGGACACCCAGCCGATCGAGGACGCCGCGCCGCAGCCCGACGAGATCACCCGCGAGGTCGTCGACCTGATGGCCAACCTGGTCGCGCTGTTCCACCGCGAGTACGAGGACGCCGCCGCCGCCCGCTCGCTCACCGGCGCCCAGGCCAAGGTGCTCGCCCTGCTGCGGCGCGGGCCGATGCCGATGCGCCAGATCGCCCAGACCCTCAGCTGCGAGCCGTCCAACATCACCGGCATCGTCGACCGGCTGGAGTCCCGCGGCTTCGTCACCCGCCAGGCCGACCGGCACGACCGCCGGGTCAAGCTGGTCGCCGCCACCGACAGCGGCTCGGCCGCCTCCGAGGAGCTGCGCGAGTCGCTGAACTTCGCCCGCGAGCCGCTGGCCGCGCTCGGCCCGGACGAGCGGACGGCCCTGCGCGACCTGCTCCGGCGGATGCTGGCGGGCGCCTCCGGCCCGGGCGCGTGAGCAGCATCACAGGCCCCGGGGGCTGTCCGCAGGCCCCAGGGGGGTAACCGAACCGCCTCCCGGAACGTCTAACGTTCGAACATCGAACGCGAGAGACCTGAAGACGGGGGGCACGAGGGATGAGCAGCAGTACGCGCCGGCGCCGCTACCTGCGGACCGCCATCGGCCTGGCCGCCGTACTGGTGCTGTCGGTGGTGGGTGCCGGGGCCTGGTTCTACCACCGGCTGGACAACAACATCACCACCTTCGACCCGGGCGGCGTCGCCACCGAGCGCCCGCCGGCCCCCGTCCCGGCCACCCCGGGCGCCTCCGTCCCGGTCAACGTGCTGCTGCTCGGTTCGGACACCCGCGAGGCGGGCAACGACTCGCTGGGCGGCGGTGACGAGGGCGTCGGCCACTCGGACACCGCGATCCTGGTGCACGTCTACGCCGACCACAAGCACGCCGTCGGCGTCTCGATCCCCCGCGACACCCTGGTCACCATCCCGTCCTGCAAGCTGCCGAACGGCACCTGGACGACGCCGAAGACCGACCAGATGTTCAATTCCGCCTTCACCGTGGGCCTCGCCCCCGACGGCAACCCGGCCTGCACCCAGAACACCGTCGAGAAGCTCACCGGGCTGCGGATCGACCACACCGTCGTGGTCGACTTCAAGGGCGCGGCCGCGATGTCCGACGCGGTGGGCGGTGTGGAGGCCTGTGTGCCCAACGACGTCAACCAGTACGGCATACACCTCAAGAAGGGCCTCCAGAAGCTCTCCGGCCAGTCCGCGGTGGACTACCTGCGGATCCGCCACGGCCTCGGCGACAACTCCGACATAGGCCGGATGAAGCGCCAGCAGGCCTTCCTCTCCTCGATGATCAAGAAGGTGCAGGGCCAGGGCTTCTCGCTGCCCACCCTGCTGCCGCTGGCCGACGCGGCCACCAAGTCGCTCACCGTGGACGAGGGGCTGGGCACCGCGATGAAGCTGGTGGACTTCGCCCGCTCGATCGAGGACATCAAGCTCTCCGACGTCACCTTCGTCACCGCCCCCTGGCGCTTCGCCGGCGATCGGGTGCGGCTGGTCCAGCCGGACGCCGACACCCTCTGGAAGCTGCTGCGCGAGGACCGCACCCTGGACGGGCAGAGCACCTCAGGGACGGGCCAGGTGACCTCCTCCCCCACCGCCACCCCGGGTGCCGCGACCGCCCCGGGAACCCCGCTCCCCCCGCTCACCCCGGAACAGACCGCGGCGCCGATCACCGTGGTCAACGGGGTCGGCACGCCCGGCCTGGCCGGCTCCGGCGCCGAGACCCTCAAGGCGCGCGGCTTCCACAACGTCACGCTCGGCCCCAACTCCCCCGGACAGCAGGCCACCCGGGTCGCCTACGACCCCGCGCTGAAGGCCACCGCCGACCAGGTCGCGGCGCTCTTCCCCGGCGCCAAGCCGGTCGAGGAGCCCGGCTCGGAGGCGATCACCGTCACGCTCGGCGCCGACTACCGCGCGGCGGGCACCCGGGTCGACTCGGCGGCCGCCCCGAGCCCGGAGCCCGGCACCCCGGCCGGTGCCCCGGCGGGCGCCACCCCGGGTGCCGCGCCGGGCAGTACGCCCGGCACCCCCGGCGCGGTCCCGAGCGGCATCCCCACCGGCATAGCGGAGAACACCCGCAACGCCGACACCGACCCGTGCGCCAACCTGACCTTCGGCTGATCCGACCGTCGGCCGGCCGCCCCGGGGGCTGCCGGCCGGCCGCTACTCGGGGTCCGGCAGCCCGGTGACCACGGCGGTGAGCCGGGTGCCGCGCGGGAACGCGCCCGCCGCCGCCAGGTCGGCCAGCGCGGCGAGCAGCTTGGCGACGTAACGGCGCTCCAGCGGGACGCCGTGGCGGCGCTCGAACCGCTCGGCGAAGCCGTCCAGCGCGGCCGGGACCTTTCCGTAGCCGCCGCCGTGGTGGGTGTGGTCGATCCGCCAGTTGTCGAAGTCGCGTCCGTAGGCGGCCCGGTGCAGCCGGGCGACCTCCGCCTCCAGGTAGCCCGCGCCGCCGCGCAGCACGGCCACCCCGAGCGCCCGCGCGCCCGCCGGCAGGCCGGCCGCGATGCCGGCCAGGGTGCCGCCGGTGCCGACCGGGCAGCAGACCACGTCCCGCTCGCCGAGACCGGGCAGTTCGGCCGCGATCGCGGCCGCGCCGACGGCGGCCAGGGCGTTGGAGCCGCCCTCCGGGAGCACCAGACAGGGGCCCCAGCGGCGGAGCAGCGCGTCCGTGCCGTGCTCCCCGTCGGCCCGGCCGGTGGCCTCCCGGTACTCGGCCCGGGTCAGGAACTCCAGCCGCATCCCGGCCGCCTCGGCGGCCCGCAACGACCAGTTGCGCGGCCGGTCGGCCAGCTCCTCGCCGCGGACCAGCCCGACGCTCTCCAGCCCGAGCGCCCCGGCGGCGGCCGCGACGGCCCGCAGATGGGTCGAGTAGGCGCCGCCGAAGGTCAGCAGCCGGGTGTGGCCCCGCTCCACGGCGGCGGCCAGGTTGGGCGCCAGCTTGCGCCACTTGTTGCCGGGGACGGTCGGGTGCAGCAGGTCGTCCCGCTTCAGCCGCAGCTCCACCCCGGCGCGGGCGAAGGCCTCGCCGGTGCAGTCCACCAGCGGGGTCGGCAGCAGGGCGGGTTCGAGCATCCGGCCAGCATAGGGCGGACGCGCGGAGCCCGGCCGCCGGACCGGCGACCGGGCTCCGCGTCCCCTGTACGGGCCGTCTCCCCCGCGGAGGGCCCGTCAGCCCGCGGCGGCGGCGAACTCCAACGCCGCCGCGCCGAGCAAGCGGCCGAGCTCAGCGCCGCGCGCAGCCGTCCCGCGTCGAGCAGGGCCACCAACGCCGCGTCGGCCGGGTCCACCCGGCTGAGCGGGCTCGTCAGGGCGGCGGCGGCCTGCGCCACCGGCGCCGCCCGCACCTTCGGGTCGCACGGCGTCACGTCGGTGCGCGGCAGCACCCCGGCGACCCGGCGCCGGCTCAGCTCGATCCAGCCGGCCTCGGCCAGGCCGTCCCGGACCAGCCGCACCGGCTGCCCCCGCCGGCCGTCCCGGGCCTGGCCGATCCAGTAGGACCAGCTGTGCGGCCGCTTGTACCGGATCCGCTCCAGCAGGCGGGCGCTGTACGGGTCCAGGCCCTGCGCGAGGGCCGCCTCGCGGGCCCGCGACGCGTCCGCGCCGCGGGTCGCAGGCGAGCGGGTACAGCTTCTCGGGGGAGGGCGGCGGGCAGGTCCATGCCGGTCTCCGGAAGGTCTCCGTCGGGCCGGTCGCCGGTCAGCTCACCTCGGGGCCGCCAGGTTCGGGGCCGTCCTCGGCCGGGTTCTCCGGGGTCGGGCCGTCCTCGGCCGGGTTCTGCTTGGGCGGGCGTCCGCGCCGGGGAAGCCGGGCCGCGCCACCGGGCATCCGGCCCGCGTCGGTGAGGGCCCGGCGGAGCAGGTACTCGATCTGCGCGTTGGTGCTGCGCAGGTCGTCCGCGGCCCATCGGGCGAGCGCGTCGTGAACTGAAGGGTCCAGTCGCAGCAGGAGCTTCTTCCGTTCCGTCGCCAAGGCCTCGCCTTACTGGTAGAGGGAGCCCGTGTTCACGACGGGCTGGGTGCCGCGTTCGCCGCAGAGCACCACCAGGAGGTTGCTCACCATGGCGGCCTTGCGCTCCTCGTCCAGGTCCACGACATCGCGTTCGGCGAGCCGTTCCAGCGCCTCCTCGACCATCCCGACGGCGCCCTCGACGATCAGCCTGCGCGCCGCGACCACGGCCCCGGCCTGCTGGCGCTGGAGCATCACCTGGGCGACCTCCGGAGCGTACGCGAGCCTGGTGATCCGGGACTCGACGACCCGCACTCCGGCCGCGGCGACCCGGGCGGCGATCTCGGCGGAGAGCATGCGGGCGACCTCGTCCGCACCGTCGCGCAGCGACAACTGGCCCTCGTGGTGGGCGTCATACGGGTAGCTGGTGGCGATGTGCCGCACGGCCGTCTCGGTCTGGATGGCGACGAAGTCGGCGTAGTCGTCCACCTCGAACATCGCCATCGCGGTGTCCTCGACCTGCCAGACCACCACGGCGGCGATCTCGATCGGGTTGCCGTCCGCGTCGTTGACCTTGGTGGTCTCGGTCTCGTGGTTGCGGATCCGCAGCGATATGTGCCGGCGGTTGGTGAACGGGTTCAGCCAGGTCAGGCCCTCGGAGCGGACGGTGCCCCGGTAGTTCCCGAGCAGCTGGACCACCCGGGCCTGGCCGGGCGAGACCACGGTCAGCCCGAAGGTCAGCAGCAGCGAGCCGAGCACCAGCAGCGGTCCGACGACCACCAGGGTGATGCCCAACCCGCTCGTCTTCCCGGCCAGTTGGGCCGCGCCGACGATGATCGACCCGATCCCGGCGAGCAGGCCGAGCAGCGAGCCGCCGAGCACCGGCAGGCCGGCCGCCCCGGTGATGACCCGTTCGGTGATCTTGGGGGCCGGGAGGTCCAGCACAGGGCCGTCCTCGACGGCGAAAGGCTGTGTGGTCATGGGGGCGACTCCTTCGACGGGCATCCTCATCCGATGGCAAAGTGATATCACTTTTTTGCCGCAGAACGCCAGGGCCCGGCGACGCGGGCGAGCGGAGGGACGGCCGCCGAGGAGCGGTGGACAGCGGTCGGGAACAACCGGGGCCGATGCCCACGGGCGGGTGAATTCCGGCGCGCCACCCGGGAAAGGGGGTGGCCGCGGCCTAGACTCTGCGACGTCGCAGGCGGTGGGAGAGGTGGCGGGGCCACGGCCCGACGGCCCACCCGCGAAAGGTCGTGCGACGCTCGTCGCACATCGAGAAGGTGGGGCGGGTGGGACTCGAACCCACGACCAAGGGATTATGAGTCCTGCGGCCGCTTTAACCAGGGTTCGTTACCTTCCCCTGGTCTTCCCTGTTTTCCCAGGTCAGAGGCCCTAATGGCGCCTCTGACCACCTCCGGCTTTCACTGGCTTTCACGGCCCTTCACCGGCGCCATGTCCACTCAATGTCCACTGAAAAGCGGGTCCAACAGGGGCGCGTACGCGGACCGGTTCACCAACCTGCACCTGCTATTTACCCAGAAGTTGGTTCCAAGGGATACCCCAACCGAGGCAAACGACTACGGCCGACCAAGCTGCCAGCTGGGGCAGCCGAACCCCCAGCACACGCCGTACACCCGCGATCCTATCGGTGCAGGTCCAGCCTCGGAATGGCTCAGTCCAGAGAGGTGGTACGGGCTGCGGGGGTGGATGGGTAGGGACCACCAGCGGTGAGTGGGGTCGGCGGTGAGAACGTGTCGGGCGTTGTTGATGACGTGGCCGTTGTGGCGGAGGTTGGCCCAGCGGACGTAGGCCCAGCCGTTGCCGTGGTTGCGGTGGTGGATGCGGGTGGCGTGGCGGGCGTGCGCTTCGGGGATGGCGGGGGCTGCTTGTTCGAGTTCGCGGCGGGTGCGGGCGATAACGACCGTGACGAGGTCGAGGGGGAGTTCGGTGAGGTCGATCTCCACTGCGGGTTCCCTTCATGGGGTGGCGGCCGGTGCTGGTCTGGGGGTGGGGCCGGGCCGGTGGGTTGCCGGCCCGGCGTGAGGTCAGGAGTTCGGTATGTCGGGGCTCTGTGCGGGGTGGTGCTGGAGGGTGCCTTGGATGTCGCCGATCAGGGCGGCGAGGTGGTGCTCTTCGGGGTGGTCGGTCCAGGTGACGATCCGCCGGGCCGTGTCTGTGGTGGTGATGGTGAAGTGGGTAGCGGGGAACAGGTGGTGGAGTCGCTGGGCGAGTTCGGCGTCGGCGAGGTAGGGGTTGTAGGTGCCGGGAGTTCCGGTGCAGCCGACGTGTCGGCGGCCGTGGCCGCGGCTGGCCCGCAGGTGGCTGTAGAAGAGGCGGCCGGTCCAGGTGCAGCCGGTTCGGCCGCAGCGCATGGGCCAGTGGACATCGCTGCCGGGGTAGGCGCCGAGCGGGACCAGTTCGAGTTCTTCGAGGCGGGCGAGGGCCTTTCGTGCGGAGTCGGCGTTGCGTTGGGTGGCGAGGTTGAGCATCGGCGGGTCCTTTGGGGTCAGGCGGCGGGCTGGTGGGTGGGTATGCCTTGGCGGAGGCGGGCGTCTTCGGTGAACAGGCGCAGGATCGTTTCGTCGCCGACGGGCGTGGTGTTGCGGGTGTGGGTGTGGGTGGTCCAGGTGCCGTTGGTGCGTTCCCAGATGACCTTGTCGTGGACGACGTGGTCGCCGTCGGTGAAGGCGGCGGGCGCCTGGGGGTAGGGGATTTTGGGGAGGGTGTTGGGGTCGATGTGGCGGTGGGCGATGACGGGCACGATGGTGCTGCCGCTGCGGGAAAGGGTGGTGGGGAACTTCCACCAGGTGTCGGGCAGGCTGGTCATGGAGCCGCGGGTGGGTGGGGTGACGGTGCGGGTGGTACGTCGGTATTCGCCCCGGCCTCGGTGCCGGATGCTGGTGACGACGGACTCGTGGCCGGTGGCGGTGTGCACGATGACGTCGCCGCGGCGTAGGAGGCGGGTGGGGAGGTCCATGGCGCCGTAGGCGCCGATCCGGCGTTCGGGGTGGCGGGCGGCCGGGCTGTGGGGCCAGTTGGTGACGTAGGTGGCGATGGTGTCGACGAGTTCGGTGACGGCCTTGGCCAGGTTGTTGCGGCGGTCGAGTCTGCGGTCGACGAGGATGATCTGCTCCTGGGGGAGGGCGTTGTTCGGGTCGCCGAGGTAGTGGATGGCGTGAAGGCCGCCGATCCCGGTGGCGTCGCGTTCGACGGTGGCGTGGTTGTCGGTGGTCCAGATGACGGTGCTGTCGGGGAGGGGGACGGCGACCCAGGAGGCGCCGGCGGAGGCGTGGCCGCCGCAGGTGGTGGTGATGCCGTGCTGGTGGAGGCCGGTGGTGATCAGTTCGCGCAGGGTGTTCACGATGGGATCCTTAACTGCCCTGGGGAGGTGGGGGGTGCTCCCCCGGGGTGGGTGTGGTTCGGGTGGTGGGGTGGTTCGCGGGTGGCGTTGGCGGGTCAGTGGGCTGCGGCCGGTTCCCGGGGGCGGTTAGTTCTGGCTGGTGGATGCGGCGCTGGTCTTGCGGGTGCGGGGCGTGCTGGTGCGGGTGGTCGTTTTCTTCTTGGCGGTGACCTTGGTCGTTGCCTTGCGGGCGGCGGTGGGCTTGGTGCCGGCGGCCTTGGTGGCGGTCTTGCGGGTTCGGGTCGGCTTGTCGGCCGGGGTTCGGGGCGGGGTGGCCGCGCGCTCGCGGGGGGCCTTGGCGTTGGGCTTGGGGGTGTCGGAGGGCTGTGCGGGTGTGGGGTCGGTGGGGGTGTCGGGCTCGCTCGTGTCCGGGGTCGTCGGCGTAGGGGCGGCCGGGTCGGTGGTGTCGGTGGGCGTGGGGCTGTGCGGGTCGGATTCGGTCGGTGCCGGGGCGTCCGGCTGGTTGGTGGTGGTGGTTTCCCAGGGGCGGTGGCCGACGTAGAGGGGCGCGTTGTCGAAGGTGGGCAGCAGGTCGCGGAGGAGCGTGGCGTGGATGAGCTCGGCCGGGTCGCCGTCGAGGCCGTGGAGGTGTATGACGGCGTGGTAGCTGCTGCCGGGAGGGAGGGCGCCGCGGCGGGTGGGCTGGGGCTCCTTGGGGCAGCGGCCGGGTGCGGTGACCCAGAGTTGGAGGGTCACGCCGTCGAGTCGGATGCGGGCGCCGATGCTTCGGCCTTCGCGGTTGGTGAGGCGCTGGACGTCGGGGTCGTCACCGGGGCGGGGGCTGGGGGTGTAGCCGTCGAGGCGGGTCGCGAGGTCCTGGAAGGTGGTGGTGAGGGTGGTGGTGGTGAGGAGCACGGTGTGGTCCCTTCGCGGGTGGGGTGAACCCAACCGGTAATGTTTAAATTCTATACTCAATTATGATGGCGCCATCGGCGCGCCAATCCGGCGCAGCCGGGTCCGAGTGTTAACTCTTGTCGCGAGCGACCTCCCCGCGAGGCCCTCTTTTATGTTTAGATTTTATACTCATATATGTTGGGCGTCCACTTCTCATCCCATGGTCAGGCCGCCTTGTCCGCCGCGACTCCGGCAAGCATCGCCTCCGCTCTGCCGACGGCGGCGATCATCGTCGCGCCGTTAAGCAGGTTGTCCCGGTGCCTGAAGATGGCGGCCTTCTCCGCCAGGGCGAGGCGCTCGGTGTCGGCCTCGGCGAGCACGCCCCCGCGCCAGACGGTGGTGCTTGGGCCGAGCCCCCAGAGCGTGCCCGTCGAGGTAGCCGTGGATCACGGTGCGGGCGGTCAAGGCGTCGCGGTGGACGATCACGTCGAGGCGGGGCGGCTCCCCCTGCATGGCCGCCTGCAGGGTGCCGAGGCCGGCGAGGGAGAGCACGGTGTCGGTCAGAGTGCTGGCCACGGTGGGTTCGGGCTCGGTCATGGTGCGCTCCGTCGGTGGTGCCGGTCAGTGGTGAAGGTGGGGATTGTCTGCGAGTTCGGCGCCGACGAGGTCGGCGATGTGGTCGACGGCGCGGAGGTCTCCGGCGTGGTGCAGCGCGGTGTGGAACAGGTCGGGGTAGTGGAAGTGGGCGACGAGGTCGTGGTACTGGGCGATGTCGAGGGCGAGCAGGTGGTAGGGGCGGCGGGCCCAGGAGATCGTGGTCGCTAGCTGGAGGAGCGTGCCGGTGGCCATGACGAGTTCGGGGCACGCCGCGTGGCCCACGATCGTCCGCACCACCTCGGTCAAGTGCTGCTCGGGGACGAAGCCGAGTTCCTCGGCGAGGGTGCTGTGGCCGGTTCGGGTGTTACTGGCGGGCATGGCGGTTGTGGCCTTTCGGGGCTGGTGAGGAGGGGTGGGCGGGGCCCGGCCGCCGCGGGGCGGCCGGGCCGGGTGGTCAGGGGTTGAGCTGCGGGTCGTCGACCAGGGCGACGGCGATTCCCGAGGCGACCTCGGCGATGCGGTCGGCGTCGGCGTCCAGCGCGAGGCAGTGCCGGTACAGGTCGGCGTAGTGGCGGTTCCAGACGAGTTCGTGGAACTGGGTGAAGGTCAGATCCCGGAAGGCGTCGGGCCGGACGCTCCAGCCGATGGTGATCGAGTGCTCGACCATGGTGAAGGCGTTGTTGGCGGCCCGGAGACTGAAGGAGTCGGCCGAGGTGATGGCGTCGAGGATGGCGGTTTCGTGGTGCTCGGGGCCCCGCATCGTGACGGTGCCGAGGTAGCGCATGGAGTCGATGCTGCCGAGGAGGGTCATGGTGTTCTCCGATCGTTGGTTGGCCCGGGGCCGCTGCCCCGGGCCGGGTGGGTTGGTCAGGTGGTGAGGTCCTGCTCGGCGCGGGCGGCGCGTGAGCGGGCGAGGCTGGCGTAGTGGCGGGCCTCTTCGGCAGCGGCGGTGAGCGCGTTCACGGTGGTTCCCTCCCTGGCGGGTGGGGGCCTCCCCCCTCCCTTTGTGTTTAGATTCTATACTCACTCATGATGGGGGTCCACTTCGCTGGAGGATTCTCAAGGGGTGGACGGCGCTACATTCTCCCAGGTCAGAGCTTCGGAAGGGCCGCCACGAGCGCCGTGGCGTTGTCGGCCCGCCCCCCGTCACTACTCATACGGGAATCGGTGACGGCCTGCTCCACCGCGTCGGCGATCAGGTCTCCGGCCGCCGACTTGACCAGGGAGCGGTCGAGGGTCACGTAGGAGTACCGGTCGATGGCCGCGCGCGTGGCGCCGCTCTTCTCCAGCGGGTGGTAGGCGCCGTCCGTGCACAGCACGAGCGTGTCGACGAGGTCCCGGCGCACGGTCCGCTCCCCGATACTCCCGTAGCCGACCTCCGCCAGCAGTTCGTTGTGATCCCACCGGCCCACCGGCTCACCGAGGCGCCGCTTCACGGCGGCCACGTTGTGATCCTCGGTCACCAGTTCGCTGCGCCCCGACGGGCTGAACGCCCAGACCCGGGAGTCACCCGACCAGGCGATGCGCACCTCGTCCCAGTCGGGGTGCCAGGTCGCCAGCGCCGCGGTGGAGGCGGTCCCGTCCGCGACTCCGGTTCGCCGGTACCAGTCCGGCAGTTCGTCCCGCACCCGCCGGATCGCGTCGCCCGGGGAGCCCAGCTCCGAGGCGAGGTACGCCAGTCGCACGGCGGCGTACCGGGCGAACGCGGCCGTCTCGTCGGTGTCCCCGACGCCGTCGCAGACCACGAACGCCCACACCCCGCTGTTCCGGTCACGGTGCACGGCGAGAGCGTCGCACTGCTTGTCCCGCTGACCCCGCAGCTGCGCCCCGCCGATCGAGGGGCCTGCGGGGCGCACCCACAGCGTGGAGTTCGCGGCCTCGGACAGGCGGTCGACGTCGGTCCGGGACAGGTCCGCGTAGGTGCCGTCGGGGCGCCGGCGGCCGGTGACGAGGACCGACCCGCGGAAGAACGGAGCCCGTCCCCCGCCGCCCGCGATTGCGGACCACATCTGCTGGCCGTACCGGTTGGCTTCCTCCTCGGCCTCCGGGTGTCGGCAGTGCATGGTGTAGCGGCCGATCGGCAGCGACGAGTAGCCCTCGCCGAGGTTCCGGATGAGGACCTCCCGCTGGCCGGTGGGCTCCGGCGGGTTGGGGATCTCGTCCTGCTCGCCGTCGGGGTCGACGGCGAACGCGAAGGTGCTCTTGGGCATGGCTGAAGTCTCCTTGGTCGGGTTCGGGCTCAGAGCCCGTTGGTGGCCCACTCGTGGGCGTATACGCAGTCCTCGCAGCACAGGTCGTCGAAGACCAGGCCGACGAGGCCTCCGGGTTCGACGATGAACGCGCAGTCGGCGCAGGTGATGTATTCCTGGGCGGTCAGCACAGGGTCGGACCCTTTCCCTGTCGCTACCAGCGCGTGTGGTGTCGGCGCTACGGCCGCTGCTCCGGGTATGTGCGCCAGTGGTTGTCGTAGATCTGGTGCCACGGGCGGGTGAGGGTCATGACGGCCTGGGAGTCGGCGAACTGGGCCATGCCGACGAGGCCTTCGACGACGGTGCGGGCCAGGTCCTCCCGGGCCTTCCCGGGTGGGACCGTGTAGGCGGTGCCGTACGGGCCGGGGTCTTCCCGCCAGGCGATCCAGTCGCCTGCCGGGCACTCCAGCAGCCACATCGTGCGGATCTCGACCGCGCCGAGGAGGTCCTGCTCCTCGGTCCAGCCGGGCACGGCCCGCAGGTCCGCCGGGCAGCCGTCCTCTCCGAGGTGCGGGATGCAGTCCCGGGCGTCGGACACGTACCAGCAGGCGTCCCGTGCGGCGTCCCACGGATCCGAGCCCGCTTCGTCGGCCCAGCGTTCGGCGTCGAGGGAGATGTGCAGGTCGATGCGGATCTTCACGGGCCGACCGGGGGCCGGAGGTCGCTTCGCACCACGGCCAGCAGCCTTTCGAGGCCTTGGACCTGCTTGTCCGTGAGGTTGGTGAACTGCCCGTCGACGTCGGGGGGCCCGAGGAAGAGGACCGGGCCGGTCAGGGTGAGCAGCGCGGGTTCGTCCCGGAGCAGGTCCAGGGCGAGACTCGCGGGCAGGTTCACCGGCAGGGTGTCGCCGTCCTTCGCGACGGCGGCGGAGAGGACGGGCGTGCCGTGCGGGCACGTCGCGGTGTAGCCGGTGTAGTCGGCTTCGCCTCCGAGGTGCTGCGAGGCCGCGGCGCGCCGGGCGCCGGGGCCGGTCGGCAGGTGCACCGGCGCGGTCTCACCGGCCGGGTTGACGAGTACGGCGTTGGCCTGGCTCTCGGTGCGCTCGTGCGGCTTGGGGGTGAGCGGCGCGTTGCTTGTGGGCATGTCGGTCTTCCTTCGTCGGTTCGGGTTCGGGCTGGGCTTTCGGCTCCGGATCCGCTTCAGCAGTCGGCCGCGGGCGAGTACTCGCCCGGTGCGGGCTCCGCGTGGATGCCGTAGAGCTGGCGGACCCGGTTGGCCGCGTCGGTGCCGCTCTGGGCGAGTACGCCGTAGGACTCATAGCCGGCTTCGAGCAGGGTCTCGGTCAGGTGGTTACTGGTGCTCGCGCACAGGGGTTCGTGCATGATCCGGGCGACGCTCATCGTGGGGCCTTGGACGTGGATGGCGACGCGCCATCCGGTGAGCTGGGCCGGGGCCGGGGCGACGAGGGCGGCGGCGATCACGAGGCGAAGAAGCACGGTCTCTCCGGGTGTTGGTGCGAGTGGGGCCGGGGGCCGCCGGGCGGCGGCCCCCGTGTCGAGCCGGATCAGGCGGCGGCCGGGTACCAGACCTCGGTCGCGGCGAACAGCGCGTCGTAGGCCTTGGTGGCGGCCCAGTTGGTGTCGAAGGCGTCACCGACGGTGTCGAGGGCGGCCTTCCGCTCGTCCAGGAGGATGATCTCGACGCGGGTCTCGCCGCGGCCGGAGCCCGGGCCGAACTGGATCTTCACGGTGCGGTCGTCGTCCGGGGTGACGTCCACGTACACGGAGTTGAGGACGGGGCGGGCGTTGATGCCCGGGTTGTGAATGCGCTTCGCGGTCATCTCGGCGATCTGGCTGTACATGTGAGGTCCTTTCTTGAGCTGGGCACCCCTCTCACTTATGTTTAACTTCTATACTCATTCATTGCCGGTGTCCATGCCGGCACTTCTCACCTCCCCCTCTATTCCGCCGACTTCCTGTAGAAGTGATGGAGGTCGACGACCAGCACGGTTCCCTCCGCGCCCGGGGAGGTGGTGGCGCGGGCAAGTCGCCCGGCGGCGTCCTTCGGGTCGTCTCCGTAGTCCAGGGACTCGTACAAGTGCCCCCGGTTGATCGTCGCGTGCAGGTTGGCCCCGGGCGTGGCCAGCGCCAGCCAGCTGGCGGTACGCATCGAGACCTCCCGGTAGGCCAGCGGCCCCACCGGGCCGGCTCCGCGGTCCTCTCGGACGGGCACCCCGAACGCGTCGCCGGGAGTGCGCAGGCAGTAGGCCGCGATGCTGCCGGACCAGGCCAGCCGGAGGAAGGCGTCCTGTACGCGCCAGGTCGCGACGATGACGCCGGACAGCGAGCCGCCCCAGGAGTACGGCTCCGCGCGGACGGCATCGAGTTGCCGCCGGAGGGCCCTGAGCGGGTCGCTCGTCTCCACGGCTCGCGCCGCGAGGGCTTCGGCGTGCCGTCGAGCGTATCCCCCGGTGAGGCCCCCGGTACCGGCGTCGCACAGGGCGACCGCGCGACGGCCCGAGTCGGCGTCGTAGGCGATGCCGTGGCCGCTGAAGCCGTCGGGGCGGCTGCCGGGCACGGTGGCCACGCTCAGGTCCCATCGGCGGCGCCTGGTCTTCGGCGTCGAGCGGAGGATGTCCTTGATCACGTGGTCGAGGTGCCACCGGTTGCGGGTCAGCGGGGCGCCGGCATCCGGGTGGGGGGTGACCCAGACCGGCCCGCGGAACACGGGGGCGGCGGCGCCTCCGGAGATCTCGCTCCAGAGGTGCCTGGCGAAGCGGTTGACGGTCCGGTCGTGCGTCTGCGGGGCCGTGTGGACAAGGAGGGGGCCAAGCCGGACGGCACGGGCCTGCGGCGGGATCGCCCAGCGGCGGTAGATGCCGACGGGGAACGTGGCTCCGTCAGGTGCGATGCGAACGGCGAATCGGTCGTCCATGAGTTCTCCGGGTCAGTGATCGAGGTGGTCGGCGAGGGCCAGGCGGACAATGCGCAGCTGGTGGGAGCCGGTCCACGGGTCCCGCAGGGCTTGGGCGGTGACGTCGGCGAGGAGTTGCACGAGGGCGGGACTGGTGCTGCTCAACCACTCGGGGAAGGTCTCGCCGTGTTCGCCGATCTGTCGCCACGTGCCGGCCAGGGTGTCGGTGACGATCGCTGCGGCTTCGGCGGCCTCGATGGGTATGAGGTCGTGGTTGCGACCGATCCAGTCGTGGAGCTGGCCGAGTGCTGCGAGGTCACGAAGGTCCGCGGGCTCGACGGCAGTGGTCATGGGCTTCTCCCCGGGATGGTGAGCGGGCTGGTCGTGGGCGGAGCGCCGGCCGGGGCGGGATCCCGGCCGGCGGGGCACCGCTACTTCCACTGGGCGATGATCGCCGCGAACTCGGCCTCTCGTGCGCGAGCCTCGGCTACCAGTCGGACGGGGTGCCCGGCG
Organism: Kitasatospora sp. NPDC114501; assembly: GCF_055633695.1. NCBI lineage: Bacteria > Bacillati > Actinomycetota > Actinomycetes > Kitasatosporales > Streptomycetaceae > Kitasatospora > Kitasatospora sp. NPDC114501. The sequence goes on along the minus strand of NZ_JBVKDS010000001.1, from coordinate 323,719 downwards.
GCGATGGCGTCGAGGCGGGCGATCTCCTCGCGGTTTTCGGGGCGCCCCCAGCGCACGATCGTCATGCCACCCGGGTTGGGCTCGGTGTTGGTGTATTCGTCCTCGGCGGCTTCGCTGGTGGGGTGGCCGGTCGACAGGTACCAGAAGGCGTTGTAGTCGTACTCGACGCCCCACTCGCGGTCGTAGTCGTCGGGGTCGTCGCCGCACCCCCACGGTTCGGTGAACTTGTAGAAGCCAATGCTCCAGGTGCCGTCTCCTCGCTGCCAGGTGACGTTCTCGCGGTGAAGACTCATCGGGGCCCTTTCTCCAACCTTGTGTTTATATTTTATACTCATTCCCGGATAGGAGTCCACTCCGGCGGCAGGTTCTTTCCCATCAATTCCCTTCTACGCCACGCACGTTCATTCGTTTGCCATCGACCGGTGCATCTGTGGCCATGTGACGCCCGCGAGAGCGCGCCGGTGCTGTTCGGGCAGGGCGACCACGGGGTGGCCGAGCCAGTCGCGGCCCATGTGCGCGAGGACGGCGGCGTCCGCCTTGTCGTACCGTCCCGGGCCTTCGCACTCCAGGCCGTACCGCTCGGCGACGGCGTCGCGGACCATGCCCTTCGCCACCCTGGCGCGCACCTGCTTGGGGTGGTCCTTGGCCGGGTTGGCGACCCCGCACGCGTAGATCTTCAGCGAGGCCGGTGGGACCTGGGCGTAGGGGATCCCGTTCTCCCACAGCGTCTGGGTCACCATCCACCACAGTCCGCCGAGCTCATGGTGCCCGGCCTGCGCGCCGTGCCCGTAGGCCGCCCCTTCGAGGACGACGAGATCCGCGCGCCGGACCCGGTCGGTGATCTGCCGCTTGTGCCAGTCCAGTCGGGGGTGGCCGCGCAGGTTCCTGGGCCGCAGGGCGTCGGCCCAGTCGACGCCGGCGATGCCGGTGGAGGTGAGGGACAGGTCGAGGCCTATGACCAGAGGGATGGGCTCCGTGGGCGTGCTCGCGGTGTCGGTGGTGTTCATCCGGTTCGTACTTCCTTGCTGGTGATTGCTGGACCGCGACCGGCCCCATCCCTGGCCGCGCTGCTACTTACTGGAGGTGCTGCCGGGCCTGGCCGCGGTGTGGGCGGGCTTCGGCCGTGCGCCCTCTGCGGCCGCCGGGCGCCATCGGACCCTCCCCTTCGGGCCGTTCGGCTGCTGCCAGGGGATCGGCGGCGGGAGGATCGCGGCACAGGTCAGGCCGCGATGGTGAGGAGCAGCTGTTCCTGCGCCGGGCCGGTCTCCGACTCGACCCGCGGCGGGGAGTCGACGGCTGCCCGGCACGGCTCGCACGGCTGCTCCCCGACGACGTAGTGCCGCTCGTGGCCGTCCCCGGTGCCGCAGGTGTCGCGGGGCTCGCCGGGCAACGGCAGGTCGACGTCGTCGACGCCGTCGACGGTGCTGATGACTTCACCGCCGAGCCACAGGCGGCCGCCGGCGACGCCGTCGAACTTGCTGGCGTGGGGGCGGGTCTGGCGGATGCACATGGCCCGGTAGGGGCAGGGCACGCAGGCGGCCATGGCCGGTGTGCATTTCTCGATCAGTTCGGTCTTGTTTGCCCATTCGCCTTCGGCGGGGCTGAAGCGGTCGTCGCGGTAGCACGCGGCGGTGAAGACGTCGGTGTCGGGCAGAGCGGTGAACACGGGCTTGGTGGTCCTTGTCGGGGGGTGCCCTGTCCGGCCGCCCCGGAAGGGGGAGGGCGGCCGGACAGGAGTTCAGGGGCGGTCGGCGGGGCGCCGGTGGAGACGCAGCAGGGTGAGGCGGCGGCTCGGGTCGTGGCAGACGCAGGTGACGTAGCGGTCGTGGAGCGGCCCGCCGTCCCAGCCGCCGGCGCCTTCGCAGTGGCGGCATTGCGGGTCGGGGGCCTGCGCGAGGACGAGTGCGCGGCGCGGTGGCGGGTCCAGGCGCAGGCGCCACCGCGGGCGGGGGCCGGTCACAGGACTTCCAGCAGCTGGCGGCCGATCCAGTGGGCGACGTTGCAGGACACCGCGTTGCCCGCTTGCATCGTCTGTTCGGCGCCGGTGCCCAGGACGATGTAGTCGCTGGGGAACCGTTGTCCGGCTAGCTGCTCCTTGGGCTTCAGCATCCTGAACCAGCAGTCCTCGATGCTCTCCGCGGTGACGACGACCGCGGCCGAGTCCCGGGTGGACAGCGTGTGGAGCGGGTAGCCGGTGTGCTTGGCGGTGGCCTTGCGGTACGGGACTACCAGGGTGTTGCGGTCGCGGGGGTCGACACGGCCTCCCGGCATGACGAGGCCGTGGTGGTTGCCCTGCGCGCTGACCGTGGAGATCGGGGCGTGGACCGAGGAGGTGGAGGCATTGTTGCGGAACTCCACGATGTACGGGGTGGTGAGGAGGGCTTCGGACTCGCGGGTGGTGCGGGTCCGTAGCGGCTGCTGCGCCGGGTAGGGCTCGGTGTTCCAGCTGCCGCCGACGGGCACGATCAGTGCGTCGCCCTGCTTGGTGCTGCGGGTCGGCATCGGCCGCTCGGTGACCGCGTAGGCCCGGTCTCCGCCGTCTTTGCCGTGGGTGAGGGTGACCGAGTACGGCTCGTACGGGTACTTCGCGCGTCCGGCTTCGATGCGCTGCATCGTGGTGTCGGCGAGCCTCTTGCTGCGGGAGCCGATGCGCTGGCCGAGGTCGGTCCAGTCGATGGCTGCACTGGCCGGGCGCACCCACGGTTCGACGAGGGCGTGGCGGCAGCGCGTGCTCGGGCAGCGGTAGTCGTACTGCTTGCCATATTTCCCAATCTTGATCTTCGGGTCCCGCCAGGTCTGGACGGCGTTGACCTGCTCGCCGCACTCGAAGCACCACGCCAGCGGGGATGGGGTGAGGTTGGGCTTGCGCATGCCCTTGCGGGTGAACGTGACGTAGATGCGGTCGCGCCACTGCGGGGCCCGAAGGTTGTTCTCGCCTCCGATGTGCGCCGAACTCGCCGAGGTGATCTGGTAGTTGTAGCCGAGCGCCCTCATCGCGTCGATCCATGCCGTGAACAAGACCCAGTCGGTGGCGAATTCGAGCACGTTCTCCACCACGATGGCCCGGTAGCGGTGAACCTCGGCGGCCCGCACGACGCACCACGCCGTGACCCGGGTCTTCTCGAACGCGGCGTCGGGCAGGACTTTGAACTCGTCGTCGCCGTCGAGGAGGTCGAGCTGAGGGGTCTCTCGGCGGCGGCCGCCGGCGGGGCTGATCTCGGTGCAGATCACCGATGCCCACAGCACGTCGGTTCTGGGCAGGTAGCGCATCGGCATGCCGGAGACGTCGATGCACAGGTGGTCGGCCTGGCTGTGGTTGGCGGCGTGGGTGGCCAGCGCCAGGCTCCAGTGGTTGACGCCCAGCTTGAGCTCAAGTCCGGCCTCGGCCAGCCCCGTTGAGGAGCCACCGGCGCCACACAGGAAGTCGGTGAAGGTAATGGACATAGGTTGGGGCTCCTCTCAGTTCTCGGGGTTGTCGGTCACGGGTTGGACGGGCGGGCAGGTCAGGCTGGGGAGGTCGTCGACGAGGTGCCCGGGGTAGGGCTTGATCGCCAGATGCCAGTGGTTGACGGCGTGGGCTATCTCGGGCGGAGACGGGGTGTTGTCGGGGGTGGTCATGCGGTAGTCCAAGAGGTGATGTCGGACTCATAGATGCGAGCCCATACAAGTTGGGGGTCGACCGCCGCTGGCGGCCCGGCCTGACAGGTCAGTTGCTGCGGATCCCCGCTCGGTCACCGGCGGCGTGAAGGAACTCGATCCACGGCGCCCAGTCGTCGATGAGGCTGCTCACGGCGGCCCGGTCTTCGTAGGGGGCGCGCTGGTGGGCGGCGAGGGCGGCGGTGATCTCGGCCGGGGTGACCAGCCAGCCTTCGCCGGTGGTGAGCTTGTGCCGGGGGATGCCGACCGGGTTGGGGATGCTGGCCGTCAGGACGCCGTGGTGCGTCGCCATGGCGGCGTCCCGCGGGTGCACGGGCGGGTGGCCGCCGGTTTGGGCCCGGGTGTTGTCCTGGGCGGCGAGCGCGAGGTCGAGCAGGTGGTCGTGGAGGTCCTGGATCATGCCGAGGCGGTCCATGGCGCGCAGGACGCGGTCGTGGGTGAAGTGGTCGAGGAAGTAGGTGACGGTGGGGTCGCAGGCTTCGAGCTGGTAGGCCCTGCCCATGGCGGTGTCCTTCGGTGAGGTCTGAGAGGGGGTGGGCGCCTCGGGCCCGGCGGGGGGCCGGGCCCGAGGCGAGTTGGGTGTTCAGTGGTGGTTGCGGGCGCGGTAGGCGATGCGGGCCGCCCAGAGAGACAAGGCGAAGCCGGCGCCGCTCAGGGCGAGGGCGATGATCTGGAGGGCGTCCACGGGCTGTTCCATTCCGGGCCTGTCAGTGGTGCGGGTTGTTGCCGCGGGGGCGGTGTCGGCGTTCCCGGGGTGGGTGGCGCAGCGACTCCTTGGCCCTGCGGGGGACCAGATTGGCGGCACCGGCGGGCTCGCCCAGAAAAGCTCGGTGAAGTCCAAGGGCGGGTCGAAGTCGTCGTCGCCAGCCGGCTGGCGGCGTGGTCAGCCATGGGGGCCCGCCATCCGCGCGGGGCATTGGGGCGCGGTGAAGAGGCGGGCCGCGGCCAGGTAGACGCCGTGCGCGTCGCCGATCTTGATGGCGTGCGCGATTTCGCGGACGAGTTGCTCGTCCTCCTGCGAGGTCTGGGGGTGGACGAACCGGCAGGTGCACGCGCTCTGGGGGGCTCGGCTGCCGGAAGCGAGTTCCGCCAGGGTCACCTGGACGACTCGGGTACGGTCGCGGTCGGCCAGCGCGTAGCGGGGCCAGTCGGGGCTCAGGTGCTGCTGGGTGATTCCGGCGGGCAGGCTTCGTGCGGCCGCCCAGGCGTACCGGGCGGCTTCCCGGTTTGCGCTCGGGAAGGACTTCCTGACCTCGTAGGTCGCGGGGCCGTGGTCGTGGATCGTGGTGACGGTGACGACGACGGGGTGGGCGTGGGGGACGGTCAGCAGGGCTATTCCTCGCGCTCCGAGGTAGGTGTCGATGGCGACAAGGAGCGGGGAAAGGAGAGCGCCGTTGAGAAGGTCGGGCCCGTCCGGGGTGGAGTCGTACACGGTGTCGCGGACGGTCGGGTTGTCGCTGCTGCCCCTGATCACCCGCCATGCGATGGTGGCGTCGATGTCATCGGGGAGGTCTCCAATCTCGTCGCCGGTGTCGATTCGCAGGTAGCTGCCGTCGGGCAGTTCGGCGGTGATCGCTTCGGTGTCGCCGTCGAAGGTGATGTCGGTGACGAAGCCGCGGCGGCGCAATGCGTCGGTCAGGGGTGCGAAGGCCTCGTAGCGGGCCTGCCACTCGGGGTTCGTGACATGAGGATGGGTGGGCAGTGGCGCGAAGGTCATCAGGGGCTCCAAGAGGTCGTGTCGGCCGGTGGGTCAGGTGAGGCGCAGCAGGCGGGTCAGGAGGCCGCGTCGTCGGGCGCGGGTGGGCTTCGGGGAGGGTGGGGGTGGCAGGTAGCGGGCGATGGCGCCGAGGACGGGGCTGGGGTTGGTGCCGAGGTGGTGGTGGTCGCCGAGGAGGGTGGAGTCGTAGATGACGGCTCGCTGGCCGGTGGGGAGGGTTCGGGTGATCTGCCAGCCGGTGGCGCCGCTGGGCTTGCGGGCGGCGGCTCCTCCGATGCCGTCGTCGGTGACGGCCAGGAGCGTGCCATCGGGCAGGTGCAGGTGCAGGCTGGCATGCCGGCCTTGGGCGGCGAGGCGGAAGGGGATGCCGGCCCGGCGGGCGAGGTCGGTGATCGGCCGGTAGGTGTCGGCGAGGGTGGGGGTGTCGAGTGGTGGCACGGTTCCTCCGTACATGATGTGGCGCTCTTGCGTGAGTTCCCATACAAGTTCGGGGCGGCCAGGGGCGTGGACCCCCGGCCGCGAGGGGGGCTAGGCGGCGCGCTCTGCGGAGTGCCGGTCGGACCAGGCGGCGAGCGTGGTGGCCATTGCGTGGAGCCGGGCGACGAGACGCCGGGCGGTTTGGATGTCGAACTGGTTGGGTTCGGCGGGAAGTTCGTGGCGGCGGTGGCCGAGGAAGTCGAGGAAGCCGTCGACGTAGTTGGACAGTTCCGCAGCGGGGGCGTCTGCGGCGTCCCGGTCGGGGGCGGCGTTGACGCTCTGGGCGAGGGCGGCGATCTGGTCGAGGTCGTGGTCGATCTCTTCGTTCTCGGCGCGCTCGGTGGCGATGGTGCGGACGAGCGGGTCGAGGATGCTGGAGTAGTCAAGGGCGTACGTGGGGCGCCCCTGGTTGTCCTTGACGGCGATGAGCGTGGGCAGCATTGCGATTCCCTTCGTCTGGGGGCTTCCCCCCTCTTCATGTTTAAATTCTATACTCATTCAGTGAGGGGATACAAGCTCCGTCGGCCAGTTACCTATTCGTGATATTTGGCGCGTTGGCGCGCCGCCCTGACCGCCTCGAACGCCTCCCGCCTCGCCGACTGCACCGCCTCCGAGCCGGCCTCCGCCTGCTCTCGCGCCGCCTGCGCGTCCCTCCGGAAGCCGTCCAGCCACTCCTGCTCCCGCTGCCTCTGCGCCGCCGCACGGTCCCGATCCTCGGCCTGCCGCTGCGCCCGGGCGCTGGTTCCGCAGGCCCGGCAGTTCGCCGCGACCTTCCGGTGACGCGAGCACGGCCGCGCCTGCGACTCCTCCAGATCCGCTGGCTCCCCCGCGGCGCCAGCCGTGGGGGGTAGGGGGGTAGGTAGGACGTAGGAAGGAGAAGGAAAGGAAGGGGTTCCCCCAGGGGAACCTGGTGGGTTCCCCTCGGGCGACGTCGTGGGTTCCCCCGGGGGAACCTTCGACCCCGGCGGAGGTGGGTTCCCCTCGGGCGACCCATGGCGCTCGGCCGCCCGCAGTTCCCGCTCCTCGATGTCGCGGGAGGTACGCGCCGGGGCCGCCGGGGCAGCACGCGCAGTCCGGGGCCGCGCCAGGCGCGGGTTCCGCGGCGCGGCGACCGCCGCCCGTTGACGCTCGCCCAGCTCGTCCCTGTCCGGGATGCTCGGCACACCGGACGGGAACACCCGGTAGAGGGCGGCCCGGCCGGGCTTGCCGACCTCCACGCGCTCCACCAGGCCCCTCGCCACCAGGTTGGTGACCAGGGTGATCGTGCGCTTCTCCGACACGCCGGTCCATGCGATCATGCGGCGCAGGCCAGGACGCGACAGGCGGCTCTCGTCGTCCGCGCTGTCGCAGATCTTCATCAGCGCCAGCTTCTCGGCGGGGTTCTTGCCGATCACCTCCGGCGGCAGGTATGCGGCGGCGACCATGAGTTGTATCGACATGCGGGACTCCCCCTCGGTGGCACGGTGCGAACTGGTGCTGCACCGCGTTCACTTGGGGGCCGCCTTGACCTCGATCCGGCGGGGGCCCTTCTTCACGACCCTGCGCGTGGGCACCGCGAGGCCGGCCGTCACGAGGGCCTTCACCATGCGGGCCTCGTCGGGGATCACCGGTATCGGCGCGCCGAGGTCGTCGAACAGCTCGATCATGGCGCGCACGTCCGGCTCCTCCACCTCCTTGTCCTCGCCCCGCCACCCCAGGACGTTGCGCCCGTACGTCCCCGCTTCGGTGCCGTCGACGGCCTTGCGCACGAACTTCTTGATCCGGTCGGCCTCCGCCCAGTCCTTGTGCGCGTCGGCGTAGTCCGCCAGGTGCACCGCCACGTCCTCACGGTTGTGCACGATGTTGGCCTGCACGGGCCGCCCGGACGCCGGCACGCCCCAACAGGCAGTCGCGAAGGGGCAGTAGTCGCACACGGTGTCGATGCCGGGCCCGTAGAACGTCCTGGGGGCCTGCTCGGGGTGCTCGGTCTCGGTGATCCGCTCCAGCCACCACACCGCCTCTTCGGCGATCTGCGGGTCGTAGGGGAACTCCTGGATGAACTCCTCGCCGGAGTCGCGGGAGATGAACCGCATCCGCACCCGCTCGACGTCGATCGGGCCGACCCGGGCCAGGACCCGCTGGCCGTCGACGTCGGCGAAGCCGCCGGTGCGCAGCAACCGCACGTAGGTCATGACCTGGCGCAGTTCCCCGGCGGTCGCGCCGTAGCGCCGCACCTCGTCCCAGCGGTAGATGGTGCGGGTCTTGATGTCCTCCACGGTGTTCACGTCGGCGGCGACCCTGGGGCGAAGGCGGCGCGGGAGCTGGCTGGCGGTGGCCCGGTCGAGTTGGACGATGTCGATGCTGCCGCCGATCGTCGCGTCGGCGACCCGCTTCTCGACGAGCCAGCCGAACTCGCGGCGGGCGGCGGTGGTCAGGCCTTCGTGGATGTAGGTGCCGAGCATCGCGGCCGGGCTGACGACGTGGTCGGTCGGCTCCCAGCCGTGGTGGATGTACGCGGCGCGGCGCTCGCACACGAGGTCGGACGCGCCAAGCTGGCGCTGCCGGGAGCGCGGTCGGGCCTGGTCGACGGCGTCGGCCGCGACCCAGATGGACGGCGACTCCGGTAGGTCGAGGACGGAGGTGGACATGGGTGTACTGCTCCAAGAGGTCATGACGGCACAGGGGCCCGTGAGGGGCGGGGCCGTCGGCAGGAGGGCACGCCGAGGTGCCAGCGCGGCTGCGGTATGCGGCGTGCCGGCCGGGGTACGGTGCGGGCGGTGACGACGGGGCCGGGCTCCTGGCGAGGAAGCCCGGCCGTGTCGGTCAGGCCGCGGCTGGGGTCTCGCCGACGACTTCGGCGTCGGCCTCGGCCTGCTGCGCCTCGGCGGCGGCACGCAGGCGGGCGGCGTCGCTCTCCGAGACGTCGTCGATGCCGGCCTTCGGGGCGGCGAGCTCGGCGGCGCGGGCCTTGACCGCCCCTCGGACGGTGTGCCACTCCATCTCGGACAGGCCGGTCTTCGACCCGGCATCCAGCTCGTCCCACAGCTTCAGGCAGGCGTCGCGGTCGTCGGCGGCGGCGATGCGCTCCATCCACGGCCCGGTACGGTCGCCAACCAGGACGGGCATCTGTCGGGGCTGGCTGGCGGTGGAGCAGCCGAGCAGGTCGAACACCAGCCGCTCGATGGTGAAGTCGTGCAGCTGCATGGGCTTGCCGCTCTCGACGCGGAACTTGAGGGTGCGGGCCTTGACTAGCTCAGGGGTCTGGTCGCGCCGCATCCGCACCCATGTGGTGACGTCGAAACCGAGGTCCTTCTGCGCACCGACCTTCCACTCGCGCACGGGACGGCGCCGGTCGTCCAGCAGGGGCTGGCCGTCCTCGTTCGTCGCCGAGATCTCCTTGCCCCGGGCAAGCATGATCGCTATGCCGGGGAACGTCTGCATAGCGCGGATGACCCTCTCCCAGCGGTTGACGGAGTCGTTCCACAGGTTGCGGGTGACGTCGACGTTCGCGTCGGGGTCGTCGCGCAGCTTGTCTCGGCTGCGCTTGGAGCGGCGGGCCCGGGCATGGGCCCAGTCGGACAGCATCCGCCACAAGGCGGTGCCGGAGTCGACGATGAGGACGACAGGGGGCTCGCCAGCTGCGGCGGCGCGGCGGGCTTCCTCCTTGACGGCCTCGACCTGCTCGGCGATGTCCACGTAGGTGCCGTCGTGTTCGATCACGTCGAACCTGGCGCCGGGGATCGCCCCGTACTCGTCGGCAGATCCCTCGGACAGGTCGAGGACGTAGCAACTGCCGACGCGCTCGGACTTCGTGAACTCGATGGCTGTGTAGGACTTTCCGGCGCCCTCCTCGCCTTCCAGCAGGATGAAGGGGAAGGGGATGACGCAGGTGGGCTTGCGGGACTTGATCTTCGGTGGCACGGGTGGTTCTCCAAGAGGTCATGACGGTGCGGTACGTCAGTCCGTACGCAGGGCACGGACTTCGATGCGCGGCGCCCACTCGGGGTGAAGCTCGATGAGAAGTCGGGCGTAGCGCGACCTGAAGTCGTTGTTCAGCCGGAAGTCGCCGTCGGATCCGAGGGTGGCGCGGCCGTAGGAGTAGCGGACGAGTTCGAAGAGCATGCCGAGGCTGATCGTGGCGAAGCGCGCGTCGATGCACTCCGCGGTGAGCCGCTCCAGCTCGGTGAGGACCCACGGGTTTGCCCCGTGGAACTGCTCGAACCGTTCCTGGATCGTCCCCGCGCGGGGCGTCCCGGTTGCGGGCACGACGATGCGGCGGACGGTTTCCAGGCCAGGCAGGTGGTCCTGAGTGACAGCGGACACGGCGCTCTCTCCCCTCAACTTGATGGGGATACTAAGCAAGAGTCCCCATACAAGTCGAATTCCTGACCACCCCCTCCGCCGAGAGGGGGGTCGAGCACCCTCTGTCGCGACACCGCGCGGCGGTGAGCGCGCTCTCATGAGTGACCCCCGTTTTGCCGGGCGGACCCTTCACCCACCCTCTTGTTTATATTCTATACTCACACATGGGGGTGGTCAACTTCGGTCAGCTCTTCTTCTTGACCCCCCTCGTGAGGATCTTCGATCCGGGGCCGTCGTACCGGCCGCTCTTGAGGGCCTCCACGACCTCGCCGTTGATCTCGGGGGCCTTGCTCTTGACCCTGGAGAAGCGGCTCGTGCTCTCCAGGCCGTCGGTGGCGCTGCTCAGCAACCACAGCGGTGAACCCGACAGGGACCAGTCCGGCCCCGGGAACGCGCTCGCCTTGATCGCGGCACTCAGTCGGGGCAGGAACGCCGCGGGATCCTCGTCGACGATGGCAGCGATCTCCTGCTGGCCGACGATCGGCGGCAGGTCGGCGCGCTGCACCGTCAGTGCGGACACAAGACCACGCCCCGGAGACTGCTCCTCCACCAGTTGCTCGACGACCGCCATGTTCGGCTCCTTTGGGCGCGCGAACCTCTCGCCCTGGGCCACCGCGAAGCCCAACGTCCAGTAGGCCCGGCCGCTGACGATCACCGCCTCGCTGTAGTCCAGCTGCCCGCGCTGGATCCATTGCGCAACGTTGCGGGCCGTCCCGTCGTAAATCGCGCTGAACTCCTGGTGGCCGACGAGCACCGGCTTCCTCTTGACACTCACTTCCGCCACTCCCTGCCATCGTGATAAGTGAGTATTAAGAATATGCCCAGGCTGTGGAAAACCTGGCATCAAGCCCCGGTGATAGAGTATGAAATCCAAGAGGTCGGGCCCCCATTCCGCAAGGAACGGGGGCCCAACTTGGTCGCCGGCGGGTGCCGGCCTTCGGCCCTTGTCGGCTCACCCCATCACGGGCCGGGTAACTCGCAGACGAGGCGCCGGCCAGAAGCTCCGTCCGGCCAGTCCGACCGGCACCGGCAGGCGCCACGCCGTCACCCCTACTGGGGCAGCTCTGCCTTCACTGCCGGGTAGGCCGGGGGCATGGCGTAGCCGAGCAGCCAGCCCCACCGGGGCGAGAGGTAGTGCTCCGCGGCCCTGAACACCGCGTAGTAGACGAAGGCCACCAACGGCACCAGGACGCCGGCGAGGGCGGTGGCATCAAGGTCGAGGCCGTAGCGGGCAGCAACGGCCACCAGCCAGCCCACCAGGGCGGGCACGCCGGTACGCAGCAGGGACAGGTAGAAGTTCACCGCACTCCTCTCGGAGGTGTTGGTCAGGACCACAGTCGGCTCCAGGTGGACGGGCCGGGCAGCCCGTCGGCGTCGCTGCCGCCCCAGCCCTGCGCGCGCTGGAACGCGGCGACGTTCGCCCGGTCTGCTTCGCCCCAGGACCGAGACGGGCCGACCTTGTACGCACCACCGAAGCCCTTGCGCACGAGCTGCTGCCCGAGGGCGAGGATCGAGTCGTTCACCCGTCCGGGCCCGAAGGCGTCCCGGCCGGGGAACGCCGGCGGGCCGGATGGCTGCGGGGCAGAGCCGTTGCCGAGCCGGGCGGCCACCCGGGCGCGGAACTCCCCCATGTCGATGCCGACCGGGTCCGGCTTGCCCGGCTGCCACTCCTTGTGGCCGATGACGGACCGCTCGGACCAGCCGTGCGCCCGGCACACCGCGGCGGCGGCCCGCACCATCGCCTCGACCTGCCCGTCCGGCCAGCCCTCGGAGCCTGTCCCGCTGTTGACGCACTCGAAACCGTAGAAACGAGCGTTTCCATCGACGTTGGCCTGGTCGACCGGGGGCAGGGCCCGCTCGGAGATGACCGCCTGGAGGACGTCGCCGTCGCCCGCGCCGGCGTGGTTGGTCCGGCCGTAACCGACCAGGTGCACGCCGCCGTCGCGGTCGATGACGCCGTGGCACAGCGGGCCCGGCAGCCCGGCGTAGCCGTCGCGGCAGATCTGCACGGAGCTGGAGGTGCCGGAGGTGGCGGTGTGGTGGATCACGATGCCGTGCACCGGCCCCCACGCACCCTTGGAGTCGCGGTTGTGGTTGCGCCAGTCACCGACCTCGGTGACGGAAAGCCCCTCGCTCCGCAGGGAGTTGAGGAAGGCGTCGGCGCTCAGAGGCGTTGCCAAGATGTGGTTCGCGTTTCTCCCCCGCGCACCAGGTGGTGGTGTAACTCGGCGCCAGCTGCCTACACGTGTGCGCCTTTGGAGAGCAGCCACAGCTGCACGGCCGCGACGACAAGCGGTGCGAGGAACGCGCCGATCAGCCACCGCCGGTTGGCGACCGCCGCCGCCTCGGCGGCTTCCCGCGCGCGGGCCTCCGCGGTGAGGTCTCGTTCGATGACGACGAGCCGCTGGTCGATCAGCCGCTGATCGGCGACGTACACGTCCTTGGTCACGGCCTGCTCGATCCGGCCGGCGAGAACCTGGAGGTCGGTCCGTAGATTCTCACGGAGCCCGGCGATGCCGTCCCGCTGGTCCTCACGCAGCTGGAGCAGAGCGCGCTGGAGCTCACCCAGGGTGGGTTCTGCGGTCGGCGGGACACTCAACGACTACTCCGAACAGGCGTTCCCCGCGCCGGAACCATCGTACGGCCTACCGCACAGGACAGGAATTCGCTGACATATCACCAGAACGCACTCTTACGAGTGAAGAGTCGACCGGCAGTCCCTGGAGTCGTATTAACGTCGGCGACATGCAGATCGTCCAGCTTAAGCGCCCTACCCGGACCGCAGACGTGGTCTCCTACGCAGGCAGGACCAATGCACAGCTGTCGATTCTGCGTTGGTCCGACTCGACCTGGGCCGGCACGGACCTGCGCCGCGCGATCGTCTGTTACCTCCGCGAAGTTGCCGCTGACTGGGCGGAGCAAGAGGCCGTCGCGCGCCCCCTGTTCAAGGTGTGGTCGCGCTACTCCGCGTTCGGCACGGCACGCACGGCGTGCTCGCGCATGGTCCGATTCGCGTCCGACATCTGGCTGCACTGCTCCGCTGCCGGTATCGCTCTTGTGGCGCGCTCACACAAGGCCCGACTCGGCTCCGGAAGTTCCGCATGTCCGGCACGATCCTGCTCGTCGAAGGTCTTCCCGTTGGCGACGGCCCGCTGTCCGCAGCGCCGATTTGCCTTCGCCTCCTCCCGGTTCCACCCACTTGGCCATTGTGGCCCGTGCGTGGTTGCCAGGTACCGATTGGCCGCGTAGCGGCTTCTCGCACGGGTCTCCGCCGAGTAACGAATCGGAGATCCAGAAGTGTTCAACCTTTTTCTCGCCCTTCTCATCGACATTCTCGCCAACACCGTTGGCCATATCGCTGCGGAGACCGTCGGCCGGTGGTTGGCGCGTAGCCAGGGCACGTCTCCGCAGCCGGTTCTGGTTGCCCGGCACCGCTCCCAGCGTGTCGCGCACCTGCACCGTGTGGCCATCCGACGTCCGGCTGCCCTGCGGGCCAAGTCGTCTGTCCCGTCGAACGATCGAAACGCTGAGCAGAGCGTTGCTCTGCGCCGTCGGCGCCGTGCCGTGAACCGGCGGCGTCCGGGCGGCCGCCAGGCCTAGGGGTGTGCTGCGGGCCCGACCCCGGAAGGTCGGTCGGGCCCGCCAGTCTCAGCGTGCCACGGTCTAGTCGACGGTTGACCACTCGATGCCGCTGAACGAGATCCAGCCGCCGAAGCTGCCGGTCGGGTTCCAGACCTCCAGGGTGCCGCCTGGCTGGAGGAAGAGCGTCGCGACTGCCGGGTTGGCGGCGGAGACGGTGAAGACTTCGCCCGTCCGGGGGCGCATTGCGGGGTCGTCGATGACGGCGACGACCCCTCCGCTGAACGATGCCGGTACGGCCGCGATTCCGCGCAGCATCACTGTACCGTCGGGCCGCCGCTTGATCCCGACCGAGCGCCAGCCAGTCAGCGAGGTGCAGCCGTTCTGGAAGGACGGGGTCGTCCACGCCGCCGACTCCGCCCTGACGGTGCCGTTGGTGACGACGACGTCTCCGCCCTGTACGCGAAGGCCGGTGTTGCTCTGCAGCAGCATCCCGCCGGCCAGCGCCTTGATGGTGAGGCCGGTCTTGTCGAGGTAGGTGGCGGCGGCCTGGTCGACGAGCTGCACGATGTGCTGGGAGCAGCTGAGCAGCTGGATCGCGGACTTGGCGTTGTCCTGGCGCCGGGCGGTGGCGACGACCGTGGCCTCGGCGGAGCCCGACGTCGTTCCGGCGGTGGTAGTGACGGACGCTCCGCCGGACTGCCAGCCCCCGACAGCTTCCAGCGTGGCGCGGCCCTGGGGCGCGTATCCGGCGTCCGGGCCGCCCGCAGACAGCACGAGACGGCTGGTGTGCGCTCCGTCGGGTGTCACCTGCGGGCTGGACAGGGTGCTGCTCGGCGCACTCCCGTCAGGCGTGTCCTGAACGTTGGCGGTCAGCCGGGCCGGCGCCCGCTCGGCGGAGGCGCCCGAGTAGAGAAGGGTGGACGGGGCGGACGTGCCGTTCACCGGGTCGGTGGGTACCAGCACGACCCTTCGGCCAGTCGTACCGGTCTGAAGGATGCCGCCAGTGACGGTGCCGCCGGTGATGGTGACGCCCTTGATGGTACGCCCGTCGATGGCGTCGGCACTGAGCAGCGACGCCGTGATCGAGCCCGCGGCGATCTTGTCGGCGGTCACGGCGTTGGCGGCGATCTTGTCGGCCGTGACGGCAAGGGCCTTCAGCTCTCGGGCGGTGACGGCGTTGGCGGCGATCTTCCCCGCCGCCACGGCGTCGGCGGCGAGCTGCTCCGCGGTGACCGAGTTGGCGGCGATCTTCGATGCGGTGACGGCGTTGGCGGCAAGCTGCCCGGCCGTGACGGCGCTAGCGGCGAGGTTCGCCGTGGTGACCGCTCCTGCGGCGAGTTCTCCGGTGCTGATGCTTCCGGCGGCGATCTCCCGTGCGGTGATGGCATCGGCGGCGACCGTGCCCGGGGTGACGGAGTCGGCGGCGAGCTTCCCGGCCACGACGGCGGCTTCGCCGAGCTTCCTGGCGGTCACGGCGGCTTCGGTAAGGGCCTTCTCGCCGATCGCCCCGGCGGCGACCTTCGCGGCGGTCACGGCGTCGTCGGCGAGTTGGAGATCGCCGACGATGCCGTCCAGTACCTCCTGGGCGACGACGGGGGCGGGCCTAGCGGTCGCGGTGCCCGACGGCGCCGACGCCTTGCCGGAGGTGCTGCGCGCCACCAAGGAGACCCATACCGGGGCGGTGGTGGGGGCGATGACGGTGCCGCCTTGCGGGGTGTTCATGGTGGTGACGAGCGTGGCGGGCGACGGCTCGAAGACAGCGGTGGGTGAGGCGTGGACTTCGACATGGGCCAGGTCCAGGGGGCTGACCGCCCCGTCGGTGAACGTGCCGTCCCAGGTGACGCGGATGCCGCCGAGGGCCGGTGCCGCGGTCGGCGGGGACGGAGTGGGCGGGACAGGCCCGTTGACGAGGGTGACGGCGGTGGTGCCGTCGGGTTGCTGGCCGATGATGGCGCGCAGTCGGCCGCCGGAGGTCACGGTGAGGGCCCCGTCGTCGATGCTGCTGTGGGAGAGCCTGGAGGACCGGGACAGTTCGAGGAGGGCTGCTTCCAGTGTCGCGATGCGTGTGGCGAGGGCATCCAGGGCGGTGGGCACTATCAGGCTCCGGTCGTGTAGGCGCGGTCGAGGCGCAGTGTGGCGGTTTCGGGTTGGTCGCGTTCGGCTGGGCGCAGGGTCCAGCCGGTGATGCGGCACCAGCCGGCGAAGTCGGCCCACTCGTCGTGCAGGGACACCTGCACGTCGTCGCCGACCCGCCAGGAGCCGATCGGCGCGGCGGGGTGGTCGACGACGGTGATCTCGTCGACGGTGGCGAGCTGTTGGCGGCGGGCGCGTTCGGTGCGGGCGATCTGGGCGAGGGCGGTGGGGTCGGTGACCGAGGGCCGGTCGAGGACGTGCTCCAGGCGCAGCCGCCCGTCGCGGACCGCGTCCACCGCCCGGACTTTCACGCTGCCGTCGCCGGCGCCGAGTGCGACGACGACCTGGGCGTAGTCGTCGGCGCTGCTGGTGATCGGCTCGGGCTTGGTGATGTTGACGCCGCTCGCGAAGTGCAGGTCGGTGCGGCGCGTGCCCAGACGCGGCCAGGCGATGAGGATGCGCCGTCCCGGCCGCTCGCCTTCCCAGGCGACGGTCTCCGTCCACTCCGGGCCGCCGTCGAGGGCGGTGGCGTCCCTGATCACACCCGAGAGCTGCGGCGCTTCCCACTCCTTGGTGGTGTAAGGGTGTTCGGCATCGCCGAGACGGGCGGGGCAGCCGCCGGGCGGCAGGTCGACGTGCACGCCGAGGTCGCCGTCCGGCTGCTCTTGGAGGTAGGCCCAGGTGTCGGCGATGACCTGGCACGGGTCGGCTCCGGTGTAGGGGCCGCGGCCGCCGAGGTTGCCGTGCAGGTCGTGGCGGCGGCTCGGGTAGGCGCCGAACCCGGCGGCCTCCAACGTCAGGGAGGAGCCCTCGGGCCGCGCCGACCAGATCTGGCCGCCCCAGGCGAGCTGCTGGTCGCGTGCCGCCCACAGCAGCACGGTGCCGGCCTCCGCCTGGCTGGGGGCGAGGTGGGCGAGCCGCGGGTCGAGGGTGCCTCGCATCTGGCCGGGCCCGTTGCGTTCGAAGCCGAAGGAGACGCCGCCCAGCGGCAGTTCGTACGCCAGGACCTCGCCGGTGAGGGCATGGGTCGTGAAGTACCGGTACACGGGGGGCATCAGTAGGTGCCTTCGACGAAGTCGACGTCGACGTGCATGGTCGTCGTGTTGTTGAGGTCGACGTTGCCGCTCGTGTCCAGGCGCAGGGCCTGCACGGCAAGGGGCAGGGTGGTGCCGCGCTGGTCCAGGCGGAACGTGTAGTTGTCGACGATGGTGACGGACTCCCGCGACACGACGGTCAGGGCGTCGGTGTCGAGGTAGCTGTCGGAGCCCGGGCCGCCGCCGAGGACCTGTCGCCACGCGATGTTCACCGAGCCGGCGACCCGTAGGCCGTGGAGGCTGGTGACGACGATCGCGCCCGTCGCCCAGTACGGAACGTCGACGGTGACCTTCGCGCCGATGCCTGCCGGCCAGTCCTGCCACGTCGCCGCCGGGGGGATCGACGAGTCGGCGAACCCGCCGATGGTGCGGACGCGGCGCTCCCGCCGGGGGTTGGCTACCTGCCGCAGATCTGTGATCATCGCGTCGGTGATCGTCTGGCAGTTCGGTGGCTGGGTAATCCGGGCCAGGGGTATCGCGGTCATGCCGGGCGGCGGCGTCGAGGTCGTCGCCGAGACGCCCGGGATGACGTGCAGGTAGCCGATGTCGTCGGTCGCGGGGTCGCGCGAGCCCTCGTACTCGGGGTCTTCAACTCGAAGCACCAGCAGGTCGGTTCGGCCGGCGGCGCCGGTCGGGGCGATCGGCACCAGGTGGTCGCCCGAGTTGTACTGGGTGTAGGAGCCTTGGCCCCAGGTGGCGCCGCGGACGATCGCGGAGCCGGTGCCGACTCGCACCCCGGGCCCGGGGGTTGGGGTGGAGCGGACCCGAAGGTCTCCGCCTTCGGTGACTCCCTGGGAGCCGCGGGACAGGTCCCGGATCATCATGCGCAGTGCGCGGGCGGGGTGGATTCCGCCGGTGACCATGAGGGGCGGCTGGATGAGCGTCATTGTGGTGCTGCTTCCGTGCGGTGGGGGGTCAGAGCGAGGAGGAGGCGTCGCGCCAGGTGAGGGCGAGGCGGGAAGTGCCGGTGGCGTCCTGAGCCGTCCAGCGGACTTCGGAGCGGCCCGGGCCGATGACGAAGGCGTCGAAGCGGCTCGCACGGGAAAGGGCCCCGGCGGCGGACCCGAGTCCGCTGCGGATCACGGTGCGGGTGCCGGGCCTGGTCTCGATGTCGAGCGTCTCGCCGTCGCCCAGTGCGACGGCGAGTTCCAGGACCGCGTCCGTGCCCTCGATCCACACCTTCGGGTTGACCACGGGCCCGGTGATGCGGACCGTCGGCCAGGTGGGCCTGTTGCCGGTGTTGAGGGCCCAGCCGGGCCGAGCCTTCGGGTCGGCGGTGCCGGTGGTCATCGGGGCACGCAGCGGCGCACCGAAGCCCTGGCCGCGCTGGGCGGACACGTCGAGCCCCAGGTTCAGGCCGGACGGGGTGTCGGCGTACCAGGCCGGGTCGAGCGCCACGAAGACAACGTGGATGGGGATCCAGCCGTGCGCGGCGTCGGCGAGGCTGACGGCTTCGACGCCGGCCAGGCGCCCGTACTGACGGCGCACCGGCTGGCCGGGCCTGCGGATGCGCAGCACGTCGGTGGCGCCGGGAGTGAGACGCACCCTGGTGTCGGCTGCTCGCTCCAGCTCGGCGAGGCGGTTGAGCGCCGCGCCGGGGTCGCCGGGGGTGCGGATGCCGGCGGTGATGCGCAGGGTGCGCGGCGCGTAGGTGTCCTTCCCCGGGTAGTTGCCGTCTTCGCCGGGGATTGGCCGATCCCCGGCGCGCCTCTCCGGGGTGCCTATGCCGTCGATGTCCTCGATGAGCACGTCGGTGCCGTGGCCAATGAGGACTCCGCCGACGTCGAGCTGCCAGTCGGCCAGCTGGGTGGTGTCGGTGGCCATCAGGCGCGACCTCCCCGCTGGAGGTGGCGCACTCGGCGCATCACGGCGTCGGCGACCTGCTCGCCGCTGACGCTGGCACCGGTGACGCTGATCGTCATGGACCCGACCAGCGGTGCCGGGGCGCTGTCGCGCACCACGACGGCCGTGCCAAAGTTGCGGGCGGGGACGAGCTTCGCCGCGGCGAGCCGGGACGTAGCCGTGGTGCGGGCGGTAGCGATGCCGCCGTCGGCGAAGTGCCGCTGCTCGCCGTACAGCACGGTGCCGCCGAAGCGGCGCGCGGTCTCCTCCAGGATCATCTTGGAGCGGGCGCGCTTGGCCGGTGCCAGGGGTATGTAGCTTTCCCCCAAGGTCTCCGGCTCGCCGAAGACGCGCCAGGTGCCGGCGGGGACGATCTCCGCGATGTGGTTCTCCGCGCCGCGCGGTGCCCGCAGCTTGCCGTCGTGGATGCCGCCGTTGGCGTAGAACTCGACGATGCCGCCGTCGGCCTTGACCGCGGCGAACGGCGAGTCCCAGGCGCCGCCGTTGAAGTTCGCCGCGCCCTTGGGCGAGAGGATCACCGGGATGTCGATTCTCGACGGGGCGCTGACGTTCACCGAGATGGTCTTCGATCCGGGGATCGACTTCACCGACGCGCCGATGCCGTTCAGCTGCGCCTGCACGGCGGCCATGTCGCCGGACAGCAGCGCCGAGGTGAGGGCCTGTGCGGCCGCGGCGCCCTTCTGCTGGCTCACCTGCGCGATCAGGGACAGCATCGACGACCACTCGGCGTTGGCCGCGCCCCCGGCGGACTTGAACGCCCCGATCACGGCGGACAGGTCAGGGGCATCGATCGGCTGCTTCGCGCCCCAGATCGTTTTGATCATGTCCATCGCGGCGTTGATGTCGCCTGCGAGCAGCGCCTGCGCGAACGCCTTCGCGCTGTCGAGGCCCTTGAGCCCGGCGATCTGGGTGACCAGGTCGAGGCCGGTGGACAGTTCGTTGCGGGAGGCCTCCGCGCCGGCCCGCGCGGCGTTCGTCATGTCGGTGACGGCCATCTGCTGCATCAGGCGGCCGAACGCGGCGACGTCGTCGGTCTCCGCCGCGCTGGCCCAGGCCCGTGCCGTGTCCTTGCCGTACTTCTCGGCGATCATCGGGACCTGCTCCAGGCCTGCCCGGTAGGCGTTGGTGGAGCGGGCGGTGCCTTCGGTGACGATCGACTCCAGCTCGTCGGCGACCTGCGTCTGTCCGTTCTTCAGCTGGCCGACGAGTTCGGCGAGCATGCCGGAGCTGGAGACGCCGAGCTTGCTGAAGTGGTCGGCGAGGTCGAGGCGGCCTTGGACGGCGAGCTCGGACAGGTTCTTCTGGAAGTCGCGCTGCGCCTGGAGCTGGCGACGCATCTCCCCCATGTAGTCGTCCAGGCCCGCGCGGGCGACCTGGGTCAGCTCGGTGAGCTGCTGTGCGGCTCCGGTCTTCCCGGCCTTGAGGTTGGCGACGAGTTCGTGCGCCATGCCGGCGCTGGCGTCGCCCAGCTTCGCGAAGTGGTCGGCGAGCGGCCCGAAACCCGCGGAGGTCAGCTCTTCCAGGTCGCGCTGGAAGCCCTTCTGGGCTCCGGCCTGCTCGGAGAGCGCCTTGATGTAGCCGGACACCGACGTCTTGGCGAGGTCGAGCTGCATGGCCCCGGCGCGGCTGGACGAGGCGACGCGGTCCTGCGCGGCCTTGAAGGCGTCCGCCGGTTCGACGATGGAGGCCATGACCTTGGCCATGCTCTTCATCTCGTCTGTCCATTTGGGCGTGCCGTTCTTGTCGGTCGGCAGCGCCATGGACGGCGACCACACGTCGACGTTGGCCTGCACCGACGCCTTGACCTTGGCGTTGACGAGGTCCATCGCGGTGGCCTGCTCGGCATCGGCCTTGATCGCGTCGGACCAGGACTGGCGCCGGTCGCTGAGGATCTTCTTCGCCTTGTCGAAGCTGGCGTCGTACCCGCCGAGGTCGGGGTTCCACGACTTGGCCTTCGCCAGGTCGAGCTTGTCGTTGAGCTGGGCGAGCTTGTCGCCGCCGCTCATGAGGCCGTCGATGACCTCGGTCATCTCAAGCCCGGCGGCCTTCAGCTTCTTCATGTCGTCGCTGTTGGCGAGTGACTGGGCGAGGGCGCGCATGCCCGCGCCGACATCGTGCTGCTCCCGCTCGGCGCGCAGCGCCTGGGTGAGGTCGTCGGTGACGGCCTTGGCCTTCTGCTTGGAGCTGCTGTACGCCGCGTAGCCGAGGACGCCGAGGGCGAGGACGCCGGTGAGACCGGTGACGGCGAGGCTGGTGCCGCGCAGGATCGCGGGCAGCATGGAGCCGCCGGCTTGGGCTTCGGTGACGGCGGCGCGGAACGCCGTGAGGTGGGCGGCGAGTTGGGCGATACCTGCCCGGGTGACCAGGGCGACGGCGCCGAGCGCCACGAGGACACCGATCGTGGACTTCACGCCGGGCGGCAGGGAGTTGAAGGCGTTGGCAACGATCGACGCGTCCTGGGCGAGTTCCTGGAGAACGGGCAGCAGGACTCGGGCGATGTCCATGCCCAGCGCGGCGGCCCGATTCTTGAACAGGTCCCACTGGCCGGCGGTGGTGTTCATCTGGACCGCGTAGGCGCGCTGGGTGGCGTCCGCGCGGTTCACCGCGATGGCAATGCCCTCGTAGGTGTCGGCGTAGTTCTTGCCATCGGCAGCGGCCAAGGACAGCACAGCCCGGACAGCGCGAATGTCCTTGAACAGATTGACCGTTGCCTCGGCTTGTCCTCCGGTCGCGGCGTTGACCTTGTTCATGACGACGTACAGGCCGTCCTGCTCGATGGCGCTGGCCGCGGACTCGTAGCCGAGATCGTGGAAGAGCCCGCCCAGTTCCTTCGTCGGCTTCATGAGCCTGGTCATCAGCATGTTCAGGCTGGTGGCGGACTCGGCCGCCGGGATGCCCGCCAGGGTGATCGCCGCGAGGGCGGCGGACACGTCCTCGAAGGAGACGCCGGCGGCGGCGGCCATCGGGACGACGTCGCCGAGCTGCATGCTCAACTCTTCGAACGAAATGACGCCCTTATTGACAGTCTGGAACATGATGTCCATCACGTCGGCGGCCTTCGACGCGGGCATGCCGTAGGCCTTGAGTACGCCCAGCAGGCCCGTCGCGGCGGTCTCCGTACTGGTCAGACCAGCGGAGGCGCCCATCGCGGAGACCCGCAGGATCCCCATGGCCTCCGCGCCGTCGAAACCCGTGCTGACGATCTGGTAGAGGCCTTGCGCCAACTGACCTGCGGTCTGCGGCAGTTCTGTCGACATGCGGACGATCTCGTCGGTGAACGCCCGTACGTTCCGGCCGTCGATCTGCTCACTGATCGTGAGGACGTTCGCCATCTCCCGCTCAAGGCGGATCGCGCCGACCGCGCCGGCGGCCAGCACCGCGCCGAGGGCGAACCCGCCGGTGACCCAACCGGAGATCCGGGACGCTGTGGCGGCCTGCGCGGCTGCGGCGGCCTCGGTCTGCGCGCGGCTGACCTCGGCGGCGGCCGTCGCGGCGCGCCGTGCGGCCTGTTCCTCGGCGGAGGCGAGCGAGGTACGGGCCTGCGCCGCGGCGGCACCGGCCTGCGCTGCGGTGGTGCTGGTGCGGTCGGCCAGCCCGGCGGCGCGGGCGGCGGCTTCCTGTGCGGCGGCGGCCCGGGCGGCCTGCACCGCCTGCGCTTCGGCGGCGCGGGTCGCCGACGCGGCAGCGGCTTCGGAGGTGCGCTGCGCCGCGAGGATGCCCGCGCCGGTGGTGGCCTGGGCGCGGGCAGCCATCGTCTGCGCGACTTCCTGCGCGCGAGTCGCCCGGGTCGTCGCCTCGATCGCCGCAGCGTGTTCGGCCTCGGCGCGAGCGGCGGCCTGGGAAGCCACCACCTGGGCGCGGCCGGCACGCTCGGCGGCGGCGGTCGCCGCCTGCTGCGCGGCGGCCGAGCGTTCCGCCGCTTCCCGGACGACAGTCTGGGAGACGGCGGCCTGCTGCGCAGCAGCGACCTGGGCGCGGCCGAGCCGGGCCGCAGCCGCCTCGACCCGCTCCAACTCGGATCTCGTGGTCGCGAGTTGGCCGTCGAACTGCCTGAGCTGCTGCGCGCCGCCGCGCAGCCCGGCGGTCAACTGCGGGAATGAGGCCTGCAGTTGGACGTACAGGGTGTAGGCGCCGGACACCCGGCTGCTCCTAACTGGGCTTGATCAGCCCGATGCGCACCCCGCGCCCCTCGGCCCCTTCCGGGACCTGCTCCGACTCCATCTCGATCAGCTCGCAGCCCGGGCAGCGGCTGGCCTGCGCCACGTAGGCGTGCCGGTCACCGCCCTGCTGCTCGTCCCACTCGGCGCTCCGCGTGCCGCACCCACCGCACACGTCGCGCTGCCACGCGGCCCACGCCAGCGCCTTCGCCCGGTCCAGCGCGCTCCACCGGCCGTCACTCGCTCCCAGCAGCTGCGAGTGCGGGATCCGGTAGGCCTCGCACAGCTCCATCTCCGCGCGAAGCTGCGGGTCGGCCTCTAGCCTTTTCCCAGGTCAACGCGGATCTGCTGGTTGACGGCGAGCGCCCCGGTGAACAGCACCTTGGCGTCGGAGTCGGACCACTCGTCCAGCAGGACCTGGGCGTCCTCCACCGTCATCCCGTCGACCTCGGCGCCGGTCTCATCCCGCTCGACGTGGGACGCGGCGACCAACGCAGCCGGGAACGTCTCGACGTTGTACTGCATGCCGTGGTCGGCCTGCTCCTCCGTCGGCGCGTGCGCCTTGAGCAGCACCTCCCATGCCGGCCTCGGCAGCGCCCGGAACGTCAGCGACACGGTGGCGTCGGCGAGGGCCTGCTCGGCGGCCGCCAGGACCGAGCGGGCGATGACGACCTGCGGGTGCGCCTCTATGAAGGCGTCCACCGCGGCGCCGTCGACGCCCTGACCGGCTGCGGCGGTACGGGCCGCCGCGCGGGCCTGCGCCACCTTCATCTGCGCGTCCGTCACGGCGAGCTGCGCCGCGTCGTCGTCGCAGATGGACACCGTGCGCTCCGGTAGGGCACGGGACCGGAGCCGGGCCATCTTGGCTCGCCAGTGCGCGTCCCGGGCGACCGCCTGAACCGGCGGCTCCACCATGGTGGTCGTCATCGCCCGCCCCCTCAGCCTGCGGCGGCGGCCGGAACCGGCGCGTCCAGGGTCGGCAGGTCGCTGATGCTGAAGCTGACCTTGAACTTCGCGGCCTCGGCGCCGGCGCTGTACGACGGCGCGCGGCTGCCCACGCGCACCGGGAAGACGTCGAGGCTCTTGGACTGCGGGACGTCGCCCTTGCGGAGGATGCAGATGTAGCCGACGGTGTCCTTCGAGAGCAGGGTCTCGATGGCGTCACCGCTCAGGTCCTCATAGAAGGTCAGCGAGCTGTTCGCGGCCTTGTCCTCGCCAGGGATGGAGGTCGCGAACTTCGCCCCCAGATCCGGGGTCTCGATCGGGGAGTTCTCCAGGCTCCAGCCCTCGATGTCGGACACCTGCCGGGACAGGTCGGTGCCGGCGGTCAGCTCCTGCCGGGTCGGGATGTTCGTCGCCGCCGCGATCGTCTTGACGAAGACGATCCGGGTGACGCCGCGGCGCATGTACCGCTGCTGCGTGGATGCCACGCTGGACTCGCATTTCCGGGGACGCGATCACCCGGACGGTGCGCCGCCGGAGACCCGTCCCCTCGTCGCACCACCCGCGTCCGGGGCGGTGGAAGGGAGTCGGCCCGTACCGGTGGTCGGGCGTCCGTGCGGGGGTCTCCACGGTGAGATGCCGCCGAAGCCGGCGGCGGCGGGTTCAGCTGTCAGGTGTCGTCACGTGCAGCAGGAACCGCGAAATGTAACTGTATACGCCGTTGGCGACGGACTGCCCGTCTTCCTTGTCGCTCTCCCGGCCGATGACCGTGTGCCCGGCCGGGGTGATGGGCGTCGCGAAGCCGCCCTTCGGGCTCGCGCCGAGGACCGCTGTCCGGACCTTGTCGGCCATCCACTCCGCCTGCTCGCCGGTCGTCGCGACCGAGGTCACCTGGTAGAGGAGCCGGCCGTCACCGGCCTGGTCGCCGAACGGCGGTCCGGAGGCGGTCCCGCCCAGCGGGTACAGCACCGTGTACGGGATCGCGTTCCCGCTGGGCTTGTCGGCCGTCGTCGGCGCCGCCCCGTACCCGCAGCTTCGGCCGGTCGCCGCGGCGATCGCGTCCCGCAGCGCCGTCGACACGACCCTTCCCTGAACGGGCATCTACTCGTCCTCCTCTTCGTCTTCTCCCGCGTCGTCGCCCAGCCGGCACGCCGTGATCTGCCCGGCCAGGTCAAGGTCGGCGTAGTGCAGCATTCCGGCCCGGTCCCACACCGGCATGTCCACCGGCGACGTCTCCAGGTACAAGCCCAGCTCCCCCGTTGTCTCCTCTACGACTTCCAGCATGAACACTGCCCGGGACAGCAGCCCTGCGCCGTGCGCCCGCAGCACCCCGGCCACGGCCTGGTGGATGTCGTCGGTGAGCTGCTGGTTCATCCCGACACCACCGCCTGCGCGACCCGCGCCATCGAGGCGACGAACAGCGGCTCGACACGCTGCACAGCCGGGCCGACGTGCGGGAACGGAGGCTGGTGGTACACGCGGCCGAGGCTGTCGGCCCCGGAGAAGCCGTACTCCAAGCGGGCGGCCTGCGGGCGGGCGGTTCCGACGACGGCTTCCACGCCGGTGGGGGTGGCGTGGACCTCCGTCGTCCATGAGCGCCGGTAGTCGCCGCTCTGAACTCCCGGGCCCGGGCGCCCGGATGCCCCGGCGCGGATCGCGGTCTCCAGAATCATCGCGTGGTGCCGCACCACCGCCATCGCCGCCGGCACCGCGACGGCGACCCGCGCCTCCAGCTGCCCGGCCAGAACTGCGGCGTTGCTGGTCACCTGCGCCATCAGCCGTCCACCATGCCGTGCTCGCCCCGCTGCGGCACTCCGAGCGCCCACTCGGTGAGCTGGGTGAGCAGCGCCCGTACAAACTCGTTAGGGCCACCGTCGAGGAGGTCGTGCCGGGCGAGAACGGCGCGTTCGGTCTCGGCGGGTTCCAGGGCGCGAAGGAACGCGGCGGCCGCAGGGCCCGGGTCCGGGGCTTCGCCGACGACGACGCGCGCGGTGCCCTCCCACTCGGGGGCGGAGGTCGGGCGCAGCAGCAGCTGGAGCTCCGGCAGCTGCCCGGCGGTGTGCCGCAGCTCGTACGAGTGGACCTGGTCGGCAACGTCATGGCCGTCGATCTCCAGGCGAGCGGTCGGGCCGCTCGCCTGGATGCGGACATGCCGCCGCTCAGGGGGGTTGGTGGGGGTCATGGTCACGAGCCTAGGAGCCGCGACGGACACGCGGCTCTGCACTCCACATTCCGCCACATCAGCGGGTGCGGGGCAGCGCCCACCGGCCCTGCCCCGCACCCGCTGCTCACCGACCGCTTCGTCACATCCGTGGACGGCTGGGTTGACCCTCTAAAGGTTCCAGGCCATCAGTTTGTCCGCAGGACCCATCCCGTGTCGGCGAGTGTTTGAGAAATCGGGACGTACCACATCCCGTTGAAGCACCACGGCGTTCGAGTTCCGCCATCCGAGGTGGTTCGGCCGCCGCAGCTGGTCTCCTTCTCAAGTGACGTGATGGTTCCGCGGGCCTGCAACTTGGTTCCGTTGCTTGTTGTCACGATGACGGGTCCGCCGCTGTCTCCGTTAGCGGCTGCAATGTCGTTCGGGTCCGTCTGAACGGCCTCGTCAGCGAATTTGCGCCAGACGCCGTTAGGCCCTTGGATCTGCCGGTCGACTTGCTCCACGCGCATACCGCAGTGTGTCCCTGAGTTGGCGGCAGAGTGACAGATGTAGTCGCCCACGTTGTTGCCACCGTAGCCAGCGACCACCATGACGCTGCCGGTGCTCTCGTTCCATGGGCCGGTGTAGACGTCTCCGCCTGATTTCTGGCCGTCTTTCGGAACGATACCGATGGTGTCATCGGCGGCGTTTCCATCACCCGAATTGGCGTAGCCCATGTACTCCTTGCTGTACCAGGTCTTGTAGGAGCCTGCCCCGCAGTGCCAGGCGGTGGTAACGAAGCTCTTGTAGTTGGCCGAGGGGCTGTAGACCCCGAAGCCAGTGGAGCAGATCGTCCCGCCCGGGGTTTCTACGCCAGCGCCGCCCTCCCACGCTTCGTAGTCTGCGCCTCGCGTCAGGTCCACAACCGTCGCCTGATGGTGGGCGTGGACTTCCACGCCTGCTATGGCAGATGCGATGGTCTCCACCTGCGGCGTCAGTTCGTCGGCGGCGAGTGGCGAGAGGAGCGTCTCGGGTGCCCGCTCGTCGTCCATCTCGTAGCCGAGGTCGAGGCCGCTCCCGTCAAGCGATGGCCCGATGCTGTTGATGTGGCTGGGCCTCTTCGCCGCGAGGGGGATCGGCTTGCCGTTCGACAGCAGTTTCTCGCGGGCTGCGTGCAGCTCTGCCTTGGAGTACTTGGCGGATACGACCTGTAGGCTCACGTCCTTCGGAAGGTCTTGGAGTACTCCACGAACGGAGTCCGAGAGCTCGCCCTTCCAGTGCAAGGTGATGCGGCTGGCCTTTGGGTCGACCACGACTTCGGTGAATCCCGGGATTCGATCCCGGTTCTGTTCGTCGAGTCCTCCAGTGATACGGTCGACGACCTTGTCCAGGGCCTCCTGCTTCTTCAGGAGCTCGACGACCTCGGGCTTGGTGGCTCCCAGTAGGGCAGCCGCATCGGCAGGAGCCGTTGGCAACTTCTTCTTGGAAGCGTTGCCTGGCTGAGCCGGTACTGCAGTAGGCGCGCTACTCCCCGATATGGCGATAGCGGGAGCAATTGCGGAAACCGACGCCAGCAGGGCAGTGGCCAGTATGATCCACTTCCGACTGGATTTTCCCCTCCGAGCCATTCAATCCCCCCAAATTGGACTAAACCAGGGCCTTGGGCATTTTTGCCATCCATCACAATAGTGACAAGTGAATGCGCCGCGCACTGCGAATAAAAGGGCCAGAACCACCCTTCTGGAATCTTTCGGACACAATCGGTGGTCCTTTGCCATTTCTTGGCAATCGATCGACACGAATTCGCGCATTTTGCCCACTAAGTGCCGTTTCCCGCCTCATTTGACTTCACACACGCCATGCCGCAAGCATGGCCGTGACCGCCGGGGAGGGCTCATGACGCAAAGCACCGTCCGTCAGCTGTCGAAGCACCGCCGACGGAATCGCGTGGCCGCCGTAGCCGCCGTAGCCATCCTCGGTGGCGGCTTCGCGATCAACGCATGGGTGAATCAAGGCTCAGAAGCCAAGGTCCATGAAGGCCCCGTGGCCGGCTACCCGCTGTTGGTCAGCTCCGACGGCCACACCCTGACGCTTAACATCGGCTGGAGTTGCGAGAAGCAACCCGAACTCGTAGCACGCGAGACCGCCGGCGCGGTGAAGCTCTCCCTGCGGCACACTGTCGACCCGAGGGGCTGCGGCCTGGGCGGCCTCGGACAGATCACAGCCCACCTGAACGAACCGCTTGGAACCAGAGCGTTGAACGACGCCACCGGCAAGCCAGCCGTCCACTTTGACGAGCGCAACCTCCTACGGCCCGCGTTCCTGCCGGAGAACTACTACCCCTACCCCGCGGGCAGGATGGTCTCCCTGCCCGGCCTGGCGCCGCTCCCGACCGACACCCCGGCCTGGGCCAGCGGGTACCGGCTGGGAACCGAGCCTGAGCAGGGTTCCCTGATCATCAGCCAGACTCTCCGGAACAGCTCACCGCCGACCGGCCGGGCCGTCAGCGTCAAGGGCCACCCTGCGACCATCACGCCACCGGACTCTAACGGCGCGCCCCGTTCGGTGACATGGTCCGACGGGACATATACCTTCGCCGTCACCACCGGCGGTCCCCCACGGCTCACGAACGAGGAACTCATCCACGTCGCAGAGAGCCTCGGATAGCTGTCCCCACCGCGAAGCCTGGTGGGGCCGTTCAGTGAACCGCCCCACCAACGCGACACGGCACACCGGGTCAGAACAGAGCGACCTCGTCGAGGCGGGTGATCCGGGCGACGGCCACGGTGCTGGCCTCGCCTGGGTCGAGGGCTTGCCAGGTCCGGCCGACGGTACCGGCGGTGGGTGCCTTCGTGGCGATGACGGTCACCAGGTCGCCGCGCTGTGGGAGCGGCGCGGACAGCGGGGTGACGAGGCCGTACCAGGAGGCGTTGTCCTCCAGCCACCGGCCGCCGACGAGGTGCTCGACCGCGGCGAGGCCGTGTGCGGACAGCACCGCACCGGCACCTTCCCAGATCGTGGTCGTCGGGGTGGGCCCCACCAGCCCGGTGTCGACGTCCAGGACGGGGGTGCCGGTCGGCCTGCTGAGCCGCACGGTGTCGACCATCACGGTGGCCTCCATGTTCTGGCGGACGGCTTCGAGGTCGACCGGAGTACTCACGCCGCACCCCCGGCCTTCTCGACGCGCATCCACGTCCGGCGGACCACCGACAGGCCACCGGACTCCCCCGGGTCCAGCACCTTGAACACCCGGCCGACGGCGCCCGGGTCCGTGCTCTCCACGATCGTCACGGTGTCGCCCTCCACGGCGACCAGCGAGGACAACGGGCTGAACAGCAGGTATCGGCCGTCGCCGTCGTCCTTGTACGGCTGCCCTTCCAGGCGCAGCACGATTCCCGGCCCGCCGGAGGCGCGGTGCAGGCCGGGGCCTTCGTACTTCACGATGTCGGGGCCGGGCACGTACTGGCCGGTGTTCGGGTCGAAGATCTGCGGGCCGGTCGAGCCGATCCGGATCTTCTCGGTCAGGAGCAACCGCTCGACGATGGCGGCGACGCCGCCGGATTCGGGCATGGCGGTGCCGGGGTCTGTGGTGGGGGTGGTCATGATCCGAGCCTAGGAACCGCGGCGGACACTGCCGGCGGGCCGCCGCTCTCTCCACGGGCCGGGCGCGGTGCTCCCGTGCTGTTCGCTTGCCGACGGCAGGCTGGTAGCCTTCCGTTCGCGTAACTGCCACAGACAGTACTGCGGTGCGGCCCTGGGTCAGGGCCCAGCAACGCACGGGGGATCAGATGGGCGTAGTTCTTCCCGACGAGCTGGCCTGGCTCCTTGACCTCATCGGCGTCCACTGGCCGAACGTGGACGAGGACGAGTTCAACGAGATGGCGACCGCTCTGCGTGCCTTCGCCACCGAGGTCGACAACGGCCGCGCCGGTACGGTCGTCGCCGTCCAACGGATGCTCTCCGAGAACATCGGGCCCGCCACCAAGGCGTTCGAGGCGCACTGGAACAAGCTCAACGGCAAGCACCTGCACAACCTCGCCGAGGGTGCACGGATGCTGGCCACTGCCCTTGATGGTGTCGCCGTCGTGATCGCCGGCGCGAAGGGCGCCGCGATCGTGCAGTTGGGCATCCTCGCTGGCGAGGTGATCGCCGCTCAGGCAGCGGCGCCGCTCACCCTTGGCCTGTCGGAGTTCGGCGCCCTGGGCGCGACGCAGGTCACGCGGATCGCGGTGAAGAAGCTCCTCAAGGAGGCGGAGGAGCAGATCGTGGCCCAGCTCATGGAGATCGCGAAGGCTCCGATCATGAGCGCCCTCACGGGCATGGCGGCAGATCTCGCGATTCAAGCTGTCAGTATTTCCGCCGGCGCCCAGGACGGCGTGAATTGGAAATCTGTGGCCAGCTCAGGTGCCGAGGGCGCCAAGAACACTGATCTCGGCGCGGCAGTGACAGGG
Organism: Kitasatospora sp. NPDC114501; assembly: GCF_055633695.1. NCBI lineage: Bacteria > Bacillati > Actinomycetota > Actinomycetes > Kitasatosporales > Streptomycetaceae > Kitasatospora > Kitasatospora sp. NPDC114501. Next base: position 293,165 of record NZ_JBVKDS010000001.1, on the reverse strand, counting down.
GGCGGGAATGACGGACATCCGGCATAACCACGAGGAGACCGCGCAACTCGCGCAGCGCATGGGCGCACACGCGGATCACCTTGAGACCACAGCCGGTGGACACACCCACCGTGTCACGAACAAGCTGAAGAAGGTCCGGGGAAAGGACCCGCTGGCCAACGCGGCAGCTAACGCCGCGGAGCAGATCATGAATGTCATCCGGAAAGCTGAGAAGGACCTTCATCAGCATCTTCGGGTTGTCCAGCAGGGCTTGGAGCACACGTCGAGGAACCACCACCAGAACGACAAGCGGCTCGCCACCATGCTGGCCAACATTCACAACCGATCAGAAGCCCAGGTGGCGGCGCTCAGGGCGGACTCCAGCAGGGCCCAGGGGCCGGATCCGTCCAAGCCCCCGGTCACGGTGCCGATCCAGTGGAAGCCGGCGATGGATCGGTCCGCGTTTGCGTGGAAAGCCCAGAGTCTCGCCGGAGCCAGCCGAAGAGGCGAAACCTACAGGGCCACCTCAAAGGTGATGCGCGACACCGAAATCACGGCGCAATACAAGGGCGCACTGATCCACCTCATCCTGAAGAACAACAAGGATAATCCCGAACTCGCCCAGAAGGCCGCCGACGCTGCACGCAAGATGCAGCCGGATCACGTGATCGACCTGCAAGCGGGTGGACGGGATCACTGGGAAAACCTTAGAATGCTCGAAAAAGAGACCAACTTCGACGTCGGAACTAAACAGCTTTGGCAACGCATCAGGCCTGTCCCCGACGGAACACCGATCAAGATTAAAGTGAAATGGAAATGACAGTGCCGGACATTGCCAGCACAACGACGATACTGCGCAATACCCTCGCCGAACACCAGACAGACCTGGAACTCTGGGACCCCTCCATCCCCGAAGGCGCCGACCCCAACGCCATCCCCCAGGAGACCCCCCGCGGCGTCGCCGAGCTGCTCCGCGCGTCCGACGGCCTCTACCTCGACCACTCCACAAGGCTGTTCGAAGCCAGCGAAATCATGGACCGGCAGTTCCCTGAAGGCCTGGAGGACGCCGAACTGCCCGACGGATCGCCTCTGGAGGACGCGTCCCGGTTCTTCTTCTTCGGCCTGGCCCGCGAGAACCCGCTGCTCGTCGACCTGGACGGGACCGTGTGGCGAGTCCCCGACGACGGCTCCCTCTGGTACACCGGCTGCCGCCTGGAACAGATCGCCGACAACGTCGAGGAGTTCTTCCAGACCTGGGTGGCCTCCCCCCGGTTCCAAGACCTCGCCGGCCTCGGCCCCGACGATCTGAACAACAGCCACTGGTACCAGCTGCTGCGCCTCAGCGGCCTCGCCGCGTAACCTCTGCCTGAACCACCTGACCGCCCGAGGAGCACCGTGGCCACGCACGCAGAACTCGCGAAGCTTTTCAGCCCCCAGGGAGTGATCACGCTCCCCCGCGAGGACGCCGTCCGAAACAACCTGCCGGACGCCGACGTCGACGCCCTCGCAGACGTCGGCCTGCCCGCCCACCTCGACGCCTTCTTCACGATCGACGTCACCGGCGAACCCCGTGCGTTCACCCTGGTCCCGATCGACACCGGCGACGCAGTCGTCAACGTCCTGTGCCTCGGCGGCCCACCCGCCGCCACCGACGGACGCTTCTGCCTCGACCTGGAGGACGGCTACGTCATCCTGCTCCAGCTCGGAGAGCAGCCCGCCGCCGAGATCGTCAACACCACGCTCGCACAGTTCACCGAGTTCCTGTACCGCATCGGCCTGCGCTACGAGCACCTCCACGGCAAGAGCGACGAAGACGCCGACCACTACACCCGCACGCTCCGCGACTATCTCTTCCGCAAGGACCCCCAGGCCTTCGCCGCCGACGACACCTGGTGGAGCATGGTCTTCGACCACCTCCTCGGCAAGGACCTCCAGGCGTGAACCCCCAACCGGCCCGAACGGCGCGCACAGCTAGCATCGGCGCCATGAGCAGCAGCGCCCCTCGCGCGGCAGCCGGCACGTGGCCGGTGTGCGGCCACGAAGACCCGACCAGCCCCCACGGCGGCCCGGGCACAGGCCGCTGCGTTCGCCTGCGCGGGCACCGCGAGCGCGCCGACGGCACCGGACCGCTCATCCACCACGACGGCGCCCGCGAGTGGGAGCAACACCCCGACCAGCCGTGGTGGGCAGAACTCGGCCTCGGCGACGACACCTGACCACCCCAGGCGGGTGGGATCAGGTGAGCGTGTCGGGCCTGGGGTACCCCACCCGCTCGCAAGCGGCTTCTTCCTCGTCAAGATGCGCCAGAGCACCCGCATACCTGCGGGCGTCCAGCAGCATGACCGTGGTGCAGGTCGCAATCACGTGAATCTGGTCCACGAGCCCCAAGTCGGCCACCGCCTCGACGAAGCCCGCTTCCTGCGCAGCAATCCGGCGCACGGCACTCGTCACCGCGAACTCAGACTCCGGCGGCGCCAGAGCCGCCACCGCGTCGAGGTTTCGCACGCTCATCGGCGGCTGCCCGAGAGCGACGAGGAGGTCGTCGTAGGACGAGCCCAGCAGTGCAAGAACAAGCTCCAGCCGCTCCGTGTCCAACCCCTCAAGGCACGTCGCGACCTGGGCCCGGTCCTTCGCCACGTAGGCCCGCACCAGATCGATCCCACACCACTTCGCGTCCACCATCCACGGGTGGCTGGTCTCTGTCACGCCTCCATCCCTACCGGACCTGCGGGCGCTGTGGAGGCATTTCCGGGCTGATTCACCAGTCGGGGCGGCGAGGAAGCTTCAGCGGATCAGAGGCAAAACCAAGGCCTTCACGGGCACCCCGCCCATGCGCAGCCGATGGCCGTTTCGGACAGTTACCTATGGGGACAGTAAGCAGGCCTTCGCGACCGGGTCGGAGGGGAGCACACTGGCGCTCCGACGCGTAGGCGAAGGCCGAGCGGTGGGTGCAGGAGTGGCCGAAGTTAACGAAGCTGCCGTGGGTGGAGCCGACCGGCCGGACCGTCCCGCGCGGATCAGATCGCGGTGAGCAGCAGCGCGGAGTGGTCGCTGAGACGGCTGCTCCACGTGTGGATCTGCGGCGAGGCGAAGACACGGTCGAGCCGCTGACCATCCCTGGGACCGTACCGGTGATCTCCTCGGCCAGGGCGGTGCGCAGGTCGGTGAGTAGGGCGTCGAGCGGGGATCCCTTGCGACAGGTCGGGGCAGGGGTGCACTTGGACGATCTGCTCCCGAACCGGGCAGCGCAACCCCACACTGCGAACCGATGGTCCGTCAGATTCGGCGTCCTCGTGCTGATATCTTTCAAGCGTGAACCGCGACAGCAGCTCGTCTGTGCCTCGCCTCTCCCGGCCTTTGCGTCTCCTGGTCACCGGTGGTGGAACCGGTGGTCATACGTACCCGGCCCTCACGGCAATCCGTGCCCTGCATACGCGGGTCTCCGAGGCTGGCGGGTCCGTGGACGTTCTGTGGATCGGCACCGCCGCTGGGCTCGAAGCCAAGGTCGCCGCCACCGAGGGTATCCCGTTCAAGACCGTCGCCACCGGGAAGATCCGACGCAGTTCCAACCCGCTCAAGCTGGTCTCACCCGCCAACGTCAGGGATATGGGGCGCGTTCCGCTCGGTGTCGCCCAGGCCCGCTCCGCTGTCGCGGACTTCGCGCCGGACGTCGTGCTGGGCACAGGCGGCTACGTCGCTGTGCCCGTTGGCATGGCTGCCCGGATGTGCAACCGACCGCTGGTCGTCCACGAGCAGACCGTCCGGCTGGGGCTCGGCAATCGCGCTCTGGCCCGCATGGCGACCCGCGTCGCGGTGTCCTCCGAGTCCACGTTGCAGTACCTCCCCGAGGCCGCCCGGGCCACCGCCGTCGTCACCGGCAATCCGGTGCGCCCCGAAGTGCTGACCGGGCAGCCGGACAAGGCCGTCCAGGCGCTCGGTCTGTGGGGTTTCGACCGGAACCTGCCGACCGTGTACGTCACCGGCGGCGCCCAGGGCTCGCAGCAGATCAACCAGTTGGTCAGCGATGTCCTGCCGTGGTTGCTCAGCCACTCCAACGTGGTCCATCAGTGCGGCCCCGCCAACGAAGAGATGCTGCGGGGCCGCGCGGCGTCCCTGCCCGAAGAGCTGCGCGGCCGATACCTGCTGACCGGCTTTGTCGGCCCGGAGTTGCCCGACGTCCTGGCACTGGCCGACGTCGTGATTTCTCGTTCCGGCGCCGGCACACTGGCCGAACTCACCGCGCTCGGGCGGGCAGCGGTGTTCATCCCGCTGGCGACGTCCGCGGGGAACGAGCAGGAGCACAACGCCCGGTACCTACAGGACGCTGGCGCGGCGGTCGCCCTGCTCGGGCGGGTGTCCCCCGATGCCCTGCGAGAGGCGATCAGCCCGCTACTGACCGATCCGGCCCGCCGCGCGTCGATCGCGCGACGGGCCGGTGAGCACGGCCGCCCCGATGCCGCAGAGCGGCTGGTGGACGTGCTGCTCTCGGTCGTTGCCCCCTAGACGTCCAAGTCGAGCAGGTGGCGGACGGCACCGGCCTGGATCATGGTCACGCACTGCTGGAACCCCGAGTAGGGGTCCTGCCAGGGGTCGTGGACGTCCTCGCCCCTGATGAACAGGTCGAGCTTCCCGGCGGCCGGGCGTCCGGCCGTCATCTTCTCCAGCTCTGCGAGGATGGCTTGGTCCATCGCGATCACGGAGTCTGCCCAGTCGAGCATGTGGTCGTTGACCTTGACCGCGCGGTGGTCGCGGATGTCGTAACCGGCTTCGGCGGCGGCCCGGATCGCGTTGGTGTGCGCCGGGCTTCCGACGTGGCGTTCGCGCAGCCCGGCCGACCTGACCTCGACCTTGTCGCCGCCCGCCCGGGCGAGAACGGCGGCCGCGATAGGCGACCGGTTGTGGTTGCCCAGGCACACCACCAGGATCCGGTGGCGACGCGGGTGGCGGAAGGTGCTCATGCTGTCTCCTTGACGGCTCGGGCGAGGGCCGCAACAACGAAGCGGACGCTGTCGTACGTCATCGCGGGGTGGAAGGGCAGGCTGAGGATCTGTTCGGCGACACGCTCGGTGACCGGCAGGTCGCGGTACCAGGACGCGAACGCCGGCTGGGTGTGGTTGGGCGGGTAGTGCACGGCCACGCCGATGTTGCCGGCGCGCAGCCGGTGGAACACCTCGTCGCGACGCCGGTCGAGGCGCACGACGCAGTTGAACGGCACGGTGTGGGTCACGTCCATGTCGACCAGGTGCACGCCGTCGAGGCCGGACAGTTCGGCCTGATAGGTACGCCACAGGTGTCGGCGGGTGGCGGCGGCTTCGGCGAAGTGCTCCAGCTGCACGAGGCCGAGCGCAGCGTTCAGCTGGGACATGTCGAAGCGCAGACCGGGGCCCTGGATCTCGTAGGTGGTCAGGCTGGCTCGGGCGTCCTTGGACTGGACGATGCCGAACAGGCGCAGGCTGCGCAGGGTCTCGGCCTCGGCGGGACTGCGGGGGATGATCGCTCCGCCCTGGCCGGTGGTGAGGTTCTTGATCGGGTCGAAGGAGAAGCACGTCACGGTGTCCGGGTCGGCGCCGACCATCGGCCCGTCCGGGATGCGGGAGCCGAAGGCGTGCGCGGCGTCTTCGATGACCTGGATTCCCCGCTGCGCCAGTGTGGTCCGGATCGGGCCGAGGTCGACGGCCCGGCCGCCGTACAGCACGGGCATGACGGCCCTGGTGTCTGGGGTGAGAGCTTCCAGCACGGTGTCCGGGGTGAGGGCCAGGGTCTCGGGGTCGATCTCGGCGAACCGCGGGTGGGCTCCGCCGAAGGTGATCGCCTGGATGCTGGCGGCGAAGGTCAGCGAGGGCACGACCACGTCGTCCCCGGGGCCGATGCCGGCCGCGCGCAGGGCGAGGTGGAGCGCGGACGTGCCGGAGTTCACGGCGACGACGTCCGGGACAGCGAGCAGGTCCGCGACGCCGGCCTCGAATCGGTCGGTTACCTCGCCGTGGCCCCACTGCCCGCCGGGAAGGACGGCCTCCAGCGCGGCGGCCTCGCCGCCGTGGATGAGCGGTGCGGCGTTGCGTTCGACGCCGGGTGGTGTCGTCTCCATCGGGTCCTCCTCTGGGTCAGGCTTGGTCAGGGACGGTGCGCGGCTCAGCGGACATCACGGCGACGTACTTCGTGAGGTACGTGCCGGGCCGGTAGGTGAGCCGGTCGTGTTCGACGGGCAGGCCGAACAGGCCGTTCAGCGTCTGCTCGACGATCGCCGCCCCGGCTTCCTCGGCGAGCAAGAAGCCGGCGGCCAGCCGGGAGTTGATCTCGGTGATGACGATTCGGGGGTCGGCGTCCTCGGTGATGAAGCCCTGGACGTCGACCGGGCCGGTCGCGCGGATCGCGGTGATGGCCTCGCGGACCCGCAGGACGGCTTCCCGGTCCGCGATCGTCACCGCGACCATCGACATGCCACCCTGGACGTGCAGGCGGCGGCGCAGCACGACGGAGGCGTGGCCGGTACGGTCCGCCACGCAGTCGGCGGAGAACTCGTATCCGTCGGCGCGCTGCTGGACGATCGGCTCCGGCACGAGCTGGCACAGCACGCGGGCCTGCTCGGGGGTGCGGCAGAAGTGCACGTTCTTGGAGCCCTGGCCGCGGCGCGGCTTCACAACCAGGTCGGTTCCCGCGGGGATCTGGTCGATCTGTTCCGGGAGCCACGTCTGCGGGGTGGGCACTCCGCTGGACACCATCGCCCGGTAGAAGGCGTGCTTGTCGCCGGCCGCCGTCACGGTGCTCTGGTCGGGCAACCAGGTGTTCACGCCGGCGCGGGCAAGGTGCTGGCGCATCCGGACCAGCAGCGGCAGCTCGTTCTCGACGCAGCAGATCAGCCCCTCGGGCCGCAGCTCGTGGACGAGTTCCATGAGGTCAGCGGCGAACAGCGGGTCGTCCGCACGGTGAATGGTGCGGGTAGTGACGCCCCCGGTCAGCAGTCCGGGGGCCAGTGGGTTGGAGTCGGTCCCGATCACCTCGTGGCCGAGCTTGAGCAGGGTAAGCGCCAGGTCGAGGCCGGGCGCTCCCCCAATGCCGGTCACCAGGATCCGGCGCGGCTTCGTGGGGTTGACCTCCACGGCTTCGCCCTTCACGCGCTGGCCATGTGGGCAGCGGTGTCCCACCAGTTGGGGTTTCGCCGGTACCAGTCCACGGTCTGGGCGAGGCCCTGGTCGAGCGGGTGCTGGGGCCGGTAACCCAACTGCGCCACCTTCGTCCAGTTGATGGAGTACCGGATGTCGTTGGCGGCGCGGTCGGGCACGTAGTCCACCTGGCCCCAAGTCGTGCCGGTCTCCTTCAGGAGAAGGGCGGTGAGTTCGTTGGTCGTCAGGTCGGTCCCACCGCCGAGGTTGTAGATCTCGCCGGGGATGCCCTTACGCAGCACCAGGTCGACGCCCTGGCAGTTGTCCTCGACGTGCAGCCAGTTACGAACGTGCTCGCCGTTGCCGTGGATCGTGACCTGCTCGCCGGCCAGGAGGCGGTTGACGAACAGCGGGATCAGCTTCTCGGGGTACTGGTGCGGTCCGTAGTTGTTCGAGGAACGGGTGATGCACACCGGCACGCCGTAGCTGTGGAAGTAGGACTTGGCGATCAGGTCGCTGCTTGCCTTGGACGCGGAGTAGGGCACGGTGGGACGCAGCTGGTCGCACTCCAGGGCGCTGCCGCTGGGCAGGGAGCCGTAGACCTCGTCGGTGCTGGCGTGGACGAACTTGCGGATGCCGATGCGGCGAGCGGAGTCGAGCAGGGCTTGAGTGCCCAGGACGTTGGTGCGCACGAAGCCGCCGGCATCGGCGAGGGAGCGGTCGACGTGGGACTCGGCGGCGAAGTGGACGACGGCGTCGTGCTCGGCCATGAGGGTGTCGACGAGGCCGCGGTCGAGGATGTCGCCGTGGGCGAAGGTCAGCTTGGGCGAGGAGAGGACCGTGCGCAGGTTGTTGCGGTTGCCCGCGTAGGTGAGCGCGTCCAGGACGGTGACGCCGCTGATGTCGGGGGCCTGGACGAGGCGCTTGACGAAGTGGGAGCCGATGAAGCCGGCTCCGCCGGTGACGAGGATTCGTTCCATGGGTGCGTACCTCTTCTGTGCTGGCAGGTGGGTTTCGGGAGTCGCAGGGCTAGCCGCTGAAGGGCTCCCCGAACACGGGCAGCAGGCCCTGCTGTTGGGCCTCGTGCAGGCCCGGGGCGGCTGCGTCCTTCGACGAGAGGATGTGCCGGATGTCGGTGTTCCAGGCGATCGCGAGGTCGGGGTCAAGCGGGTTGAGACGACGTTCGTGCTGGGGGTCGTACGTCTCGGCGAGCAGATAGAGGACGGTGGCGCCGTCGGTGAGGGCGAGGTAGCCGTGGCCGAGGCCAGGGGGCACCATCAGGGTGCGCTGGTTGTCCTCCGTGAGCTGTTCCAGGTGCCACTGGCCGAAGGTCGGTGATCCCCGGCGCAGATCGACCACGACATCCAGCACCGCACCCGTCACGCAGGTCACGATCTTGGTCTGGGTAGGCCGAAGGTCGTAGCTGATGCCACGCAGCGCGCCGCGGGCCGAGATCGAGCAGTTCGCCTGCCCCAGGAGAAGCGGGCTGCCAGCCCGTGGCGCGCTGCGCGGGGAGTACAGCTCGCGGAACGTGCCGCGATCGTCGAAGTGGACGGCCGGATCGATCAGGAACGCTCCCGAGATCGGGAGTTCGACGGCCTGGGGGCTGAGGTCCACTGCCACCACCTTTCGGTGAGCATGCGCGAAGGGGGGAGCCGGCCTCCGGGGCGCGCGACGCGCGGGTCTGCGCCAAGGCGTCGCACCTTCTCGGGAAGGTCGCCTCACGAGAGCCGGGACAGCTATGAAAGCTCCTTTACGCCTTCCCCAACACCCCATATTGGTCCGCACTTTGGGGCCACGATCGGACGGTTCGCGGGCTCGCCCGGGACTGTTACGCTGGCCGCCCTTCTGCCCTAACCGTTGCCTTCCAGGGGGGCTGGAATGACCAACGAGAAGCTGCGCCGCATCCGGAAGATCAAAGGGCTCACACAGGATCAGCTCGCGGAGAAGACCCAGGAACGCATAATCGATCGGATGTTTCGCCAAAGTCCATCGAACAAAAGCGCGTTGAGGATTCCGGCTTTTGACGCGAAGGCGGTGAGCCGACTAGAAGTGGGAGATGTTACGTGGCCCGGCCGTGCTGTCCGGGACGCCCTGTGCTACGTCCTCGGCGTGGCCGATCCGAGCGAGATCGGGCTCTACTCCAAGAGGTCCCGGCTCATCGACGATGAGGTGAGTACGTCGCACCGCCGCACCCTTCTCGCAGGCTCTCTTGCGAGCCTCGTGCCTGTCCCCGCCCACCTGCCGACTCCGGCCCGGCTCGGCGCGGACGACCTTGTCGCCCTCGAACAGCGGGTCGACGACCTCGCCGCCCTCGACCGCCTCCGCGGTGGCGCGGCAACGCTCCACTTCGCATTCGGCGAGCTGGACCGAGCTCTCGGCCTGCGCAAGTCGTCCATGCAGCCCAAGGTGCGCACCCGACTCGACCTCACCATCGCCAATCTGGCGAACCTGGCCGGCTGGGCCTCCTTCGACGCCGGGCACACCGCCCACTCCCGGCCTCTGTTCCAGCTCGGGATCGACGCGGCCCGCGAGGCCAGGGACGCGGACGCCCTCTGCCACCTCGCCACCAACCTAGCCCGTCAGGAGATCCAGGAGCGCGACGCTGACAGCGCCCTGGCTCGGGCCGACATGGCCACTGGCAATCCCTTGCCGCGCGCCGCGCTGGCCATGATCGACGCGGTCAGGGCCCAGGCGTTCGCCCTCCAGGGCGACGAGGGCCAAGTTCGGCGCTATGTGGATAGCTCCACGGTTGCGCACGCCCGGTGCACCGACCTCTTCGGCGGACCGAAGTGGACATGGTCGATCACCGAGGAGAAGATCAACAGCGACACTGGGTACGCGCTGTACCGGCTGGCAGTCAGGACCGGCCGCCGCTCCCCCGAGCTGGTGGACTCACTCCGGGGGGCTGCGCAGAACACCGACTCGACCCGCGCACGCGTCAAGGCCTTGGTGACCGCGCGTCTGGCCACCGTCCTCTACCAGCAAGGCGCCCGAGAGGAAGCTGACCACCACGCGAAGATGGCCAGCCTCCTCGCCGGGACCGTCAACTCTGCGCGACTCAACCTCGCTCTCAAAGAGATGCGGGACCAGGCCACCCTCCGCTGAGCCAGGTGGCGGTGAACCGGCGGCCTCCTACGGCTGCGAGCAAGCGCAGGGGTGATCCGCCGGCAGCTCCTTCAGGGCGTGCAGCGTGTAGACCGCGTGCGCACCGCTCCCGGCGCCGAGCCTGTCGTAGAGGCGGTGAAGGTTGGACTTCACGGTGAGCGGGCTGCACGTGAGCTGCCGGGCGATCTCCTTGTACGACAGGCCGCTTGCCAACAGCACTGCGGGCCGCCGGAGGTGCGGAGGAATCCCTTGCTCCGGCGGCTTGATCCCTTGCGGCAGGTCCACCAGCCCGAGCCGGCAGCCGATGTCGACCGCGTGGACACGCCCCGAGGCATCGAGGCGATCGAGAATGCCGCCCACGGCCCTGGCCCCCCGGTCCTTGCCTCGGCTACCCGACACCCGTCCGGCCTTTCCTCCCAAGAGACGCCGTCCGATCTGCGGGTTCGACGCCCCAAGCGCCATGAGCCGCAGAACCTCCTGTTGAACCGTCGAGATGGTCACACGGGCACCGCACAACAGGCAGGCCCGACCTTGCACCGTCCTGGATGGGCATCGGGTAACGGTCACGTCGAGTCTCCGTTCGCGGAATCGGTTATCCCGCTCAGCGCGGCCACCAGCGGTCATGCCGTGGCCTTCTCTTGGCTGTGGAGGCTGCCTCCCAGCCCCACGGAAAGGCCGGCTGGGTGAGGACGGTGGCCAGACGTCGGTCGGCCTCGGTCTGGAGTTCGGGCTCGGTGCGGGCGCACTCGGCCAAGTAGAGCCACGCGCTGATCGCGAAGATCGGCGTGAGTATGCGGTAGGTGCGGCCGCCGTCGTGCTTGGTAACGTCGGCGCCGTAGCCGCCGACGAACTCCTCGAACTCCGTTCCTGGCATGCCGAAGGCGTCCCGTCTCCAGGCGAACACGGCTTGGTCCCACAGCGCGGGTCCGACCTCCGTGCGCTCGAAGTCGATCAACGCGAGACCGTGCCGGGTCTGGAGGCAGTTCGTGAATCCGGGGTCGCCGTGGATCACGCTGGGGTCGGGCCAGGGCACGGAGCGCCAGGCCACCCTGGCGTCAGCCAGCAGCCCTCGCACGTACAGCTCCTGGTCGTGGGACAGCGTGCCCGGCGGCAGCTCCGTGATTCGCCGGGCCAACCTCGTCACCGGGTCGAACTTCCGCAGGCCCAGACGGGGCGGCACCTTCAGGCGGTGCAGCCTCCTCATGACGTCGGCGAGGGCGGCCATGCTCGGGCGGCGGTCGCCGAGGTCCTCGGTGTACGTCACCTGGAGGTGATAGCGGCCGCCGGAATACGGGGTCGGGAAGGCCGAGTTGCCGACCGACCGCGGGGCCCCGATGCCGTGGCGCCGCAACCACAGTGCGATCCGTGCCTCACGGAAGGCCGTCTCGGACTCGGTTCCGGGACGCCAAACCTTCGCGACGGCCTCACTCTGGGGCAGGCGCCAGGTATGGTGCGGGCCGTCCTGGAGAAGGACTGCACCGCGCGGGTCAAGGCCTGTGCGCCAGGCCGTCGCGAAGACGGCAGCACGACTTTCTTCGGGGGTCAAAGTGCACCTTCTGACGTGCGTAGATGGCGAGTCTCTGGTCGGATCAGCCGCAGTTTCACCGGCCCGGACGGTGAGGGTCAGAGCGTGACGCCGAGCCGTTGGGCAGCGTCGGCGACGAGCTTCAGGTCGGAGGGGCTGCCCGCGTACATCCGGCGGGAGAAGCGCAGCAGCTCGGCGGCTTGCTCCAGATGGCCCTGCTCGCCGGCCAGTTCGCCGGACCATCGCAGGACCCGACCCTGCCATGGCCGCGCGTTCTCGGTGACGAAGTGGTTCATCGCCTGGGCGAGCGCGGTGTCGGCGGGACCGTACGATCCCCGCAGCGCGTGGATGCGGCCCTCCCACGCCCGGGCACGGCCGGCGTTCAGGCCGTCGCCGGAGGCGGTCAGCTCCTGCTGGGCGTCGCGCAGGTGCGCGAGCGCGGTGCTGTCGTCGTCGAGGTCGTGGAGGGAGATGGCCAGCGCGACCCTGGTGACGCCGGTGTCGCGGGTGGTGCCGAGCGCGGAGCGCCGGTGCAAGGCCTCGGTCAGGTAGACGCGCGCGCGTTCCGGATGGCCGCTGGCGTGGGTCGCGACGCCGAGGTCGTGCAGGTGCTGCGCCTGGGCGACGAGGTCCTCGTCCTCGGTGGCGAGCGTGAGGGCCGCGTTGCAGTCCTCGATGGCTCCGCCGTGTTCGCCGACGGCGCGTCGTACGGTGGCGCGGGCGCCGAGCAGGTCGCGCAGTACGAACCGGCTGCTGGAGGCAGGTGCGGTCCGGGCGAGACGCTGGGCGGCGGGGATCGCGAGGTCGTAGGTCCACAGCCACAGCTGGTAGGGGCGTTGGCGCAGCAGCCAAGGCCACCAGGCGTGGGCGAGGTGCGCGGTGACGTCGTCCAGGCCGTGGGCGTCAGCGGTCTCCAAGACGGGGCGAAGGTAGGTGTCGCAGCGCGCGTACCAGGCCAGGGCCGCCTGCTTGTCGGTGAGGGCGGCGCGATGGGCTGGCGGGTGGAGGAGGTGGGGCTCGGCGGTGCGGCGGTAGGGGTGCAGGACGCGGGAGGCCACGTGGGCTTCGGCTACGAGCCAGTCCAGGGCTCGGCGGCGGACGGTGTCGACCGTGCTGGTGCTGTCCGCCCGTCGGCTTAGGGCGGCGGCGTGGCGGCGGCCGCCCGCGCTGGCGAAGGTGTAGTCGCCGTCGTCCACGGGGCGGAGGAGGCCGGCCGCCGCGAGGTCGGTGAGGTGGCCGATCGTGGCCGAGGGGTCGAGGCCGGTAGCGGCGCCCGTCATCGCGGTGTCGATCCGGGTGCCGGGCAGCGGGAGCGCGCCGAGGGCCCGGTAGAGGCGGGCGGTGTCCGGGGCGAGGGCCTGGTAGGTCTGGGCGACGGCTGCGGTCACGGCGGTCTCCAACGGTGCTGCCGACGGGGTGGTTTGGAGGGGGCGGAGGTGTCCGGCGGCCAGGTCGGCTCCGGCGAGGGCGAGTGCGAGCGGCACGCCGCGGCAGCCCTCTGCGACGGCCGCGAGGTCGCACGCCTCGGCCGCTTTTCCGGCGGTGTCCGCGAGGAGCCGACGGGCGGCGTCGGGTGGCAGCGGGCCGAGCACTTGGTGGCGGGCGCCGTCGGCCAACAGGCCGGTCAGCGGGCGGCGGGCGGTGATGACGACCAGCGACCCGTCGGCGGGCAGCAGCGCCCGCACTTGCTCTTCGTCGGCAGCGTCGTCCAGCAGCATCGCCACCGGCCGGGAGGCGGTGAGGGTGCGTAGCAGGGCCCGGGCTTCTTCAGGGTCGGCTGGGGGCTGGTTGATGCCGAGAGCGCGCAGGTGGCGGGCGGTGACGTCGTCAGGGTGGGCCGGACTGGTGGTGCTGTGGGCGCCGAGGTCGACGTGCAGTTGTCCGCCGGGCAGGGGGCCGTGTTGGTGGAGGAGGTGGAGGGCGAGGGTGGTCTTGCCGATGCCGGCCGGGCCGGTGATTAGGACCGGCGGCGGGTCGTTGCGGCGCAGCACTTCGGCGAGGTCGGCGGTGAGATCGCACCGGTCGACCATGGGTCGGCGGCGCGGGAGTTGACGTGGGACCGGGGGCGGGGGCGGGGTGTGCAGGGTGATGCCGCCGAACACGGTATGCGCTTGTACCGCGGCTCCGTGCACGGTGCCGGTGATCGCGTTGTGGGTCACCACCGCGCACCCCGGGGGAGTTCTCCGGCTGCCGCGCGCTCCAGCAGCCGGATGCTCTCCTCGGGCAGCGTGGCGTGCTCCAGCGCGGCGTGCGGGCGGAGGTCGTCGCCGCCACGCTGGTAGGTGATGTCGAAGAGGCCCCACACCGCGATCAGGGTCCGGCTGTCGCGGAAGGCGAGTTCGGCGGTGTCCGAAGTCAGGGCGACCCCGCTGTCCGGGGTCAGGATGCGCACCCGCAGGCCGGTGGTCCGGGCCAGGTGGGCGAGGTGGAGCATTTGGTCTGCGTGCACCTGCGGGTGGTCGTCGGGGCGGTGGAGCAGATCCGCGTCGAGGAGCAGCGTCGTGGGCGGTGCGTCCGGGGCCCGCAGGCGGCTCGCGAGGGCCTCGGTGCGGGCGGCGGTCACGTGTCGCAGCCAGGCCAGTACCGCGTGCGGGCGAGTGAGCAGGTCCGCGCGGTAGGCCCGGCACAGCTGGCAGCCTCGCTCTGGCGCCGACCCGGGGCGGGCCGCCGCGCCGGCCGGGATCCGCAGCCGGGGCGCCTCCTTCTCCGTGACAGCCTGGTCGTAAGCGGGCACCCGCAAGGCCGCAGGAATGAGCAGGGCTCCGACCAGCAGCACGGACGACGCCCGCTCTTCAAGGAGCTGGTAGCGGTGTGCCCGGGCCGGGCCGCGGTCCATGAAGTAGCTGGGCCTGCTGTGGGCGTTGACCGTGAGGCAGTGCTCGAAGTCAGCTGCGGCGAGCGCCCCCAACCCGTAGGCACGCAGGACTGCGGGCAGGTGCCCGTCCAACATATTCTCTCGCAGCACCGTGCTGTGCCCCGCTTCCAGGGCTTCGACGTCGATGTCCTGGAAGGCGGTGGGAAGGCGCCCGGTGACATCGGCCCGGGCCAGGCCCTGGCACTCGCGCAGGTGTCTCAGGTGACCGCCCAGGACTGCGTCGGCCAGCACCGAGCCGCGCCAAGGCAGTTCTGGGACCGTCTGTGGTGCGGGTGAGCGTGGCACCGGTATCAACGGGACGTGCTCCACGGTGCAAAGGCGCGCTCGTCCGGCGCCCGGCCCGGTAGTGTGGGCGGCGATCTCCTCCAAGCACACGACCGTCACGCACACGCGGCGTACCAGGTCCAGCCCCGCCAGATGCTCGCCCTGCCGCAACGCCGAATCGGCTTCGTGGAGTTCGTCCGCCAGCATGGTCAGCAGCACCGGCCGCGGTCCGTCGCCTTCGGTACGGCGCAGTCGGCAGGCGGTGACCTCCAGCACCTCCGCGAGCCGCTCCACCGACGGATCACCCAGGTACGGACCGCCCAGGCGCGGTACCTCGTCGGCGATCCGGTCGAGCGCGACTCCGAGCGGCAGCAGCGGCACGCCGTCCGCGAACGTCACACCGTCCAACTTCTGCGCGGCCCATAACTGAAGGACCTCGAAGCGGGGACCGTCGGTTGTCACCGGTGCTCTCCTATATCGGCGTGAGAAGGGGGAGGTGGGTCGACCGCCCCGAGGCGGCGCGAGCGGGGCGCGGTGGCATCCCGCTGCCGGCCACGACCGGAGGTCGGCCAGCAGCGGAAGGTTCACAGGGCCGGGTCTGTCACCCGGCCGAGGCGAGCGGGCTGAGGGAGAGAGCCAGGGCCTCGGCAAGACGGTGCGGGTCGGTGAGCACCGCGCAGTGGCCCGGCAGCGACCTCGGCGGACGCAACCACCTGCGCCCGACCGCGCGCCTGCCGGGCGACGGGCACATGACCACCGGTGGCGGGTCCTGGCACCGGCCGATCACCTCGACGTCGGCCCCCTGCCGAATCGGCGGGTCCCCGGGCACGAAGACGTCGACGACGCCGGCCCACTCGTCGACGATCACCGGCCCGACCAGCCCGGGATCGTGCGCGACCAGCACGGCGACGGCGGCTCGGCCCAGCGGTTCCGGTATTCGTACAACCGCGGCGGCAGTACCGAGCGGGACGGGGACTGCGTGACCATGCGCCCAGGCCAGCCAGGTGCCCTCCGGGTCACGGGTGAGTCCGGCAATCCAGCGCATGCCCTCGATCACCTGACGCAGGTGGCTTTGGGGAACGACAGTGGTGGGTGTCATCTCGTTCTCTGTGTCGGTAGTTGGTTGACGGTCCGAGGTGCGGGGCTGGCCTTCCCTGTGGGCGTGCGGGGCGCCCTGCCCCGCCCGTCTATGCGGTGTGACCACGACGGGTCACCGCTGGCGGCGGTCCACGGAGCGGGTGGCGGTGGTTCCCCGTTGCCGACCGCGAGCTGTCCAGCGGTCGACAACGGGGGTCTTCAGGCACCCAGGTAGTTCCGTGCTCGGGCCCGGTCCAGGGCGATGGCCAGGCGGTAGGGGTCGGTCATTACCGGATCGGCGCCGGGCAGTGCCCTCGGCGGACACAGCCAGCGCCGCTGGCCGCACTCGCGGTCCGCCGGCGGGCACTTGACCGTCCGCTTCGAGACGTCGCGGCCGTCGACAAGCTCGGTGCCGGGGCCCAGCCACACGGCTGGGGCGATCGGCAGGAACACCTCGACGGCGGAGCGGCTGACAAGGACCGGGCCGAGCAGCTGCGGCACGGTGCCGGCCAGTTCGGCGACGGCCTCGGCGCCCAGGTCGCTGGGGAGCCGCGCCACGACGAAGCCACTCCCCACGGGAATCGGCGCGCATTCCCCCTTTGTCCACGCCGTCCAGGCCGCCGCCGGGTCGCCGGTGCGTCGGCTGAGCCAGCGCATACCCGAGATCACCTGGTTCAGGGGCCAGGCCGTAACGACGGTCGTTGAGCTCATCTCAACCTCTGTACAGGGGAGTTGTGAATGTCGTGGGCTCGTCCGGACCAGCCGGACGTGGATTGAAGGCACGTTCCGCTCACGACCGCGTCGTACGGACCGGGCATTCGGCTGCGAGCCTTAGACCTCCGGACGCGACGTAGCGCGACGGCCAGGTCCTCGTGGCGGGTCAGCGACCCGGGTGACCATCGTGATGGCCTTTTCGTCAGGGGAGTTCGAGGGGAGTTGACCGGCTACTCCTGGCCGGAGAGGGCGTCAGCGGCCAGGGGCCCCGCAGGTCCGGCACGCACCGGACCTGCGGGCCGCTGACTACGCGGCGGCGCGTCCCTTGGGGCGCCGGCCGGGCCGTCGCCACCTGGCCACGCCCCCGTCGGCGAGCAGGGGCACGGCGCGCAGGGGCGGTATCGCGGGCGGTGCAGCGGCTTCCAGTGGCACTTCCGCCGCATTGGCGGTGACCTCGCCTGAAACCGTCGACTCCAGGGCCACGATGACGTCAAACCAGACCGACCAGCCCGTGGGGCGACCCGCAACGTCTCGGCGCTGGTACCAACCAGCGTCGTCGGCGTAGCCGATCACAACAGTGACCCCTCGGCCGCTGAGTGCGGTCAGGTTCTCGGCCCGGCTGCCCATGTCCGGCACCGTCAGGCGCGGGTCGGTAATGGTGATCCGGAGCCGACTCTGCCGAAGGTCCAGGTCGCCGTCGATGGCCAGCTCGGCGTCGCGGCTAGCATGCGTGGCGTTGAACTTCACCGCATTGTCGATGAACTCCGAGGTGCACAGGCGGACGGCGTACGCCTGGTCGTCGTCGAGGGTGACCCCGTCAAGGCTTTTCACCTGTTCGAGGAGCAGGTTGCGGATGGCACCCGCCGAGGCGGTTCTCAGCGGTGTCGTGATCTGTAAGACACGGCGGTACATGGCAGATCCTCCGGCTGTGCATGGGCAGGTATTCCCGGGCCGTTGGCGAGGGTGTTGGTGAGCGATGGTCATCGCGTTCCACAGAGATTCGCTGCGGCAGGACAGGGAGGCAAACGGAAGAAGTTGCTGGCGCGAGTTGGTATTGCTGGCGCGCACGCGGCGGCGCGTCGAAACAGCAACAACTTGCTGTCACTGACACTCGGTCAATAAATCGTGGGGGCTAGCCTGGTCGTCACAAAGGAGGTGGACTGTGAGCCACAGACCGTCCTGCGCAGCGCGTACTAGGGCCACCGCCACTGCGGCCGGCCGGACGATCGAGGAGACGGTGGCCGTGATCGTTAACTGCTGCGGGGTGACACCCCTTCGCGGTCACCGGCTCGCCCGTGGGTGGACGCGCAAGCAGGCCGTCGACGAGCTGGTCGCCCTGTGCGACAGGCTGACGCTCGACCGCCCGAATTTGGATCCCGAGCAGTTGGGCGCATGGGAGCGGAACGCCCGGATGCCGCGCGCGCAGACCATCGACCTGCTGTGCCGCCTCTACCAGACTGACGCAGAAGGACTTGGGTTCACCGGCGGCTACCGGACAGGTGCACACCTGTCGGTGCCCCCATTTACCCCTCCCACTCCGCCCGGCCTTCTGGCGCCCAGGCGTCCAGTCACGTCTTCGCCCCTTGACGCTGGTGATCCGCTCGATGCTGCGGCCCGTTCCCACCGGCGCGCCATCGAACGCACTCTGGCCAGCACAACGCTCACCACCGGTGAACTGGAGTCGCTGGACGGAAAACTCTTCGCCCTGAGACGGGACTATGTCTTCGATCCCCCCATGACGATGCTGGCCCGGTTGCTGGCCGCCCTGGACGAGGTCCGGCAGTACTCCGAGGAGCGTCAACCGGCGCTCGTTCAGGTCCGCCTGTCCGAGATGATCGCCGTGCTGTCCACTTTGACCGCAGACGCACTGATGAAGCTGGGCCGGCGGGAGCAGGCCCAGGATTGGTATGGAACCGCGAAGTCGGCAGCGGATGACAGCGGCAACCGCGAACTGCGCACAAGGGTGAGAGTGCAAGCCGCGATGCTGCCCTTCTATTACGGACCGCTTACCGAAGCGGCAGCACTGACTCATGAGGCCGTACTCCTCAACCGTGGGCGGCCGTCTGCAACGGGGGCGTTCGCTGCTGCAGCCGATGCGCGAGTCAGAGCACGCCGGGGCGATGCCGAAGGTGCCCGCGCTGCCATCGCGCAGGCCCGCGCAATGTTCGAGCGCGCCCAGCAAACGGCCCCTGAAGACGACGCCTGGGCATTTCCCTACCGCCGGCTCCAGCTGTACCTGTCCGGCGCCTACACCGCGCTCGGAGACACGGTGCACGCCGGCCGGGCTCAGGAGGAGGCGCTGAGCCTGTACCCCGACCACACTGGCATCGACCCGGCGCTGCTGCGTCTGGAGCAGGCCATGTGTCTTGTTCGCCGGCGAAGCGTATCCGAGGCCTGCCAGCTGGCGAGGGACACCTACTTGGCAGTGCCTGAGGACCACCGCACTCAGATCCTGGGCGCCCGTGCGGCAGACATCATCAAGATAACGCCAAGCGCGGTGCGGCCCCGTGCGGCCCGAGAACTCGGCGAACTTCTTGCTCTCCCACTCGGCCGGACGTGACAGACAGTTGCTCTGCCCGGCAGCCTGGCAGGCATGAGTGCTCCGATTGTCCGAATCGGCGGCTTCGCCGAATCCGAAGTTGTCACGGTCCTCAACGCCGCATGCGACCAGGCCGGGCTTGACCCGACCGGCGCCGAGATGCTGCGCGGCCACACTAACGCCGTCTACCTGCTGCCGGCCGCCGGGGCTGTCGCCAAGATCGCGAGGGCGGGCACACCTTTGGAGAGCGTCCGCCGCACGGTCCAGCTCGTTCGGTGGCTTACCAGTATGAACTTCCCGACCGTCGAATTGCTGCGGGTTCCGCAGCCGGTCGTTGTCTCCGGTCATGCCGTGACGTTCTGGCAGCACCTCCCCCAGCACCGAACAGTTCCGGCCGCGCACCTTGCCGCTCCACTGCGTCTCCTTCACGGACTTCCGATGCCTTCCTTCGATGTCCGCCCCGTCGACACCGCCGCGGCCATCAGGCAGTCGATCGCGGCGATCAGCGCGCTGCCGCCGGAGTATCTCGTCTTCCTGGCGGACAGGTTGGACGAACTGGAAGCGGACCTCGCCCAGGTGGAGTACGTCCTGCCGGCTGGGCTATTGCAGGGCGACCCCCAGCACCGGAACGCCCTGCACTGCGGAGACGCTGCGGTCCTGTGCGACTGGGACACCGCCTGCTTCGGGCAGCCCGAACTCGATCTGGTCACAGTCGAGATCCACTGCCGCCGATTCGGCTACGGCCGCTCCCACTACCGCGACTTCGCCGACGCCTACGGATTCGATGTGACATCGTGGCAGGGCTACTCCGCACTATCCGGACTCCGCGAGCTGCGAATGATCACGACCAACGCCAAACGGGCGTCCGTCGGCAGCGCGACGCTCGCCGAGGTGTGTCGCCGGATACAAGGTCTACGCTCCAGCGACGACGAGCTCCGCTGGAACATCCTCTGATCCGACAGCTGGTCATCACTGCGTGATGCGCTACCAGGCCGAGCAGTCGAAAGCCTGCCGTGCGATCTCGATGGCGAGCACACCGCGCTGTTCCTTCTCCGCCGAGTAGATACCCAGCAGGACCGCGAGGATGCCGTTACGGTCGGTGGTCGGGTTGATCGCGATGGGATCTTCGTGGTCGAGGAGGGCGGCGAAGCTCGGGTAGCGGTCAACGCGGACGACGGCGCAGGTAACCGGGCTGGCGTCGTCGGTACGGAAGGTGATGCGGTCGCCGGCCCTGATCGTGGCCTTGGTGGGGCTGGCGGTACGGACTTCGACGGTCTTCTCCCCGGAGGCGACAAGGCGGTGGTACTCGGGTAGGAGGTGCAGGTCGTGCGTCGTGCTGGGGTTGCGCAGATCGGGCAGGGCCCGGCGAGCGACCCGGTCGAGGTGCGCGCGGAAGACCGTCGCCGCCTGCGGGGTACGGCTGCGCAGCGCAACCATGGCGCCCACGGCCAGCCGTGAGCGCCGCGTGTCACTGCTCGGCTGTGAGCCCGAATCGGCGGCTGCACCGGGGGTGGGAGATCGGCCACTCGGCGGCGTCCTCGACTGCTCGCGGGGTCTGCGTGGCCTTGTCCGGGTCGGCGTGGCTGGTCCAGCCGCAGTCGTACCCGTCGAGGACGTGGACGTGCTGGATGCCGTACTCACGGGCGGCGTTGAGGGTGCCGGCGTTATAGGCAACGGCGGAACGGGCGAGGACGGCGGCTTCGGCCCAGGCCCGCACGGGCATGCGGGCGCCGTTGCGGTAGACGACGTGGTCGAGGCGGTAGGCCGCAGCGAGCCGTTCGGCGAGGGTCCGGGCCGCGGCCGAAGACCCGGCGCGGTCGACGGCGAGGAGCGGCAGGTCGTGGCGGGCGGCGGCCCGGGCCGACCGGTAGAAGGCACCCGCCGTCCGGACGGCCTCCTGCGAGCGGTGCAGCAGTTCGCCGTAGGTGTCGGCGGTTAGCTCCCCCACGGCGCCTTGGTGGGCCGGGGTCCAGGCTAAAGTGCGGCCGAGGCTCACGGCGGCGTCCCGGGCGGCCTGTTCGTAGAGCCGGGGGACCTCGTGGTGCGCGTAGTCGCGGATCACCCGGTCCACCGTGTGGTGGAATATGCGGACCGCGTCGGCGAAGTCGGCAATCACGGCGGCCAGTTGGGCGGTGCGGCGGCCCCGGGAGAACGCGGCGAGGACGGCGGCCTGGGCGCCGGCCAGGTACTCCCAGGCGGCCGCGAGTTCGGCGGAAACGCCGTCCTCGTCCTCGTGCTCGGGGCCGTCGGCGTTCGGGTCGGCGTGGTTCACCGGGTGCGGCGTGCGGGCACGAGGGTGGCGGTGTCGAGGTGCGCTGCGGCGTCCTCTCCGGGCGCGGTCTCGTCCGGGCCCAGGACGTTCTGGAGCTGCGCGAGTTGGCGTTCGATGCCGGTGAGGTTCGCGGTGCGGTCGACGGTGACGACGCCGTCCACGACGAGGCGTAGCGGGTCGGCGAGCAGCGCGGCTCGGCGTTCGGCCAGGACCTCGGCGGCGACGACGCGGGCGCTGCCGAGGCGGTTGTACCGGGCGGTGAGGTCGTCGGTGTTGGTGGTGCCGAGTTGGGCGTGCAGCCAGGCGAGGACGGCGGGGTCCACGGTGGGGGTCCGATCGTCGGGTGTGGCGGGACCGGCACCCGGGCGCGTGGCGGGGGTGCCGGTCCTGTCGGTGAGGTGGTGGCTAGTCGGTGTCGGTGCGGGCCTTGCGGGTCCGCGGGGTTCTGGCCGGCGGCTGGCTGCCGTCGGCCTCCGGGCCCGGGGCGTGCTGGTCGTCCGGGTGATCGGAGGGATGCCAGGCGTCCGGGTTGGTGATGAGCTTGGCCAGTTCCGGGGGCGGGATGTGGCCGGGTAGCCGGACGACGTGTTCTCCGGTGCCGGGGTGTTGGAGGTGGACCGCGTAGGCGAGAGGCCGCATCACAGGACCTTGGCCACGACGTGGCAGTCCGGGGTGTGGAGGACCGGCATCGCGACGGCCGCCCCCTTGGTCCAGATGGAGACCGGGTCGTCGGTGACGCCGCGGGTGAGGATGATGCCCGGCGCATCCTCACGGACGATCTCGGGGTTCGTTCCGCGCGCGAGGACCAGGGCCTCAGCGGTGACGCCGTAGAGGGTCTGGCCCCACTTCGCGCGGTCCGGCGGCAGCATGATCCACCGGTCGTCGGGCAGCACCTTGGTGGCGGTCCCGTCGACGTTGACCTGCGCCTTGTAGAGGGTGACCGGCGGCAGGCCGTAGTCGTTGCGCACCGCGTTGACCTCGGACACGGTCAGGGTGCGGGTCGGCGTGCTGGACGGGTTGACGCTGCGGTAGTACGCGGCCCGGTAGGCGTTGTTGCGGGCGAGCTGGGAGAACACCTTCTTGGAGGTGAGGACCATCTCCGGCTCAGGCGCGCCGAGATCGTCCAGGTAGGACAGCCAGCCGAGTTCGTCGGCGAGCGGGTCCGAAGCCGGGTCGCTCCAGGGCTTCGGCGCCACTGGCATGTTGCCGGCGGGCACGCCGAAGTCGATCTCGATGGTGAGACCGGCTTCGTTGTCGAGGGTGAACTTGCCGTCGGTCAGCACGTCGCCGGCGGCGAGTTCGAGCCGGGAGCGGATCGCCTCGATGTGCCGTTCGGCGTCGTCGAACAGCAGCTCCAGCAGCCGGTCCTGGTCGGCGCCGTGGGACTGCTCCAGGAGGATCTGCTGCTGCTCACCCACGGTCAACTTCTGGCCCAGGGCGGGAAGCAGTCCTTCGCGCGTGGTCTCCCACGCGGTGCGGTCGGCGAAGGCCACGCTGGAGTCGTAGGCGCGGTACTTGGCGGTGTTGACCCGGCGGCCGTTGCTCTTGATCCGCCACTTGACCTCGTTGGTGACCAAGGTCGGGAAGACCACGCTGGTCAGCAGGAAGTCGGACGGGGAGGGGATGGCGCGGGCGAAGGTGGTGAGGTCGGCCGCGGACACACCCTTGACGAGGTCCTGAATCGTCATCGCTCAGGCCCCCTACACGAACCGGATCAGGGCGCCGCCAGGCGCCGCCGTGATCTTGGTGGTGTCGATCCCGCCGGGGATCTTGGAGGCGCGGGCAACGCCGTGCCACAGCAGGGCGCACGGGATCCGCGTTTGGCCCGGCGCGAACAGGGCCTCGTCGAAGACCAGGCCGGCCAGGACCTGGCGGCCGTCGGTGGCGGCCGGGTCGTACGGCCCGTACAGGCCGGACGCGGTGATCTTGCCGAGGGGCAGGCCGGACTGCAGGCGGCTGTAGGGCTGGGTGGAGTCGGTGGACGCAACGTAGTGGGTGGTGGCGACGAGCTTGGACGCGTCGACGGTGACCGTCTCGGTCTGGTCGGTGCCGTGGGTGGACGCGAGCCAGGGGCGTCCGGCGGTGTACGTCGCCGAGGTGGTGATCGGCTGGGTGGTCAAGGGAGGTGATCGCCTTCGCGGGAACTGGCGGTCACGCACTCACCTGCTGGTGGTGCCGTCCACGTCGGTGGTGCGGGGCGTGGTCCCCTGGTCCCGGTTCACTGCCGGGTCAGACGAGGGGGTGCGGCCGATTCGTCAGGCCGTGAGGTAGCCGCGGCGCTTGGCCATGTCCAGGCCGAAGGAGCTGGCTGCGGGGGCCTGGCCGCGCGGCGGCGGCCCGCCGGCGGGCGACCCGGTCGGCGCGGGCGGAGCGGTGGTGGGTGAGGCTGGGCCGAACAGCTCCGGGCGGCGGTCGGCCAGCAGCTTCGCCGCGTCGGCGACGGCGTGCTCGTCGGCGTCGGCGGCAACGTCGAGGAGACGGATCGCATCGTCGAGGTTCTGGCCGGTCGCGCCCAAGCGGCTCAGGGCGGAGTGCCGTACGGCCTGGTGGAGTCGGTCGAGGGCCTGCTGCTCGCGCTGAAGGGCCGCCTGTTCCCGCTGCGCGGCGGCCTGCTCACGGCGCTCGACCTCCCCGAGGGCCGCCTGCTCGGCGGCGCGCTGCGCCTCGACCCACGTCTGGAGTCCGGCGATGTCCGGGAAGCCGAGGTCGGTGACGAGCTTTCGCAGAGCGGCACGTTCGCCCTGGGACTTCTCCCGGGCAAGGAGCTTCGACAGGATGTCCTGGGTGATGAGCGTGCTACCCGGGTCAGTGCCAGCTGGGGGCTGCACTACGGCTGGGTCTCCGGCGGGCGGGGTCGCCTGGGACAGGGGTGCAGTCATCGGGTTCCTCCGGCAGAGCGCCCCCGCGCCGGTGTTCAGTCTAACCAGGTGCGTTTCCGACCCCGGCGGTAGACGGCGGGCCAGTGCCCGGGTCAGGCCGTGCCGACCCCCTGAGGTTCCTCGAACTCCCTGCCGTCGGCACTGATGATCTTTGAAACGGCGGCCTGGCTGATCTCGGCAGCATCGGCGAGCTCCTCCTGTGTCCATCCGCCTTCGGCATAGGTCGACCGGATGACCCGACCTCGTTCCCGCCTGGCCCTCTCGCCGTCGGCCATCTTCATCGTCAGTCCTGCGAGATGCGCGCGTGTCATCATCCGCGCGGTCTCGGGGTCATTGATGATCGCCCGGGCCCTGCGGCTGCGCTCTTCCCGGTCGATCTGCTCGCCGTCACCGCTGGTCTCGCGATGGTTCATCGACACTCCCCATGATCAACATAACGAGGTTATACAACCAAGTTATATCAGAGAACAGCCAGCCCCACCCCCGCCACTGCGGGTTCCCCCACGGGAACCCATGCACCAGCGGCCCATTGGGTTCCCCCACGGCAACCCAACAGGTTCCCTGAGGGAAACCCGCTGGGTTCCCCCCGGGGAACCCCTTCCTTCCTTTCTCCTTACCTCCCTCCCTCCTACCCCCCAACCCCCCACGGCTGACGCCGCAGGGGGCCCGGACAACCCCTCAGGAGCGTTCAGGCCGCCTCCTGGGGGATCTTGTGCCCAGGGCCCCTTCCGATGGGCGCAGCGGGCACCGCGGGGCCTTCGGCGGGCAAGCCGAGGAAGTCGCGGACGGCCCCGATGTCACCGGTGGCATCGGCCAGGCGGGCAGCAGCGTCGAAGGCTCGGGCCTGGATGCGGCGGACCTCGTCGGCGATGTCGGTGATCGGGAACCCGGCGTCGGACAGCATTCGCACGCAGGTCTCCAGGCTGAACAGCCCGGCCTCGTAGCCCTTGACCGCGAGGTCCAGGGCCTCTGCCTTGTCGGTGGGTAGGTGCGGGCCCCACACGATCTGGGCGGCCGGCAGCTCCCCGGTGGGCCAGCCGACCTGACCGGCCTGGAAGAGCCGCGCGGCCATCTTCAGCAGCAGCTGGTACTTGTGGGCGCGGGCGAGGCGCATCTCCCCCACCAGGGCGCCCAGCGGGCCCAGCGACAGGGCCAGGGCGTAGCCCGACGGCACCTCCGACGGCTTCACCAGGCCGAGGCCAGCGGCGGTCAGCCGGGAGTTCGCGGCAACTCGGTCAAGGAGGTGGTTGGTGCGCTCCCGCAGCTCCCGCAGCTGCGGGGACGTGTCGAGGGCGCTCATCGAGCCGCCCTCGCCCAGCGACCACACGGTGCCCGCCTCGACCTTCAGCGGCAGCGGAGCGCCGGTGCGGTGGCCCTTCGGCAGCCGCACACCCGACAGCGCGACGATCGGGGTCCCGGTCGTACCGGAGGTCGCCGAGGAGTCCGTGTCCGTCGCGGAGAGGTCGTCGAGAGCCTGCATCACCCGGGAGGTCACCGGCTGCCCCCAGTGCTCCCCGACCTCGACGATGGAGTTCGTGACGTGCACGACCGGTACAAAGTCGATTTGTAGATCCAGTGCCTGGAGGACTTCGCCATCCCCGCGCACCCGGTACCGGGCCTTGTCGGCGGGCAAGTTGTAGACGGTGTGCCTCGCCTTGAGGTCTTCGAGGAGCCACTCGGCGTCGGTCAGGTAGCACGTCACGGTCGACGCCCGGTCCGGCGCCCACGGGTAGGTGCGGAACACCGTCCCGTCGGCGCCGTCCGCTCGGTCCCCGGGTAGCAGAAAGGTCTGCCCGCCCTGGCTCGTCAGCCACTCCCGGTGCGGCCCGCCCTTCTCGGGGACCACCGAGCGGGTAGCGCCGGCAATCGGCCCCAACTCGTAGGTGATCCGGCGGATCCGCGCCTTCTGGCCGGTGGTCGGATCCTCGGGCAGCTCCCACGCGAAGTGCACCGTGGTGGGGAACTGGCCGCCGTCGGCCTCCTCGTCGGTCCACACCGGAAAGAACCAGCCCGGGTCCATCGTGCGCAGCTGCGGCCGCCCTGCCACCGCGTCCCAAGCCAGAGTGTAAACACCGTCGCCGTAACGCACCGCGGACCGCTCGCACTGCTGCATCCGCATCGGCAGCAGCTCCCGCCGCGCCCACTCCCGCAGCCGGTCCTGCACCTCGCGGGCGAGCACGGCCTGCGGCGTCGACTGCACGCCGTCGCCATCGCCTTCGGCGCCCGGCACGACGATGGACTGCGACGGCCCCAGCAGATAACCGAGCGCAGCCGCGACCACCTTCGCCGGGTCACCCAGCTCCCGCCGGTCGAGGGCCTTCTCGTCCCCGGCCGCCGCCGCCAGCTGCCCGGCCTGGTTGTGGTCGTAGGCCGCAAGGATCTTGTACGTCTGGAGTCGACGCAGGTCCTCGGGTGGTATCCAGCCGGAGGCCAGCTCGCCGAACGGCCCGACCCCGCGGCGCGGAGCGGTGGCCATGACCGGCTTGTAGTCCAGCCACGACCACACGTCGATGATCAACTCACGCAGGCCCACGAATGCTGCCCTCCCAGGCAACCAGACCCCACGCCGCAGATCAGCCTAGCCCGCCGGAGGCTAGGAACCACCGCCGCCCGGTCCGCGACTCCGAAGCCCTACCCGCCCGCTCCGAAGCGGAGATTCACCTCACGGTGATCGACAACATGACCCGCCGCCTCACCAACGAATCAACGCCAACTTGGCGAGGCACCTGAACCGGACATCACGGAACCCGCGAGATCAAACGCCCTCAGACCGCGTTTGAGATCTTCCCGCTGCTGAGGCGTTCGTTGAGCTCACTGTGAGCGATGTTGGGGGTGGGTATCCGTCGGACCTGACGGACGAGCAGTGGGCGCTGGTGGAGCCGTTGCTCCCGCCGGCGAGGGTGGGGCCGAAGGGGGGTCGGCGGGAGAAGCATCCGCGGCGGCGGATCGTGGACGCGATCTTCTACGTGGTGCGGACCGGGTGCGCCTGGCGGCAGCTGCCGAAGGACTTCCCGCCCTGGCCGACCGTGTACTGGTACTTCACCTGGTGGCACGACGACGGCACCGTAGAACGCATCCACGACGCCCTGCGCGGCAAGGTGCGTGAAGCCAACGGCCGTGACGCGGAACCGAGCGCCGGGCTGATCGACTCGCAGTCCGTCCGCACCGCCGACACTGTGCCCGCTGCCACCCGGGGCTTCGACGCCGGCAAGAAGATCAAAGGCCGCAAGAGGTTCATCGTCACCGACACCCTCGGCCTGCTACTCGCCGTCCACGTCGTCGCGGCGAGCATCCAGGACCGCGACGGCGCGAAACGGCCTCTGCTGTGGACCAGGCTCGACCACCCCAGCATCCGGAAGGTCTGGGCCGACCGGGCGTCGCCGGCCGCCTGGTCGACTGGGCGGCCACGATCCTCGGCCGCGACCTGGAGATCGTCCACAAGGAACCCGACCAGCGCGGATTCCAGGTCCAGCCCAAGCGGTGGGCGGTAGAGCGCACCTTCCCCTGGCTCACCGCCCACCGCCGCCTCGCCCGGGACTACGAGACCAGCCCGGCCCACTCCGAGACCATGATCCGCTGGGCGATGATCGGCATCATGGTCCGCCGACTCACCGAGGCCGGGCGGCAACCCGCCCCGGTCCGCGCCTGCTTGTCCACTGCAGTCCGATTACCCCCAGCTGATCGTCCGTTCCGGCAAGGGCTACTGTTCCGCCGTGATCGACATCGAGGGAGCCCGTCTCGGGGCCGAAGCCGCCCGCCGCCTGTGGCAGGCCGACTGCTGCACCATGGAACCCGGCCTCAGCGAGGCCGAGTTCGAGCGCATCGAGTCGGAGTACGACATCCAGTTCTCCGATGACCACCGCGCCTTTCTGGCGGCCGGCCTGCCCGTCTGTTCGCCACCCGAAGAAGGCGCCACCTGGGACAAGCCCTGGCCCGACTGGCGCAACGGCAACCCCGACGAACTCCGGTCCCACCTCGCATGGCCGATCGAGGGAGTACTGCAGGCCGTGGAGCACGGCTACTGGCACACATCGTGGGGCAAACGCCCAGCTGAACCAGAAGACGCCCAGGCTGCAGCACAGACGCACCTGACAGCGGTGCCCCAACTGGTGCCGCTGTACGCCCACCGGTTCCTTCCCGCAGGCAGCGGAACCTACGGGCACCCAGTCCTCTCGATCTGGGGCACGGACATCATCTACTACGGCGAAGACCTTGCCGAGTACATCAGCGCCGAGTTCGAAGAGGGGTACGAGCACCCCGAGACCTGGAACCCGCGACCGAACGTCCCCTTCTGGCAGGACTTTATTCAGTAGGCCAGTGGCTTGCTTGAGATCTCAAACACGGTCTCACAGACCCGTCTGGTGTGCTATCTGGGGATCCCAGGAGGTAGACCCGGCCACCCCGGGTAGGGAGCCGGAGGAGGAGGCTGAGGAGGCTGGTAGACGGGCGGGTCGTACCTAACTGGATTGTTCGAATGGCCGGGAGCAGGCCCGCGGACGAAGGCGAAGACGATGATCACCGCGATGAATACGGCTACGAGGGCAAAAGCGACCCAGCTCAAGATGAGCAAGAGTCCACTTAGTCGCTGAAGTGCTGCTCGGCTGCTCCGCATAGCCACCTCTACGCGCAGGTCGATTAGCGTCCGCCTTCATGATGCCCTGGCGCCAACCCAAGCACTCGCCCGTAATTCGCAGACTTTCGTAACGAGTTAATGTCTGCCGTGCTGTCGTCCGTGACTGACGAAGCAGCGGATGCCGCGCCTCACACATGAGTGCCCCAGCGAGCGCCCACGGCGTCGCGGGCATTGTGGCCGCGCTCGCGCGGTTCGTCTGGGCCGGCGCGATGCCGGGATGCAAGACCATCACCTCGGTCCGGTTACCACCGGGGATCATCTGGCCCTCGCGCTTCACCACGGCGTCGACCTGGGCGGCGCGTGCGAGCCGGGCCGCACCGTCCACCCAGGCGCCGGTAGCCCGGTCGTTCTCGCCAATGCGGTCGACCCCCCGGTCCACCAGGCCGCGAGCCTCCCCGCGTCCTCGCGCCCACGGACTGCCGCCTCACCCACCCGCCCAGGCCAGCGCCCGCTCGTAGGCCCCGCATCCCGATAAGTTGTCTGACTCAGCTGAGCGGTTCGACGACATCGGGTGTTCCGTCAATGGCGGGACCGCAGTCCGCAGGAAGGTGCGAGACCACGAGCTCCACGGCCTCATTGGCTGTAAGAGAGCCAAGGATCTGCCCTCCCGGCCCATACAGCCGAATGACGCGGAACCCTCTCTGGTCGGGAAAGATCGAGGGCACGTCTCGCGACCAAGAGAAGCCGGTACATCGGCTGAACTGAAGCGATCCATGACTGACGAGCGGAACAGGGCAGATCTCAAACAGCAGCTCGGGATCCCGTCGGAGTTACGTCGACAGCCTTCCGCCGCGCCGGCAGCCCCGGCAGGCGGAGCCTGGCCGTATGCGATCACCGGCGGCCGCCCAGCCGGTTGTCGTCCATCGCCTGCACGAGCACGTCGAGTTGCCCGGCACCGGCCAGCTCGGTCATCCCGTGCACGGCGGCATCCATTCGGTCGGGGCTGTCCATCCCGGCGACCCAGGTCACCATCTGGCCTTCCAGCTCCGGGTAGTACCCCACGTGGTGCACTCGGCCCTGCTCATACAGCTGCGCCACCGGCTCGGCGCGCAACCTCTTGCCGACCTTGGCGTTGACCTCGACGATCAACGGCATCAGCTGACCGCGAGTCTCCCCTTCGCGGGCGAGCTGGTCCCACGCCTGCGAGACGATCTGGGCGGCCATGTTGCCACCGTAGTTCGCCTCGACCACGATCGCGTCGGCGCGCAGCCGCAGCGCGAGCCGGCAGGCGGTGAGGCCCCAATCGTTCGCGCCGAGGGTGCCGGACTCGTCCGCGACGACGTACAGGTGGTCCTGGTAATCGAGGCCGAGGCCGACGATTCCGGTCTCGTCGTTGACGGAGCTCTCGCCGCCGGACGGGTCGACGACGACGACCACCCGGGCCAGTTCGACACCGGAGAACTCGACGGCCGTGATCCGGGCGGTGTCGATCCACGCCCGCCGCCACACCCCACCTTCGACAGGGCGGGGCCTCTGCTGGAACAGGCTCGCCCACACCCGCTCGCCGACGGCACGACGGATCCCGGCGAGCGCCTTCTTCCCGTACCGGGCGGGCCACAGCGGTTCGCCGGCCTTCCGGCCGAGCGCGTCGTCGGGGCTGTCCGCGATGGCCGGCAGGTCGATGATCGTCCAGTCGGACGCCGTCTCACCGGCGAGAATCCGCCCCGCGAGATCATCCTCGTCCCAGCGGGTTTGGATGACGATCACGCTGCCGCCCGGTTCGACGCGGGTCAGCAGAACGGCCTGCCACCACTCCCACAACCGTCGTCGCATCGTGGGCGATTGGGCGTCTGCGGCGTCCTTGATCGGGTCGTCGATGATCGCCAGGTTCGCACCTTTGCCGGTCAGGCCGCCGCCCACACCGGCCGCGAACAGGCCGCCCTCCCGGCCCGCGATGTCGAACCGGTTCGCGGCCTTGCTGCCCGGGTGCAGGGTGACGCCGAGCTGCTCGCCCCAGGTGGTGATAGCGTCCCTGATCCACCTGCCGTGGTCGTCCGCAAGGTCGGCCGAGTACGACGCGATCATGACCCGGTGGTCCGGGCGCTGGAGCAGGTACCACAGCGGCGCCCACCTGGCGGCCCGCCGGCTCTTGCCGTGCCGCGGCGGCATCGTCAGCAAAAGGCGAATCGTTTCTCCTGCGACGATGCGCCGGAAGGCATCGTCGATCAGGTCCAGGTGCCGGGCCTGCATCTCCCGGCCCTCGGTCAGGACTGCGGCGAGCGAGCCCGGCGAGTGGCGCAGCGCGATGTCGCGTTCCACCGCCGCGAGCCGGGTGCGCAACGCCGGTGAGGCCTGCGCGGCGATGGCCCGGCGCCTTTTGGCGGGCAGGACCCGGTACTGCTCGACCAGGTCGTCGGTCCGGCTCACTCCTCGTCCCGGGCGGCGGCCGGGTCGGTCAGGGCGATCAGCGCGGTCAGCTCGTCGCTGGTCGCGTCAGCCGCAACCTCGATCGGCCCGCCGTCGTGCCCGGTGATCTCAGTGCGCGCCGGCTGATCCAGGCCGAGGAGCCGGGCCCGGCGCTCCATGATCCGCAGCGCCCGGTCGATCGCCTGGAGTTCTCCGTCGCGTACCGCGCGCCGGTAGGCAACGAGGTAAAGCCGGTCGAGGCGGGCGTCCTCCAGTGCGCGCAGCGCCTCGACATCGGCCTGCGCGGCGGCGAGCCGGTGGTCGAGGGCCTCGGTGACGTCGCGGTTGACCGAGCGCACCAGCGTCTCGTCGTCCGGACCGGGCCGCCGCTTGAA
This sequence comes from Kitasatospora sp. NPDC114501, assembly GCF_055633695.1. Taxonomy (NCBI): domain Bacteria; kingdom Bacillati; phylum Actinomycetota; class Actinomycetes; order Kitasatosporales; family Streptomycetaceae; genus Kitasatospora; species Kitasatospora sp. NPDC114501. Next base: position 261,456 of record NZ_JBVKDS010000001.1, on the reverse strand, counting down.
GTACAGCTCGTGGCCGTACCCGAACGGGTAGGCGATCCGGTCCGAGTTGACAGCCGGGTCCGCGGCGAGCTTGCGGCCGACGGTCAGCGGGTCAGCGCCAGCGAGACGCAGTTCGACGGCGTCGGCCCGCCGCTGGGCAATCGCGGCGCGCTGGGCCCGGGTGGGGCGGGGCATGGGCACAGGTCCTTCGTGGCACGCCCCCGCACCACCACCCATGATCCACCAAAGAGTGACCCTGCTGATCCGCCCACCGAGCGCGTTTCCCGCAGCGCCGCGCCGAGCCCGGCGAGCGGGCCCTTGCTTGCCTTCCTTCCCCGTTGACGGACGCCAAGGAGGTGGGATCGTCATGCGTGACTGACGTCACGTCAACGGAAGCGGACCGACCTCCGTCCGGCCGCTCCCGGAGCCTTGCTCCTGGCCGACGCCGAGGCAGCCGCTCCCCTGCATCCGTCGCGGCGAGTCGGTGAGCTCCACCGTGCTTCCGCCCGCCGCCGCAGCCCCGGCCGTCGAGGTACGGGTCATCACCCAGGCTCAGCGATCGCCCGGGTCGAAGAACCGGGCCACGAACCGCCGTCGCCACGAGCACGTCCACCCTTCCATCGGCCGAGCTCGCTGCCCGCGCTCGCGCTTGCCGGCCCCCCGGCCGGGCGCAACGGCGTCAGCCCGCCCCTCCGGTTCAGGATGTCCAGGGTCAAGGGGAAGGGCGCCAAGCCCTCGCACCTCCATGACACCCTGGTAGCAGTGATATCAGCACAATATTTTCGTCACCCATTTGGCGGGCCCTCCGTTCGAATATCGAGGACTACTCTTCATTCTCGACCCCGAGGAAATTTCCTCAAGAAATTTCCCGACTCGGCCACCTGCACGACTGCGTGTCCGGTCATATTTTTCGGGGCATCCAGAATTTCGAACACGAGAGGGGATGATCGCTGTGGCGGAACACTGGAACGGGATGCCGGCCGGGTCGATCGACGCGGTCTGGGTCAAGAGCAGTGCAAGCTCCCCGAACGGCCAGTGCGTGGAGGTCGCACCCGCTCAGGGGGAGGTGGCCATTCGGAACTCGCGCGACAAGGATGGTCCCGCACTGTTGTTCACGAAGGCCGAGTGGGCCGCGCACCTGGTAGGTGTCAAGGCAGGCGAATACGACCACATGGTCACCAGCTAGAATCCCTGCGGGAATACAAGCGGCGGACGCGCGGACCCGAATTTGTGAGACCATGAGACCGTTTACCATCCGGTCTCTCTCACACTGGGGCCCGCGTGTCCGTTTTTGACGCTTCCGAGGCATTTGAGGATGGTGTCCCGGCAGGCCGCCCGGACGCCAACCCGGAGAAGAACCCCACAGCGGCGGCCGTACTCTTCCGAGCCGCGCTCCGATCACTGCGGCTGAGCCGCAAGATGAAGCAGTCCGTCGTCGCCGCCGGCAGCAACATGTCGCCCTCGAAGCTTTGCAAGATCGAACTCGGAACCGCGAGCGCACAAGCCCGGGATGCGGAAATCCTCGCCGACTTCTACGGCCTGCCCCCTGCGCAGAAGGCCTGGCTGGTGACGCTCGCCAAGCAGGCCAACAACCCGCCGGCGTGGCAGCAGGCGGGTCTCGTCGCCCCTCCCTTCATGGAACAACTGGTCGGCCTGGAGCCCGCGGCCGTCAGGCTGTGGACGTACGAGGCAGACCTCATCTCCGGACTGCTACAGACCGAGGCCTACATGCGGGCGGTCATGGCCAGCAGCCAGCCGCCACTCGGCGCCGAGGAAGTCGAGGAGCGGGTGAAACTGCGCCTCTACCGACAGGTCAAGGTCCTCCCCGACCCTCCGGAGTGCATCTTCCTCTTCGACGAGAGCATGCTGCTCCGTCGCATCGGCAGCCGGGACACCATGGTCGAGCAGATCGACTACCTGATCGACGTCGCTGGCGAGCCGGCGATCCAGATCCGCATCGTCCCCCTGGACGGCAGGCAGGTCCTGTCGGGAGTGTGCTCCATGACGCTTCTCGACTTCGGCAGGGAGACCACCGGCCTGCCCTCCGTGATCTACCTGGAGGTCGGCGACACCGGCAAGTACTTCGTCAAGGGCATCGAGCCGGACGAGAAGGGCGCGCCGTCGTTCGACCGTCACAGCACTACCCTGACGATGCTCCTTGGGCAGGCCGCCGACCGTGACGAGAGCCTGGAGATACTGAAGACGGCCCGGCAGCGGTTCCTCCGCTGACGGGCCTTCTCTGCCTCATGGGATACGGGCGACTCCGCCGAACTCGACCCACTCGTGTGTCGCCTGCGGCCTGCGCAGATCGGAGTTCGGCCGCCAGTCAGTGACGTCCACCAGGTAGGGATGGAGGACGGCCAGGCCGCTGAAGTAGCGGCGAACATCGTGCTTCTCCCGCACGCGCCCCCAGTGGCCGCCCGTGCCGCGGTCCATCAGGTCGGTGGCCTCGCGCCGGACCCGCTCGTCGTCGCTCACCAGCTGGCAAATCACCAGATAGCTTCCGGGAGCAAGGTGCTGCTGCATGCGCCGGATCATCGCCTCGGGTTCTTCCGCGTCCTTCAGACAGTGGATCACGGATACCCACAAGGCAGCCACAGGCCGGGCGAAGTCGATGAACCCGCCTCTGGAGGCCTGCTCGACGATCCGCTCGGTGTCGGTCATGCTCGCTTCGATGAACCTGGTGCCGCTGTTCACGTCCAGCGAAGTGCGACCGTGCGCGATCACGATCGGGTCGATGTCTATGTAGGCGACCCGCGCATCCGCGCATACTTCCTGGGCCACCTGGTGCACGTTGGGCCTGGTCGGCAGGCCCGATCCGTGATCGAGGAACTGGGTGATCCCGCGTTCGTGCGCGAGGAAGCGTACGACTCTCTCTAAGAACCACCGGTTGTTCAAGGCTAGTTCGCGACTGCTCGGAGCGATCTTTAGGAGGTCTTGGCAGGCCTTCCGATCCGCTTCGAAATTCAGCTCGCCGCCGAGCAGCCAGTCGTACATGCGCGCTGCGCTCGGGATGGAGGTGTTGATGGCATGCTCGCGCCCACTCTCGGTGCCCACGGCGCCCCTTCCGTGGCCGGATCAACCCAGGGTGCTCCCCGGGCAGTTGGGGACCAATCGTAGGGGCGGGCAGACGGATTCACCACGACGCCGGGCGGGTGGCCGAAGCACCGAGTAGCGCGCCCCGGCGGACGGGGGCGTATTTACGCAGGTCGCGCGCCACCCCGCTTCGCCAGACGGGTGTTCAACGAGCAAGTGGAGGCTCGACATTGAGTGTCATGAGCGCGCGAGGATTCGAAGTGCAGCACGCAGTTCCACTTCCACGACCCCTTCGCTGACCCCCATCAGCCGGGCAGCAACTGGAAGATCGAGCCCCAGCCGGTAGCGCAGGAGAACCACGTCGGCAGCAATCGCTGGAAGCACCTCGTGCAGCCAGTCCGCTGCAGGACGGCTACCCTCGGTGCGCTGCGAGACGGCGCCCCGCAGCAGGGCCCAGCACACCGCGGTCGGTTCGGGGCACCCCAGCACCGTCTCCCAGCCGGCCTCGACGTAGCCGAAGGTCCACGCAACCACCTCGGCCGCGGGCCCTGCATCCCGCAGTCGCGCCCGCGCGTACATGCCGTATTGCTCCCGGTACAGCTCGACGAAGCCCTCGAAGCCACTGCGCGCCTGGGAACTCCTGCTCCTCGTCGCCGCTTCCAAAAGCCCTCCTGGGGGCCGACCTCGCGAGTACCAGCGCATGCCTCCTCCTGCCGTTGATAGACCCGATCCACACAAAGGACGGGGCGGTTCTCCCCGGCCGGGGAGAACCGCCCCTCAGCGGTCAGACCACACGCACTCGCCGAACGCGGACAACGATCTCCCTGGTGAAGTGGAGCAGGCACATGAGCATCGCTGCCCGGGAAGCGGCGATGGGGCCGTCGCCCAACGCGACCCACATGATGAGCGGGACCGCGAGTAGGCCACTTAAACGTCCGACGACGTCGATTACTCCGAACGAGCACAATGCCCAATCGGGAGGGAAATCGCTGCTAGCTTGTGCGGAATCGGAGCGCGGGAGAATCCGCTGCCGCGCTCCGCGGAATCGGTCGAGCATGCCTTCATCTCTTTGTACTTGGTCGGTTTCGTGTTCGACCCCCGGGCGCGGTGGGGCGTTACCGCGCCCGGGGTTGAGCCGGGTTGACCGGCATGGACTCAACCTACCGGCAGTTCTGCCCCGCAAGGGGTTTGAAGCCGAACCTCGCAATTTCCGCTTGAGCGAACCAGGATCTTCGAACCGGGGTTCGCCTGAACAGTTCAGAAGGCGACACACCGCATCCGTCTCCGAACATGTTCTCCTCACGTCCGAAGTTCCGGACCCGCCCATTCCAGATATTCTCAGGGACTACGGGGCCTACGGACGGACGCCTTCACCTGCTCGCCGGTGAAGGCGCACGGATCGACTCCCTCGCGGTCGGCCATGAGTTAGACGCCGAATCCCACCGGGCAGTATCGCGTCGGAGCCGCGTCAGGCGGTCTGGCTCATGCGAGCGAGCATGGCTGTGAGGCGGCGGACGGCGGCTTCGGCGTCGGCGAGTTCATCGAGGCTGGGCAGGACGGCGCCGAAGGTCCGGCCTTCCGGTGCGTCGAGGGCGCGCCAGCGCAGGACCGGGGTGAGGACGCTGGCACACCGGGCGAGGAACCAGGCGAGCTGGCCGTGGGTGCGGGAGACAGTCAGTGCGAGGGTAGCGACGGCTTCGCGCAGAGCGGCGAGTCGATCGATTCGCGGCAACCGCTGCTGCACGTCGGCGGGGCCGACGGCCTCCTGTAGGGCTTCGGCGGTCCGCGCCGCGAGCTCCGAGTCCCTCGGGCTGAGCTTCCAAGTGCCGTCCGTGAGCTGACTCTCCGCTTCATGGACGACCACGTTGACTGCCCCGAACGTGCCCATGGCGGGCAGCCTACCGGCGAAGCGCGTCGCGTGACTGCCCGCAGGGCTTCGCATGGCGCTCGACTACACCGTCGGCTCGTGAGTTGCAGACACTGATCACAGTCCCGTTCCCGTGCCATCCGGCCCGATCGGTCCGACGAGGCGGCAGCGTCATCCTCAATCAACTCACCGCACTCCGGAATACCATCTCGTGCCCCCTGGGCAGGCAATGTCGAGGTTGCCCCAGTTGGCATTGCCGCCGCCGTATCCGTCTCACCGGCGAGTCACCCTCTGCTGGTCGGCATTGGAGTGGTGTCAGGCCGCCGCTCGGAGGAGGAACGGTCCGGCCAGCGGGTAGGCAGTCTTCACGTGGGACGGATTGGGGACCGGCGCTTCGGCGTCCGGGTCCTTGTCCCCGAGCTGTGGAGCTTCCATGTCCTTCGTGCCCGCGTCCGTGCGCCGTCTGTTCGCCGTCCTCCTGCCCGCCCTCCTCCTCCTCGCCACGGTGTTCGGCGCCCTGGGGGCGCCGCCCGCGGCCGGAGCGCCGGCGGGCGGGAGCACGGGCACGGGTACGGACTGGGACGCGCTGGCCCGCTGCGAAAGCGGCGGCCGGTGGGGCGCCAACACGGGGAACGGCTACTACGGGGGCCTGCAGTTCGACGCGGCGACATGGCGTGCCAACGGCGGGCTCGCCTACGCGCCGCGCGCGGACCGGGCGACGCGGGAACAGCAGATCGCCGTGGCCGAGCACCTCGCCGAGCGGCGGAGCCTGGCACCGTGGCCGGCGTGCGGCGCCCGGGTGGCCCGGGGCGCCGACCGGCCCACCACTCATCAACGAGCCGACAGGCACGGCCACCACCCGGTGCCGGTCCGCCAGCACGCCACCGTCCCGGCGGCCGCGAACCCTTCGGACACCTGGACGGTGGAGGAGGGGGACACGCTCAGCGGCATCGCCCAAGAGCTCGGCTTCCCCGGCGGGTGGCCCGCCCTCCACGACCTCAACCGCGACACCGTCGGCAGCGACCCCGACCTGCTGTTCCCCGGCCAAGTGCTCGCCCTCAAGTCCTGACCCGCCGTCGGCCATCCACCGAGACCGCTGCCGGACTCACCGACGCGGACCCACGAGCACCCGGGCGGCACACCGACGCCATCGCCCGTACGTCCACGACAGCGGAAGCTCCGCGCTCCGGCGAGACACAGTTCAACAGCGTCGGCTTCCCCCTTCCCCGCTGGTCGTGGTCTCGTCCCGCGCGCAGAGTCGCGTCCGCCGCCAGGTCGCCGGAGCGCCTGGTCCACCAAGCCGCGAGGGCACTAATCGGGACGGCCAGCACGGCGGCGAGAACGCTGCCGAGATCCACCAAAGTCATGAGCTGATCCTGCCCACGCCGCGGTGCGGCGTCGATGTCCCCCGCCGGGAGCGTGCGGCTGTAGTCGGCTCACCCGCCTACGGGTCGAGCCCTTCGAGCCAGACGGCCACGTTCAGGGACTGCTGTAGCTCTCGTTCGAAGGCGTTGGGGTACGCCTCTGTGAGGGCGCGATAGTGGCCGACGGCTTCCTGGGCCGCGGCCAGGCTTTCCTCCCGCCGACCAGCGGCGCGAAGGTCGATGGAGAGGTTGTTGAGGGCGCTGGCGAGGTGGGGTAGGTGGGCGTCCGGGCTCGCCTCCGCCAGGGCCCGGTGGATGGTGACGGCTTCCTGGACCGCGGCCAGGCCCTCCTCCCGACGACCGGCGTCGGCGAGCCGGTTGGAGAGGTTGTTGAGGGCGCTGGCGAGGTGGGGCAGGTAGGCGTCCGGATTCG
>NZ_JBVKDS010000001.1:63804-254679 GCF_055633695.1 Kitasatospora sp. NPDC114501 | reverse complement strand
CCTCCTCCCGACGACCGGCGTCGGCGAGCCGGTTGGAGAGGTTGTTGAGGGCGCTGGCGAGGTGGGGCAGGTAGGCGTCCGGATTCGCCTCCGCCAACGCCCGGCGGATGGTGACGGCTTCCTGGCCCACGGCCAGGCCCTCCTCCCGACGACCCGCATCGCCGAGCCGGACGGAGAGGTTGTTGAGGACCATGGCGAGGTCGGGCAGGTAGGCGTCCGGACTCACCTCCGCCAGAACACGGTAGTGGCCCGCGGCTTCCTGGACCACGGCCAGACCTTCCTCCCGACGACCGGCAACGCCGAGCCGGATGGAGAGGTTGTTGAGGGCGCTGGCGAGGTCGGGCAAGTAGGCGTCCGGGCTCGCCTCCGCCAACGCCCGGCGGATGGTGACGGCTTCCTGGACCACGGCCAGGCCCTCCTCCCAACGACCCGCATCGCCGAGCCGGACGGAGAGGTTGTTGAGGACCATGGCGAGGTCGTGCAAGTAGGCGTCCGGACTCGCCGCCGCCAGAACACGGTAGTGGCGGGTGATGGTGTGGGCGAGGCCGACCGCTGTGGTCGTAAGGCGGTGGCTGGTCCGGGGGAACAGGTCGTGCATCGTGGTGAGGGTGTTGAGGGGGGTGTCGGGGTGGGTGGTGAGAGTGTCGAGGGCGGTGATGAGGGGCGCCGGGTGGTCGGTGCGGGTGGCGGTGGTGACAATGTGCGGTGCCAGGGCCGTGTGGTGGCGGAGGCAGAATTCGGTGAGCCGGTTGTCGAGTTGGTGGAGGGCGGGGTGGGTGGCGGCGCGGCTGTAGACGGTGAGGAGTTGGGCGGTCTGGGTGCTGTCGGCACCGTTCAGGAGGTGGTCGGCGAGGTGGGGGTCGGTCAGGAGGGTGCGGCCGGTGTGGCGTTCGGCGAGACGGTCAGGTTGGAGGGCGCCCCACGGCGAGCCCGGGACCGTGGCGGGGTAGAGGGTGGCGAGCCAGGCGGTGACTCGGTCGCGGCAGTCGCGGGGCTGGTCCGCGAGCGCGGGCAGGCGCCGCCATAGGAGGTCGGCGTGCTCGCGGTCGGCGGCGCCGATGAGGTGGGCGGCGGTGACCGCGGCCTTCAGGGTGTTCATGCTGAGGGCGGGGGTGAGGCCGCGGGTGGTGGCGGTGTCGCGCCAGTAGCGGGCTTCGTGGCCGAGCAACCGGTCCTCGACGTCCTGTACGCCCTCGTCCCCGGTGCCGCGCGCGGGTTTGGTGCGGGCGGTGTCGAGGAGGTCGGCGAGGGCGGTCATGTGGAGGGTGAGGGCGTTGCCGTAGGCACTATCCCGGCTCAGCTGCTGTGGTGGAGTCAGGGTTGCGGCGGCCTCCGTCCAGTCGTGTCCGGTGAGGTCCGCGACGAGCGGGAGCGCCTTGGCTAGGGCGCGGGCGGCGTCGCGGTAGTGGTCGGCGCGCCGGTCGGGGTCGTCCTCCAACGGGGTGAGGCGGCGGGTACGGGCGGCGGCGAGGAGTTCCTCGGCCTGCCGGCTTCCCTCACGGGCCTGCTGCCACCAATCACCGACGGTGCGGGCCAGCAGCAGGAGCTTGAAGGGGCTAGTGCCGGGGTGTTCGGCGGCGGCGTCGACCAGGGCGCCGAGTTGTTCGGGGCGCGTTTCGGCGTAGTCGAGGACGACCAGCAGCGGCCTCGCCGCGCGCCGCACCTCCAGCAGTTGCTCGGGGCGGGCGCCGGCCCGCGGCCACAGCACCGTCCAGCCCCGGGCGGTGAGGTCGTGGCCGAGGTGGTGGGCGAGGCGGGTCTTGCCCTGCCCGCCGGGGCCGTGCAGCAGCCACGCTCCGAACCCGTCCGTCCCGCACCAGGACCGCAGTTCGGCGAGCAGCTTCTCGCGGCCGTGGAAGGGGACGGTCTGGCGTCCGGCCTCCAGGAGGGCGGCCGGTGTGACGGGGGCGCGGCGGGCGGCGGGGTTGCTGGTGGGGTCGGCGATGTCCTGGAACTCCACCGCCGCCAACCCGCCGGCCGGGCCGCCGCCGTGCTCCGCGAGGGTGGTTCGGAAGGCGGGGTCGTGGTGGAGGACATAGGAGGGGACGACGTTGAGCCGACCATGCGCGGAGTGAGCGCGGTCGGAGGCCACGACGCCGGTCAGGTAGCGGTCGCAGAACACCGCTGCCCCCGACAGCCCCGACCACGGCGAGGTCCCGCCGTCCGGCCACCCGACGCCGGTCGAGCGCAGGTCCATGACGTACTGGTTGCCGACAAACCCGGTGCCCGGATTGACCTCCCCATGCAGCTGCGCGGCCTCGACCGGCCGGCCCTCGCGCTGGGCCTCATCGGGGACACCCCAGGTCTCGCACGCGGTGCCGGGACGCTTCGTGTCAGGGCGCCCCCACACAACAGGTGCGATCGGCGGCCGCCAGTGCGGCGAGTCGTCGACGAGGACAAGCGCCGCATCGTCGCGCCCGCCCGGTGTTCCGGCCCACACGACGGTCCCGTCCGCGCTGCCGATCCCACCAGGGTGGAAGACCTTCACGCTCGTCCCAACAGGGCCGGTGACGTGCACAGAGGTCAGCACCAGGCGGCCCCCGACCGCGTACCCGGACCCCGATCCGGGCCTTGGCATCGATCCGGCCCCCGGAGCCTTCGGCCCAGTTACCCCGGCCATCCTCAACTGTTCCATACCCCGCCCCTGCCCGTTCCTCCGCTCCCCTGCCCGGATCCAGTCGCACCTGCCGGACCCGCCCACCCATCAGTCCGGGATGCGTTCCGACACGTCACCGGGCCCGTCCGGGCGCTCCTGCGCGGAGTGGACGAGCAAGTCGGTGCCGTCAGCACGCTTGGGGGTAAGGGTGAAGGACACCCGGTGCGTACGGCCTCGCGAGACTCCCGCCTCGGCCTCGGCACCGACCGCCCACAGCTTGAACTTGGCCTTCGCCTTGGCATCGGCGCGCAGCTCCACCTCGAACTCCATCTCCACCGGACCCACCGCGAACACCACCCCGGGGTCGTCCCCCGCTCTCGCCGCCGCCTCCAGCAACTCGTCGCGCACCGCCGCGACCGCATCCGCCAGCGGAACATCCATCGGACTCCCCCTCAGTAAGCACCTGACCTACTGTCAGGTCAATGCGGACACCGTAGAGCCCGCGCACCGGCCCGCGCAGGCAAAAGCCCAAGTCAGCCCGGTCCTGCCCGTCGGTCCTGGGCAGACGGAAGTCACCCCAGCAGGTGACGTCCGCGCGTCCATCCAAGCGTGGAAGCGCGAGGAGGCCGTGTCCTCGGGCTCGGGCGACCCGGCCCGAGGGCCAGGCCGCCGGGCCCCTGCTGACCGCTTCCGAGCCGAGGAGCCTCCACTCAGGAGGGCAGAGCAGGCCGCAAACGCCCCGGGGAAGTAGGCGTTCAGCTACCGGTTCAACAAGGCCACGGCGTGTGGGGCACGCCAGCCGACCGCCTGGTCAGCAGCCGAGGAGTCCGCCGATCAACTCGCCGAGGAGCCTGACGGCGACGCGTGCCGCTTCCAGCCGACGGCCTCTGACCCGGGCCTTCCCCGGTCGTCGGGCTCGTGTGCACCGGACGACCGGGCGCCGTACCCGGACGCGGCCGGTCCGGCGCGCCGGACCGGCGTACAGGGTGTGGTTCATGGCATTCAGTCCCTTTCGGTCGGGCCGCCGTCAGCAGCCAGTGACCGCACTCTGCCCGAGCACAGCCTGGCCGGAGTCCCGAGCCGAACTACCTGTGGATAACTCAGCCTCCTGGGATCTTCATCATCGAATGGACGACACCGGGCACCCCCCGTTCGACGCAGCTGCAGGCGACTTGCGTCATCTCGTACGACCGCGGCCGTGGCTCGCGCGGCTTCAGGACACGGACTTTAAGCGCCGACTGCTCTGCGCTTTCTCCACAGCTTTCTGGAGCTCGTCGCGCTTCATCGTGGAGCGGTGCGCGACGCCGTACCGTGTAGCCCGCTCGTACAGCTGGGCCTTGGTCGGGTCAGATAGGTCTGGCCATCACCGTTCTCCTTCGTGCCGGCCACCGGACCGGTGGCTCTCGGCATTGACGAGCGACTGTGCCTCCTGGACCTGCCGCAGGGTGTCATCGGACCAGACCGCGGCGGCTTCCCGCTCGTCCTGGCGCTCGGCCAAGGCCGCCTGCGCGGTCTCGGCCCGTTTCAGCGCGGCGTCCAGGGAGGCCCGAGCGCGTTCGACGCGATCAGAAGCTTCGGTCAGCTCGGCGGCCAGGTGCTGCACCTGCTGATCCAGCCGGTCACGCTCACGCACCGCGGCCTCGTGGTCGTGCCGGGCAGCGGCGAGTGCTGCTTCGGCCTGCTCACGCCGCCGCTGCGCCTCCCGCTCCCGGCGATCCCGCTCCGTGCGCCGGGCGGCCGCCCGGCCCGTACCGCGCCCACGCTCCGTCGCCGTCGCCGATCCCCCGCGCTGCTCTTCCCGTCCGGGCGGCGCGACCGCAGGCTCGACAAGCACACCGGGCAGTGCGGAGGGCTCGTCCAAGGCGGCGGCCAGGCAGCCGCCGGCGAGCGCCTGCGCGGCTTCCGTGTCGGCGAGCGCCGCCCGCAGGCTCTGTTCCACTTCCCGCAGCTGCGTCTCCGCGAGACGGACGCCCGCGGCGCCAGCCGCCGCCCGGGCCTGGTCGGTGAGAGCGGCAACCAGCCGGTGCCGGCGCGCCGAAAGCTCCCGCAGCTCCGCCCCGACCAACCGACCCTGCGCCTGCCGCAGCGCCTCGCCGAGCTCCAGCACCTCACCGACCTCATCCTCGTGGTCGCGCACGAGACGGTTGAGCGCGTACGCGGCCGCCGTCGGCCGGTGCAACGCCTTGATCCGAGCGGCGAGCTGCCGGTCACCGCTGCGCCGAGCCTCGGCCACCGCCGTGTCCCGGGCCGCTGTGAACTCGGAGGGCGGCAGGTCGTACAGCGTGGCGGCGGCATCGACCACCTTCTTCTCCTGGCCCGGGCCGGGCGGCGCCTCGCTCATGACGAACGCAGGACCCGCTCGCAGTCGACACAGCGCCGATCGGCCAGCGCCACGGGGTACCAGGGCTCCCCCGGGCGCGCCGGCCGGTAGTGGGCGTGCTCCATCGGACCGGTGTCCAGACCGCACAACGTCACCGGCTGCGGGTCCTCCGGAACCTCGGGGTCAGCACCGGCAGCGTGCACGGCCAACACGTTCGGCTCCCCACCGTCCGGCCGCAGCGCCTCGTCCGGCTCCAACTCGAACAGGACGACGATCGATCCCATGAAGCCGAGCATCAGCCACCAAGCCCTGGCCCACCGCCGGGCGTAGGCCGTCCGGGCGCGCCTCGCGGAGAAGCCGATCTTGCAGGCCGGAGGAGCGGCGCAGTGCAGCCGCAGGTCAGGCGCCTGCCGCCCGACGTCAGCCGACCAGGATTAGTGGCCTCGGCCGTGGGACGGGCACCGTGCCGCTGCTCGTAACCACCTCGAACAGGCCGCTGGTCCCAGCCCCCGGCCTTGGCCCGAGCCCGATCGCGTACCGGCCTGGTCGCAGGTCCGGCGGAACCAGCCACACGAACTGTCCGGAGCTGCCGTCGACGGTGTCGTTGATGGTGTGCACGGCGAACAGCGTGGTTTCGTCGCCAGTGAACAGCGTCAGCACATGGTGGACACTCGTGCCGCTGTCCCAGGCGACCAGGTAGGGCTCGCCCCTCACGACGGTCCCGCCCGCCTCCGGCTGGCTGAACGAGGGCGGGACCGGGTACTGGGAACGGCCGGTCAAGCCGGCCACGGACAGGGCCGCCACGCCAAGGCGCAGCAGGCCCCCAGGCACGCCATGGTTCATGTGCTCATTGAACGACAACAAATCGTGGCATGTCACCCGAACCGGCGAATCGTCATCCAAGCGGGCAATCAGGGCGGCGCGGCCCGCGAACGGTGTGCACCGGGCGCCTCAGGCCCACTTCCCTCAGGCACCTCGGCGACCAGCCCACAGCCCACCCACCTTCACTGTGCTGACGTGGCATCAAGCCATCAACTGTTCCACGCGCCAACGCTTTTCAGAAGATAATCGGCAACCCGGCCCGGACTGTCGGTGGCGGCCGCTAGGGTCTCACCACGCGTTGCCGACGAGCCACGAAGAAGGGGGTGAACTGCGCCTTGCTCCAGGAGACATTGCAGGCCTTCAAGTTCACCCTCGACCCCACCCCTGCCCAGTTAGCAGACCTGAGCCGACATGCCGGTGCCGCCCGGTGGGCGTTCAACTGGGCACTGGCCCGGAAGATCGCTGCCCACCGCGCCTGGCGCGCCCAAGTCGACGCCCTCACCGAGGCAGGCCTCACCGAGAGCGACGCCCGTAAGAAGGCCAGCTCCGAAATCCGCATTCCGGGGCAGGCGACGATCAAGAAGCACCTGAACCAGGTCAAGGGTGACTCCCGCCACGACGACCACCCTGACGGCTTCCACGGCCCGTTCCTGCCATGCCCGTGGTGGCATGAGGTATCCACCTACGCCTTCCAGTCCGCCTTCATCGACGCCGACGCCGCGTTCAAGAACTGGTTCGACTCCCTCACGGGCCGCCGTGCCGGCCGCGCCGTCGGCTACCCCCGCTTCAAGAAGAAGGGGAAGGCCCGGGATTCCTTCCGTCTCCACCACGACGTGAAGAAGCCCACGATCCGCCCCGACGGCTACCGGCGGCTGATCATGCCCCGTCTCGGGTCGGTGCGCATCCACGACTCCGCGAAGCGACTTGCCCGCCTCATCACCAAGGGCCAAGCGGTCGTCCAGTCGGTCACCGTCTCCCGCGGCGGCAACCGCTGGTACGCCAGCGTCCTCGTCAGGGTCACCCGCGACACCCCCGACAAGCCGACCCGCGCCCAGACCGAACGCGGCACCGTCGGCGTCGACTGGGGCATCTCCCACCTCGCCACCCTCTCCCAGCCCCTCGACCCGGCGGACCCGGCGAGCGTCCACGTGGACAACCCCCGCCACCTCGACGCCGCCACCCGCCAACTCACCAAGGCCCAACGCGCCCTTTCCCGCACCCAGCGCGGGTCCAACCGCCGCACACGGGCAGCCCGCCGCGTCGGCATCATCCAGCACCGCACCGCCCAACGCCGCGCCACCACTATCCACCAGCTCACCAAGCAGCTGGCCACCCGCTTCGCAACCGTCGCCGTCGAAGACCTCAACGTCACCGGCATGAGCGCCTCCGCAAGGGGCACCATCGAGAAGCCCGGCCGCCGGGTCCGACAGAAAGCCGGCCTGAACCGAGCCGTCCTCGACGCCTCCCCCGGCGAACTCCGCCGCCAACTCACCTACAAGACTTCCTGGTACGGCTCCAGCCTCGCGGTCGCCGACCGCTGGCACCCGTCCAGCAAGACCTGCTCGGCCTGCGGGGCAGTCAAACCCACACTGTCCCTGACCGAACGGGAGTACCACTGCGCCGCCTGCGGCCTGACGATCGACCGCGACCTCAACGCGGCCCGCAACATCGCCCGGCACGCCGTCCCTCTGGTAGAGGGGGACGTAAACGCCCGTAGAAGCTCGGTAAGCCCCGCCCGCGAGGGCAGGCACGGGCGCGCCGAGAGGCAGACGCGGGAAGGCCCACCGTCTTCAGGCGATGGGTCACCTCGGCGGGAGTAATCCCCCGACAGCCCACTCCCCCCGCCCACTGCTCGGGCCACAACTCCACAGAGAGCAAAGAAAGCGCAAAGCCCACGAAGAAGCCCAGTTCACGAAGGGTGCGGCCCGGGCGCGCGAGGGCTGACCGGACCACTGCCGCCGCCATGACCGATCCGCCGCGTGCGGCCCGGGCGCGCGAGGGCTGACCGCACACCCATCCCCAGTCGGCCTACGAGCGGACGTGCGGCCCGGGCGCGCGAGGGCTGACCGGACACGCCCACCCGGCACGGGAGGCTTAACCTGTGCGGCCCGGGCGCGCGAGGGCTGACCGGACTGCCAGTCCACGCTCTCGCCGCCGTTGTGCGGCCCGGGCGCGCGAGGGCTGACCGAAGGCATCGTGCGCGTACTGCTCAGTGTCGTAGTGCGGCCCGGGCGCGCGAGGGCTGACCGCAGACCCAGCAGGCCGAACTCTTCCTGGCCTGGTGCGGCCCGGGCGCGCGAGGGCTGACCGGCGGGTGATGGAGTCGGAACAGGCGCAGGTCCGTGCGGCCCGGGCGCGCGAGGGCTGACCGATCATTGCCACCGTGACCAGCGGTCAGTCCGCGTGCGGCCCGGGCGCGCGAGGGCTGACCGCAGCACCGCCGGGGCAACGCCCGCACGGAGGAGTGCGGCCCGGGCGCGCGAGGGCTGACCGCAGCACCGCCGGGGCAACGCCCGCACGGAGGAGTGCGGCCCGGGCGCGCGAGGGCTGACCGAAGCGGGAGCTCGCGGACCAGGCCGACCAGTGGTGCGGCCCGGGCGCGCGAGGGCTGACCGTTCTGGGGCAGGAGCATGGAGTTCAGGGGCGCCCCGGCCTACATCTGCAAGCGGCCATCCCGCTACTTGCTGCTGCCCTTGCCGCCCTTCGCTCCCTTCTTGGGCTTCTCCGGTTTCGGGACGCCGTCCGACTCCTTGTGGGCTTCGACGAGCCGGGACCAGCCGTCGCGAACTGCCTGGTCTGGGGTGTCCCGCTTCCCGAAGACCAGGCCTTGGATCTGCCCTCTCCTGTAGCTCGCCATGAACAGATCCAATACCTCGGGAGGAAGCGGGGGCATCCGCCGCTCGCGGGGTCGGCCGATTGTGCGGCTGATGGTGCTCTGGTCGAGGTTGAGCAGCGGCGCCGCGGCGGTCTGGCCGACGAGGTCGACGACGCCCTTCATCGCGTCCGCGCGGTGGGAGGCGGCGGATTCAAGGAATGCCTTAACCGCCTGCCACACAGCATCTGCTTGCTCGAACTTGGCGAGCGCGACTTAGAGTTCGTCGTGTTCCTGACCCATGGCTCCCATTATGTATCCCATACATAGGCTGCTCAAAGGCAAGGCTCGCTGGCTCTGCGGGCCGAGGGGTACAGCCGCCGGTCACGCCGCGGCGAGCCGCTGGCCCCATAGCACCCAAGACACCAGGGCTCGGAGAAATCACCCCAATACCGTCGGCCGGGCGACGCCCGCGCGAGTTGACGGCATACACGGGCACCGGCCCGGAAGTATGAGGCCTACCGACTAGGCGGGTCCTGTCGCCCGGGGTACCGCCATCTCAGCAGCAGAACAGGAGCGAGCGTGCCCGCCGGCCTCACCGTCCCCCTGCACCGAATCGCTTGCCCGGTACCCGGGCCGCCTCGGCTCACGGAGCTGCCGGATGGCACGCCTGTGTGGCTCGTGACCCGGTACGACGACGTGCGCCAGGTTCTCACCGACGCCCGCTTCAGCCGCTCACCGCTCGGGCCGTTGGACACTGCCCCCGTCGATGACGGACCGAGCCTGCTGGACAGTCGCGACGCCATCGGCCGACAGGACGGCGACGCGCACCTGCGCCTGCGGCGCGCCATCGGCCGCGCCTTCACCCCGCGCGCGATCGCCCGGCTGCGCCCGTGGGTGGCCTCGGTCATCGGCGGCCTCCTCGACGACCTGGTCGACCACGGCCCGCCCGCCGACCTCGTCACCGACTTCGCCCTGCCGCTGCCCTGCGCCGTCATCCACCGGCTCCTCGCCATCGATGATGTTCCCATCGAGCAGGTGCTTTATTGGGCCGAGCATGCCTTCGCCGACGTCGATGTGGCAGCAACGCGGGGCGGCCACGCCCGGGGCGAGCTGAACGCCTTCACCGCCGAGCTGATCCTCAAGCGGCGACGAGCGCCCGGCGACGACGTGGTCAGCTCCATCGTCCAGGCCGCCGACCTCGAAGGCGGCATCCCCCACGCCCAGCTCGTCAACCTGGTCGCCACCATGATCGTTGGCGGCCACGACACCACCATGACCGTGATCAGCAACGCCCTGCTCTACCTGCTGACCGAGCAGCAGCAGGCCTGGGCCCGGCTCGGCGCCGACGAGGACGCCGCCGGGCTCCTCACGGAGCGGGTGCTCCACCGGATCCCCATCGGGGACCGGGTGGAACGCGGCCGCGTCCTCACGGCCGTCGAAGACGTCGACCTCGGCGGTGTGACGGTCCGGGCCGGGGAACTCGTCACCGCGGACCGTGTGGCCGCCAACCGCGACCCCGAGGCGTTCCCCGGCGACCCCGACGACCTGTTTGCCCCGCTGCCGAACCCGTCCCTGTCCTTCGGTGTCGGCCGGCACTACTGCCTGGGTACGTGGCTCGCCCGGGCCGAACTCCAACTCGCTCTCCACCACCTCGCTCGGCGCCTGCCAACGCTGCGCCTCACCATCAGCACCGCCGAAACCCGCTGGCGGCGTGGCGCCGTCAGCCGCAGCCCCGCCCACCTGCCCGCGACGTGGTGACGGGCCGCTGTCGAGTCCCGCGATGAACAACCGGAGATACCGGGACACGTAGACCGGAGTGCTCACGCACGGCCCGGTCGCCAACTTCCCGCTCACCTTCTGTGCTTCGACTGGCGACTACCGGCCATGTGCACACGGGGTATCGGTCATTCCACAGGAAACCCGTCATCCATCTCTCCCGTTGAGAGCAGCATGCTTGGTGTACCTGAGCATCTGGCCGAGTCCTGTTCCCCACATCAATGCGATTCAGGCAATCAGGAGTCGGAGCACTGCGCGGACCGACCGGGCAGTGATAGATCACCAGATTCACAGTCCGGATCACCCTGAGACAGATTTCCGCTCTTCGCCTCGCTTGGCCAATTTCAAGCGGGGAAGTCACAGGTGGAACCATCCCTCGAATCCGAGTGTAAGGGGAATGCCATGAACTCCAAGACCAAAATCGCAAAAGCGATCCACGTTGCCCGAGTAGGCGCAATCGGGCTCTCGATCGTTCTGAGCCTCGCGGTCACGAACACGGCGCTCGCCAACAGTCCCGAACGGTCCATCACCGCCGGCGCGGTCGGATCTCCCGGCACTCTCCATGGCAGTACGCTGGCGAACCGCCAGGACAGCTACATGAACAAATTCACATCCCGCTGCATGGATAGCAGCATCAACGGACTTCAGGCCCTGGAGTGCAACTGGCTGGAATGGCAAAGCTGGACGCGCATCCCCGACGGCGACTCGTACATTCTGAAGAATCGCAGCACAGGGCTTTGCCTGGACGACAGCGACAAATATCACCTTCGCGCAATTCCATGCAATGACATGCCGTTTCAGCGGTGGAACATCTACGATCGGGCCGACGGAGCAGTCCAGATCACCAACGATTGGACGGGCAACTGCCTGGATGACAGCTTCGACTTCGGGATTCGCGCGATCGGCTGTAACGGTATGGGGTTCCAACGCTGGTGGCCCCGATACGGCGCATAGAAACTCGCCGCATAGCAGTGTGGGCGAGAGGCTGAAGTCGCCACAACTGGGAACCTGCCCTCGCCCTCGTGGACTGCGGTCTCCGAGGGCAAGGACAGGCGAGCCAGCTCAGCGGCCTGGTCGGTGACCGGGGGGTTCCGCGGCCATTCGGCCGACGGGGTCCTGGACCTTTGGGGCCTGCTCGATCCCGCCGAGCCGAAGTTGATGCGCGTCGCGTCCAGCCTGCCGCTGGAAAGGCTGCAGAGCCCTCCCTTCACTCTGAGTACCGGCATCTTGGTGCATGATGCTGGCTGCACGAGGTGGCTTCGGCAGGAGTTCGCCTTGGCCGTTGCCGGGTCGCAGGGTCGTGACGCGGGGCCGGTCGCCGTGGACGTTGGGGACGCCTCGGTTGCGGAGGTAGTGGGCGAACTGCCAGTTGCGGCAGGACCGGAAGGCATGGTCGCGGGCGTGGGGGTCGTCGGCGGGGATCTCGGCGGCGCTGATGAGGATGGGTCGGACGCCGTCGAGGTGCACGGTGAGGTCGTGCACCGTGAGGTCCTCGGTGTGGCCGGGTGCGGCTTCGAGGGCGAGGTGGGGGTTGTCCTCCCAGCGGTAGGGGTTGGAGGTGACGCCGCACAGGTACCAGGCGAGGGCGTGGGGGAACTCGTCGAGTTCGACGGCGGCTTCGCGGGTGGTCTCGTTGATGTGGCGGCTGTAGCGGCCATGGAGGCCGACGGCGCAGTGGCGGCTGAGGTCGATGCCGGTGACGTATTTGAGCCACAGGTAGCGGTACTTGCGCTCCCCCACCAGGAGGGTGATGTACGGCAACTCGGTTGTCCTCTCTGTGAGTTGAAGAATCCTTGATGTTTCTATTTTATACTCACAGAGAGTGGTTGCCTAACCGCCGTCACGCTCCCGGCAGGCCCGCATCAGGGCCTCCACCAACGGCCGGTGCCGGTTGTGCCGGTACGATCCCGGGTACTCCATGTTGAACTCCAGCTCCAGCGCCGCGCGCCGCTCCTCCTCCGGCAACACCTTCGGCCTGCGGCACACCGCGTAGATGTTCCCGCCGTTCGGATTGCCGCGGATCTCGACCTCATCGAAGTAGCAGCCCATCAGGGCCCGCAGAGAGTCCGGGTCATGGAACCGCTGCATCGTCCACACGCCGGCCCTGAACGTCGCCGTGAAGCCGTTCTCGTCCAGGAACTCAATGCTGCGCCGGTAGCGGCCGTTGTTGCGGGCCTTCCGCCCGCTGACCCGCCGCTCGACCGAGCCGAGCGACCTGGTCCCCGTGTAGAAGGTGCCGTCCTTCGCGAGCAGCGAGTTGCACGTGGCGACGACCGCGTTCTCGAACTCGAGCGACGTGACGGAGTTGATCACCGAGTCGAGGACGACGACGTCGTACAGGCCGTTCGCGGGTACGTCCCGCTGGAGGTCGCGGATGTGGGCGACCGTCGCCGCGACGTCCAGAGCGTTCTGCTTGCCAGCCGCCTTGACGTGCGGCTCGTACCAGTGAGCGTCCCAGCCCTGCGACTTGATCCTCTGGATGTACGCCAGCTCGCCGGCACCGAAGTCCATCACGCGCTGACCGGGGCGCAGCGCGGGCAGGACGTGCTGCTCGTACGTCGTGCTCTTGTTGGAGTCGCCTTCGTCGCCGCCCAGGCGGTGCATCTGGCACCAGTGCTGGTTGTAGGCGCGGATGCCGAGCTGGGTGTAGTCGTAGACGCCGTAGTCGCCGTCCAGCCACACGGCGAGCTCGTCGGCTTCCTGTACGGACAGGCGGTAGCACAGCAGTGGCAGCTTGAGGTCGGCGACGACCACCGCGTAGTCGTTGTTGAGGATGACCCTGCCGGCCGAATCGGCGACGACGGAGCCCCAGGTGCCGTAGCGGGTGACCAGGCGGCGGATCTCGGCCTGGATCGCCGGGTTGGCGCGGGACACCGCGGTGACGTCCTCGGGTCGGATCCACTCCCAGCCGTGCGCGTCCGGCCCGGACTCGGGCACCCGCACCTTGGAGCCGTCCGTCTCGATCGAGTTGTGGAGCAAGTTGAACTGCACTTCGTCCTGGGTGGAGACGTGGCCGTCGAGGAGGATCGCCGGTGCGTGCGTCTGACCGATGGCTTTCAGGGACTTGGTGCGCTGGTGGCCGGCCACGAGGATGCCGTTGCCGTTGACGATCACGGGCTTCACGCAGCCGAACAGCTTCAGGGACTGCTGGAGCCGGTCGAACGCCTCCTCGCTCAGGCGGCGCGGGTTGTACGGGGCAGGCTTGAGCCCGGCCAGCGGGTACGACTCTACGAATTCAGGCACCAGCGGCCTCCCGCTGCGCCTCGCGCTGGTCGAGGAGGTAGTGCGCGAAGCCGGTGTCCGTCCCCCGCGAGGTGTAGAAGGCGTCGTGGATGTTGTTCAGCCGCTCGACCTCGTCCTTGGTGATCTGCACGCGGGTGGTGCCCCACTGGACGAAGCCCCACTGGAGGTGCTCGTCGGCTGTCTTGTCGCCTTCGCGGTCGGTGGTCTCGGCGGCGAGCTGGGACGGCAGCTCGATGCTGTCGAGGAGGTCGTCCACGGCGTCCCGGTCGTAGCCGGTGCCGTCCAGGTCGGGGAGGCTGGAGAGGATGTCAGCCAGCAGCTCGGTGTCGTAGCCGGCCAGGTCGCTGGTGCGGTTGTCGACGATGACGATCTTCGCCGCCGCGTCGTCGTCGACGTCGACCCAGGAGACGGCGATCTGCTTCCAGCCGCGCTCGCGGGCGGCGTCCCAGGTGTGGTTGCCGGCCAGGATCTCGTTGGGGCGGCCCGTGAAGGAGCCCTTGTTCACGACGATGGGCTTGAACTGGCCGTGAATCTTCAGCGACTCGGCGACCGCCGAGACGTCGCCGCGCCGCGGGTTGCGGTGGTACCGGGTCAGGTCGCCGATCGGGACGGCGAGGGGCAGCAGGGAGTCAACGATCCGGTCGATCGGTGCAGGCACGAGCTGGTCCTTCGTAGGCCGAATCCCCGCGCCCTACGCGGGAACAGCCTAGACGACCCGCTCCGCAGGTCTCCGGGGCCCGGCCCGAGCACATGCTGCGACCAGGGAGTTTGACCGAGGCCGTCGAGTCATCAAGACTTCTCCCGGGCGGTCTGATCGAAAACATCGCGCCCCGCTCCTCCGACAGTGACCGGAGGAGAACGCTCAGCGGCCTAGATGCTCCTCGCCTCGCCGACGTGTGGCTTGAGCATGTGGCTACCTCACGCAGTAAGTGAGAGAGCGCCCCGAAGCTGGGGCAGGTGGCTCGCCACCGTGTGGTGAAGGCGTAGATCACACGATCAACGCCTGCTGGAACGAGACGATGCGTCGGCAGGGATCTCGGTTCGAACTTTGTCCGCTAACGCGGGAGGTCGAACCGGCCTGCCCTGCGCTGGATCGGCTCGACCTCCCAGAGGAGGTCCAGCGTGGAACGCAATCCCCTGACTCAGGCCCTGCTCGCCGCTTGCATCTTCTTGATCGGCGTGGTGGCGGGCCTCATCTCAGGCCTGCTGTCGCGTGCCAGCGGCACGCCGTGGCCCACCGCGGTGCGCGACGGTGGAGCAGGGTTCTGCGCAGCCGTGTTGGTGTGCATCACCGCAGCCGCCTTCTTCTTCAGCCGGGAGTAGGTTCCTCCTGCACGATGTGCTCCCGTGCGCGGGCGGCCCGGATGGGCTCGTCGAGGTCCAGGCCCACCCGGCGGACAGGAATCTGCCCTGGGAATTCGTCAACGCGTGCGGGGGAACTACTCGGTGGGGCTCGCCTTCAGGCCCCGCAGCCAATTGATTGCGGCCGCTCGGCTGACGGCTTCCGCGGTGAAGTGCAGGTCGTCCTGGCCGCGGGCCCGGGGGTTGGGGCCAAAACCAAGTCCTTCTTCGTCGGCCAGCATGAGGGCGCTGCCGTGGGAGATGAGGGAGCGCAGCCGGTACAGCTGATCTGCGCCGTCCCAGTCCTCGTGGATGTAGTCCTGGAGGAAAGCCTTGAACTGGGCTCGGGCCCCCTTTGTAGTCGGCGTTGCGGCGGCCAGCACTTCGATCGACTGAACGAGAGCCTGGTAACTGGCTGAGAGGCTGCGGTGCTGAAGGAGGCGAGCTTGGTGGTGCCAGAAGGCCGCGCGCAGGAACTCTCGTTGGCTGGTCCGGCCGAGCGCGTGGAACCGGTCAAGGTCGGCCTCGAGCGTCGTCGGCAGGACAAGCGTCGGGTGCCACTTGAGATCCCAGGGCGCGGCATCGTACAGGTCGTCCGCCGAGGTCATGACTGGAAGATCTGCCTGCTCGGCGAGTTCTTCGCCGACCGTTTCGAAGCCCCTGATCATATGGATCTGTTGCATGCAGATCGACTCGCGTTCCGCGCCAGCGGAGGTGGCCGGCGGGAGTACCCATGCGGTCCGGAAGGACGGTTCCGAGTGGTCCATCAGCCCGGGGATGAGGAAGGTCAGCAGCAGCTTGGTATGCCGGACAGCTCGATCGCGGCGGTAGGAGTCGATCTGGTGCCCCTTGGCGCCCTGGTATGCGACCTCGCACAGCAGCGGGTGGAGGCTTGACCATTCGTGAGCCCGCGGCGCCTCCGGTGGCGGCTGACGGAGAACCAGGCCGTCACCGTGCTTCCAGTAACCGTGCGCGGGTCGCCCGGAGTAGAGGATGAAGCGGGCAACCTTGCGCACGGGCGGGACCAGTAGTTCTGCTTGGACTCGCTGTTCGAGGTCGAGTACGACCTCGTCGGTTAGGCCGAGTTGGGGCAGGATGCGGTAGAGCCTGCCGTTGGAGTATTCGAGGAGCAGGGCTGCAGGCGTCGCGTCGGGGTAGAGCACCCGTGTGTCGTCGACGGGCGAGGCCGAGCCGAACTCGTGCATCAGCAGCGTGGCGAGTTCCCCCTGGTCGACCTCGGCAAGGTGAAGCCGCTGCTCTATCTCTGCCTGGGTCATTGTCACGGGCTACTCCACTGCCAGCTGCTGTCTGCGGCCACCGTAGTGGGACGACGCCAAGCTGGCACTGGGATTCTCTCGGTGACGGTGGCCCCGGTACGCCAGGGCGCTCTCGTACGTTACGGTCAGCGGCTCCATCAAGGGGGCGCGGGCGGCGAAACTGCACGCCCCGCGTGGTGCGCCGAGCGCCCCCTGGACTGCAGGGGCAGGAGGTACCAGCCTGGTGATCGTCGGAGGGGTGAGCGGCCTCCGGCTGGTCCGCCACCGGTGGGGAGAGGCCTCCCCCGCCGGCCGTTACGCCGACGCCACGACGGCTACCGCTTGCCGTTCGCCGTGCCCTGGCGGACGAAGAAGGGGGCGGGGAAGTCGACTTCCCCGCCCCCTTGCCGCGCTCGGTGCGGACCTACGCGGCGCGGCTGCCATCGATGACCTCCGCATAGAGGAGTTGCCGAGCCACGGCAAGGTGTTCTGCTGTGGACGTGGAGCCGACCGCGCCGCCTTGGGCTTCGGCGAGCAGTGCGTCGGCGAGGCCGAGGGCTGCGGCGTCGGCGCGGTACCGCTCCAGGGCAACGGCGGTATGGACGGTCTCCTGGAGTCTGTCGGCCCACCCCGAGGCGAGGAGCCCGAGCTGGAGAGTCGGCCGAGAGGTCGGAGTGGTCATTCGTCGCCTCGGTCGATGTCCAGGGCCTGTTGCGGGGTGATCTCGCCCAAGCAGAGGCGGCGGGCAATGTCCATGCGGTCCGTGAACGCGGTGTGGCCGGCGGCGAGGAGGTCGGCGGCGACCTGGAGGCGGGCCTCGGCGTCTTCGGCGCGCTGCCACAGGCGGTCGAGTTCGGGGTCCGTGATGGTGCTGGCGGTGGCCCGCTGGCGTGCGGTGACGGGCGTGTCGTCCACTCCGAGTTCGACTTCTGGTTCGACCAGCCGGTACCCGGTTTTGCGGGGGGTGCCGCTGGCCGTGGTGACGGTTGGGTGGAGCGCGTTCAGGAGGATGTGGCGCCGGCGGGTCGGGCCCGGGCCGACGGTTTCGACCTCGGCTCGGTTGCCGGTGATGGTGACGATGCGGATGCGTCGCTGTTCGTCGAGGGGGTGGCAGGACTCGTAGATCTGGCCTTCGGTGACCTTGTGCACAGTCATCGATTGTTGCACCGGCAGAGGCTGGAGGCGGGGTCGCACCAGGAGTCGCAGGACTTGCACCAGACGGCTCCGGGGCGGGGCGGGATGCGCTCGGCGGGCTGGGTGGCCGGGTTGGTAGTCACTTCGTGTTCCTCTGCTGGTGGGAGTGGAGGGCTTGGAGGAGTTGTTCGCGGTGCCAGGAGGCGTTGGGGTCGGGCCAGCGGCTGCTGTGGCGGCGGGTGCGAGCTGCCGGCGGGGGTGGTGGGGATGGCCTGTGCCGTTCGGCACAGAGTGCGGACAGGGGCCCGTAGCGTTCTTGCATCAGCCGGGCGTAGGCGTCGGGGTCGGCTGCGCCGTGGGCGGTGTAGGTGTCGTGCACGGTGGCGTGCTCCTTGGGCATGCGCAGGCCCGCCCGACGGGGGTGTCGGGCGGGCCTGGTCGTGACGTGCTTGCTGGCGGCCCTCTCGTGGCGTGCTCGTGGGAGCTGCCCGTTCCTGGCAGGTGGGGCGCGGGGGGAGTGCCGCCTGCCAGGACCGTGAGAGGGGTGTCACGGCGCATGCGTCGGGGGTGGGTCCGGGTGGGGCCGGACCCCCAGGTTCCGACGACATGCTGACCGTATCATCAATGAGTGTCCATATATGTCAGGGGTACGTGGAAGGCCGGTCGGCTGGCTTCAGCTCCTCCGCCGTGCAGCCGTCGAAGGGAATCGTCCCGAAGGCGTCGCTGTCCGGGTCGTGGCCGGGGGGAGCAAACAGCGCGTCCTGCTTGCCGGTGCCGTACCAGGCGGCGGGAGGCATCTGGAGCCAGTCGGGGCGGGTCATGATCCGTACCTTTCGTGCGCGGGGTGGTGCGAGTCATTTGTAGCGGGCGCGGGCCGCCCGTGCTGGCGGACAGCAGGTTCGGAGGCGGCGGCCTGGGGCTTTCCATCCGTGACCGGCGGCCCCTGGTGGGGCCGCCTGGGCTGTCAGGGTCAGGCGGCGGCGAGCACCGGGGCGTCGGCATCCTCGGCGACAATCTCGGCGAGCATGTCGGCGAACTCGGCCTCAAGCAGGGTGTCGGGGCTGCCCAGCCCGGTATTGCCGTCCTCGTCGGGCGTCTCGGAGAGGATGGGGGCCGTGGCCGCACTGGAGGCCACGATCTGGCGGGCGTCGGCGTGGGCCTTGGCCTGTCGGAGCTGGAACTTGGCGTCCTGGAGGCTCTTGGCGGTGCGCTCCAGCTGGTCCAGGCGGGCGGCGGTCTGACCCTCCAGGGCCACGGCCAGCTCCTCGATCGGAGTCTTGGCGAGCTCCTCCAGGAGTTCGCGGACCCGCTCGATCTGGTCCAGCTTGTTACGGGTGGCTCGCTGGGCGGTGGTTCGCTTGATCCGCTCGTCCTCGGTCAGCTCCTCGACGTCGAACATGCCGGGCTGGCGCTCCTGCTCGCGGACCTGGTGGGCGAAGTGGAGCAGTTCGTTCTCGTCCATGGGCTTGCCGTCGTCGCCGCCGTTCGCCCACTTCTTGATGACGGCCTCCTGGTTCTCCGGCTTCAGCTCGGAGATGCGGTGCGCGGCGGCGACTCCGATGTGACCGTAAGTCAGGTGGTGCTTGGCGGCGGGGATCAGGCTGAGCAGCTGCAGGCGCATCTTGACGAAGCGGGGGGTCTTGCCG
This sequence comes from Kitasatospora sp. NPDC114501, assembly GCF_055633695.1. Lineage (NCBI taxonomy): Bacteria > Bacillati > Actinomycetota > Actinomycetes > Kitasatosporales > Streptomycetaceae > Kitasatospora > Kitasatospora sp. NPDC114501. Next base: position 235,730 of record NZ_JBVKDS010000001.1, on the reverse strand, counting down.
AAGGCCTTGGCGACGTCCGCCTCGGTGAGTTCGCTGCCGTCCTCGTTCCGGTCCTCGTCGAGGATTCGCCGGAATCCCGACGCCTCCTCCAGCGGGGTCATGTCGGCGCGGCCGAGGTTCTCCGCCATCGAGCGCCGGAAGGCCTTGATGTCGGAGGCGGTGTCGACGATCTCCGCCTTGATGGTCGTGTTGCCGACCTCCATGTTGGCGCGGTAGCGGCGCTCGCCCATGACGATCTCGTAGCCGCCCTGAGGGCGCCGGCGGACCTCGATCGGCTGGAGGAGTCCGAACTCCCGGATGGAGCCCCGGAGTTCGGCCATCTTCTCCTCGTCGAAGTACTCGCGGGGCTGGTCCGCGTTCGGGTGGATCTGGGTCATCTTGAGCATCTTCGCCATGGTGCAACTCCCATCAGGCTTCGGAGGGGCCACCCCCCTTCTTGTTTATATTTTATACTCATTCAGGTTGGGGGTGCAATCTCGACGAAGGAAAACCTGGGACAGTTTCAGCCGAGCCGTTCGGGGCCGAAATAGGCTCAGCCTCCGACGCAATCGTCAGGCCGAGGAGTCGCCCTCGATACCGTCGGAACCGCTCGCCGACGACAGCTCGGAATTTCGAAGATCGATTCGGCCAGCGCCCGCAAGAAGGATGAGAACGTCAGCGGCATCCCGGCCGGAGATGGGGCTTTCGCTCTCGGACTCCGCAACCAGTGCGGCCCGGCGCCGCTCCGCGAGCACGCGCAGCACACCCGCACAGCTGATCGCCACTGGAAAGTCCTCTCACGCCGGCGCGCAGACTCGACCGCGAGCCTGCGCAGCCCCACCTGCGATGCCGTTCACCACAGACCATCAGACCGCTGACCTGGCCGAATGATGCGACCGGCGGCCACAGCTTGCACCGAGATCAATAAACTGTCAAAGGAAGATCCTTTGGATTCCGGGCGCCACCGGCATGTACCGTACCTGTTGCCGATCGCCAACAAGATTCGCTCATGGTGCGAACAACAGGGGGACTCCAATGACCACGCCAGCCGATACGGCCGACGGGCTATGGAGCCTCGCAGGCAAGCTCAAGTACCTACGCGGAAGACTCACCAAGGAAGGCGAGAAGCCTCCCACTACGCGTGATCTTGCGTCCCGGACAGCCGATGAGAACGGAAAGCCTGCACTGGATCACACCGTGATTCACGCCACGCTTTCCGGAACAAAGGTCAACCCCCCCTTGAGAACTCTCATGGGACTGGCCAGCGCATTCGGCTGTCCGCCTCCGTACCTGATGCCGGGAGAGCACGATCTGACCTCGCTGGAGGTCTACTACGAGCACCCGGCAGCCCGCGAGGCCCTGCGCTTGGTCGCCGAACTCGGAGAGAGCGGCGCCGACGCGCTTCTCCAAGCCGCCCTCGCTCTGCGCGAAGCACGTGGCCTGGACGCAACCACCGCCGACACCGCGACGAAGTCGCGCCGCCGTGGACGTCTGTCGCGCGCCGAGGCCGCCGAGGCGAGCCGCCGGGAGACAGAGCTCTTCCTGAACTGCTAGGCCACGCCCGCTTCTGCTAGGACCCGCCGCCCGCTGCGGCAGCAACCCGAAACGAGTACCACCGTGCACATCGCAGCCCTGCTGCTGGGCGCCGCCCTGGCCGCGCTATGCGTCACCGCCGTCGTCGTGACCCGGATGACGCTGCGCCGCGGCGCCCGACCAGGCGGCGGCACCCGCTCCCTGGCCCGCTGGAGTCGCGCAACGTCCGCAGGCGTCGGCCTGATAGCCCTCCTACTCACCCTGCCCGGCATCTCGACCGGCATCGACTCGGCCTCCGGTGTCGACAACCTCCACATGCTGCTGTCGCACCTGTGCGGGATGGTGTCTCTGGTCGCGATCCGCGTTTTGCTGGCGGCCTGGACCTATCCGCCGGCTGCCAGGGCCGCGGCGCTCAGGTTCCGGTTCGGTGTCGCCGCAGCGGTCGCCGCAGCCGCCATCGTCGTGTTCGCCGTCGCCGACAGCAGCGGCCTGGAATTCACCAATACGTACGCGGACAACGGCGGAGTGGCCGCCTACCTGCTGATCACCGATGCGTACTGGGCGCTCGTCGGGGCCTCCATCGCCCGGGACTGCACGCCCCTGGCCCTGGACAACGTCCGGGCGGGCCACCGCGTCCTCGGTGCCGGCCAGGCGGCGATCGCCCTCGGCGGGGCTGCCTGCGCCGCATGGGGTGCCACTGAAGGACTGTTCGTCGCGGTCACTCAGGCTGCCAACTCCGCATGGAGTACCGGCCTGCAGGACGCCATCAGCGCCTCCAGCGCGGGCCTGTTCGCTCTGAGTCTGTTCTCGGGGATCGCGGTGTGCTCCACCCCTCGCGCGGTCGCCCGCCGGTGACCGGCGTCGGGGGCGGCGGCTACGCCGTGCGGCGGATCGGTGGCGGGGCTGGCCTGTCCCGCCACCAGAGCACGACGCGGCCCGGCTTGAGCGTGCGGACTCCTTGGCCGCCAGGGTGCACGTCGACGCGGTGGAGCATGAGCTTCGCCAGTCCGGCCTTGGACTGTGCGGACGCCGAGTTCCACCAGTTGACGAGTTCCTGGACACTGCCGCTGACGGGCGTGGCGACCACCCGTTCCAGGATGCGGATCCGGTGGCGCAGGGCCTTCTGCTGCTGGACACCGTCCTGACGCGCCTTGGCGGCGCCAGCGGCCGTGATCTCGTGGCGCAGCACCATGCCGGCGAGGCTGTCGAGCCCCTGGGTGACCGCGGCCAGCTCCGTCTTGGCGGAGGCGAGTTCCTTCTCCGCCTCGGTCCGTGCGGTCTCCAAAGCGTTCTGCGTGCCGGGCTCCAACAGTCGGGCGACGATCTCTTCGCCGAGGTGGTCTTCCAGCAGTTGGGCGGAGATCCGGACCCGGCCGCAGTTCCCGGGGCGGTCCTCTCGTGGCCCGGCGGAGCAGCAGTAGCCGGGGTTGCCGGAGTTGGTGCGCAGGCCTTGGTGGCTGGCCCCGCACAGGCCGCACACGACGAGGTCGTTGCCGGTGAAGGCGTAGTCGTAGTCGGGCTGCGGGTTGGCCTTCCGGCTGGCGTCGCGCTTCTCGTTCTCGGCGGCGTCCATTGCCTGGAGCTGCGCGAACTGGTCGGGCGTGATGGCCCCTGGGTGCCCGGCGTCGATGAGCTTGTCGTCCGGGCCGGGCTTGAGTCCGGCGATGGCCGGGTTGCGGAAGAGCCGGGCGATGGTCTGGCCGGTGAACGCGGAACCGAGCGTGCCCACGAAGCCGCGGGAGTTCAGGTAGGAGGCGGCGGCGGCACGGGTGCCCCCGCCGATACGGTGCTCAACGGCCCCCCTCAGGGCCTGCGCCTCGTCTTCCACCAGCGCGCTCTTGTCGCTGGTGAACCCGAACGTCCTTGCCGCCACTGTGCGTCCCTTCCCATCGTGGACACTCTCAACGTGATGGAGACTCTTGGACGAGTCTCCATCACGTCGTACGTTTCAAGCTGCAACAAGGCCTTCGATCTGGAGGTATCTCCACAGCGACGCCGTGAGGACCCGCTTCGACCCTCCGACGCTGATCATGTCCAGCGGGAAGGTCTCATCGCGGATCGCCGCGTACGCCGTGTTTGGGCCGACGCCCAGGGCCTTGGCTGCGGTCACCACGTTGATGGTTAGCGGCAGGCCAAGGACCTGCTCCAGGGTCATGCCGCGCCCGGACTCCGGATGCGCCTCATCGGTCTTGTCGATCTTCATTTTGAGTCGTCGCGTTTCTCCCCCGCGCCAACCTGTGCCCAGCGTACCCGCCCGGTAGGAGCAGGTGCAGATGACGCCAGGGCGTCAAGGATATCGCCCCGCACACACGGGGCGGCAACCGCGAGCAAGGCGAGTGAAGGGCAGGTGCGATTCACCAAATGCCAAGCTCAGGACGGTTGTTGCGTGTACAGCCGTTCAGGAATGAGGCAAAATAGAACATGCATTCGAGTTGCTCTCTGTAGCTACTCGCTTCGAGACACCAGCGGCTGAGAGGGGAAGGCCCGGACATGTTCGACGCCCGGACTTACAAGCGGTGCATGTGCAAGGGACCACTCGTGCACCGGCGGGGCAAGCAGAAGGGCCAACCGGTCGTCGACGAGGACGGGGTGCAGAAGATCGGCTACCTCGGTACCGGCTGCCCCGACCTGGAGAAGCGAGACCACGGCACCTGGAGCTTCTACATCGAGCTGCCCGCCGCCGCCGACGGCGTCCGCAAGCGCGTGCGCCTGGGCGGCTTCCGCACGCAGACCGAAGCCTCGACGGAGTGCAAGAAGGTCTGGGACCAACACCAGGCCGGCCTCGACGTCGGCGTGCGGGAGACCGTCGCCCAGTTCCTTGAGCGGTGGATCACCAGCAAGCAGGACCTCGCGGTGTCCACCGCGGCGAAGTACACGGAGCACATGACGCTCCACATCAACCCCTACATCGGGCACCTGGACCGCAAGGAGCTCCGCAAGCACCACATCGAAGCGATGTTCGCATCGATCGTGGACCGCAACACCGAGATCGAAGTCCACCGCGAGTACGTCTCCGTCCTAGCGGCCGACTGCCAGCAGAAGAAGCAGGCGTGGCGAGACGCCTCCCCCGAAGACCGGCCGGTCCTTCGCGCGGCCTGGCACGAGGCCCGCGAGCTGCTCGCCGCCGAGCGCAAGAAGATGCGGCGCGTCACCGGCATCACCACCCAGCACCGGATCCGGGCCACCCTCTCCAGCGCCCTCGAAGACGCCCTCCGCGCCGAGGAAGTCACGAAGAACTGGGCGCACCTCGTGCGCCTGCCGAAGGCCAAGGCCCCCAAGCCGCTGCTGTGGACCCCTGCCCGCGTCGCCCGGTGGCGCGAGACCGGCGTGGTCCCCGGCAAGGTCATGGTGTGGACGCCGTCGCTTCTCGGCCAGTTCCTCGACGCCTACGTCGACGACGAGCTGTTCGACCTCTTCCACTTCATGGCCATCCGAGGCCCCCGCCGCGGCGAAGCCTGCGCCCTACCCATCTCCGAGATCGACCTCGACGAGATGCAGGTCACCATCAGCCAGCAGGTCGTCTACGTTGCCAAGAAGCTGTTCGGAACCACCCCCAAAGCCGACTCTGAACGCATCATCGACCTCGACCCTGAGACCGCCCGGCTCTTCGCCGACCGCATGGAACGACGCGCCAAGATGCGCGAGAAGGCCGGAGCCGCCTGGGTAGAGACCGACTTCTTCTTCACCAAGGAGAACGGGGAGGGCTACCACCCCGACCACCTCACCTACCGGTTCAAGAAGATGGTCGAGGACGCCGACCTGCCGCCCGTCACCCTCCACGGGCTGCGCCACGGCGCCGCCTGCATCGCCCACGCGGGCGGCGCCGAGCCCAAGGACATCTCCGAGCAGCTCGGCCACTCCGGCATCCAGATCACCATGGACACCTACACCACCGTCTTCGAGGAGGCCAAAAAGGCTCAGGCAGCAGCCGCCCTCGCCGTCGTCCCCCGCGCCGGCCGCCCCGCCACCGAACCCGCCACGGAGGAGGCCCAGCCCGAACCGGCCGAGGCCCCCGCGGCCATCCCGGCGCAGCCCGACCCGCACACCACACCAGCCCCCGTGCCGGCTCCGGCACCGGGCGGCGCGCGACTCGCCGCGCTGCGCCGAGCCCGCGAGAAGAAGGCCGCGCTCGCGACCAAGGTCACCGAGCCCGCACCAGTCTGAATCCAACTGCCACGGGGCGGTGACCTTCACGGTCACCGCCCCGTTCGCGTGCCCGCCAGCGGCAGGTCCTACTCCGCGCCCGCCGAGGCCCCCGTCACCTCAGGAAGTGCCAGACGCCGGGACAGGTCTCGGTAGATGACCTCGTGTTCGCGCAGCTCTTCGAGGTAGGACCGCCACACGCCGTCCCGCTCGGGGCCGAGGTGGGCGGTCGCCTGGTACAGCTCTTCCAAACGGTGGGTCATTCGACGCCCCCAGCACTGATCGTTGTCCCACCAGGCACGTAGGACGGCGTTCAGCGTCGCAACGTCGAGGAAGCGGCCGCACGGCACAACCGCTAGCAGTGCTACGTACTCTCCGGAGTCAAAGCTATGGACGTCAGCGAGGATGCCAGCGAGGTACTGAACGTAGAAGGCATCGGTCTGTTGGTCAATGATCAGCGCCTTGTTGCTGTAGTGGAGCTGATCGAAGGCGGTCATCAGGCTAGGCACGGACTGGCGCAGCTCAGCTTGAGCGACCAAGGCCAGGGTCTTGACCTCCGGCATGGTCAACGTACCCGCTGGCGCCCGACCGGCTTGGCCGATCTGGGCGATCCGGGACGCGAACAACCCGCGCAAGGCTTCCGGCACAGCCTTCCAGAACGCGGGCAGGTTGCCCAGACGGGCCAGTGCCGCGAGCTGTACGGCGAGCTCGGCCTTGTCGAGCTTCTCCATCTGCTTGGCCACTGCCTGCTCGACGATCACGGCGTCCCGGTCGGCGAAGCAGCGCAGGCAGTCGGCCATCCTGTCGGCCAGCTGATCAGCTGGCAGCGCGATGTCTGGGACGGCGGTCTGGAGGACAGCGTGCTTCGCGGCGAAGTCGACCAGCGTCTTGCGCGCCGCTGGGCGGACGCGGTCGAAGTATGTGTGGGTGAGGTGCCCGGTGTTCAAGATGAAGTCGGGGTCGGCGATGTGGGTGCGGAAGCTCTCCACGATCTTGCGGCCCTGGCTCGGCGGGTGGATCAGCACGGCGTCCAGGGCTGCCAGAAGGTGGGCGCGGGCGTACTCTGCGGTCGGTCCGTACAGCTCGCCGAGGGGCCGCAGAGACGGGTGGGCGCTTTGGTGGCGATCCTCCCTCAGCCGGTCGAGCTGCACGTGCTGGGAGGAGTCGATCAGCTCCAGCCTGAGCGCGGTGTCGAGGATGCCCTTCTCGACCTTGAGCATGATCGGGATGGCGGACCCGCGTTTCTTCTCGTCGGCGTCGGCGGCAAGCCCCTGGGCCCTTTCGACTTCCTTGGCCAGCGACTGGGCGTCGGGTTCGCCGTCCTCTGCGAGGACCTGTGCCTTGGCGATCAGGTCAGCGCAGAGCGCGGTCCAGGTGAGGACTATCGCGGCGCGCGGGATACCTGTGGCATAGGCGCGGTAGGCGTCCCGGATCAGAGGCCGAACGTCGGGGTTGTGAACCCGGGTCAGGAGGTGCTCAAGGTCGATCACAGGTTCTTCGTCCTCCCCGCGCTCCGGGCCGAGAGGGCACCACAGGCCCGACTCGGTACGGGGCGGCTTCTCGTCGGCGGCGCGCTCGCGCTCAACAGCCTGCCAGATGTCCACTCGCCTGCGTCATGTCCACTAGAAGTCCACTAGCGGGTGATTCTCGGCGCGGCGGAAGGGCCTCAATCGCGAGCGTGCTCTACAGTCTCAGCCTAGAGGCCGGGCTGTTTTGCCTGGTCAGGACACCCTTTTGACTGACGCCCTGTCGGATGTTCGAGGTGGGGCGGGTGGGACTCGAACCCACGACCAAGGGATTATGAGTCCCCTGCTCTAACCGGCTGAGCTACCGCCCCGGTTCACCGCACGCGCCGGTCGTCGGCACGGCAGCAGCAGACGGCCCCAGCAAGGCCGTCCCGGGCAGCATAGCCGGTCGATCACCCGTGGTGCGCGCCGGGGGCGCACCTGGGTGCGCGACGGTGCCCACCTCCCGGCGGCGCAGCCCGGCTGGCGCCGGGGCACCCGTTCGGGGCAGCCTGGGCGGATGACGACACGTGGGACGGGGGCGGCGGCCGCGGCGTTGGCACTGGTGCTGGCCGCGGCGGGCTGCACCACCGCGGCGGGGCCCGGCGGAGGCACCCCGACCGTCACCTCGGCACCGCCCACCGCCGTCTCCCCGGTCGACAGCCACGGCTGGAACCGGCAGCGGCTCAAGGGCGCGGCCGGCCGGCACACCGGGGTCACCCGCACCGCCAAGCCCACCGTGCTCAACGGGCTGGTCGGCGCGGTGTTCACGCGCAACGCCGACGGCGACCACTTCTGCACCGCCAGCGTGGTCGACAGCGCCGGGCTCAACCTCATCGTCACCGCCGCCCACTGCGTCTGGGACCCGGGGCTCGGCCGGCGCGCCGACCTGGTCTTCGTCCCCGGCTACCGGGACGGCGAGACCCCCAGCGGCGTCTGGCCGCTGCTGGCCGTCACCGTCGACGACGGCTGGAACGACCATGCCGACCCGGACCTGGACGTCGCCTTCGCGGTCGTCCAGGCGCAGGACGGGCGGCAGGTCCAACAGGTGCTCGGCGCCAACCGCCTGGGCGTCAACCGCGGTTACCGGCTCCCGGTGAAGGTCACCGGCTACCCGAGCAGCAGCGGCGTCCCGATCACCTGCTCCAACACCACCTCCCGGCAGAGCGCCACCCAGCTGCGGATCGACTGCCCCGACTACACCGGCGGCACCAGTGGCAGCCCCTGGGTCACCGACTTCGACCCGGCCACCAGGACCGGCACCGTGGTCGGCGTGATCGGCGGCTACCAGGAGGGCGGCGAGAGCCCGGACACGTCGTACAGCAGCTACTTCGGCGACCGCGTCCAGGCGTTGTACGACCGCGCCACCGGCTGACCGGACAGCGGGCGGGCAGACGCCGGTGGCGCCGCCGGGCACGGCCTGGTAGATCTTCCTCACGAACGGCGGAACGCACGGCCCCGGTGCCCGCCCCGAGGAACGAGACGGAGCCCCGATGGACTCCCGCCCGGCACGGCCCGCGCGCACGGCACGAACGGTCGCGCTGGCCGCCCTGCTGCTGGCCGCCGGCACCGCGTGCGGCGGGCAGGACGGGGCGCCCACGGCCGAGGTCGCGCAGCGGAGCCCCGCCCGGGACCGGGTCGGCACCCTCTCCCTCCACACCGCGCAGGGCCCGCGGGCCTGCACCGCGAGCGTGGTGCGCAGCCCCCGGCGCAACCTGCTGGTCACCGCGGCGCACTGCGTGCAGTCCCGGCGGATCGGCCTGCTGGACGGTCTGGTGTTCACCCCCGGCTACCGCAACGGGTCCACCCCCTACGGGACTTGGCCGGTGCAGGCGATCACCGTCGACCCGCGCTGGGCGGCCGACGACGACCCCGAGTACGACGTGGCGTTCGTCACCGTGGACACGGTCGACGGCCGGCAGGTCGAGGACGCGGTCGGCGGCAACCCGATCGGCACCGGCCAGGGCTTCGGGCTGTCCGTCTCGGTCACCGGCTACCCGAACGAGAGCGACGAGCCGATCACCTGCGCGGCCCGCACCCGCTCGCAGAGCGCCACCCAGGAGCGCTTCGACTGCGGCGGCTACACCGACGGCACCAGCGGCAGCCCGTGGGTCTCCGGGGACGGCGCGGTGGTCGGCGTGATCGGCGGCTTCCAGGAGGGCGGGAGCACCCCCGGCACCTCGTACAGCATCACCTTCGACCAGCGGGTCGCCGACCTCTACCGGAGGGCGACCGCCTGACCCGGGAGCAGCCGGGGCGGTGGGGCGGCGGCGGGGCGGGTCACCGGGTGGTGTCGCGTACGTCACGTCGCGGAGCCGGGCGACGGCAACACGAAGGCCCCCCGGTCGACCGAGGGGCCTTCGCTCTGAGCAGTCACCGGGCGGACCCGGTGCAGCTCCCGCAATTGGACTCGAACCAATAACCTGCCGGTTAACAGCCGGCTGCTCTGCCAATTGAGCTATGCGGGATCGCGGTACTCGACTTCCGCACCACGGACGGGAGTCGAGCCCCGAAGGGCCTTCTCCCGAGCTCCCCCAATTGGACTCGAACCAATAACCTGCCGATTAACAGTCGGCTGCTCTGCCAATTGAGCTATGGGGGATCGGCTTCCGCTCCGGCCCCCGGTTTCCCGGGCTCCTCGGCGCTCGCTGCGGGACATACATTAGCGCACTCGGGGGGGTGGTCCGCCAATCGCTTTCCCGGGCCGCCGCCGGGCCGCCGCCGGGCCGCCGCCCGGCGTGCCCCGCGCGCGCCCGGCGACGAGGCCGGGGATGCTGGGGCACGGACGGTTCGCCGTCCCGACGGACGGGTAGGGCAATGCGGCAGAAGCCGCCAGGAGAGGGTGGATCCGACCATGTGGAAGCTGTCGTTGGCCGCGGGTTTCGCGGCCGGCTACGTCCTGGGCTCGCGGGCCGGGCGCCGGCGCTACGAACAGATCGCCAAGGTCACCCGGCAGATCGCCCGGAACCCCACGGTCCAGGGCGCGACCGACCGGGCCCGGCAGCAGGCCGGGGCGGTGGCCGGGAAGGCCGCCGGCGCGGTCGCCGACCGGGTCGGCGACCGGCTGCCGAGCGCCGTCACCGACCGGGTGCCGTACTTCAACCGCTCCCGGACGGAGGACGACGGCTGGGGTACCTTCCGCCCGTGACGGGAAGGTGACACCAGGGCCACGCGGGCCCCGACCGGGGGTCGCGAACCGGCAACGGCTCACCCGGCCCGGACGCGTCCCGGGCCGGGCTGAGGCATGATCTCGACATGGCCATCGTCGCGGGGATAGACAGCTCGACCAACCGCACGCGGATCGTCGCGTGCGACGCCGACACCGGCGCCGTCCTGCGCTCCGGCAAGGCGCCGCACCCCGTCCCCGAGGACCAGGACCTGCGCCCGGGCGAGGCCGACCCGCAGGTCTGGCTGCACTCGCTCGGCGACGCCGCGACCGGCGGCCTGCTGGAGGGCGTCCGGGCGATCGGGGTCAGCGCCCAGCAGCACGGGATGATCGGCCTGGACGCGGGCGGGGTGCAGGTCCGACCGGCGATCCTGTGGAACGACCCGCGCTCCAGCGGCGCCGCCGCCAAGCTGCTGGACGCCCTCGGCGGCCCGGCCGCCTGGACCGCCGCGATCGGTGCCGTGCCCGCCCCCACGTACACCATCGCCAAGCTGCGCTGGCTGGCCGAGTTCGAGCCGGCCAACGCCCGCCGGGTCGCCGAGGTGCTGCTGCCGCACGACTGGCTGGTCTGGCAGCTGCTCGGCCACCCCAAGCGCCGCACCACCGACCGCGGCGACGCCTCCGGCACCGGCTACTGGTCGCCGATCACCGGTGAGTACCGGCAGGACCTGGTCGAGCTGGCCCTCGGCCACGAGCTCCGACTGCCCGACGTCCTGCCCCCGGCCGAGCCCGCCGGGCACACCCCCGAGGGCCTGCTGATCTCGGCCGGCACCGGGGACAACATGGCCGCCGCGCTGGGCCTGGGCCTCGGCCCGGGCGACGCGGTGGTCTCGCTCGGCAGCGCCGGGACGATCTTCGCGGTGCACGAGGAGGCCGTGGTGGACGCCTCCGGCCTGGTCTCCTCCTTCGCCGACGCCAGCGGCCGGCACCTGCCGATGGTCGCCACCCTCAACGCCGCCCAGGTGCTGCGCTCCACCGCCGCGCTGCTCGGCCGGGACCTGGACGGCCTGAGCGACCTCGCCCTGCACTCCTCCCCCGGCTCCTACGGTCTGGTGCTGCTGCCCTACCTGGACGGCGAGCGCACCCCCGCGCTGCCGCACGCGGCCGGCACCCTGACGGGCCTGCGGGCCGAGGCGATGACCCCTCAGCACCTCGCCCGGGCCGCCGTCGAGGGCATGCTGTGCAACATCGCCGACGCCCTCGACGTGCTGCGCGCCCGGGGCGTGCCGGTGAAGCGGGTGTTCCTGCTCGGCACGGCCGGGCGGCTGCCCGCCGTCCGGCACATCGCCCCGATGCTGTTCGGCGTCCCGGTCGTGGTGCCGCCGCCGGGCGCGCACGCCGCCCGCGGGGCCGCCCGGCAGGCCGCCTGGGCGCTGGCCGGCACCCCGGAGCCCCCGGAGTGGGAGCTGCCGGACGCGGAGACCGTCGAGCCCGACGGGGAACAGGACCTGGCGATCGGCTCGGCGGTGCGTCAGCAGTACCGGGCCGCCCGCGACCAGGTCCACCCGGAGGCGGCGGGCTGAGCCCCCGTCCGGGCTGACCCCCGGTCCGGGGTGACGGACGCCCGGTCGGGGGCGACGGGCCGCGCGGATGCGTCGCCCGGCACCCGGTGGCAGCGTGGGACGGGACACGGCCACCGACGCGAAGGGCGACAGGACGCCATGGCGCTGCACAAGGGGGCCGGCGGCGACCGCCGGCTGAGCACCGGCCCGTACCCGACCGTCGCCGACCCGCTGGGCGCGATGGAGCTGGCCCCGCCGCTGCACCGGCTCGGCGACGGCCCGGTCGCGGCCGACACCGCGTACCAGCTGATCCACGACGAGCTGATGCTGGACGGCAACGCGAAGCTCAACCTGGCGACCTTCGTCACCACCTCGATGGAGGCCCAGGCCACCCGGCTGATGACCGAGTGCCTCGACAAGAACATGATCGACAAGGACGAGTACCCGCAGACCGCCGAACTGGAGCGGCGCTGCGTGGCGATCCTCGCCCACCTCTGGCACGCCCCCGACCCGGACCGCGCGGTCGGCTGCTCCACCACCGGCTCCAGCGAGGCCTGCATGCTGGCCGGCATGGCGCTCAAGCGCCGCTGGACCCGCCGCAACCCCGACCGCTACGCCGCCGGGGCCCGGCCCAACCTGGTGATGGGCGTCAACGTGCAGGTCTGCTGGGAGAAGTTCTGCAACTTCTGGGAGATCGAGGCGCGCACCGCGCCGATGGAGGGCACCCGCTTCCACCTGGACGCCGAGCGGGCGGTCGCGCTGTGCGACGAGAACACCATCGGTGTGGTCGGCGTGCTCGGCTCCACCTTCGACGGCTCCTACGAGCCGGTCGCGGAGATCTGCGCGGCCCTGGACGCCTTCCAGGAGCGCACCGGCATCGACGTCCCGGTACACGTGGACGGCGCCTCCGGCGGCATGGTGGCGCCCTTCCTCGACCCCGGACTGGTCTGGGACTTCCGGCTGCCCCGGGTGGCCTCGATCAACACCTCCGGCCACAAGTACGGCCTGGTGTACCCCGGCGTGGGCTGGGTGCTCTGGCGCGACCAGGAGGCGCTGCCGGAGGAACTGGTCTTCCGGGTCAACTACCTGGGCGGCGAGATGCCGACCTTCGCGCTCAACTTCTCCCGCCCCGGTGCCCAGGTGGTGGCCCAGTACTTCGTCTTCCTGCGGCTCGGCCGGGAGGGCTTCCGGGCCGTCCAGGGTGCCTGCCGCGAGGTCGCCACCTACCTGGCCGGACGGATCGGGACGCTGGACGGCTTCCGGCTGCTGACGAGGGGCGACCAGGTCCCGGTGTTCGCCCTCACCACCGAAGGGGACCTCCCCTTCGACGTGTTCGACGTGTCCCGGCGGCTGCGCGAGCGCGGCTGGCAGGTGCCGGCGTACACCTTCCCGGCGAACCGGGAGGACCTGTCGGTGCTCCGGGTGGTCTGCCGCAACGGCTTCTCCCGGGACCTCGCCGACCTGCTGCTGGGCGACCTCGACCGGTTGCTGCCGGAGCTGCGGCGCCAGCCCGTCCCGCTCAGGCGGCTCGGGGTGCCGGCCCGGCCGGGCTTCCACCACTGACCGTTCCCGTCCCCGGGGAGAACCTCACGGCGGGGAGGGTGCAGTGAAGCGCCCTCCCCGCCGGAGCGTCCCGGACGGTCCGGGGCAGCCTCCCCCCGCGAGGCTGCCCCGGACCGGTGGGGGGCCGGGAGCGGGTGCGGTCCGCCGAAGGGTGATCGATCGGCGTCCGAACGGTTCCACCGACGGGTGGACCGCACCGGCCAGAGAACTCTGCACGATGACCACCTGATTGTTCGAGCGCCTGCGGGGGTTGTGAGACACTTCCGTCCGTCTCAGCGCCATGACCTGGGGTTTGGGACGCCAGGCCGATCAGGTTGGAGACGCCGAACGGCCCGGGCCGGGGCCCTGCCGCTCACCCGTCCCCTTCCGTTTCTCGATTTGGAGCGCCCCATTGGGTTCCGCCTGGAAGCAGCTGCCCGAGGAGCTGTCCGAGCCCGCCAGACGCCTGGCGGAGGAGCTCCGGGCCGTCAAGGACTCCGCCGGACTCTCGCTGTCCGAGCTGGCCGCCCGGACGCACTACAGCCGGGCCTCCTGGGAACGCTGGCTGAACGGCAAACGGGTCGTCACCGAACAGGCGCTGGAGGCGCTGGTCGGGGCGGTCGAGTGCGACGGGGCCGCGCTGCTGGCGCTGTGGCGGCAGGCGACGGCCGCCACCCCCGGTGAGACGGTGACGCGGCCGGCCGCCGCCGAGGAGCCCGCGGGCCCGGCGGAGGCCGCTGCCGGGGCGGAGGCCGCTGCCCGGGAGGAGACCGCCTCCGGCCAGGAGTCGCCCGTTCGGGAGCCCGCCCCCGTCGTCTGGTTGCGGCGCCCGGCGGCACTGGTCTCCGGGGCGGCCGTGCTGGCGCTGCTGCTGGTGCTGGTGGGCCTGCGGATCAGCCGGCACGACGGGCAGGCCGCGGCGGCCGACGAGCCCGCCGCCACGGCCGGCGTCTCCCCCGCCGCCAGGCCCGGCCCGACCTCCCCGGCCTGCCGGGCCGTCGGCTGCGCCCACAAGGACCCGAAGACCACCGGCTGCGGCAAGGACGCCCGGACCCTCCAGACCCAGGTGATCGGCAAGGTGGTCGTCTACCTCCGGTACAGCCAGACCTGCCAGGCCGCCTGGGCGGCCATCACCGAGGGCGAGCCCAAGGACTACGCGACGGTCAGCGACAGCACCGGCGACAGCGAGACGGCGCTCATCCACTGGGGCTACGACAACTACTCGCCGATGCTGAACGCGGCGGACCCGACCGTCACCTTCCAGGTCTGCGGCTACCAGCCGGCCGGCCACGACTGCACCGCGGTGGTCTCCGACCTGGCCATGGTGGTGGCCTCCACCCCGATCCCGATCGGGCCCGCCTCGCCCCCGCCGGGCACCGGCGCGGGGGCACCCACGACCCCGGCCCCGGCCACTCCGGCCGACCCGGCTCCGGTCGATCCGACTCCGACTCCGGCGGCGCCGGTCGACCCCGCGGCGCCGACCGGGTCCGCGGGCCCGTCCCCGTCCGCGTCCTGACGCCGCTCACCGGCTAGTCGAGGTAGCCGCGCAGCTGCTCGGCGTAGGCGTGGTCGCGGAGCTTGACCAGGGTCTTCGACTCGATCTGGCGGATCCGCTCCCGCGTCACGCCGAACACCGCCCCGATCTCCTCCAGGGTGCGCGGACGGCCGTCGTCCAGCCCGTAGCGGAGCTGGACCACCTGGCGTTCCCGCTCCCCCAGCGTGGCCAGGACGGCCTCCAGGTGCTGGCGCAGCAGCAGGAAGGTCGCGGACTCGGCGGGCGAGGCGGCGTCGGCGTCCTCGATCAGGTCCCCGAGCGCGACGTCCTCCTCCTCGCCGACCGGGGTGTGCAGCGAGATCGGCTCCTGGGCCAGCCGGAGCAGCTCGCGCACCCGCTCCTCGGTCAGCTCCAGGGCGACGGCGATCTCGGCCGCCGTCGGCTCCTGGCCGCGTTCCTGGAGCAGGGCGCGCTTGGCCCGGACCACCCGGTTGATCAGTTCGACCACGTGCACCGGCACCCGGATCGTCCGGGCCTGGTCGGCCAGCGCCCGGCTCATCGCCTGCCGGATCCACCAGGTCGCGTAGGTGGAGAACTTGAAGCCGCGGGTGTAGTCGAACTTCTCCACCGCCCGGATCAGGCCCAGGTTGCCCTCCTGGACCAGGTCCAGCAGGGTCAGCCCGCGGCCGACGTAGCGCTTGGCCACCGAGACCACCAGCCGCAGGTTCGCCTCGATCAGCCGGCGCTTGGCGATCCGGCCCCGCACCACCAGGGCGTCCAGCTCACCGGCCAGCGGGTCGGGCGGTGGCGGGTTGCCGTTCAGCCGCTCCTCGGCGAAGATGCCGGCCTCCACCCGGCGGGCCAGCTCGACCTCCTCCTCGGCGGTGAGCAGCCGGATCCGGCCGATCTCCCGCAGGTACTGGCGCAGCAGGTCGGCGGCAGGCCCGGTGTCGTCGACGGGCCCGCGGCGCTCCTCCGGGTCCTCGGCCCCGGGCTCGGCGTCGGGGGCCGGGTCCGGGGCCAGGTCCAGGCTGTCCGGGCTGTCCGGGTGGCCCTCCGGCAGGCCCTGGGCGGGGACCCGGGCGCCGTCCGGGAGCACCGCCCCGGCCCGGCCGTGGTGGGGCTCCTGCTCGCCGGGGCCCTGCTCCCGGCCGTCGGCCGGTTCGGCGGGGTTCGCTCCCGTACTGGTGGTGGTCGCTGAGACGAGGCCTTGCTCCACGGGCATCCCCTCGGGGCGGGCGCGACTCTGGCGGACCCGCGCTGTACGGAGTTGGGCGGCCTCCAGTGTGCGGTACGCCACACTCCGTGGCCGAGACTCGTGCGCCGATTTTCTCCGTGCGGGTCCCGCGACGATGCCGCGGCCGGCGTCAGAGCGCCGCCGCGCCCCGGCTCTTCAGCTGGTCGCTGTACTGCTGGAGCTGCCACAGCTCGGTCTGCACCGCGTGCAGCTGCGCGGCGTCGGCCCGGGGGCCGAGCCGCTGGAGGTAGCCGCGGACCTCGGTGATCCGCCGGTCCACCGCCAGCAGGCGCAGCTTGACCAGGAACTCCCCCGCGTAGATCGCGTCCGCCTTGCGGCGCGAGCGCACCGGCTCGACGGTCAGCTCGGTGACCAGCGAGCGCACCTGGTCGTCCGGGGCCGCCTCGCGCACGGCGCTGGTGAAGTCGGGCAGGGTCGCCCCGTACGCGGCGCCGCCGGCCTTGGCGACGGCCTGCCGGACGGCGGTGTAGGGCGGGGTCGGGAACTCGTCGTCGCCGTAGTGGTCGAAGGCCGGGCTGACCAGGTCCGGGTGCTGGAGCGCCAGCTTGAGCAGTTCCCGCTCGACGAACTGGGCCGGGTCGCGCGGGTTGAGCCGGAAGGCGGGCTGCGCGGGGCGCTGCGGCTGGGCCGGCTCGGGGCGGCGCTGGGCGGCCGCACCGCGCGGGTTCTGCTGGCGCTCGCGGTCCCAGCGGGCCAGCTGGGAGATCCGGCGGACCACGAACTGCTCGTCCAGGATGCCGAGCATGCCGGCCAGCCGGACGGCGTACTCGTGCTGGATCGAGCGGTCCTTGATCTTGGCGACGATCGGGGCCGCCTCCTCCAGCGCCGCCGAACGCCCCTCCGGGGTGTCCACCCGGTGCCGGGCCACCACCGAGTTCAGTGCGAACTCGAACAGCGGGACCGGGTTGTCGATCAGGTGCTTGACCGCCTCGTCGCCCTGGGCCAGGCGCAGCTCGCACGGGTCCATGCCGCCCGGGCTGACCGCGATGGAGGTCTTGGCGGCGAACTTCTGGTCGTCCTCGAAGGCGCGCAGGGCGGCCTTCTGGCCGGCCGCGTCGCCGTCGAAGGTGAAGACGGTCTCGCCCCGGTACTGCGAGGTGTCCATCAGCAGCCGGCGGATGATCTTGATGTGGTCCTCGGCGAAGGCGGTACCGCAGGTGGCCACCGCCGAGGTGACCCCGGCCAGGTGGCAGGCCATCACGTCGGTGTAGCCCTCGACCACCACCGCTCGGCCCGACTTGGCGATCTCCTTCTTGGCCAGGTCGATGCCGTACAGCACGTGGGACTTCTTGTAGATCGGCGTCTCGGGGGTGTTGAGGTACTTCGGGCCGTTGTCGTCCTCGCGCAGGCGGCGGGCGCCGAAGCCGACCACCTCGCCGGCGATGTCCCGGATCGGCCAGACCAGCCGGCCCCGGAAGCGGTCGATCAGGCCGCCGCGCTGGCCCTGCGAGGCGAGGCCGCCCAGCAGGATCTCCTTGTCGGTGAAGCCCTTGCCGCGCAGGTAGCGGACCAGGTGCTCCCACCCCGCGGGGGCGTAGCCGACGCCGAAGGTCCTGGCGGCCTCCTCGTCGAAACCGCGCTCCGCGAGGAAGCGGCGGCCGATCTCCGCCTCCGGCGAGGCCAGCTGCTCCTGGTACCAGGCGGCGGCCACCTTGTGCGCCTCGACCAGCCGGGTGCGCTCGCCCTGCTGGTGGCGGGGGCTGTAGCCGCCCTCCTCGTAGCGCAGGGTGATGCCGGCCTGGGCGGCCATCCGCTCGACGGCCTCGGCGAAGGTGAAGTGCTCGATCTTCATCAGGAAGGCGATGGTGTCGCCGTTCTCCTGGCAGCCGAAGCAGTGGAAGACGCCCTTGGCCGGGTTCACGTAGAAGGAGGCGGACTTCTCGTCGTGGAAGGGGCAGACGCCCTTGTACTCGCCGCCGCCACCGTTGGTCAGCTGTACGTAGTCGCCGACCACCGCGTCGATCGGCAGTGCGCTGCGCACCGCCTGTACGTCTTCGTCCCTGATCCGCCCGGCCACCCCCGAAGTCTACTGGGGCGGCCGGGTCAACCGGCCGGGTCAGGACGGCGGAGTCGAACGGCCGGGTTGAACGGCGGGGTCAGGACGGCCGGGGTTGAACGGCGGGGCCGCTCACGCCCAGGCGGCACCGACGAGTCTGGCGTGCAGGGCGAGGGCCGAGGCGTCCGTGAGGGTGGCGATCTGGTCGACGACCGTGCGCAGCGCGGCGCGGTCGTCCTCGGCCTCGCGGTACATGGCGGCGAACACCGGGTCCAGCCCCTCGGGGGCGCGCTGGGTGAGGACGTACGCCAGCTCGGCGATCACGATCCGCTGGCGGGCCCGCAGCTGGGCCTGCTCGTCGCGCTGCATCACGTAGCGGACGGCGACCGCCTTGAGCACCGCGCACTCCAGCCGGACGTGCCTGGGCACCACCAGCTCGGCGGCGTAGCGGGTGAGCCGGCCGGGGCCGTAGCGGGCGCGGGTGGCCTGCTCGGCGGCCAGGCAGAAGCGGCCGATCAGCTGGCTGGTGAGGTCCTTGAGCCCGGCCCTGGCGCGGGCCGTGCCGTCGTAGGAGCGGGGCCACCACTCCTGGGCGAGCAGCCGGTCCAGGGCGGCGTCGAGCTCCTCCGGCTCGGCGTCCGGGGCGTAGCGCTCGGCGACCTTGAAGAGTTCGGCGCGCTCGCCGGGGGCGCGCAGGGCGGCCGGGTCGATGTGGCCGGCCTGGAGGCCGTCCTCGACGTCGTGGGTGGAGTAGGCCACGTCGTCGGACCAGTCCATCACGGTGGCCTCGAAGCACTTGCGCCCGGCCGGGGAGCCGGCCCGCAGCCAGCGGAAGACCGACAGGTCGTCGGCGTAGACGCCGTACTTGGGCGAGTCCGGGGCGCTGGGGTGGGCGCCCTTGCTCCACGGGTACTTGGTGGCGGCGTCCAGGGCGGCCCGGCTCAGGTTGAGACCGACGCTGCGGCCCGGCCAGGGGGCGAGCCGGGCGGCGGGCTGCTCGCCCTGGGGCGCGAAGCGCTTGGGTTCGAGCCGGGTGAGGATGCGCAGCGACTGGGCGTTGCCCTCGAAGCCGCCGCAGGACTCGGCGGCCTGGTCGAGGGCCTCCTCGCCGGTGTGGCCGAACGGCGGGTGGCCGATGTCGTGGGCCAGGCAGGCGGTCTCCACGAGGTCCGGGTCGCAGCCCAGGGCGGCGCCCAACTCCCGCCCCACCTGGGCGCATTCGAGGGAGTGGGTGAGCCGGGTGCGGGGGAAGTCACTGCGCATCGGGGCGACCACCTGGGTGGTGCCGGCCAGTCGGCGCAGCGCGGCCGAGTGGAGCACCCGGGCGCGGTCGCGCTGGAAGGCCGTGCGGCCCGGTCGTTTGTCGGGTTCGGGGACCCAGCGGGCCTCGGCGGCGTGGTCGTACGGGAGCGGGGCGGCGAGGCGGTGCGTGGTGTCGTCCATATGCCCCTCACGGTACGCCGCGCCCCCGACACGCGGGGGGTGCCGCGCGCGAAGGAGCACAGGCCGGGGCGTGAACGGTGCGCGGCGCGCGGGTGCCCGCCCCGGTGAGTCGGCCCCACCCGGACGGCGCAGGCCCGCGCGCCCCGTACCTCCCGCCCGTTCCCGGCCCGTACGTCCCCGGCGCGGACGTCCTCAGCCCTTGATCGCCTTCAGGACCACGCCGGCCACCGCCTCCTGGCCCCTGGCGTTGGGGTGGATCGGCGCCAGCCCCTGGGCCGGGAGCGGCGGCTCCACCCAGCGCTCGTCCTCCCCCGCGCACATGTCGTGCCCGGCCGAGGGCCCGGAGAGGTCCACGAACACCGCGCCGGCCGCCTGCGCGCGCTTCCTGAGCATGCCGTTGAGCTGCTGCTCCTTCTCCACCAGGAAGCTCAGGTCGGCGGCGGCCACCGCGTTGCCGAGCACCGGCAGGCAGCTCGCCGGGTCGGCCGGGAGCAGCCCGGGGTACCCGATCACGTACACCTTGGCCTTCGGGGAGCGCTTCCTGACGTCCTGGAGCGCCTGCCCGAGCCGGTCGCCGGCCGTGTCCACCTTGCGCTGGACCTCGTCGGTGCCGTTGCCGGCGGCGTAGTGGTCACGGCAGGGCGAGTCGCTGATCCGGTGCTCGCTGTCGGTGATCACGCCCTTGACGATGTCCACCAGGTTCTCCTTGGCGCACTCCGTCACGACCTCCATGAAGCCCGCGTCGTTGCCGCCGATCCCCAGGGTGACCAGCCGGGTGTCCGCACTCAGCGCGTCCAGCTGGGCCGGGTTGGTGCCGCCGGCGACCTTCTGCGGGCTGCTCAGGTCCCCGGTGCGGGCGCTGCTGCAGCTGACGTCCGTGAACTGGCCGGCGGCGAGCGAGAGCCCCTTCGCCACCAGGGACGGGTAGTTGGCCCCGGAGCGGTAGCAGCCGCCCGGCTCGCCGATCTGCGGGGGGATCCTCATCCCGGCGGTGTACGAGTCGCCGAGCGCGACGTACGGGCCGGCGGGCGCCGGGGCGGCGGCCGGCGAGGCCGCTCCGGCCTGGACGCGGGCGGGCGTCGCGCCCGCGGCGGTGCTCCCCCCGCCGTCCGAACCGGCGTTGTCGGTGCAGCCGGCCAGCAGCACTGCGGCCAGTCCGACGGTCAGGGCGATGGTCGGGCGTGCGGTCCTCGGCATGGTCTCCCCCCGGAGATACGGGTCATGGTCGGCTCCTTACGGCGGCCCGTCCCCCGGGCGCACCAGGGGGCCAACGAACGGCCGTGGCCGATGACTCCCACCCCGGCGAAATGGCCGTCCGGCGTCCCCGAACCGGCCGGAATCCGACCCCGAACCCCGACCGGCCGCGGCCTTCGCCGCCCGCTTCCGTCCGCTCCGCGCCGGCTACTCCGCGCCGCGCTCGTGCTCGGCCAGGAACTGCTCGAAGCGCCGCCCCAGTTCGTCCGCCGAGGGCAGGTCGACCGGCTCCGCCAGCAGGCTCTCCCGGCCCTCCGCACCCGCCACGGCGTCGTACTGGCCCTCCATGCCGCGGATCGCCGAGCGCAACTCCCCGTCCCCCTGGGCCAACTGCTCCTCGATGTCGGCGTAGACCTCGGAGACCTGCTCGCGCAGCCGGGTGCCGGGCAGCACCAGCCCGGTGGCGGACTGCGCCGCCTCCAGGATCTGCACGGCCGCCGCCGGGTAGGCGGAGCGGGCCACGTAGTGCGGGACGTGCACGGCGAAGCCCAGGACGTCGTGCCCGGCCTCGGCCAGGCGGTACTCCACCAGCGCCTGGGCGCTGCCCGGGACCTGCGCCTGCTCGAACCACTGCGGGTAGCCCGGGGCGAGGTCCAGCCGGTTGCCGTGCGGCGTCAGGCCGACCGGGCGGGTGTGCGGCACGCCCATCGGGATGCCGTGGAAGTCGATCGAGAGCCGGACCTCGAAGCGCTCCACCAGCTCGCGGACGGCGCGCGCGAAGCGCTCCCACTCGACGTCCGGTTCGGGGCCGGTGAGCAGCAGGAACGGCGCGCCGGCGGCGTCGTGGACGAGCTGGAGCAGGATCTCCGGCGGGTCGTAGGACGTCCAGCGGTCGTGGTCGAAGACCATCGCCGGGCGGCGGGCCCGGTAGTCCACCAGACGGTCGTGGTCGAAGCGGGCCACCACCTGCGGCGAGCCCGTCTCCAGCAGGTGGGCCACCACCTGGCCGCCGGCCTCCCCGGCGTCCATGAAGCCCTCGAAGTGCTGGAGCAGCACGAGGCCGGCACCGGTGTCGCGCAACTGCTCGTTGGCCGCGGCGACGGCGGCCACGCCCCGCTGATCCAGCTCGTACAACGCCTGGAAGTCACGCACCGCGCACCCAACCCCGTTCTCTGCTCGTTCCGGTCGACCGGCTTCTCGTCCTCTCCAGCGTGCCGGGCGCCCCCGGAATTCCCGCCCCGGTGGCCGTCCCGCGGACACCCCGCCCGGGGACCGCCGCGGCGGCCGCTCCGCGGGCGGCTCCGGGCCCGTCCGGCAGCTCCCCGCAGGACCCGCCCGACGGCCTCGGCCGACCGCTCCGGACCACGATCGCACCCGAGGGAAGAGCCCCTGGTCACAGCCCTGGAAGGGGTCCGTCCGCAGGGCCCGGGAACGGCCCGCGCGCCCATTCGCGCGACGCGAAGTGACGCACCGCCTTCTGGCGGGTATCGTCCTCTCGCTGCCTCGCATCGTCGCGTCGTCGTCACGTCGTCCGTAACGCCGTCGACCGCGTCCCGGTCCGGTGCTCGGCCAGCCACCCACGACGCACCTTGCCTTCACCTGGCCGCCTGCTTCCCTTCGCGCTCTCGTTCCCTCTTCGGCCATTTCGCGGACGCACACTGTCCCCTCGCTCTTCCCGCCGGACCGGTCCGAGGATCCGTGTCCGTTCCGGCACCCCGCGCCGCCCGTTCCGGGCCGCCGCCCCCGCCCCGTTCGACCGGCTCTCCGGCGTGCGCGGGTACCCGGCGGACGGACCCGGGCCCAGGCGTACCCAGACCAGCGCACCCCGTGCCGTACCCCGGCGTGGGAGGCACCCTCCGACCGATGAAGGACCGAAGGTTCCGTGCCCGTACCTGTCATCCTCACCGGCCGCACCGTGCGGCTGGAGCCCCTCGCCGCGCACCATGCCGAGGCCATCGCCAAGGCCGGCGCCGAGGACCGTACGACCTACGCCTTCACCCCCGTCCCGCACGGCCTGGAGGCCGCCCGCGACTACGTCGCGCGGGCGCTCGCCGACCAGGCCGCGGGCCGTTCGCTGCCGTTCGCGACGGTGAACGTCGCCGACGGCCGGGTGGTCGGCTCCACCCGGTTCCTGGAACTCGACTACTGGCAGGGCCCGCTGGTGTGGCCGCCCGCGCCCGGGGTCCCGTTCGGCGATCCGGCCACGGCCGTCCCGGACGCGGCCGAGATCGGCAACACCTGGCTCTCGCCGCGCGCCCAGGGCACCGGCATCAACACCGAGGCCAAGCTGCTGATGCTCCGCCACGCCTTCGAGACCTGGGGCGTGCAGCGGATCTCGCTGCGCGCGGACGCCCGCAACCTGCGCTCGCGCGCCGCCATCGAGCGGCTCGGCGCGACCTCCGAGGGCGTCCGCCGGGCGCACTCGCGCGGGCTGGACGGGGTGGTGCGCTCCACCGCCTTCTACTCGATCCTCGACGACGAGTGGCCGGCCGTCCGGGACATCATCGAGCTGCGGATCGCCGCCGCGACCTCGCCGAGCGCCCCGGACCCGGCGATCAACCAGGAGTGCCTTAGACAGGGCGGCAGCGGCGCCGGGCAGCTGATGATCACGGTCTGAAGCCGGTCCCCGGCGGGTCGTAGCCGACGACCGCCAGCGACAGGACGAGCGGCAGGACGTCGGGGTCGTCCCAGGCCCGGTGGTACGCCGGGTCCGCCTCGACCAGCGCCGACACCGGCCGCCAGCCGCCGCCCGGCACCGGGGCGACCCGGACCCGGTAGATCTCCCGGCCGCCCACGCTCCGGTACAGGTGCAGCGTGCCCTCGGAGGTGACGGAGACCCAGCGCTCCTCCACCGCCCGGGGCCGCAGGCCGCGCCTGATCCGCTCCCAGTCCTGGTCGGACCAGATCCGGTCCGGCACCGGGCACGGGCGGGGCAGGCTCATCGGCAGCAGGTGCGGTTCGCCGGCCGCGCGGACGCCGCCCGGCTCCGGGAACGCCCATGCGGGCAGCGGCTCGCAGGCGGCGAGCCAGGCCCGCGGGATGCCGCCGGTGCCGGTGTGGGCGGCGACCACGCCGCCGGTGATCGCGGCGACGGTGTCCACGTCGCCGCCGGCCGCGATCGCCTCCCACACGGCGGCGCGGTAGTCGGCCAGGTTCCGGGCGGCGCACCACAGCGCGTACGGGACGGTGTCGGCCGCGGACGTCCGGCTGCCGTTGCCGAGTGCCCGCGCGACGAGCCGGAGGTCCGGCAGGCCGAGCAGCGCCCGGGCCTCCTTGAGGCCGTCCTTGACCGGCCCGTTCGGGGTGAGGTCGGCCACCGACTCCAGGAAGCGCTCCGGCGCCACCGGCCGGGTGCGGGTCCGGGCGGCGTACGCGGCCGCCACCGCGACCGCGATCGCGCCGTCCACGGCCTGCGGGTGGGTGTGGGTGATCAGGGCGGTGTCGGCGGCGGGGCGCACCACGGCCTTCGGGTCCTCGGCGTACGCGGCGCCGAGCGGGGCGACCCGCATCGCGGCGCCGTTGCCGTACGAGCCCTGGCCGTCGAAGAGTTCGGCGGCCAGCCGCCTCGCGTCGCCGCCCTCCCGGACCAGCCGGAGCAGCCGGTTGGCGGCCGGGCCGTAGCCACGGTCGAAGTCGTGGCGGCGGGCGAACGCGTGGGTGAGGTCGAAGGTGTCGACCGCGCCGCGCTCGGTGTGGGCGGCGTACACCGAGCAGGCCATCTCGGTGTCGTCGGTCCACGGCCAGGGGCCGGGCGGTTCGGTGCGGGCGGTGAGGTGGGCCCGGGCGGTCTCCGGGACGAAGAACTGGGCCCCGAGGGCGTCGCCGACGGAGAGGCCGAGGAGCGCGTCCAGCGCGGGACCGGCGTGGGTGAATGGAATGGTCATGTGGCCCCCAGCTCAGCGGCTCCGCCGCCGGTCCGTCAACACCCGCGACCGCCGCCCCCACCGACGAGGGACGTTTCGCATACCTCCGATCCCGGCGGGCAGGCACCGGGCATGACCCGCGCGAATCCCCTCGACCCGGTCGCCCTG
Source organism: Kitasatospora sp. NPDC114501 (assembly GCF_055633695.1). Classification (NCBI taxonomy): domain Bacteria; kingdom Bacillati; phylum Actinomycetota; class Actinomycetes; order Kitasatosporales; family Streptomycetaceae; genus Kitasatospora; species Kitasatospora sp. NPDC114501. Next base: position 210,943 of record NZ_JBVKDS010000001.1, on the reverse strand, counting down.
CTCGGCGCCGACCAGCAGCACATCGCCACCCGGGCACAGCTGCGCCGGCTCGGGGTGCCCTCCGGCACCATCGCCCACCGGCTGCGCCCGGGCGGGCCCTGGCAGCAGGTGCTGCCCCGGGTGATCTGCCTCCAGAGCGGACGGTTGACGATCCATCAGAAGATGCGGGCCGCCCTGGCGTACGCGACACCGAAGGGCCGCGACCCACGGGCCGGGGAGGTGCTGCTGACCGGCTTCGCGGTGCTGGCCGAGGCCGGGCTGCCGAGCGCCGGGCACCCGTCCGACCTGAGCTCGGTCGACATCCTGATCCCCGGCCAACGGCGGGTCGGGGACAGGGAGTTCGTCCGGATCCACCGGGCCTCCGGGGCGATGCCGAGCGGCTTCGAGCGGGACGACGGGCTGTGGAGCGCCACCGTCGCCCGGGCGCTGGCGGACCTCGCGCCGAAGGAGACGGGGCAGCGCCGGTTCCGGGCGCTGTGCGCGGAGGCCGTGCAGCGGCGGCACTGCGAACTCGGCGAACTGCTAGACCAGTTGCTGTCCCGCCCGGGCGCGCTGGGGCTGCCCCAGGTGGCCGGGGTGGTGGAGGACCTGACGGTCGGGGTGCGGTCGGTGGTGGAGGGCGAGGCCCGCGAACTGCTGGCGCACGCGGGGCTGCCGGAGCCGCTGTGGAACCCGGTGCTCTTCCTGGACGGCCGCTTCCTCGCCGTCCCGGACGCCTACTGGCCGCACGCCTGCGTGGCCCTGGAGATCGACTCCCGCGCCTGGCACCTGCGCCCGGCCGAACACGAACGCGGCCTGGCCCGTGCCAACCGCCTGACCGCCGCCGGCCTGCCGGTGGTCCGCACCACGCCGGCCCAGCTGCGCCGCGACCCGGCCCCGGTGCTGCACGAGCTGACCGCCCTGGTCACCACCGGCCCGCACCCGCCGCACCCCCGGATCACCTGGCGGCGGGCGCGGTGAGGAGGCCGGGCCGGGGCGGCCTCCTGCGGCCGCGCTCAGCAGCGGGAGTCGATCTCCTGGAAGGTGGCGTAGTGGTCGGCGGACCAGTACTGCTCGCCGGAGTCACCGGTCACCACCCGGCGGGTGCCGCGGTCGTTGGAGCCCGGGGTGACCACGGTGTACTCGTGGTAGTAGCCGCCGGCCTTCCTGGGAAGGCGGTTCTCGCGGTTCTCGAAGACGATGCCGTCGCGGTTGTAAGGGTAGGGGCCGCCCTTGGCGATCAGGGTGAGGGTGTCGACGGCCTGGCTGGGCAGCTTGGTGCGGCAGACGTCGGCCATGGCCGGGTCGGTGGGGACCCAGGTGGCGGCCGGGGCGGGGGTGGTGGCGCCGCCCCCGGCGGGCGGGGTCCGCTTGGGGGCCGAGGGTTCGGCCGCCGTGGCCCCGGCCGTCGACGGACCGGCGGTGGCGGCCGCGGTGCGGCTCGCGCCGGCCTTGGGACGGCCGCTCCCCTTGTCCGTGAGGAGGTACCCGACCCCGGCCAGGACCGCCAGGAGCAGCACGGCCACGACGACGAGCGGGTTCTTGCGGTTGGTCATGCGGTCCAGCTTGGCAGGCGGCCGGTCCGCACCGGGCGAGCTACACGCGTGGCCGCCGCCACACCGGGGCCGGACGCGCGCCGCGCCCGGTCCGCGGGCAGACGTACGGCCGGGCGGGAACGGACGCCGTTGTCCGTTCCCGCCCGGCCGTGTCACGTACGCCGGTTCTCCTGCGCCGAGCTCCGGTGTACGCCCTCCCGACGGGAGGGAGAGCGGTCAGTCGTACCCGCGCGTGCGGAGGGGATGCCTACCCTCCTCAGCGCGAGTCGCTGCCCGCCGACTCGATGGCGGCGCGGCCGGCCTCCAGGCGCGCCACCGGGATCCGGAAGGGGGAGCAGGAGACGTAGTCCAGCCCCACCTCGTGGAAGAAGTGGACCGAGTCCGGGTCGCCGCCGTGCTCGCCGCAGACGCCGAGCTTGAGGTCGGGGCGGGTGGCCCGGCCGGCCTCGACGGCGTGCCTGACCAGCGAGCCGACGCCGTCGCGGTCGATGGTCTCGAACGGGGAGACCCCGAAGATGCCCTTCTCCAGGTAGGCGGTGAAGAACGAGGCCTCCACGTCGTCCCGGGAGAAGCCCCAGACCGTCTGGGTCAGGTCGTTGGTGCCGAAGGAGAAGAACTCGGCGGCCTCGGCGATCTGCCCGGCGGTCACCGCGGCGCGCGGCAGCTCGATCATGGTGCCGAGCTTGATGTCCAGCGTCACGCCGGTGGACTCGGCGACCTCGGCGAGCACCCGCTCGCACTCGTCGCGGACCAGCTCCAGCTCCTGGACGGTGCCGACCAGCGGGATCATCACCTCGGGGCGCGGGTCCCCGCCGGCCAGCTTGCGCTCGGCGGCGGCCTCGGCGATGGCCCGGACCTGCATGCCGAACAGGCCGGGGATGACCAGGCCGAGGCGGACGCCGCGCAGGCCGAGCATCGGGTTCTGCTCGTGCAGCTTGTGCACCGCCTGGAGCAGCCGCAGGTCGTTCTCGTTCGGGTCCTTGCGGGCCTCGGCGAGGGCGACGCGCACCGACAGCTCGGTGATGTCGGGCAGGAACTCGTGCAGCGGCGGGTCGAGCAGGCGGACGGTGACCGGCAGGCCGTCCATCGCCTGGAAGAGCTCCAGGAAGTCGCCCTTCTGCATCGGCAGCAGGGTGGAGAGGGCGAGCTCGCGGTCCCTGTCGTTGTCCGCCAGGATCAGGTGCTCGACCTCCTTGCGGCGCTCCTCGCCGAGGAACATGTGCTCGGTGCGGCACAGGCCGATGCCCTGGGCGCCGTAGCGGCGGGCGCGCGAGCCGTCCTCGGCGTTGTCGGCGTTGGCCCGCACGGCCAGCCGGCGGCGGCCGTCGGCGTGCGACATCAGCCGGTGCACGGCCTGGACCAGCCCGCCCTGGACGTCGGCGCCGGCGTGCAGGGTGCCCTCGAAGTACTCGACCACGGGGGACGGCAGGACGGGTACCTCGCCGAGGTAGACCTTGCCGGTGGCGCCGTCGATCGAGACGATGTCGCCCTCGTGGATCACCTGACCGTCGGCGGTGGTGAACTTGCGGGCCTTGGTGTCGACCTCCAGCTCCTCGGCGCCGCAGACACAGGTCTTGCCCATGCCGCGGGCGACCACGGCCGCGTGCGAGGTCTTGCCGCCGCGCGAGGTCAGGATGCCCTCGGCGGCGATCATGCCGTCCAGGTCGTCCGGGTTGGTCTCGCGGCGGACCAGGATGACCTTCTCGCCGGAGCGGGACCACTTGACGGCGGTGTACGAGTCGAAGACGACCTTGCCGATCGCGGCGCCCGGCGAGGCGGCCAGGCCCCAGGCGATCTGCTGCGATTCGGCGTTCGGGGCGAAGCGGGGGAACATCAGCTGCGAGAGCTGGCCGCCGGTGACCCGCATCAGGGCCTCGTCCAGGTCGATCAGGCCCTGGTCGACCAGCTGGACGGCGATCCGGAAGGCGGCCGCGGCGGTGCGCTTGCCGACGCGGGTCTGCAGCATCCAGAGCTTGCCGCGCTCGATGGTGAACTCGATGTCGCAGAGGTCGCGGTAGTGGTTCTCGAGCGTCTGCATGATCGCCATCAGCTCGTCGTACGACTTCTTGTCGAGCTTCTCCAGCTCGGACAGCTGCAGCGTGTTGCGGATGCCGGCGACGACGTCCTCGCCCTGGGCGTTGGACAGGTAGTCGCCGTAGACGCCCTGGGCACCGGTGGAGGGGTCGCGGGTGAAGGCGACACCGGTGCCGGAGTCCTCGCCGAGGTTGCCGAAGACCATGGTGCAGACGTTGACCGCGGTGCCCAGGTCGTTCGGGATGCGCTCCTGGCGGCGGTACAGCCGGGCGCGGTCGCCGTTCCAGGAGTGGAAGACGGCGTGGATCGCCAGGTCCATCTGCTCGCGCGGGTCCTGCGGGAAGGCCCGGCCGGTCTCGCGCTCGACGATGCCCTTGAACACCTCGACCAGGTCCCGGAGGTCGGAGGCGTCCAGGTCCAGGTCGTTGACGGTGCCCTTGGCGTGCTTGGCCTCGTCCAGGGCCTCCTCGAACAGCTCGCCGTCGACGCCCAGCACGGTCTTGCCGAACATCTGGACCAGGCGGCGGTAGGAGTCCCAGGCGAAGCGCTCGTTGCCGGACTGGGCGACGAGGCCGGCCACCGAGGCGTCGGAGAGGCCGATGTTGAGGACGGTGTCCATCATGCCGGGCATGGAGAACTTCGCGCCGGAGCGCACCGAGACCAGCAGCGGGTTGTCGGCCTGGCCGAGCTTCTTGCCCATCTCCTGCTCGAGGGCGTCCAGGTGGGCGCTGATCTCCTCGTGGAGGGAGGTCGGCTCGCTACCGGTCTCCAGGAAGACCTTGCAGGCCTCGGTGGTGATGGTGAACCCCGGAGGGACGGGGAGGCCCAGGTTGGTCATCTCGGCCAGGTTCGCGCCCTTGCCGCCAAGAAGATCCTTGAGGTCCTTGTTTCCTTCGGTGAAGGAGTAAACAAACTTCTGCTGGGACGGCACGGGTCGGTCTCCTCGTACGCGGTTGCCCTGACGCCGGAGAACATACCCATTTCGAAGGCGCTTCTCTGCCCTGAATAGGCCACCCGTGGCCGGTACCAAGCGGTAACCCGCTAGATCGAAAGCGCATAAAGGCGTTCACCTCTGTTGGTGAAATCGTCCCCCTGACGCTAGGTGGCGTTCAAGTCTTGAAGACAAGCAAGCCTGAAGATCACATGATCCGGACGCACGGTAACGACCGCGAGTCCGTGGCGTTGCCCCGGCTTGATTTCCTGCACCCGGATCGCCCGATCACCGGCCGACCGACTTCGGGAAGCGATTCACAGCCGACCTGTCCATTTCGTCCACTGACCGGCCGTCAGCACTCAGCCTATGTGGCAAGCGTCACCAGCGCATCTCACGGGTCGGGCGTAGAGCGCCTCCGCCGATCGTCGCACTGCGTCCAGAAACGTGCTCTCTCCGTGACATCCGACCGACGAAAAGGAGCCCTCTTGTCCAGGATGGACAAGAGGGCTGGGACCTAGTGGCAGTCGACCCCGAGGGGGTGTTTTCGCCGGTTCGTACAGATCATCCGCCAGAGGTGTCCGATTCGGCGTCGGCGCCCGGACGGGCGCAGTCGTACGGATCGTCCAACCACCCCTCCGGCAGGACCACCCGGTTGTTGCCACTGGTGCGCCCGCGCGGGCCGTCCGCACCGGCCGGCCAGCCCTGGGACTGCTCCACCTGGGAGAGGGTTTCGGCCAGTTCGGCCAGGGAGGAGGAGTTGGCGAGCCGCACCCGCAGCTCGGAGCCGACCGAGAAGCCCTTGGTGTACCAGGCGACGTGCTTGCGGAAGTCGATCACGCCGCGGGCCTCGTCGCCCAGCCACTCGCCGAGCAGCTGCGCGTGCCGCACCATCGCCTCGGCCACGTAGCCGAAGTCGGGGCGGGCGTAGTCCACGTCGCCCTCGAAGATCGCGACCAGGTCCCTGAACAGCCACGGCCGGCCCAGGCAGCCGCGGCCCACCACCACACCGTCGCAGCCGGTCTCGCGCATCATCCGCACCGCGTCGTCGGCCGACCAGATGTCCCCGTTGCCCAGCACCGGGATGTGCGCCGGGACGGACTCGCGCAGCCGGGCGATCGCCGACCAGTCGGCCGTCCCGCCGTAGTGCTGGGCGGCGGTGCGCCCGTGCAGGGCGATCGCGGCCACGCCCTCCTCGGCGCCGATCCGGCCGGCGTCCAGGTAGGTGAGGTGGTCGTCGTCGATGCCCTTGCGCATCTTCATGGTCACCGGCAGGTCGCCCGCGTTGGCGACGGCCTCGCGCAGGATCTCGCGCAGCAGGTTGCGCTTGTACGGCAGCGCCGAGCCGCCGCCCTTGCGGGTGACCTTGGGGACGGGGCAGCCGAAGTTGAGGTCGATGTGGTCGGCCAGGCCCTCCTCGGAGATCATCCGGGCGGCCTTGCCGACGGTCACCGGGTCCACCCCGTACAGCTGGATCGAGCGGGGCTTCTCGCTCGGGTCGAACCTGATCAGCTGCATGGTCTTGGCGTTGCGCTCGACCAGCGCCCGGGTGGTGATCATCTCCGAGACGTACAGGCCCCGGCCGCCGCTCTGCTCACGGCACAGGGTGCGGAACGGCGCGTTGGTGATGCCGGCCATCGGCGCCAGCACGACGGGCGGCCACACCTGGATCGGGCCGATGTCCAGCGGCGCGAACTCGGTGTCGGACGCGGTGGATGCGGGCGTGGCTGTCATGCGCGGCTGACCTCGGGTGGTGGGGACGGGACTCTCCATTGTCCCCCACCCGGGTGAGCGGCCTCCGCCCGCTCCGGGGTGCCCCGCTACGGAGCCGTCGAGGGCGCCGCCGGCGACGCCGGTCGTACCGCCGACACCGACCTCGACGGGTTGATCGAGATCGACCCGGAGGTGACCGCGGCGTGCACCCGGTTCGGGCTGGCGGAGTCCGCCAGCACCGGGTCGATCCGGCCGTGTCCGCTGCCGACCTCGCTGGAGAAGGCGTACCGGCTGTCCTTCGGCACGGTCAGTTCCACCGAGCCGGAGGTGGCCGTGGCGTCCACCTCGCGCGGGGTCCTGGCGAACCCCAGCGTCACCGTGCCCGAGCCCACCTGTGCCGTCACCCTGCCGGATTCGAGGTCGGTGCCCTGCACCAGCCCGGAGGTGGCCTGCACGGTCACGTCGCCCGAGGTACCGGACAGCAGCAGCTGGCCGGAGGTCAGCTCCATCCGCACGGCCCCGCTCAGGCCCTCCACCTCGACGGAGCCGGAGCCCACCGAACCGGACACCTCGGTCGCGGCCGGCACCTCCAGCTCGATCTCGGCCCCGCAGCCGAGGTCCGTGAACGGCAGGACCAGGCGGCAGCGCAGGGAGACGTCGAGCACCCCGTCGACGATGACGGCGGACACCACCGGCTTGCGCACCAGCCAGTCCAGGCTCTGGCGGACCACCACATGGCCCTCCCGGCCGGCCCGCACCCTGACCGCGGCGCTGCCGGTCTCCAGGTGGACCCGGTGGATCGCCACGTCGTACGGCCGACTGGTGCTGGTGCGCTGCTGCACCACCATCGACCAGGTCTGCAGTCCGGCGCCGATCATGGCCAGGACGGTCACGACCGTCCCGGTGACCCGCCAGGCCTTCGCCCCCTTCACTGCTACCCGACCTCCAGGAAGCGCAGCACCGCCATCACCCGGCGGTGGCTGTCCTCGGCCGGCGGCAGGTCCAGCTTGGTGAAGATCGAGTTGATGTGCTTGGCCACCGCGCTGTCGCTGACCACCAATGAGCCGGCGATCGCGGCGTTGGAACGGCCCTCCGCCATCAGGGCGAGCACGTCGCGCTCGCGCGGGGTCAGCTTCTCCATCGGGTCCCGGTGGCGGCGCACCAGCAGCTGGGCGACCACCTCCGGGTCCAGCGCGGTGCCGCCCTCGGCGACCCGCTGGAGCGCGTCCACGAAGTCGTCGACGTTGGCCACCCGCTGCTTGAGCAGGTAGCCGACGCCGCTGGTGTTGGTCGCCAGCAGGTCCGCGGCGTAGCGCTCCTCCACGTACTGGGAGAGCAGCAGGACGGCGGTGTCCGGCCACTGCCGGCGGATCACCATCGCCGCCTTCACCCCCTCGTCGGTGAAGCCCGGCGGCATCCGGACGTCGGCGACCACCACCTTCGGCCGGTGCTCCTCGACGGCCGCCAGCAGTTCGGTGGCGTCCCCGACGGCGGCCACGACCTCGAAGCCCACCGCCTCCAGGACCTTGACCAGGCCGACCCTCAGCAGGACCGAGTCCTCGGCGATCACAGCGCGCACGGCAACTCCACGGTGATGGTGGTGGGGCCCCCGAGGGGGCTGAGAACGGACAGCGTGCCGTCGACCGAGGCGGCGCGCTTGCGCAGGCCGGTGAGCCCGGTGCCGCGCGACGGGTCCGCGCCGCCCACGCCGTCGTCGCTGATGACCAGGCGCAGCCGGCCGCCGGCCGTCCGCACCGAGAGGTCGACCCGGTTGGCCCTGGCGTGCTTGGCCACGTTGGTGAGCGCCTCGGAGACGGTGAAGTAGGCGACCGCCTCGACGGTCGGGGCGATCTGCTCGGAGAGGAGGACGTCCAGGCGCACCGGCAGCGGGGCCCGGGCCGCGATGCCGGACAGCGCCGCGTCCAGGCCGCGGTCCTCCAGGACGGCGGGGTGCAGCCCGCGGACCAGGTCGCGCAGCTCGTCGATGGCCGCCTGGGCCTCCTCGTGGGCGTCGACGATCACCTGCATCACCTCGGGCGGCACGTCCTTGAGGGTGCGCCGGGCCAGGCCCAGGTTCATCGCGAGCGAGGTGAGCCGCTGCTGGGCGCCGTCGTGCAGGTCGCGCTCGATCCGGCGGCGCTCGGCGTCCACCGCGTCGACCAGTCCGGCCCGGCTCTCGGCGATCTCCTCGACCCGCCGTTCCAGCGCCTCCGCCCGGTCCGGGCCGAGCAGCCGGCGGGCCGCCCACGCCTCCAGCCGGGCCAGCTGCGTCCCCGTCACCGGTAGGACCGCCAGCAGCAGCACCCCGCCGAGGGTGAGCAGGACGTCCTCCCCGGCCAGACCGGAGCGCAGCGCGGTGCCGGCGGGCAGCAGCCAGATCCAGCCGTACACAGTGGCCAGCACCAGAGCGGCCGCCCAGGCGTACAGCACCGCCAGCGCGGCCACCGCCAGCAGCGGGCCGACCACCAGGTGGTGGAGGACCTGACGCCAGGTCAGCCCCAGCAGCAGGCGCCGGAGCCCGGTCGGCGGCCGCAGCGGCGGCACCTCCACCCCCCGCAGGGCCCGCAGCCGGCCGCGCTGGACGCCGGTCAGCGGGCGGGTGCAGAGCAGGACGGCGGCGAGACCGGGAAAGAGCAGGCTCCCGTCGGTGACGGCCAGCCAGACCGGCACCGCCATGGGTATTCCGGCGGCTGTGAAGCGGACGTCCCGCCAGACCCCGGGCGACCACGGTGGGCGCCGGAGGCTCCTGACGAGCGCTCGGCGCAGCGTGGTGGAGGGCATGCCGGACAGCGTAGGGCCCGGTGATCACGGGCCGCCATGAAGGGGGGTGCCGGGCGGGGGTGTAGCTAGGTACACCCCTGATTCGGTGCAGGGCACCACCGACAGGACGGGGGTCCCGACGGAAGGCTTGAGGGCATGACGAGCACTGCATCGCACTCCGCCACTCCGCCGCACGGGCGGCCCGGTCCGGGGAGTGCTTCCAGGACGCCGGCGCCGACGGGGGCGCTGTCGGAGGAGGCGCTGCCGGAGGGGCTGCTGCCGGAAGGAGCGCTGCCTGAGGGCGCGCTGCCGACCGGGGACGGGCCCTGGTCGGTCCGCGGGGTCGGGTCCGGCCGCGGCCGGGCCGCGCTGGAGCTGTACCAGTACGGGGAGTTGACCGACGTCCTGGTCGCCGCCCGGCTCACCCCGCACCTGCTGCGCGGAGCCCGGCACTGCCCGTCCACCGGGCGGAACCGGCACGTGCTCGCCTGGGGCCGGCTCTCGGCCGACGGCGCGGCGCCCGCGGTGGAGTTCAGCGGGCGGCGGCCGTTCCGCCGGGTGCGGTCGACGGCCGAGGTGGCCACGGTGGCCGGGCGGTTCTGGGTCGCCTGGGCCGAGGGGCCCTTCGACGAGGTGCGGGTCGAACACCCGGCGGGCGGGACAGCCGAGCGGCTGCCGCTGGAGCGGGTCCGCGACCGGGACCGCGACCAGGACCGGGGTGCGGCGTGACCACCGCCGTCCTCGCCGCCCGCTCCGCCCCCTCGTACGTCCTGCCCGCGCGCCTCGCCCAGGTCCCGGTCATGGCCGCGGTCGCGCTGCTGCCCTGGCTGGCGGTCCTTGCCGTCTGCCACGAGACCCCGTGGGTCGTGCTCGACCTCACCGAGTTCGCCGCCCTGCTCTCGCTGGACGCGCTGCTGCGCCGGCGCAGCCCCGCCGCGCTGTGGGCGGGCGCGGCGGTGGCCCTGCTGCTCACCGGGGACGCGCTGGCCGACATCGCCTGTGCCGGTCCGGGCCACGCGGTGCTCGCCGCCCTGGTGATGGCCGGCTGCATCGAACTGCCGCTGGCCGTGCTGTGCCTCCGGCTCGGGCGGGACGCCGCGCGGAACTAAGCCCGGGGCAGCGCGTCCATCAGCGCGCGGGTCTCGTCGTCCAGCGGGGTGTACGTGATCATCCGGGTCCCCAGCTGCGGGCTGAGCCAGAAGTTGGTGTACTCGCAACGCAACAGCCCGACGCCCGGCACCTGGAAGCGCTTGATGCCGTTGCCCGGCCGCATCACGTCGTGCCGCTGCCAGAGCTCGGCGAAGTCCGGCGAGGCCTTGAGCACCCGGGCCAGCAACGCCTTCCAGGCCGGCTCCGAGCTGTGGTCGGCCATCGCCGCGCGGAACCGGGCCACCATGCCGAGGCGCTCGGTGCGGTAGTCGATCAGCACCTCGCGGAACTGCGAGGGCGTGAACGCCATCCACATCAGGTTCCGGTCCTCGGGGGCCAGGGCACCGAGGTCGCCGACGATCGCGGTGTACTGGGCGTTGTGCGCCAGCACGTCGTAGCGGGAGTTGACCACCACGGCCGGGTACGGCGCCAGTCGCTCCAGCAGCAGCCGCACGCTCGGGGTCACCGAGGGGCACTCCCTCACCGGCGCCGGGTCGTCCGCGCCGGCCAGGGTGAACAGGTGGGCGCGCTCGCTCGGGTCCAGCAGCAGCGCGCGGGCCACCGAGTCCAGCACCTGGGTGGACACCTGGATGTCCCGCCCCTGCTCCAGCCACGTGTACCAGGTCACCCCGACCGCGGCGAGCTGCGCGACCTCCTCGCGGCGCAACCCCGGCGTCCGGCGGCGGCCGGTCATCGGCAGGCCCACCTGCTCGGGCGCCAGCCGCTCGCGGCGGCTGCGCAGGAACGCGGCCAGCTCGTGGCGGCGGGCTTCGCCGGGGGTGGTCCGGTGCTGCGCGGCGTCCTGTGCGGCGGCGGCGGCCGGACGGGCTTGCGCGGCGGCTCGCGTTGCGGCGCCTGGCGCTGCGGTGGCCGGACGGGCTTGCGCGGAGGGGGTGGCGAGGCTCATGCTCCCCAGCATGCGGCAGCCGTCAGCCTGTTGCCAGGTACTTCTTATACCTGGATAACCACACTCTGGTACCAGGGTACGGCGCGGCGGATCGTATGACCCGTGACCCAACAACTCGCCGTCGCCCCCGCATCGGGCCGCACCGCCACGACCCCGGCCACCGGACCCGCCGCCACCCTCGGCACCGCCGGGCTGGTCACCGTCCTGCTCGGGGCCTTCCTGCCGATGCTCGACTTCTTCATCGTCAACGTCGCCCTGCCCACCATCGACCACGACCTGGCCGCCGGGCCCGCCGTCCTCGAACTGGTCGCCGCCGGCTACGGCATCGCCTTCGCCGTCCTGCTCGTCCTCGGCGGTCGCCTCGGCGACAGCTACGGCCGCCGCCGGCTCTTCGTCGTCGGCGCCGTCGCCTTCGCCCTCACCTCGCTGGCCTGCGGCCTCGCCCCCGACGCGTGGTCCCTGGTCGCCGCCCGGGCCGCCCAGGGCGCCTCGGCCGCGCTGCTGATCCCGCAGGTGCTGGGCACCATCACCGCCGCCACCGAGGGTGCCCGGCGCGGCCGTGCGCTCAGCGTCTACGGCGCGGTCGGCGGGATCTCGGTGGTGATCGGGCAGGTGCTCGGCGGGATGCTGGTCGCCGCCGACCTGTTCGGCAGCGGCTGGCGCTCGGTGTTCCTGCTGAACGTGCCGTTCGCGCTGCTCGCCGTGGTGCTCGCGGTCCGCTACGTCCCGGAGAGCCGGGCCGCGACGGCCGCCCGGGTCGACGTGCCCGGCACCGTCCTGCTCACCGGCACGCTGCTCTCCCTGCTCATCCCGCTGATGGAGGGCCGGGCGGCCGGCTGGCCGCTCTGGTCCTGGGTGCTGCTGGCGCTGTTCCCCGTCCTCGCCGTCGCCTTCGGCGTCGTGGAGCGCCGCGCCGAGCGGCGCGGGGACACCCCGCTGGTGCCGCCGTCCCTGCTGCGCATCCCGGAGATGCGGCGCGGCCTCGGCATCGCGCTCCCCTACTTCGCGGGCTTCGGCGGCTTCATGTTCGTCATCGCGGTGGCCCTCCAGCAGGGCCTGCGGCTCGGCCCGGTCGCGGCCGGCTGGGCGCTCGTCCCGATGGCGGTCGGCTACTTCTCCGCCTCGCTCGCCGGCCCGCGGCTGATCGGCCGCTGGGGCAGCCGGGTGCTCAGCGCGGGCGCCCTCGTCCAGGCCACCGGCCTCGCCGTCCTCGCCGTGACCGTACTGGCCGACTGGACGCACTTCTCCCCGCTGCGGATGGCCCCGGGCGTCGCCCTCGCCGGCATCGGTCAGGGCTTGATCGGCACCCCGCTGTTCCGGGTCGTCCTCGCCAAGGTGCCCGCCGCCCGGGCCGGTGTCGGCAGCGGCGTCCTCGCCACCGGCCAGCAGTCCAGCCTCGCCCTCGGCGTCGCCACCCTCGGCACCCTCTACCTGTCCCTCTCCCCCGTCCTCGGCATGGACCGCGCCCTCGCCCTCTGCCTGGGCATCCAGCTCCTCGGCTCCTTCACCATCCTCTACCTGACCACCCGTCTCCCCCGCTCCATCGGCTGACCCCGGGCCTCGGGACCCTGGCTTCCGGGCCCTGGTCCCGGCCCCGGTGATGGCGATGTGCGATGGCGACGAACGGCTCGCGACCGGTACGACTCGTACGCGGAGCACCTGGAGCACGCGAGGTGAGCGGGCGCCCCGGCCGCGCCGGGGCGCCCGGCGGGTGCGGGCTACCTTCCCGTGCCCAGGGCGGCGACGAAGCGGTCCAGTCGGGAGGTGACCTGCCGGAGGACGTCGATCGAGCCCAGGGGGTCGTCGGGCAGTTCGAGACCGTGGTCGGCGGCGGGCAGTTCGAGGACCTGGTGGCCGGTCGCGTCGGCGGTCGGGCGGTCCCACAGCTTGTCGGCGGTTCCGCCGACGAGGAGGGTCGGCGCCCCGGTGCGGTGCAGGGCGCGGGCCACCTGGTCGGCGGTCAGGACGGGGGTGAGCCAGGCCGCCGGCAGGTTCCGGTCGGCGGCGACGGAGGCGGCGAAGGAGCCGAGGGACTTGCCGACGAGCAGCCGGCAGGCGCCGTGCTCGGCGTCGACGGTTCCGGCGACCTGCCGCTCGACCCATGCGATCCGGTCCTGCACCGCGAACTCCTCGAACCCGTCCGGGAGTTGCCACCACAGTTCCTGGACCGTCCAGCCGTGCCGGAGGAGGACGGACCGGGCGAAGTGCAGCAGCGGCCGGGCGGGCGTGTAGCCGACGCCGGGGACGATCAGCGCGACCCGGTCGGGGTCGCCGTCGAAGCGGGTGGGGAGGGTCGGCGCGTTGGGGGTGGACATGGCCGCAGGGTATCCGCGGAACTCCGGTGAGGTGTTGTCAACCCTGACCATCGTCATGGTCGCTGCCTGACTTTCGGGTCGGGTGGAAAGGACTCTTCGGCCTCTACCGTCCGGAGCATGACGTACACGGACAGGAAATCCAGGGATTCCGGTACCGCCGGCCGGAGCAGGACACCGGGGGCCGGCCGGGCCGCCGTCCGGGCCAGGCCCGTCCTGGCCGCGGCCCTGCTCTGCTCGGGGGCCGGGGTGGTGGCATGGCTGGCGCCGGAGCGGGGCGGCGGCGCCGGGCCGGTGCGGGTGTCGGCCGGGTGGTCGGCCGACGGCTACCGGCGGGTGGCGGAGGCCGTCGGCGACGCCCCGCACGCGGTGGCCTCGCTGTCGGAGCCTGCCACCGAGGTCGGGCTGCTGGTGCTGGGGCTCCTGCTGGCGCTCTGCTGGTGGACGGCCCGGGCGCGGCGGGCCGTCGGGGTGGTCGCCGGGGTGGCACTGGCCGGGCTCGGCACGGTGCTGGCCTACGGCGCCAGCGAGGTGCTGAAGGTGGTCCTCGACGAGGAGCGGCCCTGCCGGGCACTGGCCGGGCTGCCGGGCACGGCGGTCGCCGAGTGTCCGACGCCGGGCGACTGGTCGTTCCCCAGCAACCACGCCACCCTGGCGGTCGCGCTGGCGACGGGGCTGGTGCTGCTGCGCCCTCGCTGGGCGCTGCTGGTCATACCCGTCGGCGGCGCCACGGCGGCGCTGCGGGTGGCGGCCGGGGTGCACTACCCGCACGACGTGCTCGCCGGTGCCGCGCTCGGCGGCACGGTCACGGCGGCGGTGGTCCTCGCCCTGCGGCCGGTGGCCACCACCGCGGTGACGTCCCTGACCGGGGTGCCCGTCCTCGGGCGGCTGCTGTCGGCGCCACCGGCACCGCCGATACCGCCGGCCCCTGCGGTCTCAGTCCCGTGGGCCGCCCGCGCAGGTCGCGCCGAGGGTCAGCCCGGCCTCGTGCGCGAGGACGGCGGCGGCAGCCCGGTTGGCCACGCCCAGCCGCGCCAGGATGGAGCTCACATGGGCTTTCACGGTGCCTTCCACCACCCCCAGCCGACGGGCGATCTGACCGTTGGACAGCCCGGCGGCGATCAGCGTCAGGACGTCCCGTTCCCGGGTGGTCAGGGCAGCCACCTGTTCCCGGGCGCCGGCGCGCCGGTCGGCGGGGCTGCCGGCCCCGGTGGCGGCCAGGTGGGCGACCACCCTGGCGGCCACCTTGGGTGAGAGGTAGGCCGCTCCTCCCGCCACCGCGTGCACCCCGGCGAGCAGTTCCTCGGGCTCGCCGGACTTGATCAGGAAGCCGTTCGCGCCGCCGCTGAGCGCGCGCAGGATGTAGTCGTCCTCCCCGAAGGTGGTCAGCATGAGCACTCCGGTGGCAAGGCCGTTCCGGCGGATCTCGGCGGCGGCCGTGATGCCGTCCGTGCCGGGCATCCGGATGTCCAGCACGGCGACGTCCGGCCGGTGGCGCCGGACGAGTTCGACGGCCTCCCGGCCGTCCCCGGCCTCGGCGACGATCTCGATGCCCGGGTCGGTGGCGAGCACCGCGCGCAGTCCGGCGCGGATCATGGGCTCGTCGTCGGCGAGCAGCACCCGGATCGGTGCGGTGGTCATCGTCGGCTCCTGTCGGTCGGTCGGAACGGAGGTGATGGGGAGAGGGCGGTGCGGTGGGAGGTCAGGAGACGAGCACGTCGCGCGAGACCAGCCGGGAGCCCTGGAAGCAGAGCCGGTAGGCGTCGCCGGCCCGGTCCACGAACAGTTGGGCGGTGATGGCGTAGTACGCGCACGAGACCCCTTCCCCCGACGGCGGCGCGGGCGTCGACGGCCCGCTCGGCGGGTGGTACGGCAACCGGTGGCCCGGCAGCACCCGCTCGACCGAGGCCTGGTCCTGCCCCACCTGGAGGGAGGCGTAGACCTCCGGGTCGAGCACCGAGAGGCCGACGACGTAGAGCGTCCATACTCGCAGCGCCACGATCAACAGCACGGCCGTCGCCAGCGGAACGAGCACCACGGCGGCCAGCGTCCGGCCCACCCTGCGGCGGGCCTGTCGCAGCTCGCGCACCGGCGACGGCGGGGCGGCGGGCGGCGGCGGGACGGGCCCGGCGGCACGGCGGGGCAGGTCGGCCACGACCTCGAAACCGCCGTCCGGGCGGGGCCCGTGGGCGAAGGTGCCGCCCGCGAGCCGGACCCGCTCGGCCAGCCCGACCAGTCCGCGACCGCCGGTGGGCGTCGCGCTGCGCGGGGTTGACGCGGACCCCGACCACGCGGGTGCCGACGAAACGAGTGCCGGCGAGGACGCTACGGGGACGGTGGACGCGGCGACGGTGGCCCCGGGCACGGTGGGTACGGGCACGGGGCCGTTGGCCACCCGGAGACGGGCGCCCTCGCCCGAGTACGCCACCTCCACGGTGACGGCCGTTCCCGGCGCATGCTTGGCGGCGTTGGTCAGCGCCTCCTGCACCACCCGGTACGCGGCGTGCTCGGTGGCGCGCGGGAGCCCGTCCGGCTCGCCGGTGACCTCCGAGCGGACGTCCAGTCCGGCGGCGGCCGCTTCGGCGACCAGGTGCGGGATGTCCGAGTCGGCCGGGCCGTGGGCTGCGGAGGCGCCGCCGCCCTCGTCCCCGTCGCGCAGGATGCCGATCACCTCGCCGAGCCGGTCGACGGCGGCGGCCGCGCCGGCCCGGATCTCCTGGACGGCCTCCCGGTGGGGCGGGGCCAGGTCGGGGGCGAGCTTGAGGGCCCCGGCGCGCAGGGCGATCAGGCTGAGGTCGTGCCCGAGGGCGTCGTGCATGTCCTGGGCGATCCGGGCCCGTTCGCGCAGCCGGGCCTGCTCGGCGATCAGCTGCTGCTCGCGCTCCAGCCGCTCGGCCCGCTCCCACCCGGCGCGCACGAGCTCCTGCGACTGCCGCCAGAACCGGCCCAGCAGCCACGGACCCATCCCGGTGCTCACGGCGAGCGCGATGAACAGCAGGCCCAGAACGATCCAGGAGGGCACCGCTCCGATCACCAGCACCCCGACCGCGACCAGGACGGCGAACACCACCGCCGCCGGCCGTACCCGCTCCGTCCGCAACCCGGCCAGGAAGGAGAACCCGATCGCCGGCAGCGCCCACCAGAGGCTCGTGACACCGAGCCCGATACACACCGACGCCACCACGGGCAGCGCCGCCCCTCTCATCCGCATGCCCACGACCCTACGGGGGCCGCCTTCGCAGCGGATCTGTCGAAAGTCATGTCCGGAGTCATCAACGGAGCCACGCCCGGAGCCCGCCCGGAGCCATGTCCGGAACCGTTCCCGGCGCCACCTTCCCCAGGCGCGCGAACGCCGGACCGTCCGACATCGAGTCCCGCCCAGCGTGGGTTGGACGCGCCCGAACCGGGGGAAGGCTGGCGTCATGGGTCTCGTTCTGCTGTTCCTGCTCCTCCTCGTCGGCACCGTCGTCGGCGCCACGGCCTTCCTGGTGCTCCGGGAACGCGCCCGGCGGCACGCTTGCGACACCTCCGAGGGAATGCTGATCGAACAGCTGCGGACAGCCCACGCCGCGCGCATGCGGGTGACGTACTCGAGCATGTCCGTTCACCACGGCAACGGCGTGATCGGCGACGAGGGGAACCGCCACCGCTCCTGACCTGGCCTGACCGCCCGACCCTGCCCTGCCCTGCCAGGCAGCGCGCTCAGCGGCACAGGGCGGCGTCCACGACGGCTTCGAGGCGCCGGGTGACGGCGTAGTCGGTCGGGACGGTGGTGACCGCGATGTTCACCGCGCGCCCGTCGTCGGTGGCACCGCCCCGGGTCTCGTAGCCCGGGATGTCGCCGCCGTGGCCCCAGTAGACCCCGCCGCAGGAGAGCGGTCGGCTGAAGACGCCCAGGCCGGCGCCGACCCCGCTGTCCTCGATCGGGACGGTGGTGCGCATCTGGGCGAGCTGGGCGGCGGGCAACAGGCGGTCCGGGACCAGCAGTTCGGTGAAGAAGCGGTCGAGGTCGGCGTTGGTGGAGATCATCTGCCCGGCCGCCCAGCCCGCCGACGGGTCCATCTCCGTGAAGTCGCTCAGCGGCCCGTCGGCGGAGTCCCTGCGGTAGCCCCTGGGATGGGCTTCGCGGATGGTCCGGTCGCCCGCGGCCGGGAAGTAGGTGTGCCGCAGCCCGAGGCGCCGGACGATCCGCCGGTCGATCTCCTCGGCGAGCGGTCGGCCGGTCACCCGCTGGACGATCAGGCCGGCCAGCACGTAGTTGGTGCTGCTGTAGCCGAACCTCTCCCCGGGCGCGAAGACGGGCTTCTGCCGGAGGGCCAGGTCCAGCAGCTCCCGGGGTTCGAAGTACCGGTTCCGGAGGGAGGCTTCGTCCAGCAGTCCCTCGTAGTCGGCCAGGCCGCTGGTGTGCTGGAGGAGCTGCCGGACGGTGACGCCGCTCCCGTCGACGCCCTCGCCGCGGGCCACACCGGGGAGGTAGGTCCCGACGGAGGCGTCGAGGTCGACCTTCCCCTCGCCCACCAGCTGGAGCACGACGACGGCGGTGAAGGTCTTGGTGTTGCTGCCGATCCGCACCTGGCCGTCGGCGGGGACCTTGGCGCCGGTGGCCAGGTCCCCCACGCCCGCGGTGTAGCCGCGGGTCCGGCCCCGCCCGTCCCGGACGGTCGCGAGCGCGGCGGGCACCCCGTCCGTCCGCACCAGCGCGTTCAGCCCCTGCTGGACGACGTCCGGTGGGGCCGCGGCCGAGGCGGCGGGCGGTGCCTGCATCCCGACGACCGCGGCGGTCGAGAGCGAGAGGGCGAGTGCCATGTGGCGGATGCGCGAACGACGCACGAGTCAACTCCACGGGAATCGTGGGGAGTAGCGAGAACCCCCCGGTCACGACCGCCAGTCTGGTCGCGCGGCGCCCGCACGGCCTCCCCCGATCGAGGGAGCGCCTTCGAACCGCGGCGTCGGGGCCGGCCGGGCCCGCGCAGCGGCAGCGTCCGGCCGCCTGACCGGCGGTGGCGGCGGACGGCCCGGCTCTGCCCGAGGAGGCCCGGGCTCCCGTCGAGGCCTACTGCCGACCGCACTGATCACCGGGAACGAGATCTCAGCCGGAGGTGAGGAAGTCGACCTTCACGTCGAGCGCCGACAGGTCGTCCTCGGCCGCCGTGTAACCGCGAACGGCCACGCTGAACTTCGCTCGCGGGACCTCTCGCGGCAGGTCCAGGGTGAGGGTCAGCGTCGCGTCGCCCTTCGGGATCGCCCCCTTCCCGTCGTAGGTGTCACAGGACAGCTTGAGCTCGCCCTCGCCCCGCAGTTCGGCGAGGAGGTCGATCCGCTTGGTCAGCACCCTGATCAGCCCCAGCTTGACGGTGACGTCGGCATAGGCGCCGTCCTCGATTGGCTCCAGCACCGTCGCGCCGATGGTGAAGACGTTGGCCCGCCCTGCGGCGGGCGGGTCCGGGATGACCGTGATGCTGTTGATCTGCAGTGGGTCCGACGACAGGCCGGCGTTCGAATAGCTCCAACTGGACATCGGAACCTCCATGGGAGCATGGGGAGTTGAGCACAGAAGCGGCTGCCCAGTCTGGCGCCCCGATGCTCCACGCCGATGCGACGCACGATTCAAACCACTCGAACGGCTGATCCGCCCCCCACCGCGCTCAGCCGACTGCACCTGGAGGAACCTGAGCCCGGTGAAGGGACGGAGTGAACGGCAGCCGACCGACGGCGGCATGGCCCTCGCCGCGGCCTCCGCCAGTGCGGCCGGGCCGCACGCGATCAATCGCCCGTGCGCGGGAGTTCGTCGAGGTGCTCGCGGGCCCACGCGCAGGCCACGTCCATCGGGCCGAGCAGCGATCGCCCGAGTCCGGTGAGGGCGTACTCGACCCGCGGCGGGTTCTCGTCGTACGCGGTCCGGGTGAGCCAGCCGTCGCGTTCCATCGCGCGCAGCGTCTCGGTCAGCACCTTCGGGGCGACGCCCCTGAGCGGCGCCTTCAGCTCGGTGAACCGGCGGGGGCCGTCCTCCAGGCAGCGGAGGACCATGCCGGCCCACTTGTCGCCGACCCGGATGGGCATCCGGTGGCTGCAGTGCGGGTCGAACAGGTCGGCGTCCAGGCGGGCGGTCATGGCTCCACGATAGAGCCGGTTCCGTTGAAGTAACCGGGCACCTCCCGCCTACCGTCCTCGTGCAGCAGGCCCGAACGGGCCGTCTAGGGAGGAACCATGAGCAGGATCGTGATCTTCGGCGCGGGCGGACGCGTGGGCCGGGCGGCCGTGGCCGAAGCGGTGCGGCGGGGGCACACCGTGACGGCGGTGGTGCGGAACCCCGGGAAGCGCCAGGAGCTCGGCACGTCGGACGCGGTGACGGTGGTGCCCGGCGATGTGACGGACGCCGAGTCGGTGGCGGCGGTCGCGGCCGGGCACGACGCGGCCGTGAACGCCTCGGCGCGGCTGGACCTGCCCGCCGAGGAGCACTTCACCGCGGCCGCCCGGGCACTGGTCGAGGGGCTCGGACGGGCGGGGGTGGCACGGCTCCTGGTGCTGGGCATCGCGACCACGCTGGAGGTCTCGCCGGGCGTGCGGGTGATGGACGACCCGCAGTTCCCGGCGGAGTACCGGCTGTTCTCCCAGGGCCACGTCGCGGAGTTCGAGTTGCTGCGGTCCGCCGCGACGGACCTGGACTGGCTGATGGTGGTCCCCCCGATGGACCTGAGCGCGGAGGCCGAGGCCACCGGGAGCTACCGCGGCGCGATCGGCGCGGTGGTGGGGCAGGGCCGGATCTCGCACGCGGACCTGGCGGTGGCGCTGCTGGACGAGATCGAGACGCCGCGGCACCGCGGGGTGCAGTGGGCGGTGTCGCACTGAGACCCGTGGCGGAGGTCGGCACGCCTGTCGGTGACGGCCGGTAGGGTCCTCCGGACTGTCGCCCACGACCGCCGCACCGCCTCGGAGGACACCGTGCCCGCGCTCCACGACTTCGCCACCTGGGAGCCGCTGCTGACGCTCCTCCGGGCCGAGCACGCCGAGCGCCTCGCGGCCGGCACCGGCCACGTGGCGGGAACCGTCGGTTCGACGGGGTGGAGCCTGCCCCTGGACCACCGGTCGATGGAGCCCCACGGCCGGCAGCCGGTCGCCCGGGCCGTGGCGCCGGTGCAGCGCGCGCTCGCGGCGGCGGGCCTCCGCGAGGCGATGTTCGCGGCGGACGTCTCGCCGGACGGGCGGACGGTCCTGCACGTGTTCGGCACCAGCCCCGCCGTGGAGTCCGGGTCCGAGCTCCCGAGCCCGGGCACGCTCCTCCTGGTCGAGGGCGCCGTCGCCGAACCGTGGCGCCGCCTGCCGGCACCGGCCCCCGGGGCGGCACCGGCGCCGTCCGCGGACCCGGCCCTGCTGGAGCGGACGCTCCGCGAGCGGCTGCCCGACGCCGTCGGCGCGACCGAGGAGGAGATCGCCGCCGCCGAGGAGCGGCTCGGCGTCGCGCTGCCCGCGGAGCTCAAGGCGCTCTACCGGGTGACCAGGGTGGGCCCGGCGGGGCCGGGCGGATCGGGGGACTGGGAGGCCGACTTCGCGGAGATCCAGGCCGCCGGGTCCGCCGTCGGCTGCGAACTCACCCCTCTGGACGGGCTGTTCGTCGCCGACGCGACCACCCGGCCGTGCCCGTGGCGGTACGCGGCGACCGAGGCCGTCGTCACCCGGCCCGACGCCGCCGTCCAGGGCCTGGTCGGCTCGCCCGGCTGGATCGCCTTCGGCGGCAACGGCGGTGACACCTTCGCCGTCGACCTGACGCCCGGCCCGCGCGGCCACCTCGGACAGGTCATCCTGATCGACCACGAGCAGAGCATCGGCGCCGACCTGTACGGCGGGTCCCTGACGGAGCTGGTCCTGAGCCGCTTCTCGAACGAGGTCCCGGCCCACCACGACGAGCAGCGACTGCCGGTCACGGCCTGGGTCGGCGACCACCACGAGCTGGACGACCTCGCGTCCGCCGCACACCCCGACCTGGAGGTCGTCAGGATCTTCCGCCGGAGCGGCGCGCCCCTGGGCCTCGCCCCCGTCGCCGGGCTGCCGCGGGTCCGCACCCTCACCGCCCACCCCGGCACCCTCGCCGACCCGTTGGAGGTGACCGGCCTGCCCGGGCTGGAGTACCTGGGCCTCGGGCCCGACGAGTGGCGCGTCCTCCTCGACGCCGGGGCGGTCCCGAGCGGACTGTCCGCCGCCCGCGTCGAGGTGCGGGGCGACGAGCACCCGCTGGCGGTCGTGACCGTGGCCAACGACCTCCTCGCCCGCTGGGACCGGCCGCCGGTCCCCCACACCGCCGTCGAGGGAGACCTCGGCCCCGCATCCCGTACCCCGTGATGAAACGGTTCGCGACCCTGGACCCTTTGTGTCAGACTGACGATATGAGCGAGATGCACGTGGGGGACCTGGCCGCCGTCCGCAGCCGCGAGGAGTTGGCCGCGGCGATGGCCGACGGGGCGCGCCCGAAGTGGGTGATGTTCTGGGGGCACACCGAGCGCAAGGGCGGCGGGACGCGGCAGGAGTGCCTGAGCCAGTGGTGGCCCGGCGAGTTCACCGTCGACGGGGTGGCGTACGCCTCCGCCGAGCACTGGATGATGGCCGGCAAGGCCCGGATGTTCGGTGACGAGGAGATCGTGCGGCAGGTGCTGGCGGCCCGGACGCCCGCCGAGGCGAAGAAGCTGGGCCGACTGGTCAAGGGCTTCGACGACGAGACGTGGACGGCCGGCCGGTTCGAGCTGGTGGTGGCGGGCAACGTCGCGAAGTTCGGGCAGGACGAGGCGCTGCGCGACTACCTGCTGGGCACGGGTGACCGGGTGCTGGTCGAGGCCAGCCCGCTGGACCGGATCTGGGGCATCGGGCTCGCCGCCGACGACATCCGGGCCCAACAGCCCACCGAGTGGCGCGGGTTGAACCTGCTCGGCTTCGCGCTGATGGAGGCACGGGCGCGACTGGGCGACGCGTGAGCGTCGTCGCTCCACTTCTGGACGGAACGGTGGTGGCCTCGGCCGCCGCCGCCCTGTTCCTGGCACCGGGGGTGCTGCGGCGCAAGGCCCCGCCCCGGCGGCCCGGCCGCGCGATCGGGCCGGAACCGGTGCTGGCGGTCGTCGTCGCGCTGATCTACCTCAACCAGGTGCTCGTCGCGGTCTACGTGAACCGGGTGCACCACGGGGACGTCTCCTTCATCGCCCGGCACCTGCCGCCCGGCTGGTTCGACGTGCCGCGCCTGGACGCCCTCGCCGCCCGCTTCCCGGCCCCGGAGCTGCTCGCCCCGTCGGTGCTCCGGGTCCCGGCGCTCCTCGAACTGCCGCTGGTGCTGCTGGCGTTCGTCGCCGTCGTCCGGCGGCTGGACCGCGCGCTGTACGTCCGGTTGGCCCGCTCCCCGCTGGTCCCGCTCGCCGCCGCCTCGTACACGGTGGCGTTCTGCGCCGTGGAGTGGGACCTGCGGAACCCGTACACCGTGGACGACCTCGTCCTGCGCGTGCTCGCGGCCTGCCTCACCCCTCCCCTGATCGCCCGGCTGGCCCGGCACGAGCCCGACTCCGGGGAAGAAGGGGAAGAAGGAGAGGGAGGGGCCGGCCCCACCCGCAGCCTGTTCCGCTTCGCGCTCGACCTGTGGGCGTACGGCCAGCTGATGCTGGTGCTGTACGACACCGCACTGCTCTACAACCTCGCCCGGCTCGGCGACCATCTCCCGTCCGCCGTGGTCGCGTCGGCGGTGCTGGTCGCCACCCGCGCCGTCCCGGCCCGGCCCACGGGCCCGATCCGGCCGCCCGGCCCGCACACCGCCGCCCTCACCGGGACGATCGGCCGGGCGCTCGCGCTGTTCCTCGTCCCAGCCCTGTCGATCCGCTACGCGGAGTCCTTCGGCACGCCCGAACTCGCCGCACTGGCCGGGCTGCTGGTCATCGGGGCGGCCGCCCGCCGGGACGCGGGCCGTCTGTTGCCGCCCGCCCTCGCGGGCGCGGTGGTCGGATACGCCGTCGCGACGCTCGCTCCCGGCCCGTACTACGAGGCGACCCTGCTGCGGAGCGCGACCGGCGCACTTCTCGCAACGACCGCCGTCTGTGCGCTCCTTGACACCACTCGGACACGACTGGTCGTGCGCTCTTAACTCCTCAGCCACATACTGACGTCAGGATGTCACGCAGTCAGGGTCTGGATGGACGGGGTGGGGCGATCATGCGCATGCGGCCGACGGCACAATCCGCGGGCCGGCAGCCGGGGGGCGAGCAACAGGCCGACGAACTCAGAGCGGAACTGGACGAGTTACTCCGCGCGAGCCGTTACGCGAGTCAACGTGAACGACGCCTGAACGAGGCGATCCGGGCCACCCCCGGCCGTCAGCGGCCGGACGGGGACCTGCTGCGGCAGCTCGCCCAGGCCCGCACCCTCCGCGAGGGCCTGGGTGCCCGCTGCCTCCAAGTCAGCGACCAGCTGGAGGCGTTGGAGAGCCGGATCAGACACCAGCAGCAGCCACCGCCACCCCGGCAAGAGCAAGAGTACGAGCACGAACACCGGCAAGGGCAACAGCACCAGCACCAGCACCAGCACCAGCAGCCTCCGCGGCAGCAGTACCAGCAGCAGCCCCGGCCACAGCAGGCCCCGCCACCGCCCGCCCGCCCCGACCTCGGTGCCCTCACCGAGCGGATCAACGCCCTCCACCGGTCCGGCTCCCCCGCCGAGGCCACCGAGGTGATCGACGCGGCCGCCGCCCGCCTCACCACCGCCGACGCCGCGCTGCTGGTGGGCATGCTGGCCCGGTACGGCCCGGC
Source organism: Kitasatospora sp. NPDC114501 (assembly GCF_055633695.1). Taxonomy (NCBI): domain Bacteria; kingdom Bacillati; phylum Actinomycetota; class Actinomycetes; order Kitasatosporales; family Streptomycetaceae; genus Kitasatospora; species Kitasatospora sp. NPDC114501. The sequence continues at coordinate 186,830 of NZ_JBVKDS010000001.1, read as the reverse complement.
CGGCGCCTCGCTCCACCTCGCCCGCGGCGTCGCCCGGTCCGCGCCCGACCACTGCGTCGCCGTGCTCGCCGAGCTGCGCGAACTGGGCCTGGCCGAGGAGGCGGCCGAGGTGTTCCACGCCTTCTGGGGCTACCCGGCCGCCTCCGTCCCCGGGCTGCTCTCCGCGCTGGACCGGGCCGGGCTGGCCGCCGACAGCGCGACCCTGCTCTGGGAGTGGGGATCGGCGCCGGTGCCCGAGCTGACCTCGCTGGCCGCCTGCCTCCAGCAGCACGGCCGGGCCGAGGACGTCCGGACCCTGCTGCGCCAGGCCGCCGGCCGCTCCACCGCCGACCTCGCCGACCTCACGGCCGGTCTGCCGCCCGTGCTCGCCACCCTCCTACTGAGCGAACTGGCCGTGCTGCGCCCGCCCGCCGAGGTGGTCCGACTGGCCTCCGCACTGAACGGCGCCGGCCACGCCGAGCTGTACGGGCAGCTGCTGGCCGCGATGCTCACCGACGAGACCCGCCACCGCACCACCCTCGCCGCCCTGCGCACCGCCGGCCTCCCGACCCGCCCGCCGGCGGCCCCGCGCTCGCGCTGGGGATGGCGGTAGCGGCAGCCGGTAGCGGGGACCGCCCAAAGCAGTGCCCGAAACAGCGAGGAGCCCCCGCCCGCCCCCACCGGGGCGGACGAGGGCTCCTCGCGGGAACCTGCTAGCAGCCGATCAGCCGCGCGCCCAGGTACGCCTTGACCTGGTCCAGCGACACGCGCTCCTGCGACATGGTGTCGCGGTCGCGGACGGTCACCGCGTTGTCCTCGAGGGTGTCGAAGTCGACCGTGACGCAGAACGGCGTGCCGATCTCGTCCTGGCGGCGGTAGCGCTTGCCGATGGCGCCGGCGTCGTCGAACTCGACGTTCCACGCGGTGCGCAGGTCGGCGGCCAGGCCGCGGGCCTTCGGGGACAGCTCGGCGTTGCGCGACAGCGGCAGGACGGCGACCTTGACCGGGGCCAGGCGCGGGTCGAGCCGCATGCCGACGCGCTTCTCCATGACGCCCTTGGCGTTCGGCGCCTCGTCCTCGAAGTAGGCGTCGATCAGGAAGGCCAGCATGGCGCGGTTGAGGCCCGCCGCCGGCTCGATGACGTACGGGAAGTACCGCTCGCCGGACTCCTGGTCGAAGTACCGGAGGTCCTTGCCGGAGGCCTCGCTGTGCACCCGCAGGTCGTAGTCCGTGCGGTTGGCGACGCCCTCCAGCTCGGAGAACTCGCTGCCGCCGAAGTTGAAGCGGTACTCGATGTCCACGGTGCGCTTGGCGTAGTGGGAGAGCTTCTCCTTCGGGTGCTCGAAGAAGCGCATGTTCTCGGTGCGCAGGCCGAGGCCGACGTACCAGTCCCAGCGCTGCTGGAGCCAGTACTCGTGCCACTGCTCGTCGTCGCCCGGCTTGACGAAGAACTCCATCTCCATCTGCTCGAACTCGCGGGTGCGGAAGATGAAGTTGCCGGGGGTGATCTCGTTGCGGAAGCTCTTGCCGGTCTGGGCGATGCCGAACGGCGGCTTCTTGCGCGAAGTGGTCTGGACGGCGCTGAAGTTGGTGAAGATGCCCTGGGCGGTCTCCGGGCGCAGGAACGCCAGGCCGCTCGCCTCCTCGGTGACACCGAGGTGGGTCTTCAGCATGCCCGAGAAGTCCTTGGGCTCGGTGAACTGGCCCTTGGTGCCGCAGTCGGGGCAGTTGACGTCCTTGAGGCCGTTCGGCGGCGGGAAGCCGTGCTTGGCCTCGTACTTCTCCTCCAGGTGGTCGGCCCGGTGGCGCTTGTGGCAGGAGAGGCACTCGGTCAGCGGGTCGTTGAAGGTGGCGACGTGGCCGGAGGCCTCCCAGACCTCGCGGGCGAGGATCACCGACGAGTCGAGTCCGACGACGTCCTCACGCGCCTGGACCATCGCGCGCCACCACTGGCGCTTGATGTTCTCCTTGAGCTCGACACCCAGCGGCCCGTAGTCCCAGGCGGCACGCGTGCCGCCGTAGATCTCGCTGCAGGGGTAGACGAAGCCACGGCGCTTGCTCAGGCTGACGATCGTGTCGATCTTGTCGGCGGCCACAGTGCTCTCTTCAGTACGTACGGCACGGTCAGGGCACGGCTGGTTGCGCGTACCCGAATACCTCAGGTTACCGGCCATACGGGTACGTGATTCAAATCGGTACGGTCCGGCCGCCCCCACCCTCCGTCACCTGCCGTTCACCCTTTCGAGTGATTTGACAATCATTTCCATTTGAGATGAGAATGATTGTCATGATGATCGGACAGCCTCGACTCGGACTCTCCCACCGCACCCGCCGCTCCATAGCCTTCGGCACCACCGCGCTCGCCGCCGCCCTCGCCCTCACCGCCTGCGGGGGCAGCAGCAGCGCCGACAGCGGCAGCGGCCGGCTGAAGGTCGTCGCGTCCTTCTACCCGATGGAGTTCCTGGCCCAGCAGATCGGCAGGGAGCACGTCGCGGTCACCGACCTCACCGCGGCCGGGGTCGAGCCGCACGACCTGGAGCTCACCGCCAAGCAGGTGGGGACGGTCCAGAAGGCCGACGCGATCATCTACCTCAAGGGCCTCCAGCCCACCGTCGACCAGGCCGTCGCGCAGTCGTCCAGCAAGCACAAGGTCGACGCCACCACCGCCAGCCCGCTGGTCGACCACCACCTCGACGAGGGCGCCGAGGGCGAGGGCCACGGCGACGAGGGCCACAAGCACGAGGACCCGGCCGGCGACCCGCACATCTGGCTCGATCCGACCCGCTACGCGGCGATCGCCAAGAGCGTCGGCGACGAGTTCGCCAAGGCCGACCCGGCCCACGCCGAGGACTACCGGAAGAACACCGACGAGCTGGTCACCAGGCTCACCGCGCTCGACCAGGAGTTCCGGGCCGGGCTGAAGGACGCCGGGACCAGGACCTTCGTCACCAGCCACGCCGCCTTCGGCTACCTCGCCGACCACTACGGCCTGACCCAGGTCGCCATCAACGGCGTCGACCCGGAGTCCGAGCCCACCCCGGCCCGCCTCGCCGCGGTGCAGAAGGCCGCCAAGGACAACGGCGTCACCACGGTCTTCTTCGAGACCCTGGTCAGCCCCAAGCTCGCCGAGACCGTCGCCAAGGACCTCGGCCTCAAGACCGCCGTCCTGGACCCGCTGGAGGGCGTCAAGGACCCCTCCAAGGACGACTACCTGACCGTCATGAAGCAGAACCTGGACAACCTCCGGGCCGCCCTCGGCGCCCCGGCCGCAACCGCCCCGACGGGCACCGCCCCGGCCGGAACCACAGCCACCACCCCTGCCACCACCCCTGCCGCCACCAGCTGACGGGACCGAGCACCATGACCGACCCGACCCCCCCGGCCGTCCGCCTCCGTGACGCCGTCGCCTCGCGCGGCGGCCGACCGGTGCTGCGCGGCGTCGACCTCACCGTCCGGCCCGGCGAGGTCGTCGCCCTGCTGGGCGCCAACGGCTCCGGCAAGTCGACCACCGTCAAGGCCGTGATCGGCTCCGTCCCGCTGGAGCAGGGGACCCTGGAGCTGTTCGGCACCCCGTACGGCTCCTTCCGCGCCTGGCACCGGATCGGTTACGTCCCGCAGCGCACCACCGCCGCCTCCGGCGTCCCCGCCACCGTGCGCGAGGTGGTCTCCACCGGACGGCTGCCGCAGCACCGGCTGCTGCCCTTCCGCCGCCGGGACCGCGAGGCGGTGGACCGCGCCCTGGCCGCCGTCGGCATGCTGGAGCGGGCCTCGGACGGCGTCGCCGACCTGTCCGGCGGCCAGCAGCAGCGGGTGCTGATCGCCCGCGCCCTGGTCGGCTCCCCGGACCTGCTGATCATGGACGAGCCGATGGCCGGCGTGGACGCCGCCAGCCAGCAGGTGCTCGCCGACACCCTGCGCGCCGAGGTCGGCCGCGGCGCCTCCGTCCTCCTCGTGCTGCACGAACTCGGGCCGCTGGAACCGCTGATCGACCGCGCCGTGGTGCTGCGGGACGGCTGCGTCGCCCACGACGGCCCGCCCGTGCCCAACACCGGCCTGCACGCGCTGCCCGGCCACGACCACGTCCACCCGCACGCCGACCTGACCCCGCCGAGGCTGCTCGCATGACCGAGATGTTCTCCTACGACTTCATGCAGCGAGCCCTGCTCGCCGCCGTCCTGGTCGGGATCACCGCCCCGGCCGTCGGCATCTACCTGGTGCAGCGCCGCCAGGCGCTGATGGGCGACGGCATGGGCCACGTCGCGATGACCGGCGTCGGCCTCGGCTTCATCTTCCAGACCAGCCCGGTCTGGATGGCCGTGCTGGTCTGCGTGCTCGGCGCCGTCACCATGGAGCTGGTCCGCTCGCGCGGCAACCAGCGCGGCGACATCGCCCTCGCGATGCTCTTCTACGGCGGCATGGCCTGCGGCAAGCTGCTGGTCTCGCTCTCCGCCCAGGCCGGGGCCGGCTCGCTGGAGAGCTACCTGTGGGGCTCGATCCTCACCGTCGCCCCCGCCGACCTGGCCGCCATCGCGGTGCTCGGCGCGGTGGTCATCGCGGTCACCGTCGGCCTGCGCCGCCAGCTCTTCGCGATCTGCCAGGACGAGGACTTCGCCCGGGTCACCGGTGTGCCGGTGCGCACCCTCAACCTGCTGCTCGCGGTGATGGCCGCGGTCACCGTCACGGTCGCCATGCGGGTGGTCGGACTGCTGCTGGTCAGCGCGCTGATGGTGGTCCCGGTGGTCGCCGCCCAGCAGCTCACCCGGTCCTTCGCCGCCACCCAGGCCGCCTCGATCGCGCTCGGCGTGGTCGTCTCGCTGGCCGGCGTCACCGGCTCCTACCACCTCGACGTGCCCTCCGGCCCGGCCATCGTGCTGCTCGCCATCGCGGTCTTCGCGGTGTTCAGCCTGCTCGCCGCGCCGCTCGCCCGCCGGCGCCACCGCGGCACGGGCGAGCACGGGCCGAAGGTGTGCGACGTCGAACTGCCGGGACAGGCCGCCTCCGGGCCGTCGGGCCCGACCACCCCTGAGCGACGTGCGGGGCTGGCACAATGATGTGCGAGACGCCCACGACCCCAGGAGGACCCACGGTGACCACCGCAGGCCCGTCGCCGCGCGCCCGCTCGACCCGGCAGCGAGCCGCCGTCTCGGCGGCCCTGGACGAGATCGCGGACTTCCGCAGCGCGCAGGAGCTCCACGACCTGCTCAAGCACCGCGGGGACTCCGTCGGTCTGACCACGGTCTACCGCACGCTCCAGTCGCTCGCGGACGCCGGCGAGGTGGACGTGCTGCGCACGGCCGACGGCGAGGCGGTCTACCGCCGGTGCAGCAGCGGGCACCACCACCACCTGGTCTGCCGGCACTGCGGCGCGACCGTCGAGGTGGAGGGCCCCGCGGTGGAGCGCTGGGCCAACTCGGTCGCCGCCGAGCACGGTTTCAGCGACATCGCGCACACCCTGGAGATCTTCGGGACCTGCGCGGAGTGCGCCAAGAAGGTCTGAGCCCCACGGGCGACGGAAAGGACCCACCGGGCTGTTCCCGGTGGGTCCTTTCCGTCGCCGGTACGGCCCTCAGCGCGGGGACGGCACCGGCGCGCCGACCTCGTTCGGGATCGCCCCGCCGAAGCGCCGGTCGCGCATCGCGTACTGCTCGCAGGCGCGCCACAGGTCGCGGCGGTCGAAGTCCGGCCAGAGCACGTCCTGGAACACGAACTCGGCGTAAGCCGACTGCCAGAGCAGGAAGTTGGAGGTGCGCTGCTCGCCGCTGGGGCGCAGGAACAGGTCCACGTCCGGCATGTCCGGGTGGTACATGTACCTGGCCAGGGTCTTCTCGTTGACCTTCTTCGGGTCGAGCTTCCCGGCCGCGACGTCCCGGGCGATCGCCTGCGCCGCGTCGGCGAGTTCGGCCCGGCCGCCGTAGTTGACGCACATGTAGAGGGTGACGGCGTCGTTGCCCTTGGTCTGCTCCTCGGCGACCTGGAGCTCCTGGACGACGCTCTTCCACAGCTTGGGCATCCGGCCCGCCCAGCGGATCCGCACGCCCATCGCGTCCATCTCGTCGCGGCGGCGGGCGATGACGTCCCGGTTGAAGTTCATCAGGAACTTCACCTCGTCGGGCGAGCGCTTCCAGTTCTCGGTGGAGAACGCGTACAGCGAGATGTTCTTGACCCCGAGCTCGATGGCGCCCTTGAGGACGTCCAGCACCACGGACTCGCCGACCTTGTGGCCCTCGGTGCGGGGCAGCCCGCGCTCCTTGGCCCAGCGGCCGTTGCCGTCCATCACGATGGCGACGTGGCCGGGGACCAGCTCGCCGGGGAGCTTCGGGGGCCGTGCGCCGCTGGGGTGCGGGGTGGGGGGGACGTACGTCCTCTGCTTGCCGCCGCCGAAGAGCCGTCGCGCTGCCATGTGCTCACTTCTCCACGTATCTCATCGAGCGGATGCCCCGCTCCAGGTGCCACTGCAGATAGGCCGCGACCAGGCCGCTGCCCTCCCGCCAGTACCGCGGCTCGCAGGCGTCGGCCGTCTGCCAGTCCCCTGACAACAGCGCCCCGAGCAGTACCAGTGTCTCAGGGGAGGGTACGGCACATCCGGGCACGCGGCAGTCCCCGCACAGCACCCCGCCCGCGGGGAGGGAGAAGAAACGGTTCGGCCCCTCCAGGCCGCACTTGGCGCAGTCGGTGAAGCTCGCGCCGTACCCGTTCACCGCGAGCGAGCGCAGCAGGAAGGCGTCCAGCACCAGGTGCGACTCGTGCAGCCCGGCCGCCAGCACGCGCAGCCCCCCGACCAGCAGCAGGTACTGCTGGACGGCCGGTTCGCCCTCGTTCTCGGCGAACCGCTCGGCGGTCTCCAGCATCGCGGTGCCGGCCGTGTAGCGGCCGTAGTCGGTGACGATCGAACCGCCGTACGGCGCGATGGTCTCCACCTGGGTGCAGAGCGGCAGTCCGCGGCCGACCAGCTCACTCCCCCGGCTGAAGAACTGCACGTCCACGTACGAGAACGGCTCCAGGCGGGCACCGAACTTGGACTTGGTCTTCCGCACCCCCCGCGCGACCGCCCGCACCTTGCCGTGCTGGCGGGTCAGCAGGGTGATGATCCGATCGGCCTCGCCGAGCTTCTGCGCCCGCAGCACGACGCCGTCGTCCCGGAAAAGACTCATGGGGACCATTGTCCCCCACCCGCGCCCGGCGCCGGACAGCCGTGTTGCCCGCACCGGCGGCCGTGGGGGAGGCCCACAACGGTGCGGGTCACGGCGGGCCCGAGGTGGGGAGCGGGCCCGTTTTGTGGGGGATTCGAGATGGTCTGCGGGGAGGCGCGGCCTCCAGGACGGACGCCGCTACTTGTACGGCGTCCTGGTCGCCGCCTCCAGCAGCGCCCCGACCCGGGACTGCGGCACGTCCAGGCAGCGCCCGACCGCGGCCAGCGCCTCGCGCTCCTGCGGCAGGTAGCGCCCGTCCGCCAGCGCGATGGCCGCGCCCTGCAGCAGCAGCCGCTCGCGGCCCTGCCGGGCCAGGTGCGGGGTGAGCGGTTCGAGCACCGCGTGCAATTCGACGGCCAGGCCGCCGGACATCCCGTGGGCCTCGTGGAGTTCGCCGCCGAGTCCGGAGAGCGCGGCGAGCGCGGCCAGCACCTGGGCCTCGCCGCAGTCCTCGAACCCGGCCTCGCGCACCGCCGCGCAGGCCGCGTCGCGGGCCGCCCGGTGAGCGGTGCCGCCGGCCGCGAGCAGGGCCAGCGCGACGGTGTACTGGGCGTCCCGCAGCATCGCGCCGAGGCGCACGCAGGTGGGCTGCTCCAGGCTCTCGACGCCGTACCTGCCGTGGCAGCCGGTGCACTGCACACTGCCGATCACCGGGCCGAGCGGGACCACCGGGGCCCCCAGCAACCGCAGCCACCGCCGGCCGTGCTGCCGGCGGTAGTTGCGGTCCCCGCCACAGCCCGGGCAGAAGAAGTCACCGAGAACGTCAGTCCGCCACCGCGGGCGAACACCCCACAACCTGGTCACGGCGCCACTCCCCAGACATGGCAGGCGGCCTGCTCGACGATGGGCAGGTCACGCGACCGGACACCGAGGCCGTCCCACCGACCCGGCTTTCCGGTGGATCGATGTTGCCACGGTTACCGGCACGTGTCAGTACCTCGAACGGCTTCCGATTCGAAAAAATGTGGCGCAGGCCACAACGGCCGGTGGACGCGGCGAAGGGCCGCCCCGGGGGACGGCCCTTCGCACACCACCCGTTCGAATTAGGCGCGCTGCGAGCGGTTGACGGCGCTGATCATGGCCTTCAGCGAGGCCAGCACGGTGTTGCCGTCGATGCCCACGCCCCACAGCACCTTGCCGTCCACCGCGCACTCCACGTAGGCGGCGGCCTGGGCGTCGCCGCCCTCGCTCAGCGCGTGCTCGGCGTAGTCCAGGACGCGCACGTCCACGCCGATCCGGGCCAGCGCGTCGGCGAAGGCCGAGACCGGGCCGTTGCCGGCACCGGTCAGGGTCACCGGGGCGCCGTCCACCAGGGCCTCGGCGGTCAGCGCGTCCCGGCCGTCCTCGGTGGTCAGGGTGCGCGAGCCGCTCAGCGAGATCCGGCCCCACGGGTTGTCGGTGGTCGGCAGGTACTCGTCCTCGAAGACCCGCCAGATCTCGGCCGGGCTGACCTCGCCGCCCTCGGCGTCGGTCTTGGCCTGGATGATCCGGGAGAACTCGATCTGCATCCGGCGCGGCAGGTCCAGCTTGTGGTCGTTCTTCAGCACGTACGCCACGCCGCCCTTGCCGGACTGGCTGTTGACCCGGATGACCGCCTCGTAGGTGCGGCCGACGTCCTTCGGGTCGATCGGCAGGTACGGCACGCCCCAGGCGTGCTCCTCCACCGGCACGCCCGCGGCCGCGGCGTCCGCCTCCAGGGCGTCGAAGCCCTTCTTGATGGCGTCCTGGTGCGAGCCGGAGAAGGAGGTGTACACCAGGTCGCCGGCGTACGGGTGGCGCGGGTGCACCTCCATCTGGTTGCAGTACTCGGCGGTGCGGCGCACCTCGTCGATGTCGGAGAAGTCGATCTGCGGGTCGATGCCCTGCGAGAACAGGTTCATCCCCAGCGTCACCAGGTCGACGTTGCCGGTCCGCTCGCCCTGCCCGAACAGGCAGCCCTCGATCCGGTCGGCACCCGCCATGTAGGCCAGCTCGGCGGAGGCGACGGCGGTGCCGCGGTCGTTGTGCGGGTGCACCGACAGGCAGACGAACTCGCGCCGGGACAGGTGGCGCGACATCCACTCGAACTGGTCGGCCTGGACGTTCGGGGTGGCCCGCTCGACGGTGGCGGGCAGGTTCAGGATGATCTCGCGGCCCTCGCCCGGCTGCCAGACGTCCATGACCGCCTCGCAGACCTCCAGCGCGAAGTCCAGCTCGGTGTCGACGAAGATCTCCGGCGAGTACTGGTAGCCGAAGACGGTCTCGTCGCCCAGCAGCTTCTCCGCGTACTCCATCACCAGCCGGGTGCCCTCGGTGGCGATCGCCCTGGTGGCCGCCCGGTCGTTGCGGAACACCACCCGGCGGAACAGCGGTGCGGTCGCGTTGTACAGGTGGACGGTCGCCCGCGGTGCGCCGACCAGCGACTCCACGGTCTTCTCGATCAGTTCCTCGCGGGCCTGGGTCAGCACCGAGATGGTGACGTCCTCCGGGATCGCCCCCTCCTCGATCAGCGACCGTACGAAGGCGTGGTCGGTGGCCCCGGAGGAGGGGAAGCCGACCTCGATCTCCTTGTAGCCCATCTTCACCAGCAGGTCGAACATCATGCGCTTGCGGGCCGGCGACATCGGGTCGATCAGCGCCTGGTTGCCGTCCCGCAGGTCGGTGGACAGCCAGCGCGGCGCCTTGGTGATCACCTGGTCCGGCCAGGTGCGGTCCGGCAGGTCGACGGTGCCGAACGGCAGGTAGCGCCCGTACCGCATGCCGGAGGGGTGCTGGCGCACCGAGGCGGCGGTGATCGGGGTGGGACGGTCCACGAAGGGACGGCCGGCGGGGGCGGACGCGGCGGAGTTCTGCTCGGTCATGGAGGTGACTCGGCTTCCTGTGATGCGTGGAGCGGGCGGGTCGGGGGAGGTCAACACCTGGTTGACACCGACTGGCCGGCCTCTGCTGCCGCTCGCGATACACCGTCGGATCGCCGATCGCGCGCACAGCACGTTCCCCGCGGCGAGGGAGCCGGCCCCAGTGGACTACAGGCCCTCGACGCGGCAGCTAAGAAGAAGCAGCCCGATGCGCATGATGGCCCCAGCGTAACCCAGCGCCGCGCGCCCCCGAAGTGATCCGGCCCACCGTTCCACTCCTTGAGACACCGGCCGGTCCCGTCAAAGGTGGTGACAACCGGTCACCGATGCCTCACCCTGGGCAACATGACCGCAGCAGTAGCGATCTGCACGATCGTCCCGCCGTACGTCCTGGACCGCCTCGCCGAGGCCGGTCACGAGCCCGCCGTCCACTCCCTGGCCCTCGACGCCGCGCACCGCACGGCCCGCCTCTCCCCCGCCCCGCCGGCGGCCGCCGCCCCGCCGGTCGCCGCCGCCCCCGGCCTGAACCGGGTGGTCTACGACGCCGGCCACGGCCAGCGGCTGCCCGGACGCAGCGTGCGCGGCGAGGGCCGGCCCGCGTCCTCCGACCGCTCCGTCAACCAGGCCTACGACGGCCTCGGCGCCACCTTCGCGCTCTACGCGGACGTCTTCGGCCGGCACTCGATCGACGACCGGAACCTGCGGCTGGACGCCAGCGTCCACTACGGCCGCAACTACGACAACGCCTTCTGGAACGGCCACCAGATGGTGTTCGGCGACGGCGACAACGTGGTGTTCGGCGACTTCACCGCCTGCGTCGACGTCATCGGCCACGAACTCACCCACGGCGTCACCCAGTTCACCGCCGGGCTGGACTACCAGGACCAGCCCGGCGCGCTCAACGAGTCGGTCTCCGACGTCTTCGGCTCGCTGGTCAAGCAGTACGCGCTGCACCAGGGCGCCGCCGACGCCGACTGGCTGATCGGTGCCGGGCTGCTCGCCCCCGGCGTCCAGGGCGTGGCGCTGCGCTCGATGAAGGCGCCCGGCACCGCCTACGACGACCCGCAGCTCGGCAAGGACCCGCAGCCCGCGCACATGCGGGACTACGTGAACACCTCCCGGGACAACGGCGGGGTGCACATCAACTCCGGCATCCCCAACCACGCGTTCTACCTGCTGGCCACCGCGCTCGGCGGCTCGGCCTGGGAGCGCGCGGGGCGGATCTGGTACGACGCGCTGACCGGGGGCACGCTGCCCGCCACCGCCGACTTCACCGCGTTCGCCCGGGCCACCGTGGCCGCCGCCAGGGCCCGTCACCCCGACGACCGGTCGGTCGCGGACACCGTCACGGCCTCCTGGGCGCAGGTCGGGATCAGCCCGACCTGACCTCCGGCGCCGGTACGCGGCGGCCCCGGGCACGCCTGAAGGGTGGTCGGGACCGGGTTGAGGCGGGCTCGAGGTCACGGTCCGGGAAAAGCCCGGCAAATCCCCTCCCCGCGTAGCACCATGGACACCATGCGCATCCAGGTGACCCGGACCGGCGGCTTCGCGGGGATCGTCCGCCAGGCGGAGATCGACACCGCCGACCGCACGGACGCCCCGCACGTGCACGCACTCGCCCGCGAGGCCGTCGCGGGCGGGCTGCGCGCGCCCTCGTACGGGGTGCCGGACGGCTTCCACTACGAGATCACCGTCGACGGCCGGTCGGTGTACTGCGCCGACCCGAAGCTCACCGACTCGCAGCGGGAGCTGATCTCCCTGGTGCTGCGCGAGGGCGCGTAGCACCTGCGCGACGGCGCGCGGCACCCGGCGCGAGGCCGCGCGGCACCAGGGAGACCAGGGGTCAGAGCCAGCCGTCGAGCGCGGCCAGGAAGCCGGCCGGGTCGTCCCGGTGGACGGTGTGGCCCGTGCCGGGGACGGTGCGCACCTCGAAGCCCCGGGCGCGCAGCGCCTCGGCGCTCGCCGCGTCCACCAGCAGGCTGCGGTCGGCCAGCACCACCAGCGAGGGCACCGCCGGCCGGGCCGGCAGGTCCGATCCGGCCTCGGCCATGGCCTGCGCCGAGTCCGGGTCCCAGGCGGCCACGGCGGCGAGTTCGGCGTCCACGTCGGCCGGTTCCCACTTCGGGCTGAGCGCGACGACCTCCTCCCGGGTGAGGTGCCTCAGCTCCGCCATCACCCGCGGGTCCATCCCGGACTGGGCGAACCGCCAGGCCGGGTCGACGTACACCGCGCGGGCAGGCTTCAGCCGCTCGACCGCGTCGGCCAGCGCGATGCCGCCCAGCGAGTGGCCGATCGCCAGCTCCGGCCCGGCCGGCACGGTCTCCAGCAGGTCCTCGGCGTACGCCTCCAACGGGTAGCGCTCCCGCGGGCTCGCCCCGGTGCCGCGCGGGCTGGCCCCGTGCCCGCGCAGGTCGACGGCGACCACCCGGTAGCCCCGCTCGGCCAGCGCCGGGCCGACCAGCCGCCAGGTGCGGTGGTCGGACATGATGCCGTGCACCAGCACGGCCAGCCGGTCCCCGCTGCCCCACTCCCGGGTGTGCAACTTCATCGCGGTGTTCCCCTTCTGACGTCGCGTACGGGCGGGCCACGGCGAAGGCCCGCCCGGACGCACAACGTCCGGGCGGGCCCCAGGCCTCCCGGCGGCGCGAACTCCCGCGCGCCGGGCTCGGATTCCGGGCTCAGAAGCCCAGCTTGCGCAGCTGCTTGGGGTCGCGCTGCCAGTCCTTGGCGACCTTGACGTGCAGGTCCAGGTAGACCGGCGTGCCGAGCAGCGCCTCGATGTGCTTGCGGGCGGTGGTGCCGACGTGCTTGAGCCGCGAGCCCTTGGCGCCGATCACGATCGCCTTCTGGCTCTGCCGCTCGATGTAGACGTTGGCGTGGATGTCCAGCAGCGGGCGGTCCGCCGGGCGGCCCTCGCGCGGCAGCATCTCCTCGACCACCACGGCCAGCGAGTGCGGGAGTTCGTCGCGCACGCCCTCCAGCGCGGCCTCGCGGATCAGCTCGGCGACCATGACCTGCTCGGGCTCGTCGGTGAGGTCGCCGGCCGGGTAGAGCTGGTCGCCCTCCGGCAGCAGCTTGGTGAGCAGGTCGGCGACCAGCTCCACCTGCTTGTCGCCCACCGCGGAGACCGGGATGATCTCGGCCCACTCGAAGCCCAGCTCGACGCCGAGCTGCTGGATGGCGATGAGCTGCTCGGCCAGGCGCTTGGAGTCGACCAGGTCGGTCTTGGTGACGATGGCGACCTTCGGGGTCTTCTTGATCCCGGCGATCTCCTTGGCGATGAACTTGTCGCCGGGGCCGATCTTCTGGTCGGCGGGCAGGCAGAAACCGATCACGTCGACCTCGGCCCAGGTGGTGCGGACCAGGTCGTTGAGGCGCTCGCCGAGCAGGGTGCGCGGCTTGTGGAGACCGGGGGTGTCGACCAGCACGAGCTGGGCGTCCGGGCGGTGCACGATGCCGCGAACGGTGTGCCGGGTGGTCTGCGGGCGGTCGGAGGTGATCGCGACCTTCGTCCCCACCAGGGCGTTGGTCAGGGTCGACTTGCCCGCGTTGGGCCGGCCGACGAAGCACGCGAACCCGGAGCGGTACGAGGAGGAAGGGGCATTCATGGGCTCCATTCTCCCTGATCACCGGAGCCCCGCTGCCCGGGCCCACCCCCGGGGGCGCCCGGAGGCCCGCTCAGCCCTTCTTTCCGCCCTTCCCGCCGGTGCCGTCGGTGGGGATCAGCGAGACCACCACCAGCACCAGCAGGAAGCCGAGCGAGCCGAACAGCCAGGCCTCCGACCCCGTCTCCTGCCACTTGCCCAGCCCCATCACGAACAGCAGCAGCCCGGCGAAGAACGCCACCGCCCCCATGCCCCAGCCCCCTCACCCGGTCCCACTCCCCCGGTGAGATTATCTGCCGGACATGGGCGGGCGGTACCGCCGCCGAAGGCCCGCGCCACCCCCGCACCAGCCCCCGTACGAGCCCTCGCCGGGAACGGCCTCAGCGCGCCTCGGCGGACACCCGCAGCGTCCCGTCCGGGCCGGCCAGCAGCACCGGCGTCCCGGCCCCGCCCAGGTCCCGCACGGCCGCCAGGTCCGCCTCGGCCGGCTGCTCCGCCTCGCTCACCACGGCCGCCGCCTCCAGCGACCGAGCGCCGCTGGCCACCGCCATCGCCACCGCCGTCTGCAGGGCGCTCAGCCGCAGCGACTCCAGCGCGACCGTCCCGGCCACGTAGGTGCGTCCGGTCTCGTCACGCACCGCGGCCCCCTCGGCGACGCCGTTGCGGGCGCGGGCCGAGCGGGCCAGGGTGATGATCTTCTTGTCTTCGGGGTCGAGCTCGACGATGTCACTCATGCCGCCGAGCATAGGCACCCGGCGCCGGTCAGTGGCCGACCGGGTGGGTCCGCCCCGGGTTCGGCTTCAGGACCTTGACGAAGGTCTTCGGCCCGGTCGGCCGCGCCTCCTCGTTCTCGACGCGCTCGCGCCAGAACGGGTTGTCGTGCGGCAGGTGGCTGCTCACCCGGCCGTACATCCCGAAGGTCGTCAGGACGATCCCGAAGACGAACGCGAACAGCACGTTCGACATCCGGAAGTTGAGGATGTTCGCGTCCGGCCGCCCGAGCACCGCCAGCCCGTAGAAGCCGGACAGGACGAACAGCACGCCCGCCGCCATGTTGAGGTTGGACGCGAAGTTCCCGCCGACCACCGCCCCCAGCACCAGGATCGCGCCCACCACGATGGACAGGATGCTCAGCGCCCCGTTGGTCGACAGCCCGGCGATCCGGTCACCGTGGGTGGCCAGGAAGCCGGGGTGGTCGGCCAGCCCCAGGCACCCGAACACGATCAGGAAGATCCCCCCCAGCCCCGCCCCGATCCGCCACACCAGGGCGAGGCGGCGGTCGACGGGCTTCAGCGTGTCTTGCAGCTTCATGGCGACCTCCAGAGCTCGGCCATGGTCCAGCCGTGTCTAGCTGTAGGGATGGAGCCTCTCCATGTGCGGCGTCTCGTGCATGTAGAGCGAGCCGCACTGCTGGCAGCAGCGCAGCCCGGTGCCCCACTCCTCCTCGGGCCGCGTCTCTGCGTCGTCGGACATCGTCCGGCCGCAGAGCGCCACCGACAGGTCCTCGTCCCGCACCACGTGCCAGGACTTGACTCCGCCGGCCGCCCCCTGCGGGCCGTACTCCGCGCGAAGTTTGTGCGTCATGCCCTCCATGGTCGCTCGGCGACCGCGCACCCGCTACTCGCCCGCCGGGACCCCGGCCCCGTCGGTGCCCCGCACGGGGGCGGCGACCATGGAACCGATCCGGTTGCGGCGGCCGGCCGAGGACTCGGCGGTCAGCAGGATGCCGGTCAGACCGCCGTCGACCGGCTCGGGCAGCGGGATCTCGCAGGCCGAGCCGGGGATCGGCACCCGGCCCAGGTGCTTGGCCAGCAGGCCGCCGACGGTCTCGACGTCCTCGTCCTCCAGCTCGATGCCGAACAGCTCGCCCAGGTCCTCCACCAGCAGCCGGGCGGTGATCCGGTACGAGCCGTCGCCGAGGTCCTCCACCGGGGCGATCTCCCGGTCGTACTCGTCGGTGATCTCGCCGACGATCTCCTCCAGGATGTCCTCGATGGTGACCAGGCCGGCCGTGCCGCCGTACTCGTCGATCACGATCGCCACGTGCGAGCGGCGCTGCTGCATCTCGCGCAGCAGGTCGCCGGCCGGCTTGGAGTCCGGGACGAAGACGGCCGGGCGTATCACCGCGCCGACCTCCTCGGACTCCGCCTCCCGGTTGATGTGGGTGCGCCGCACCAGGTCCTTGAGGTAGACGATGCCGACCACGTCGTCCTCGTTGTCGCCGACCACCGGGATCCGCGAGAAGCCCGAGCGCAGCGCCAGGGTGAGCGCCTGCCGGACGGTCTTGTGCCGCTCGATCATCACCAGGTCGGTGCGCGGCACCATCACCTCGCGCACGATGGTGTCGCCCAGCTCGAAGACCGAGTGCACCATCCGGCGCTCCTCGTCCTCGATCAGGTCGTCCTTCTCGGCGAGGTCCACCAGGGACCGCAGCTCCGCCTCGGAGGCGAACGGGCCCTCCCGGTAGCCCTTGCCCGGGGTCAGCGCGTTGCCGAGCAGGATCAGCAGCCGCGGGATCGGGCCCAGCACCGCCGCCAGCGGCAGCAGCACGAAGGAGGCCGCGGTCGCGGTGGTGAGCGGGTGCTGACGCCCGATCGTGCGCGGCGAGACCCCCACCGCGACGAAGGACACCAGCACCATCACGCCGAACGCCAGCAGCACGGCCTGCCAGGTCGGGCTGACGTTGCGCACGCACACCACGGTGACCAGGACGGCCGCCGCCATCTCGCTGGCCACCCGGATCAGGGTGGCCAGGTTGAGGTAGCGGATCGGGTCGGAGGCGACGGTCAGCAGCCGCGCGGAGCCGCGCCGGCCGCTGCGCACCGCCTCCTCCGCCCGGAACCGGGAGACCCGGGAGATGCCCGCCTCGGCGCACGCGGCCAGCCAGCCGAGCACGACGAGCAGCACGGCACCGAGGATGAAGCTCGTACTCTCACCACTCACAGGGGTTCGGGCTCCGCGCTCAGTGGGTGGTGGGGGCCGGGGAGATGCCGCCGAGGCCGCGGCCCGCCCGCCAGTCGTCCAGGATGCGCTTCTGGAGGGCGAACATCTCCTCCTCTTCCTCCGGCTCCTCGTGGTCGTAGCCGAGGACGTGCAGCACGCCGTGCACGGTGAGCAGTTGCAGCTCCTCGTCCATCGAGTGCTTGGAGGGGGCCGCCTTGCCCTGCTGCTCGGCGACCTCGGGGCAGAGCACGATGTCCCCGAGCAGGCCCTGCGGCAGCTCCTCGCCCTCCTTGCCGGGACGCAGCTCGTCCATCGGGAAGGACATCACGTCCGTGGGCCCGGGGAGGTCCATCCACTGGATGTGCAGCTCCTCCATCGCCGCACCGTCCACCAGGATCACGGACAGTTCGGACTGCGGGTGGATCCGCATCTTGTCCAGGGCGAAGCGGGCGACGTCGAGGATGGCTTCCTCATCGGCGTCCCAACCGGACTCGTTGGCGATGTCGATCGACATGACGGGCTGTGTGCTCAGCTTTCGGTGCGATGGGACTGTCGGGGTGCGCGGGGCGCGGTGGTCTTGCCGGGGCGCCGCTGGGCGGGCTTGCGGGCCGCCGGAGCGGCGTCCTCGGCCTCCTGGCGGGCGTCCCAGCGCTCGTAGGCGTCCACGATCCGGCCGACCAGCTTGTGGCGGACCACGTCGGTGCTGGTGAGGACGGAGAAGTGGATGTCGGGCACGTCGGCCAGGATCTCCTGGACGACCTTGAGGCCGCTGCGGGTGCCGCCCGGGAGGTCGATCTGGCTGGTGTCGCCGGTGACCACCACCCGGGAGTTGAACCCGAGGCGGGTGAGGAACATCTTCATCTGCTCGGGCGAGGTGTTCTGGGCCTCGTCGAGGATGATGAAGGCGTCGTTGAGGGTGCGGCCGCGCATGTACGCGAGCGGGGCGACCTCGATGGTGCCGGCCGCCATCAGGCGCGGGATGGAGTCCGGGTCCATCATGTCGTGCAGCGCGTCGTACAGCGGGCGCAGGTACGGGTCGATCTTCTCGTAGAGGGTGCCGGGCAGGAAGCCCAGCCGCTCCCCCGCCTCGACCGCGGGGCGGGTCAGGATGATCCGGTTGACCTCCTTGGCCTGGAGGGCCTGGACGGCCTTGGCCATCGCCAGGTAGGTCTTGCCGGTACCGGCCGGGCCGAGGCCGAAGACGATCGTGTGCCGGTCGATCGCCTCGACGTAGCGCTGCTGGTTGAGGGTCTTGGGGCGGATCGTGCGGCCCCGGTTGGACAGGATGTTCGCGGTGAACACCTGGGAGGGCGCCGGGCTGTCCGGGTCCTGCTCCTGGCTGCGGAGCATGGCGATGGAGCGCTCCACGGAGTCCTCCGTCAGGGGCTGGCCGGTGCGCAGCACCAGCATCATCTCGTTGAAGAGCCGCTGCACGAGGGCGACCTCGGCCCGGGCCCCGGTGGCGGTCACCTCGTTGCCGCGCACGTGGATGTCGGCGGCGGGGAAGCCCTGCTCGATCACGCGCAGCAGCGAGTCCGCGGTGCCGAGCAGGGTGACCATCGGGTGCTTCTCGGGGATGACGATCCGGGCGCTGACGCGGCCGTCGTCGGCCGTTTCGGGGCGCGGCTGTCCGTTCGTACGGGTCTGCGATGTGTCACTCATAGGTCGGCGCTGGGGCCTGCCTCATCCCATCCGTGGTCTCGGGTGCCGCTCGGTGTCTCCGGGGCACCAGGGTACGCCGCGAGCGTGATCGCCGTGGCGGGCGGCGGGGCCGCACCCGACGATGCTGCGGCAGTTCGCGGGCCGACGCGAACCCTTTTTCCGGCTGTTCACGACCTTCACAGCGCTCGCGGCGCGCCCCGTCTTCCCGACGCCGGCGCCGGGGGTGCCCAGGACGGCCACGACGGCCACGGTCGCGGTGGTCACGACGGGCGGCGGGCCGGCACGGGCACCCGGTCGAGGTCGGCGGCCAGCACCAGCTCCCCGTCGAAGTGCTTGCGGGCGTCGGCCAGGTGCTGGCCGAGGTCCGGGTAGCGCTGGGAGAAGTGGGTCAGCACCAGGGTGCGCACCCCGGCCTCGGCGGCGACCTTGGCGGCCTGCCCGGCGGTGAGGTGGCCGTGCTCCTCGGCGAGCCGGGCGTCGGCGTCGGTGAAGGTCGCCTCGACGACCAGCAGGTCGGCGCCCTCGGCGAGCGCGTACACGCCCTCGCACAGCCGGGTGTCCATGACGAAGGCGAACTTCTGGCCCGGCCGCGGCTCGCTGACCTCACCCAGGGTGACGGTGCGGCCGTCCGCCTCGATCGCGCCCTCGTGCTGGAGCCGGCCCACCGCCGGGCCGCGCACGCCGAGCGCGGCGAGCCGCTCAGGCAGCAGCCGGCGGCCGTCCGGCTCGGACAGCCGGTAGCCGAAGGACTCCACCGGGTGGTCCAGCCGGACGGCGTCCAGCGCGAAGCGGGCGCCGGGCGCGGGCAGCGGCCCGGCCTCGTCGATCGGCCGGGGCCGCAGCACGGCCGTCTCGTGGTAGGCGGTGGAGTGCCGCAGCCGCTCGAAGTAGACCTCGCCGGAGGCCGGGAAGTAGACGTCGACCGGGTGCGGGACCCGGTCCAGGTTGATCCGCTGGATCACCCCGGCGAGCCCCAGGCAGTGGTCCCCGTGGAAGTGGGTGACCGCGATCCTGGTGATCTGGGTGGCGGTGACCCCGGCGTGCAGCATCTGGCGCTGGGTGCCCTCGCCGGGGTCGAACAGCAGGCCCTCGCCGTCCCAGCGCAGCAGGTAGCCGTTGTGGTTGCGGTGCCGGGTGGGCACCTGGCTGGCGGTGCCGAGGACGACCAGTTCGCGCTGGGACACCTGCGGTCAGACCATGCGCTCGGTCATCGGCTTGCCGCCGAGCACGTGGACGTGCGCGTGGAAGACGGTCTGCCCGGCGCCCGCACCCGTGTTGAAGATCAGCCGGTAGTCCTCGATGCCCTCGTCCCTGGCCACCGCGCCCGCCTCGGCGAGCAGTTCGCCGGCGGTCTCCGGCTCGGCGGCGGCCAGCGCGGCCGCGTTCGGGTAGTGGACGTGCGGGATCACCAGCACGTGCACGGGCGCCTTGGGGGCGATGTCGCGGAAGGCGAGGATGCGCTCGGTCTTGCGCACCACGGTCGCCGGGATCTCGCCCGCCACGATCTTGCAGAACAGGCAGTCGGACTGCGGCTCGCCGGCCATGGCTCTCTCCTCGGGATCGGTACGTCGGGTGGTGGGGCGGTACGGGCGCAGCCTAGCCGAGCCGGGCGACGGCCTGCTGGTACTCCTGGAGGTGCTTCCAGCGCACCGCGCGCATGCCGACGACGTCGCCGTCGTCGGTGTCGAAGTCCTCGGTGAGGAAGGCGACCGCGAGGATGACGAAGCCGATCAGCCAGCGCCTGGTGAGCCGCCAGGTGTTCGGCCGCATCACGCCCTTGCGGCGCACCACCCGCATCGCCATGATCCCCTTGCCCACGCTGAAGCCGGTGAGCCGGGCGAGCACCACCTGGTTGAGGAAGGACGCGCCGAGGCCGACCACCAGCAGCGCCACGAAGTAGGGCACCACCGGCCCGCCGCTCTGCACGGCGTGGCCGGCCACGTGCCGGGTCTTCGGGCGGCTGGCGGCGTTGGCGGCGACGAAGCCGAGGCCGATCGCGAACAGCCAGTCCAGCACGATCGCCAGGAACCGCCGGCCGCCGCCCGCCTCCTTGGGGCAGGGCGGCAACGCCGCCCGCCGCGGCTGCCCGGGCTGCGGGTAGGGGTTCGGGTACGGCTGGGCGTACCCCTGCGGCGGCTGGGCCTGCGGCACGTAGCCCTGCGGCGGGTACGGCTGGGCCGGCGGGTAGGCCTGCGGCTGCGCCGGCGGATAGGGCTGCGGCTGCTGTGCGTAAGGATTCTGGCCGTACTGCGGCGGCGGGTAGCCCTGCGCCATGGTGGTTCCCCCGTGTGCTGTGGATCAAGAGCAGCCCCGCATCCTACCCACGCCCCCGTGCTCCGGAGCAGGAGGTCGGACGGGCCGACTTCCCGCTCCGGAGCGGCGCTCAACCAACCCGTTGGAGCCAGGGCAGCGGCGGCGCCGTACGGGCCGGGGTCTCGGCGAGCCTCGCCAAGGCGATCCGGACGCCCTCGGACAGCTGAGGGTCCTCGCCGGCCGCCCAGTGGTGCGGGGCGAACGGCACCTCGACGTCCGGGTCGACGCCGTGGTTCTCCAGGCCCCAGCCGTAGTTCTCCAGCCAGATCGCGTACTTGGGCTGGGTGACCAGGGTGCCGTCGACCAGCCGGTAGCGGCTGTCGATGCCGATCACCCCGCCCCAGGTGCGGGTGCCGACCACCGGGCCGATCCCGAGCGCCTGGACGGCGGCGTTGACCACGTCCCCGTCCGAGCCGGTGAACTCGTCGGCGAGCGCGACCACCGGCCCGCGCGGGGCGTCCGCCGGGTAGGGCACCGGGTGGTCGGTGTCCCGGATGACGTCCCAGCCGATGATCCGGCGGGCCAGCTTCTCGATCACCAGCTGCGAGGTGTGGCCGCCGCGGTTCCCCCGGACGTCGACGACCAGGCCCTCCCTGGCCATCTCGCTGCTCAGGTCGCGGTGCAGCTGCGCCCAGCCGGCCGTCTGCATGTCGGGCAGGTGGAGGTAGCCCAGCCGCCCGCCGGACAGTTCGCGCACTACGGCCCGCCGCCCGGCCACCCAGTCGTGGTAGCGCAGCGCCTCCTCGTCGGCGAGCGGGACGACCACCGGGTGGCGCCGGTCGGTGCCGTCCTTCCCGGCCACGGTCAGCTCGACCGGCTGCCCGGCGGCGCCGGCCAGCAGCGGGGCCGGGCCGGTGACCGGGTCCACCGGGCGGCCGTTGACGGCGAGCAGCGCGTCGCCCGGGCGGATCGCGGCGCCGGGCGCGGCCAGCGGCGAGCGGGCCCTGGGGTCGGAGGACTCCCCGGGCAGGATCCGGCCGATCCGCCACCGTTCGCCGTCCCGGACCAGGTCGGCGCCGAGCAGGCCCTGCTGCCGGGCGGGCTCGGTGTACCGGCCGTACGGCATCACGTAGGCGTGCGAGGTGCCGAGTTCGCCGTGCACCTCCCAGAGCAGGTCGACCAGTTCGTCGTGCGAGCCGACCCGCTCGACCAGCGGCCGGTAGCGCTCCAGCACCCCGTCCCAGTCGACGCCGGAGAGGTCGGGGCGCCAGAAGTTGTCCCGCATCAGCCGGCCGTTCTCGGCGTACATCTGCTGCCACTCGGCGGCCGGGTCGACGGTCACCCGCAGCCGGGCGAGGTCGACGGTGGTCTCCTCGTCGTCGCCGCCCTTGTGGTCGGCCGGGACGACCCGCAGCTCGCCCTCGTCCAGCACGGCCACCCGGGTGCCGTCCGCGCTGACCGCGAAGTCGTCCAGGCCGTGCACCAGTTGCTCGACCCGGCGCTTCCTCAGGTCGAAGCGCTCCAGCACCGGGCGGGGCCGGTCGTCGTCCAGCGAGGCGGCCCCGTCACCGAGCTCCCCGGTCAGCGGGGCCCTGGTCCAGAGCACGCCGTCCTTGGCGGCGGCCAGTTCCTCGAAGCGGCCGCCCTCGACCGGGAAGGCGATGATCCGGTCGGCGATGCCGTCCAGGTCCACCCTGGTCGCCGGCGCGGCGTCGGCCGCCTCCTCGCCGTCCGCCTTCCCGGCCTTCTGCTCGTCCTCCTCCCCGCCGAGCGGGCGCCCGGCCCGCTGCGGGCCGAACGGGGACGGCGTGTCGGCGGCCAGCGTGACGAGGTAGGGGCGGCAGCCGTTCGGGAAGGACAGGTCGAAGACGTGCGCGTCGTAGACCGGGTCGAAGTTGCGCACCGACAGGAAGGCCAGGTAGCGGCCGTCCGCGGTGAAGGAGGGCGAGGTGTCCACGAAGCGCGGCTGGGTGACCTCGCCGACCGTCCGGGTGGCCAGGTTGGCCAGCACGATCTGGCGCAGCGAGTGCGGGCCCATCCCGCGCACCGGGCGCGACCAGGCCAGCCAGGCCGAGTCCGGGCTGAAGGCCGGCCCGCCGGGCTCGCCGTCGGCGCTGCGGTCCAGCTCGTGCACGGCGCCGTCGGCCAGCGAGACCAGCAGCAGCCGGCCGTCGTGCACGCCGAGCGCGGCCTGCTTGCCGTCCGGGGAGACCGCCAGCGAGTTGACCCTGCCGAGCAGCCCCGCGGCGAGCCGGCGGCGCTCCTCGCCGTGCAGGTCGGGGGCGAACTCCAGGGCGTCCTCGCCCTCGGCGTCGGTCACCCACAGCACGCCCTGGGCGCCGTCCTCGCCGGGCACCACCCGGACCAGGCGCCCGCGCACGCCCGGGGTCTCGTCCAGCACCCGGGCCGGGCCCTCGCGGTGGGTCAGCCAGTGCACGCTGCCGCGCACCACCACGGCGCTGCCCCGGCCGGTGCGGTCGGGGGCGACGGACTCCAGCCAGTGCGCGGCGGGCACCGGGCGGGGGCGGCGCCCGGCCCGGGGGCCGGCCAGCCGGACGTCCAGCCGGCGCGGCTCGGCGCCCTCCAGGTCGTCCAGCAGCCAGAGGTCGCCGGCCCGGTGGAAGACCACCCGGGTGCCGTCGGTGCCGGCGTTCCGGGCGTAGAAGCCGTCGGGGTCGGTGGTGTGGCGGCGCAGGTCGGTGCCGTCCGGGCGGCTGGACCACAGCTCGCCGACGCCCTCGTGGTCGGAGAGGAAGGCGATCCTCTCCCCCGCCCAGATCGGCGAGTCCAGCTGCCCGTCCAGCTCGGCGTGGACGCGGACGAACTCGTCCCGGCCGAGCCACAGCTTGCCGGCCCGCCCGCCCCGGTACCGCTTCCACCACGCCGGGTCGCGGCCGTTGACGCTGCCCAGCAGCACCCGGTCGCCGCCCGGCTCGAAGGCGAGCCCGCCGACCGGCCCGTACGGCAGCCGCCGCGGTTCGCCACCGTCCAGCGGCACGGCGTGCGCCCAGGTGCGGCGGAAGCTCGCCTCGCCGGCGGCGGTGGCGGCGATCGGGCGGCCGTCGGCGGTCCAGCCGAGCACCCGGGTCTGGTGGCTGCCCCAGTGGGTGAGCCGGCGCGACGGGCCGCCGTCCACCGGCACCACGTGCACCTCCGGGGCGCCGTCCCGGGTGGAGGTGAAGGCGAGGTGCCGCCCGTCCGGGGAGAACCTCGGGTGGTGGACCGGCAGGTGGTCCGCCGTCAGCCGCCAGGCCCGGCCGCCGTCCAGCGGGGCGAGCCAGAGGTCGTCCTCGGCGACGAAGGCGACCAGGTCGCCGTGCAGGTGGGGATGGCGCAGGTAGGCGCCGGCCGGGGTGCTCAGGGAGTCCGTCACCCGGCCAGCCTAGGCAGCCGCGCGTACGGGCCGCGCCGTTTTCGGCAGACTCCCGGCGCCGCCCGCGGACGGTCGTGACGCGCTCGCGCCGGGCGCCGTCCCGGGCGCCCTGAGCGCCCTCCGGGCGCCGTCAGGACCAGCGGCCGGTGCGCCCGAGCAGCAGTGCGCCGGCGGCCACCCCGGCGGTGGAGGTGCGCAGCACCGAGGGGCCCAGCCGGTACGGCGCGGCGCCCGCCTCGGCGAAGGCGGCCAGCTCCTCCGGGGAGACCCCGCCCTCGGGGCCGACCACCAGGACGATGTCCCCGGTCTCCGGCAGCCCGGCGTGCGCCAGCGGCTCGGCGCCCTCCTCGTGCAGCACGGCGGCGAACGCGGCCTGCGCCAGGACGGGGACCAGCTGCCGGGTGGTCATGACGTCCCGGACCAGGGGGAAGCGCAGCCGGCGGGACTGCTTGCCCGCCTCCCGGGCGGTGGCCCGCCACTTGGCGAGGGCCTTGCCGCCGCGCTCGCCCTTCCACTGGGTGATGCAGCGCGAGGCGGACCACGGGATCACCACGTCTACGCCGACCTCGGTCATGGTCTCCACGGCCAGCTCGCCGCGGTCGCCCTTGGGCAGCGCCTGGACGACCACGATCCGCGGCGCGGGCGCCGGCTCCCGGCGCACGGCCGCGACCGCCACGTCGATCTCGTCCTTGCCGAGCACCTCGGCGACCGTGCCGTCCACGCCGAGCCCCAGCCCGTCGGCCAGGGTCACCGCCTCGCCCGGCTGCAACCGCTTCACCGCGGCCGCGTGCCGCCCCTCCGGGCCGTCCAGGCGCACCACGGCCCCGGGGACGGCGGCGGCGATCAGCTCGGTCTCGACGAAGAAGACGGGCGCGGTCATGGCGGGGACCTTTCCAGGAGGGGCCTGCGGCCGGAGGGGGGAAACACGGGAGGGGTGCCGGGGGCTCAACCCCCCGGCACCCCTCCGCCGACGGCTACCGGCCGTTGAAGGCGTCCTTCAGCCGGGAGAACAGGCCCTGCTGGCCCGGCGCGAACTGGCCGGACGGCCGCTCCTCGCCGCGCAGCACCGCGAGGCGGCGCAGCAGGTCCTCCTGCTCGGCGTCGAGCTTGCTGGGCGTCTTCACCTCGACGTGCACTATCAGGTCGCCCCGGCCGCCGCCGCGCAGGTGGGTGATGCCCCGGCCGTGCAGCGGGATCGACTGGCCGGACTGGGTGCCGGGCCGGATGTCGACCTCCTCCAGGCCGTCCAGGGTCTGCAACGGCACCTGGGTGCCGAGCGCGGCCGCCGTCATCGGGATGGTGACGGTGCAGTGCAGGTCGTCCCCGCGCCGCTGGAAGATGTTGTGGCTGGTCTCGGCGATCTCCACGTACAGGTCGCCGGCCGGGCCGCCGCCGGGGCCGACCTCGCCCTCGCCGGCCAGCTGGATCCGGGTGCCGTTGTCGACACCGGCCGGGATCTTGACGGTCAGGGTGCGCCGGGCGCGGACCCGGCCGTCGCCGGCGCACTCCGGGCACGGGGTCGGCACGACGGTGCCGAAGCCCTGGCACTGCGGGCAGGGACGGGAGGTCATGACCTGGCCCAGGAAGGACCGGGTGACCTGGGAGACCTCGCCCTTGCCGCGGCACATGTCACAGGTCTGCGCCGAGGTGCCGGGGGCCGCGCCCTCGCCACTGCAGGTGGTGCAGGTGACGGCGGTGTCGACCTGGAGCTCCTTGGTGGTGCCGAAGGCGGCCTCCTCCAGGGTGATCTCCAGCCGGATCATGGCGTCCTGGCCGCGGCGGGTGCGCGAGCGCGGGCCGCGCTGGCCGGCCGCGGCGCCGAAGAAGGCGTCCATGATGTCGGAGAAGCCGAAGCCGGCCGCGCCGGCCCCGAAGCCGCCCGCTCCGCCGCCGCCCGGGGACAGCGGGTCCCCGCCGAGGTCGTAGACCTGGCGCTTCTGCGGATCGGAGAGCACCTCGTAGGCGGCGTTGATCTCCTTGAACCGCTCCTGCGTCTTCGGGTCCGGGTTGACGTCCGGGTGCAGTTCGCGTGCCAGGCGCCGGAACGCCTTCTTGATCTCGTCCTGCCCCGCATCCCGTCGGACGCCGAGTACCGCGTAGTAGTCCGTGGCCACCAAATGCTCCGCTTGTTCCGCCTGTAGTAGTGCTGCGACTGGATGAGCACCATCAGATCCGACGGTGCTCCTTGTGCTAGGACTCGGCCAGGATCTGACCCACGTACCGCGCCACCGCTCGCACCGCCCCCATTGTGCCCGGATAGTCCATCCGGGTCGGACCGATCACACCCAGTTTCGCCACGCTCTCGTCGCCCGAACCGTAGCCGACCGAGACGACCGAGGTGGAAGTCAGCCCCTCGTAGGCGTTCTCCCGCCCGATCCGGACCGTCATCGCGGCGTCCGCGGTCTCACCCAGGAGGCGGAGCAGGACGACCTGCTCCTCCAGGGCCTCCAGCACCGGCTGGATGGAGAGCGGGAAGTCGTGCCCGAAGCGGGTCAGGTTGGCCGTGCCGGCCAGCATGATCCGCTCCTCGTTCTGCTCGGCGAGCGTTTCGAACAGGGTCGCCAGGACCGTGCTGACGGTCGGCCGGTCGGCCTGCTCGAAGTGCGCCGGCAGCTCCTCCAGCAGCCCGGGGACCTCCGGGAGGCGCCGGCCGGCGGCTCTCGCGTTGATCCGGGCCCGGAGGTCCGCCAGCACCGTCTCGCCGACCGGGCCCGGGCAGTCGACCATCCGCTGCTCGACCCGGCCGGTGTTGGTGATCAGGACCAGCATGACCTTCGCCGGGGCGAGCGCCACCAGCTCGATGTGCCGGACGGTGGAGCGCGTCAACGAGGGGTACTGCACCACCGCGACCTGCCGGGTCAGCTGGGCGAGCAGCCGCACCGTGCGGGCGACCACGTCGTCCAGGTCGACCGCGCCGTCCAGGAAGTGCCGGATGGCCCGGCGCTCGGGGGCGCTCATCGGCTTGATCTCGGCGAGCTTGTCGACGAAGAGGCGGTACCCCTTGTCGGTCGGGATCCGGCCCGCGCTGGTGTGCGGCTGGTGGATGTAACCCTCCTCCTCCAGCGCCGCCATGTCGTTGCGGACGGTCGCCGGCGAGACCCCGAGGTTGTGCCGTTCCACCAGGGCCTTGGAGCCGACCGGCTCCTCGGTGCCCACGTAGTCCTGCACGATCGCGCGGAGCACGGCGAGCTTGCGTTCGTCGAGCTGGCGGACCTCACCGGCCATGGGGCACGCACCTCCGTCTTCGCACGTTGTCCGACTGTGTCCCTCGTTGCTGCGGGCCGCTCCGGGAGGCCCTCGGTCTTGGCACTCTGAACTCGCGAGTGCCAGAACCGTACCTGCCAGTGTAAGGCCCGGGTCCTACGGCAGGAACGGCCCGACCGGGGTGATCCTCCCCGCAGTTCCGCCCACGGCCCGCGAGGGCCCCGCGGTTCGATCCTCCCGACGCCGGGGTGGTGCCGGGAGGCCGTCCGGGTGGCAGCATCGAAGGCGACGGCGAACGGAGGAGCAAGCGATGTCGAGCTCGGGCCAGCACAACCGTTTCGCACCCGACCGCGGCCTGACCGGCCGCATGGTCGCCACGATGTTCGTGATCGGGCTGCTGTACGTCGGTTTCACGGGCCTGCTGATCGCGCTGATGCGCGGCGCCTGGCCGCTGATCGTACTGATCTCCGGCGGGCTGTTCGTGGCCCAGTTCTGGTTCAGCGACCGGATCACCGAGCGGGCGATGGGCGCCCACCGGGTGTCCCCCGAGGAGTTCCCCCAGCTGCACGGCACCGTCGACCGGCTCTGTGCCCTGGCCGACATGCCCAAGCCCCGGGTGGCGGTCGCCGACAACGACATGCCGAACGCCTTCGCCACCGGCCGCAACCCGCAGAACGCGGTGGTCTGCGTGACCACCGGGCTGCTGCGCCGGCTGGAGCCGGAGGAACTGGAGGGCGTCCTCGCGCACGAGCTGTCGCACGTCGCGCACCGGGACGTCGCGGTGATGACGATCGCCGGCTTCCTCGGCGTCCTCGCCGGGGCGATGACCCGGATCGCCGTGTACGGCGGGTTCATGGGCGGCGGGCGCAACAACAACGACCAGAACGCGGCCGTCCTGGCACTGATCATCCCGCTGGTGTCGATGGTCGTCTACGCGGTCAGCTTCCTGCTCACCCGGCTGCTGTCCCGCTACCGCGAGCTGGCCGCGGACCGGGCCGCCGCCCAGCTCACCGGCCGGCCCAGCGCGCTGGCCTCCGCGCTCACCAAGGTGACCGGGCAGATCGCGGCCATCCCCAGCAAGGACCTGCGCCAGGCCCAGCCGTACAACGCCTTCTACTTCGCCCCCGCGCTGAGCGCCCGGGAGACCGCCTCGCAGCTGCTGTCCACCCACCCGAGCCTGGAGAAGCGGCTGGAGCAGCTGGCGAGGATCTCCGGGCAGCTCGGCCGCTGACCCCGCCCGACGAGTTTCCGACCCGAGAGGACCGCCGTGGGAATCCTGGACGCCCTGTTCGGCCGCACCAAGCCCGTCAGGCCCGACCTCGACCAGCTGTTCGGCGTGCCGTCCGCCGCGCTCACCCTGGAGGCCGGGGCCGGGTTCACCCCCACCGGGCTCGGCTCGGTCTGCTTCGCGGCCGTCGAGGGCGCGGCCTTCGTCCAGGTCGAGCAGCAGGTCCGGGCGCTACTGGACGCCGACACCGGGCGCGGCGGCGTCCCGGTGGAGGCCTCCAAGGACGCCTACGGCTACTCCTGGCTGCTCGCCCGGCACCGGCCCGAGGAGCTGCCGGAGCTGGTGAACGACCTGCACGCGGTCAACAGCGAGCTGGAGGCGAACGGCTTCGGGCCGCAGCTGCTCTGCTCGCTGGTCGCCTTCCGGAACCCGGAGGGGCAGCCGCTGGCCCTGGTCTACCTGTACAAGCGCGGGACCTTCTACCCGCTGTGTATACGCCCTGGCGGCCAGGAGAAGCGGAACAACCCTCTGGAGATCGAGATCTCCAACATGCTCAAGAACGATCTTCGCATCGAACCAGACTTGAGCCGCTGGTTCCCCCTGTGGGGTGCACCGGGCATAGAGGCGTGAGCGTGGGACGATCCCTCGGTGACTCGACTCGTGAACCGTGACCGGTCCCTTGAGGAGCTTGAACGCGATCGTTGGCCGGCTCCATCGGGCGACGAGAGCCGTCTTGTGGCAACCGTGTACTCGCTTCGCCGTAAGCCGATTGGCGAGCTGAACGTCGAGGACCTGCGCCTGCTGATCAGACAGGACGTGGGTCTTTCCTACCTCTTGCCGCTGGCATTGGAGGTGCTCCGGGATGACCCGATGGCCGAGGGTGAGATGTACGCCGGCGATCTGCTGGCCGCCGTACTCACCAGGAGTCCCGAGACCTGGAGCGACTCACCCGAACTCGGACATGAGCTTCGTCTGATCGTCTCGCAGCTGAGCGATCTCACACCGTCCCTGAAACAAGCGGTAGAGCGCTTCCGCGCCCTGTAGGCCACCGCCAGGGCTCCGCCAGCGCTTGTGAGGTGCAGCGATCTTCGAGCTGCGTACAGGTACAAGGGTCAAACTGGGGGACGTTCTACCCCTTCGCCCCGGTGCCCGGTGGCGGGGAGAAGCGCAACAGCCCGCTGGAACTGCAGGTCAACGCGATGCTGGGGAACGACCTGCGGCTGGAGAAGGACCTCGGCCGCTGGTTCCCGGTCTGGGGCGCGCCGGGCCTCTGACGGGCCGTCCGCCGTCCCTATGATCACCCGTATGCGCAGCCGCCAGTACGGACCCGACCTGACCCCGCCGTGGAAGAAGCAGCAGCCCGCCCCGGAGGTGCCCGCCGAGCGGGACCTGGTGGTCGAGGAGGCGGCGACCGGCTTCTGCGGGGCGGTGGTGCGCTGCGAGAAGACCGCCGAGGGGTTCACCGTCACCCTGGAGGACCGGTTCGGCAAGCACCGGGTGTTCCCGCTGGTGCCGCGCGGCTTCCTGCTGGAGGGCAGGGCCGTCACCCTGGTCCGCCCGGCCGGCCCGGCGGCGCCCCGCACCCCGGGCCGTACCGCCTCGGGCTCGGTCGCCGTCCCCGGCGCCCGCGCCCGGGTCGCCCGCGAGTCGCGGATCTACGTCGAGGGGCGGCACGACGCCGAGCTGGTCGAGCGGGTCTGGGGCGACGACCTGCGGATCGAGGGCGTGGTCGTCGAGTACCTGCGCGGCATCGACGACCTGCCCGCGATCGTCGCCGACTTCGCCCCCGGCCCGGGCCGGCGCCTCGGCGTCCTGGTCGACCACCTGCTCCCCGGCACCAAGGAGCACCGCATCGCCGCCCAGGTCACCGGCGAGTCCGTGCTGGTCGTCGGCCACCCCTACATCGACATCTGGCAGGCCGTGAAGCCGTCGAGCGTCGGCATCCCCGCCTGGCCCGCCGTTCCGAGGGGCGAGGACTGGAAGGAGGGCACCTGCCGCCGCCTCGGCTGGCCGGTGGACGCCCCGGCGGCCTGGAAGCACATCCTGTCGAAGGTGAACTCCTACAAGGACCTGGAGCCCGAACTGCTGGGCCGGGTGGAGGAGTTGATCGACTTCACGGCCCTGCCGGGTCAGGAGTAGGTCTGGAACTCCGAGGTGTCGAGGGTGACGCCCAACAGGTCGAGTCGAATGGGATCACCGAACTTGCTGATCCGCTCGGACAAGTACCTCGGAAGGCCGGACCCGGGATCCTGGCCCAGTTCGGTCAGGAGCACGCACACTCCCCTGATCGGATCGACGATCAAGTACGCAGGGATGGTGCCCTCCGCGTAGAGCTCCCGCTTGGTCCGGTAGTCACGATCGACACTGGTCTTCGACACCACCTCGACCACCAGGGTGACGGCAGGCGACGGCAGCAGGCGACCGTGTTCCTCGACCGCCCCGCGTTCGAAGACCACCAGGTCGGGCTGGGGTTCGCTCGCCTGCCCGGGGATCCCCACGTCTTGGGTGGTGAGTGGACGCCACCGGCTGAGCGGAAGCTGGTACTGGATGGCCAGGACGATGAGGTTGTGGACCATGTCAGGCCCCGCCATCATCACGATTTCCCCCCTGATGAGCTCGGCCTTGACGCCTTCCGGCACCTCCAGGTTCTCGAAGATCCCGGTCATCCGGTCATCGATGGCGGTCATCGCACGCTCCCTCCGACGGCTGACGCCCACGTTAACGAATGTCAGTCCACCAGGTCACGCACGACGGCGTCGGCCAGCAGCCGGCCCTGGAGGGTGAGGGCGGCGCGGCCGTCGGCGTACGGGCCCGCGGCGAGGAGGCCGTCGGCGAGGTGCCGGTCCGCGGCCTTGCGGCCGGTGTCCGTCAGCAGGTCCAGGGGGATGCCGTCGACCAGGCGCAGTTCCAGGAGGATGCGCTCGACGCGGCGGTCCTCGTCGGCCAGCACCTCGCGGGCCAGGGCCGGGGTGCGGTCCTCGGCGAGGGCCCGCGCGTAGGCGGCGGGGTGCTTGGCGTTCCACCAGCGGACGCCGCCGACGTGGCTGTGGGCGCCGGGGCCGGCCCCCCACCAGTCGGCGCCGGTCCAGTAGAGCTCGTTGTGGCGGCAGCGGCCCTCCGGGGTGGTGGCCCAGTTGGAGACCTCGTACCAGGAGTAGCCGGCGGCGCCGAGCGCCTCCTCGGCGATCAGGTAGCGGTCGGCGTGGACGTCGTCGTCGATCATCGGCAGTTCGCCGCGCTTGACCCGGGCGGCGAGCCGGGTGCCCTCCTCGACGATCAGCGAGTACGCGGAGACGTGGTCGGGCCCGGCGCCGATGGCGGCGTCCAGGGAGGCCCGCCAGTCGTCGTCGGACTCGCCCGGGGTGCCGTAGATGAGGTCGAGGTTGACGTGGTCGAAGCCGGCCGCGCGGGCCTCGGCGACGCAGGCCTCGGGGCGGCCCGGGGTGTGGTGGCGGTCGAGCAGCCGCAGGACGTGCGGGCGGGCGCTCTGCATGCCGAAGGAGAGCCGGTTGTAGCCGCCCTCGCGCAGTTCGGCCAGGTAGGCCGGGTCCACCGACTCCGGGTTGGCCTCGGTGGTGACCTCGGCGCCCTCGGCCAGCCCGAACTCCTCGCGGATCGCGGCGAGCATCTTCACCAGGTCGCGGGCGGGCAGCAGGGTCGGGGTGCCGCCGCCGAGGAAGACGGTCCGCACCGGGAGGTCGGTGTCCCCGAGCACCCTGCGGGCGAGGCGGATCTCGGCGACCACGTTGTCCGCGTACGTCTCCTGCGAGGCGACCGCCCCGGAGGAACGCAGCTCGGTGGCGGTGTAGGTGTTGAAGTCGCAGTAGCCGCAGCGGCTGGCGCAGTACGGCACGTGCAGGTAGAAGCCGAAGGGTCGCGAGCCCAGCCCGGCGAGGGCGTGCGCGGGCAGGGAACCGTCGGACGGCACCGGATCGCCGTCGGGAAGTGCGGAGGGCATGGACCCATTGTCCCGTACGGCCCGACCTGACCGGCGGGCCGTACGGGAGCGGGGCGGATCAGGCCTCGTTGGCGCCCGCGTACATCGCGGTCACCGCGTCCGCGTAGGTCCGCTCGACCACCGGGCGCTTGATCTTCAGGCTCGGGGTGAGCTCGCCGTGCTCGATGTCGAGGTCGCGCGGCAGCAGGTGGAACTTCTTGATCGTCTGCCAGCGCTGGAGGTCGCCGTTGACCCGCTTGACGAAGCCCTCGATCAGCTCGTGCACGGCCGGCTCGGCGGCCAGCTCGGCGTAGCTGCGCCCGGCCAGGCCGTGCTCGGCGGCCCACGGCATCAGGACCGCCTCGTCCAGGCCGATCAGCGCGGTGCAGTAGTTGCGGCCGTTGCCGATCACCAGGATGTTGCTGACGAACGGGCAGACCGCCTTGAACTTGCCCTCGACCTCGCTGGGCGCCACGTACTTGCCGCCGGAGGTCTTGAACAGGTCCTTCTTGCGGTCGGTGATCCGCAGGAAGCCGTCCGGGGTGAGCTCGCCGATGTCCTCGGTGTGGAACCAGCCGTCCGGCTCCAGCACCTCGGCGGTCTTCTCCGGCAGGTTGTGGTAGCCGCGCATGACGCCCGGGCCGCGCAGCAGGATCTCGCCGTCCTCGGCGATCCGCACCTCGGTGCCGGGCAGCGGGCGGCCCACGGTGCCGATCCGGACGTCCTCCGCGCGGTTGACGCAGGAGCCGGCGCTGGTCTCGCTCAGGCCGTAGCCCTCCAGGATGGGCACCCCGGCGCCGAGGAAGAAGTAGCCGATCTCCGGGGCCAGCGCGGCACTGCCGGAGACGGCGCCGCGCATCCGCCCGCCGAAGGCCGCCCGGATCTTCGCGTACACCAGCCTGTCGGCCAGCGCGTGCTGCAACCGCAGGCCCAGCGGGGCGGTCCCGGCCCCGGTGGCGACCCGGTTCTCCTGGACCACCCGGGCGTACTCGCGGGCGACCTTGGCCGCCCACAGGAAGATCTTGTACTTGGCGCCGCCCTCGGCCCGGGCCCTGCCCGCGATGCCGTTGTAGACCTTCTCGAAGATGCGCGGCGCCGAGGCCATGATGGTCGGCCGGATCGCCGGCAGGTTGTGGATGATCCGGTCCACCCGGCCGTCCAGCGCCATCACGTGCCCGGTGGCGATCTGCCCGGAGATCAGCGTCTTGCCGAACACGTGCGACAGCGGCAGCCACATGAACTGGACGTCGTCGGGGCCCAGCAGCCCGCTGGCCTCCTGCGCCCGGCCCTCGTACGCCCAGCAGTCGTGCACCAGGCGCACGCCCTTGGGGCGGCCGGTGGTGCCGGAGGTGTAGATGAGGGTGGCCAGCTGCTCCTTGTCGAGCCCGTCGACGGTCTTCTCCACCGCGTCGGGGTGGTCCGCCAGGTACCGGGTGCCGCGCTCCTCCAGCTCGGCGAGGGTGATCAGCTCCAGGCCGGCGGCCTCGGGGGCCTCGGCGGGCGCGTCGAAGAGGATCACGGTGCGCAGCTCGGGCAGCTGGTCGATCTGCTCGACGGCCTTGGCCAGCTGGGCCGCGTTCTCGGCGAACATCGCCCGGCAGCCGGAGTCGGAGAGGATGAACGCGGTCTCGGCCGCGTTGGTGCTCGGGTAGACGGTGGTGATCGCGGCGCCCGCGCACATGGCGCCCAGGTCGGTGAGGACCCACTCGAGCCGGGTCGAGGAGGCCAGGGCCACCCGGTCCTCGGGCCGGATGCCGAGCGCCATCAGGCCGGCGGCCACCGCCTTGACCCGGGTCGCGGTCTGCGCCCAGGTGAGCGAGCGCCACTGCTCGGCGCCCGGCGCGCCGTCGGCGGCCTGCTCGTCCACCGGCGAGGGGTAGCGGTAGGCCTCGGCGTTCGGGGTCAGGGCGACCCGCTCCAGGAACAGGTGGGCGACGGAGGCGGGGCGCCCGGCGACGAGGTCGGGCCTGCCGGAGTCGATCAGGGACTGCGCGGAACTCAACGAGGACCTCCGGGGGCGGGTGGCCGTCTGAGGGATTGTCGCGGCGTCCGTGGGGGCGGTCGCCGGGCCCCCGGTTCACCTGAGCGGTACCGGTCAGTAACAAAGGGGCAATCAGCAGCCTAGGGGGAAACCGGTCATTCCGTAAGAGGGCAGCGCCCGACGGCACACCCCCGCGGTACCCGTGCCGCACCCGGCCGTTCGGCAAAAGCCCGGCAAACCTCCGGCGCCCGCACGCCGAATGGCCCGCGCGACGCCGGAGAACATCGAGAATTGGGGTGCGAACCCGACCGGCGACCGACAAGAGTGTGCTAGTGCTGATCAGACTGCTGAGGGCGTACCTGCGCCCGTACTCCCGACCGATCACCCTGCTGGTGCTGCTCCAGCTGGTGTCCACCCTGGCGGCGCTCTACCTGCCGACGCTCAACGCCGACATCATCGACGACGGGGTGGTCAAGGGCGACACCGGCTACATCCTGCGCGTCGGCGGGGTGATGATCGCGGTCACCGTCCTCCAGGCCCTCTGCTCCATCGGCGCCGTCTTCATCGGCGCCCGCACCGCCATGGCCTTCGGCCGGGACGTCCGCGCCGCCGTCTTCGACCGGGTGCAGAGCTTCTCCGCCCGGGAGGTCGGCCAGTTCGGCGCCCCCTCGCTGATCACCCGCACCACCAACGACGTCCAGCAGGTCCAGATGCTCGCCCTGATGAGCTTCACGCTCATGGTCGCCGCGCCGATCATGTGCGTCGGCGGCATCATCATGGCGCTCAACCAGGACGTCCCGCTGTCCGGCCTGCTGCTCGCCGTCATTCCGGCGCTCGGCGTCGTCGTGGTCCTGCTGGTCCGCGCGCTGCGCCCCAGGTTCCGCAGCATGCAGGAGCGGATCGACACCGTGAACCGGGTCCTGCGCGAGCAGATCACCGGCATCCGGGTCATCCGCGCCTTCGTCAAGGACGACCAGGAGCAGGCCCGCTTCGCCGGCGCCAACGAGGACCTCACCCAGGTCGCCCGCCAGGTCGGCCGGCTGATGTCCATCATGTTCCCCGCCGTCATGCTGGTGGTGAACGTCTCCAGCGTCGCCGTGCTCTGGTTCGGCGCCCACCGCATCGACGACGGCGCCATGGAGATCGGCGCGCTCACCGCGTTCCTCTCCTACCTGATGCAGATCCTGATGAGCGTCATGATGGCCACCTTCATGTTCATGATGGTGCCGCGCGCCGAGGTCTGCGCCGAACGCGTCGAGGAGGTCCTCGGCACCCGCAGCAGCGTCGTCCCGCCCGCCGCCCCCGTCACCGAGGTGCTGCGCCGCGGCAACCTGGAGCTGCGCGACGTCGCCTTCCGCTACCCCGGCGCCGAGGCCCCCGTGCTGCGCGGCATCGAGCTCACCGCCCGCCCCGGCGAGACCACCGCCATCATCGGCTCCACCGGCAGCGGCAAGTCCACCCTGCTCGGCCTCGTCCCCCGGCTCTTCGACGCCACCTCCGGACAGGTCCTGCTCGACGGCGTGGACGTCCGCGAACTCGACCCCGTCGTGCTCGCCGAGAACGTCGGCATCGTCCCGCAGAAGCCCTACCTCTTCTCCGGCACCGTCGCCAGCAACCTCCGCTACGGCCGGCCCGACGCCACCGACGAGGAGCTCTGGCACGCCCTGGAGATCGCCCAGGCCAAGGAGTTCGTCGAGAAGCTGCCCGAGGGCCTGGACGCCCCCATCGCCCAGGGCGGCGGCAACGTCTCCGGCGGCCAGCGCCAACGCCTGGCCATCGCCCGGACCCTGGTCCGGCGGCCCTCCGTCTACCTCTTCGACGACTCCTTCTCCGCGCTCGACTACGCCACCGACGCCAAGCTCCGCAAGGCCCTCGCCCGCGAGACCTCCGACGCCACCGTCCTGATCGTCGCCCAGCGCGTGTCCACCATCCGCGACGCCGACCGGATCATCGTCCTCGACGAGGGCGCCGTCGTCGGCACCGGAACCCACCACGAGCTGATGACCGACAACCCGACGTACCGGGAGATCGTGCTCTCCCAGCTCACGGAGCAGGAGGCGGCATGACCGAGCGAAGCGAACGAACCGTCAAGAGGTGCGCATGGGCGAACGCCCCTGCCGAGCGCAGCGAGGTGGGCGCATGAGCAGCCCCGGCAAGAAGCCCGACCTGAACAAGGGCCAGGGCCCGAGAGGCGCCGCCCCCGAGGACGCCCCGAAGAAGGACGCCGCGAAGGACGCCGAGCTGCCCAGCGACTCGCAGGCCGCCGCCGCCCGCCGCGGCCCGGCCGGCCCCGGCCGCTTCATGGGCGGCCAGGGCACCGAGAAGTCCATGGACTTCAAGGGCTCCGGCAAGCGCGTCCTCGGCCTGCTGCGCCCCGAACGCAACACCCTGATCGGCGTCCTGGTCCTCGGCGTGCTCGGCATCGGCTGCGCCGTCATCGGCCCCAAGATCCTCGGCGACGCCACCGACCTGATCTTCGCCGGCGTCGTCGGCGCCCGCTTCCAGACCGGCGCCTCCAAGGACCAGGTCGTCGACGGGCTGCGCGCCCACGGCGAGGGCGGCGTCGCCGACCTGCTCTCCTCCGTCGACTTCGTCCCCGGCCAGGGCATGGACTTCGGCGCCATCGGCTCCGTCCTGCTCTGGGTGCTCGGCGTCTACGTCGCCTCCGCCGTCCTCGGCGTCTTCCAGGGCCGGCTGGCCACCCACGCCATCCAGGCCGCCAGCTACCGGCTGCGCCAGGACGTCGAGGCCAAGCTCTCCCGGCTGCCGCTCAGCTACTTCGACAAGCAGCCGCGCGGCGAGGTGCTCAGCCGGGTCACCAACGACATCGACAACATCGGCCAGTCCATGCAGCAGACCCTCGGACAGGTCGTCAACTCGCTGCTCACCGTGGTCGGCGTGCTCGCGATGATGTTCTGGATCTCCCCGCTGCTCGCCCTGATCGCGCTGATCTCGGTGCCCGTCTCGGTGGTCGTCGCCACCAAGGTCGGCAAGCGGGCCCAGCCGCAGTTCGTCCAGCAGTGGAAGTCCACCGGCCAGCTCAACGCCCACATCGAGGAGATGTACACCGGCCACACCCTGGTCAAGGTGTTCGGGCGGCAGCACGAGTCCGCGGAGACCTTCCGCGAGCACAACGAGGCGCTCTACCAGGCCAGTTACAAGGCCCAGTTCATCTCCGGCATCATCCAGCCCGCGATGATGCTGATCGGCAACCTCCAGTACGTGCTGGTCGCCGTCGTCGGCGGCCTGCGGGTGGCCGGCGGCGCGCTGTCCATCGGTGACGTCCAGGCGTTCATCCAGTACTCCCGGCAGTTCAGCCAGCCGCTCACCCAGGTCGCCAGCATGGCCAACCTGGTGCAGTCCGGCGTCGCCTCCGCCGAGCGCGTCTTCGAGCTGCTGGACGCCCCCGAGCAGAGCGCCGAACCGGCCATGCCCGAACGGCCCGACGTGGTGCGCGGCCGGGTCGCCTTCCAGGACGTGACCTTCCGCTACGACCCCGGGAAGCCGCTCATCGAGGACCTCTCGCTGAAGGTCGAACCCGGTCAGACCGTCGCCATCGTCGGCCCCACCGGCGCCGGCAAGACCACCCTGGTCAACCTGCTGATGCGGTTCTACGAGGTCAGCTCCGGGCGGATCACCCTCGACGGCGTCGACATCGCCGCGATGTCCCGCGAGGAACTGCGCTCCGGCATCGGCATGGTGCTCCAGGACACCTGGCTGTTCGGCGGCACCATCGCCGACAACATCGCCTACGGCGCCGAGTCGGCCACCCGCGAGCAGGTCGTCGAGGCCGCCAGGGCCGCCCACGTCGACCGCTTCGTGCGCACCCTGCCGGACGGCTACGACACCGTCATCGACGACGAGGGCACCGGCGTCAGCACCGGCGAGAAGCAGCTGATCACCATCGCCCGGGCGTTCCTCGCCCAGCCGTCCATCCTGGTCCTGGACGAGGCGACCAGCTCCGTCGACACCCGCACCGAGGTGCTGATCCAGCGGGCCATGGCCCGGCTGCGCACCGGCCGCACCAGCTTCGTGATCGCCCACCGGCTCTCCACCATCCGGGACGCCGACGTGATCCTGGTGATGGAGAACGGCTCGATCGTCGAGCAGGGCTCGCACGACCGGCTGATCGCCGCCGACGGCGCCTACGCCCGGCTCTACCAGGCGCAGTTCGCCGAGGCCGCGGTCGAGGTCGACTGACGCCCGGCCGACCGGCGGGCCGGGGCGGGGACTTCCCGCCCCGGCCCTTCGCGTTCCGGCCCTTCGCGCTCCGGCCCTTCGCGCTCCGGGCACTTGCGTTCCGTACGCCGCGCGCTACCTTGGGCCCGTGATCGACGACCAGGCCCCCGACCACCCGGACGCCCCGGACACCCCGGAAATCCCGGACGCCCCGGACGCCCCGGACGCCTTCGAGGCGAACCGCCGCTACCTGGGCTCGGTCGCCTACCGGCTGCTCGGCTCGTTCACCGACGCCGAGGACGTCCTCCAGGACGCCTGGCTGCGCTGGCAGGGCGCCGACCGCGCCGCCGTCGCCGACCCGCGCGCCTTCCTCACCACCGTCGTCACCCGGCTCTGCTACGACCAGCTGGGCTCCGCCCGCGCACGCCGCGAGGCCTACTACGGCGAGTGGCTGCCCGAGCCGGCCGTCAGCTACGCCGACGTCCCCGACTCCCCCGCCGAACTGGCCGAACGCGGCGAGTCCGTCTCGCTCGCCCTGCTCGCCGTGCTGGAGCAGCTCACCCCCGCCGAGCGGGCCGCCTTCGTGCTGCACGACGTCTTCGCGGTCGGCTTCGAGGAGATCGGCGCCTCCCTGGAGCGCAGCCCCGCCGCCGTCCGCCAGCTCGCCTCCCGGGCCCGCCGCCGGGTCCGCGACGGCGGGCGGACGCGGGAGGGCGCCCGGCACACCGGCGGGGCGGGCCCGGCCGAGCACCGCCAGGCCGTCGAGGCCTTCGCCGCCGCCAGCGCCCGCGGCGACATCCTCGCCCTGATGGAGGTCCTCGACCCCGACGTGGTCTGGCACTCCGACGGCGGCGGCATCGTCCGCGCCGGGGTCCGTCCGGTCCTCGGCGCCGACCGGGTGTCCCGGATGGTGGCCGGCCTGGTCGCCAAGTGGTTCACGCCCGACGTGGCCATCGGCCCCGCCGTGGTCAACGGCGAACCCGGACTGGTCTGGTACGACCGGACCACCGGCCGGGTCGGCGGCGTCCTCGCCTTCACCGTGTCCGGCGGCCGGATCGCCGAGGCCTACGTCGTGCTCAACCCCGAGAAGCTCGCCCGCATCCCCGCCGTGGAGCTGTGACCCGGCTCACGGTCACACCCCAACCGGCCGCGTCGTCCCCTTCCCGAACAGCGCTCCACCGGAGCGCCCTCGCGAGGAGGCGGACGAGATGAGCAGCACCACCACCGGCCGACGGATCGTCGTCCTGGGCGCCGGGTACGCCGGACTCACCGCAGCCAACGGCGCCGGACGGCGCCACGCCGTCACCCTGGTCGCGCCGGAGGAGCGGATCCTGCACCGCATCCGCCAGCACGAGACCGCCGCCGGCCACGGCCGCGACCGGCCCACCATCGGCGAACTCACCCGCGGCCGCCGGATCACCCACCGCCGGGCCCGGGCCGTCGGCATCGACCCGGACGCCCGCGAGGTCCGGCTCGACGACGGCACCACCCTCGCGTACGACACCCTGGTCCACGCCCTCGGCAGCCGCACCGCCTGGCACGGCGTCCCCGGCGCCGAACGGCTCGCCTACTCGGCGGAGCGGGCGGCCGAGCTGCGGGGCCGGATCGACGGGCCCGACCGGCCCGGCACCCTGGCCGTGGTCGGCGGCGGCGCCACCGGCATCGAACTGGCCACCGAACTCGCCGAGGCCCACCCCGACCGGCAGGTCCGGATCGTCGCCTCCGGCCTGGTCGGCGGCGTCTACTCGGCCAAGGGCCGGGCCCACGTCCGGCGCGTCCTGGCCCGGCTCGGCGTGGCCGTCCACGAGAACACCACCGTCACCGAGGTCACCGCGGACGGGCTGCGCACCACCGCCGGGCCGGTCGCGGCCGACCTCGTCGTCTGGGCCGCCTCGCTGGAGCCGCACCCGCTGGCCGCCGAGGCCGGACTGGCCGTGGACGAGCGCGGCCGGGCCCTGGTGGACGACCACCTGCGGTCGGTATCCCACCCGGACGTCCACGTGGTCGGCGACGCCGCCGCGGTCACCGTCCCCGGCGTCGGCACCCTGCGGATGGGCTGCGCCACCGCCCTGCCCCAGGGCCGGTACGTCGGCAGGCTGCTGGCCGGGCGCACCGGGAAGCCGTTCTCGTTCCGGTACGCGGTGCAGTGCGTGAGCCTCGGCCGGCGGGACGGGCTGCTCCAGGTGGTCCGCCCGGACGACTCGATGCGGCCCACCGTGTTCACCGGCACCGCGGGGCGCCTCGCCAAGGCGGCGATCGTCTCCGCGGTCCGCCTCAGCCTGACGTAGGCCACCGGGGAGCCGGGGCGCCCCGGAGACGCCGGAAGGGCCCGGGCGGGTGCCCGGGCCCTTCCGGCGTGCGTCACCGCCCCGCTGTGCCTACTTCTTGTCCTTCGGCGTCTCGGCGTCGGTGGACAGCGCGGCGATGAAGGCCTCTTGCGGGACCTCCACGCTGCCGACCATCTTCATCCGCTTCTTGCCTTCCTTCTGCTTCTCCAGCAGCTTCCGCTTGCGGGAGATGTCACCGCCGTAGCACTTGGCGAGGACGTCCTTGCGGATCGCGCGGACCGTCTCACGGGCGATCACCCGGGAGCCGATCGCGGCCTGGATCGGCACCTCGAACTGCTGGCGGGGGATGAGCTTCTGGAGCTTGCCCGCCATCATCACGCCGTAGCCGTAGGCCTTGTCCTTGTGGACGATCGCGGAGAAGGCGTCGACCGCGTCGCCGTGCAGCAGGATGTCGACCTTCACCAGCTGGGCGGACTGCTCGCCGATGGGCTCGTAGTCCAGCGAGGCGTAGCCGCGGGTCTTGGACTTCAGCTGGTCGAAGAAGTCGAAGACGATCTCCGCGAGCGGCAGGGTGTAGCGCAGCTCGACCCGGTCCTCGGAGAGGTAGTCCATGCCCTGCAGGCTGCCGCGGCGGGACTGGCAGAGCTCCATGATCGCGCCGACGAACTCGTTCGGCGCCAGGATGGTGCCGCGCACGACCGGCTCGTAGACGTCGGAGATCTTGCCGGACGGGAACTCGCTCGGGTTGGTGACGGTGTGCTCGGTGCCGTCCTCCATCACCACCCGGTAGACCACGTTGGGGGCGGTGGAGATCAGGTCGAGGTTGAACTCGCGCTCCAGGCGCTCCCGGATGATCTCCAGGTGCAGCAGGCCGAGGAAGCCGCAGCGGTAGCCGAAGCCGAGCGCGACCGAGGTCTCCGGCTCGTACACCAGGGCGGCGTCGTTGAGCCGCAGCTTGTCCAGGGCGTCGCGCAGCAGCGGGTAGTCCGAGCCGTCCAGCGGGTAGAGGCCGGAGAACACCATCGGGCGCGGGTCCTTGTAGCCGCCGAGCGGCTCGGTGGCGCCCTTGTGCATCGAGGTGATCGTGTCACCGACCTTGGACTGCCGGACGTCCTTCACACCGGTGATGATGTAGCCCACCTCGCCGACGCCCAGGCCGTCGGCGACCTTCGGCTCGGGCGAGATGACGCCGATCTCCAGCAGCTCGTGGGTGGCGCCGGTGGACATCATCGAGATCCGCTCGCGCTTGGTGAGCTGCCCGTCCACCACACGGACGTAGGTGACCACGCCGCGGTAGGAGTCGTACACCGAGTCGAAGATCATCGCGCGGGCCGGGGCGTCCTTGACGCCGACCGGGGCCGGGATGGTGTTGACGATGTGGTCCAGCAGGTCCTCGACGCCCAGGCCGGTCTTGGCGCTGACCTGGAGCACGTCGGCCGGGTCGCAGCCGATGATGTGCGCGATCTCGGCCGCGTACTTCTCCGGCTGGGCGGCCGGGAGGTCGATCTTGTTGAGGACCGGGATGATCGTGAGGTCGTTCTCCAGCGCCAGGTACAGGTTGGCGAGGGTCTGTGCCTCGATGCCCTGGGCCGCGTCGACCACCAGGATGGTGCCCTCGCACGCGGCGAGGGAGCGGGACACCTCGTACGTGAAGTCCACGTGGCCGGGGGTGTCGATCATGTTGAGGATGTGCGTCGTCCCGGCGTCCGGCCCGGTCTTCGGCGCCCACGGGAGGCGGACCGCCTGCGACTTGATGGTGATGCCGCGCTCACGCTCGATGTCCATGCGGTCGAGGTACTGGGCGCGCATCTGCCGGGGGTCGACGACGCCGGTGATCTGCAGCATTCGGTCTGCGAGCGTCGACTTGCCGTGGTCGATGTGGGCGATGATGCAGAAGTTGCGGATCAGCGCCGGGTCGGTACGGCTGGGCTCTGGCACATTGCTGGGGGTCGCGGGCACCTTGGTCCGATTCTCCGTTGGTCCGGGGCCGGGGGTGTCCGGGTCATCGCTGACCGGTTTTCCCGGGGACCGGACGGTCTCGTCCGATCGAAATAGTTCCTCCCATCCTCCCACGAGCGCGGGGTGGACCGCCGGTCGGGCACCGGGGACGGCCGTCGGGGGCGGCCGGTTTGGGCCGCGCAGCGGGCCCCTGGTAGCGTGGTCAGCTGCACCTGGCCTCGGCATGCCCTCTCAGCTGGACCGAAGGCCGCCGGGTGCGACCCCGTTCAAACCTTTCAGACAGACTGAGGCTCCTTCGTGGCGAACATCAAGTCCCAGATCAAGCGCAACAAGACCAACGAGAAGGCGCGCCTGCGCAACAAGGCCGTCAAGTCCTCGCTGAAGACCGCTCTGCGCAAGGCCCGTGAGGCCGCTGCCGCCGGCGAGACCGAGAAGGCCACCGAGCTGGCCCGCGCCGCCTCCAAGGCGCTGGACAAGGCCGTGAGCAAGGGCGTCATCCACGCCAACCAGGCCGCCAACAAGAAGTCGGCCATCACCAAGCGCGTCAACACCGCCGTCCAGGCCTGACGCCCCCGGGGGCTCCGGCCCCCACCGCTTCGGGACGACCCGGCCCTCTACCCGGACCCCCGAGGCGCGCGAGACTCGCACCGCACGCGGCCTGCGTTCGCCACGCGGGTGCGGTGCAACGAAGCAGTACGGCAGGCGCCGCAGTCGGCCTCCTCCCCGGAGGCCGCTGCGGCGCCTGTCGCGTTCCGTGGTCCGGCGCTAGGGTCGGTGCTCAGGACCGGCCCTCGGGGTGGTCCTGTCCGATCGGGGCGCGGGGAGCGTCCCGGCGCCAGGCCCAGGGGGGAACTTCCATGTCGACGCCACCGCCGCCACCGGCACCGAACGGGCCGGGGTACGGCTACCCGCAGCAGCCGGGCGGGGGCGCGCAGCCCGTACCGGGCGCTCCCGGACCGGGGGGTGCTCCCGGACCCGGAGGTGCGGCCGGCTTCGGACCGCCGCCCGGGCTGCCGACCGTGCCCGGCCTGCCCGCCACTCCGGGGGGTGCCGCGGCGCCGCGGCCCGCCGCTCGCGGGAACCTGCGGCGCAACGCCGTCTGGGCGTTCGTCGGCGCGGTGATCGTCTCGGTCGGCTGGACCGCCGCCGTACTGGCCGTCCCCGGCCTGGTCAGCAGCGAGTCCTCGCCGCGCGGACTGCGCGGCTACCACCTCTCCGACGACTTCTGCACCACCGCGAAGCCCACCAGGATCCTCCAGGCGTACTCCGTCTCGGACACCACCGCGCCGACCCACCACACCGACCGGCACCCGGCGCTGGACAGCATGAACTGCTCGATGTCGCTCAAGCGCACCGGCGGCGGCAGCGACGGCGAGTACGCCAACCTCTACCTGCGCGCCGACCTGCACAAGGCGGTCAACCCGGCGCCCGAGCTGGAGGCCAACAAGGAGCTCTACCGGGCGCGCGGCTACCAGGTCACCACCATCTCGGGGCTCGGC
The DNA here is from genome assembly GCF_055633695.1 of Kitasatospora sp. NPDC114501. NCBI lineage: Bacteria > Bacillati > Actinomycetota > Actinomycetes > Kitasatosporales > Streptomycetaceae > Kitasatospora > Kitasatospora sp. NPDC114501. Next base: position 142,713 of record NZ_JBVKDS010000001.1, on the reverse strand, counting down.
GAGGAGGCGTACTTCCTGTACCAGGACGACGGCTCGGACCAGTACCACAGCGTCTACGCCGAGCTGGACGTCCGCGACGGCGGGATGACGTACTACATCAACTTCTCGGCCAGTTACACCGAGGGCAAGGGCAAGCCGCCGTCCCAGGAGGAGCTGCGCAGCGCCCTCCAGTCCGACGCGCAGGACGCCGTCCGGGCCATGAAGAAGTAGGCCCGGCCGGGCCGTCGGGCGGACCGGTCGGCCGGCCGGCCGTCAGTATGCGGGCCGTCAGTACGCGGGCCGGGAGCCGGCCCGGGCCGCGCGGGCGACGGCGACCACCGCGCGCTCCAGGGCGAAGGCCGGGTCGTCCGAGCCGCCCTTGACGGCGGCGTCGGCCTGGGCGATCGCGGTCAGCGCGGCGGCCACCCCGTCGCCCGTCCAGCCGCGCATCTGCTGGCGGACCCGGTCGACCTTCCACGGCGGCATGCCCAGCTCGCGGGCCAGGTCGCCCGGGCGCATGTTCCGCCCGGCGCTCGCCAGCCGGCCGATGCTGCGCACGCCGGACGCCAGCGCGTAGGTGATGCCGGTCGGCGGCTGGCCGACGGCCAGCGCCCAGCGCAGCCGCTCCAGCGCCTCCGCGGCCCGGCCGGTGACGGCCAGGTCGGCCACCTCGAAGCCGGTCGCCTCGGCCCGGCCGCTGTAGTAGCGGGCCACCACCGTCTCGTCGATCGCGCCCTCGACGTCCGAGGTCAGCTGGTGGCAGGCGGCCGCCAGCTCGCGCAGGTCGCTGCCGAGCGCGTCCAGCAGCGCCTGGCAGGCCTCCGGGGTCGCGGAGCGGCCCAGGGTGCGGAACTCGCCCTTGACGAAGGCCAGCCGCTCGCTCGCCTTGGCCAGCTTGGCGCAGGCCACCTCGCGCCCGCCGGCCTTGCGCCCGGCGTCCAGCAGGCCCTTGCCCTTGGCGCCGCCGGCGTGCACCAGGACCATGATCACTTCTTCGGCCGGCGCCTCGATGTACGCCCTGACCTCCTTCACCGAGTCGGCGGAGAGGTCCTGCGCGGCCCGGACCACGATCACCTTGCGCTCGGCGAACAGCGAGGGCGTGGTCAGCTCGGCCAGGCTGCCGGGCTGGAGGCCGCCGGGGGGGATGTCCCGTACGTCGGTGTCCGGGTCCGCCGCCTTCGCCGCCGCCACCACCTGGGCGACCGCGCGGTCCAGCAGCAGCTCCTCCTGGCCGACCGCGAGGGTCAGCGGGGCGAGCAGGTCGTCGGGTGCACTCTTCCTGGCCATCGCGTACCAGCATCCCACGGGCCGCGGACACTCCCGCCCGACGCGGTGGGCGGCCCGACCTGGACAATGGCCGGGTGACCGAGAACCACACCGCCGACCTCCCGACCGTCGACCAGCCTGCCGTCTCCGACCCGTACGCCCGGCATCTGCTCGTCCTGCCCGACCGCGACACCGCCGAGGAGGCCGCCGAGGAACTCGGCGCCACCCGGCCCGACCTCGGCGAGCTCGAAGTCGTCCGCGACGCGCTCGCGGGCGAGGACGACGCCGAGGACGCCCAGTGGCTGGTCGTGGCCGAGGCCCCGGAGAGCGGCTGGACCCCCGCCCTGCTGCACGTCCTCGACACCCTCGCGGCGGGCTACGAGGGCTGGCGCGAGGAGGCCTGACCTCTTCGGGCGCCCCCGGGGACTCACCGGGGGCGCCCGATCCGCTCCGGTCAGAAGTGCGGCGAGCTGGGGGTGCCCCCGAGCCGCAGGTCGCCGACCCCGTCGAGGATCCTCTCCGCCGAGGCGACGTGGCGGCCCGCGGTGATGACGTCGCGCAGGCAGCGGTCCAGCGGCGTGCGCTCGGTGTAGATCGCGGCCGATCCCACCACGTCGTACAGGAGTTGGACCGCCTCCCGGCAGGCAGTGTGCGCGAACCGGCGGGCCAGTGCGGCCGTGCCGCGTTCCGGCGCCAGGCCCGCCGCCTGGGCGGCCCAGGCCCGCTCCAGCGTGGCGTACACGTAGGCGTCCGCCGCGCCGATCAGCGACTCGGCGTGCGCGAGGTCGGCCGGGGCACCCGGGAAGGGCAGCGCGGTGCGCCGGGCGGAGAGCAGCTCCCGGGCGCAGTCCAGCGCGGCCCGGCCGATGCCCAGCGGCACGCCCGCCATCTTGAGGGCGAGGTTGTCGGCGCGCAGGTGGAGCGGCTCGGGCCGGGTGCCGGACGGCGCCAGGGCGAAGGTGTGCCGCTCCGGGACGAACAGGTCGGCCACCTCGAAGTCGTGCGAGCCGGTGCCGCGCAGCCCGGTGGTGTGCCAGGTGTCGAGCACCCGGGCGTGCGCGGCGTCGAAGACGGCGATCCGCGGGGTGCCCTCCGGGGTCTGGAACCCGGCCATCACCCGGTCGGCGTGGGTGATCCCGCTGGCGTGGGTCCAGCGGCCGGTCAGCAGGTAGCCCCCGCCGTGCCGGACCGCCCGCCCGGCCGGCGGCAGCACCGTCGCGGTGATCAGGTCCGGGTCCGGGAACAGCTCGGCGAACACGTCCTCGGGAAGCGAGACCACGGCCAGCGAGGCGTTCAGCGCGACGGACGCGCACCAGGCGACCGAGGCGTCTCCCGCGGCCAGCAGGTCGATCGCCCGGGTGGTCTCCGGCACGGTCATCTCGACCCCGCCCAGCCACGGCGGCAGGGCGGCCCGCAGCAGCCCGGTGGCCTTCAGGCCGTCGAGGACGTCGCCGGGGATCCGGCCCAGCCGCTCGGTCTCGGGCGCGGTGGCGGGCAGGCCGGCCGCGTAGGTCCGCACGCGCTCCAGGACCGATGCGGCGGTCCGGGCCGTCCCGGTACGGGCCGTCCCGGTACGGGCCGTCCCGGTCCGGGGCGGCAGTTCGAGGGTGGTCATCCGGTCCTCCGGGTTCGACGGGTTCGGGTGGTTCGGCTGCTTCGGGCCGTTCCGCTGCTTCGGGTCACAGGTCGTTCAGCGCCTTGTCGAGCTCGGCCGCCAGGGTGTGGAGGTACGGGGGACGCATGACGCTGTAGTGGTCGCCGGGCACGTCGACGCTCTCCGCCCGGTCGCCGAGCAGGTCCAGCCACTGCCGGGTGGCGGCGGTGGTGGCCCCGTCCATCGCCCGCAGCAGCCGGACCCGGCCCCGGTACGGGACGGGCTCGTGCTCGGCCAGCGCCCGGCTGAGGCGCAGGAACCGGCCCGCGAGCCGCTCCAGGGTGGCGGCGTCGATCTCCTCCGGCAGCACACCGGCCCGCCGGGCCCGGGTCAGCAGCTCCCCCATCGGGGAGCGGCCGCCGGTGGACTCGAACTCGGCCGGACCGGGGTTCCAGTCGCGGCCGGCCAGCCCGGCCAGGTCGCGGGCGAACCGGGCCAGCAGCGCCGACTCGGCGGCGGGCTCGGTGCGGCCGGGCGGTTCGAGCAGGTCCACGGCGGCGACCAGCTCGACCACCGCGCCCCGCCCGGTGAGCAGCCGGGCGGTCTCCAGGGCGATCACGCCGCCCATCGACCAGCCGCCGAGCCGGTACGGGCCCTCCGGGAACCGTGCGGTGATCGCGTCGGCGTAGTGCGCGGCGAGCTCGGCCACGGTGAGCGGCGCGGGTTCCGCGCCGGATCCCTGCTGGACGTTCTGCTCCGGGTCCTGCTCGGGGTACTGGAGGGCGTGGACCGGCTGGTCCTCGTCCAGCAGGGCGCCGAGTCCGGCGTAGCAGAGCACGTCGCCGCCGACCGGGTGGACCAGGAACAGCGGCGGCCTGGTCCCGGTGTCCCGGACGGTGACCAGGGCCGACCGGCCCTCGTCGCCGGTGGGGCCGCCTTCGCCCGCCCGGTCGCGCAGCACCTCGGCCAGTGCCTCGACGGTCGGCCGCGCGAGCAGCGCGGCCACCGGCAGTGAGCGGCCGGTGCGCTGCCGGATCCGGGCCATCATCCGCACCGCGAGCATCGAGTCGCCGCCGAGGTCGAAGAAGTTCGCGGTGACGTCGAAGGAGTCCGCACGGCCGCCGGAGGAGTCGGAGGGGTCGGAGGGGCCCGCGGCGGCGTCGCCGGCCGTCCCGCCGCCGGCCCCGAAGAACTCGGCCCAGATCCCGGCGAGCCGCCGCTCGGCCGTGTCGCGCGGGGCGACCGGCCCGCCGGAGCGCGGGGCCGCCTGCCCGGGCGAGGGCAGCCGGCGCCGGTCCACCTTGCCGTTGTCGGTCAGCGGCAGCTCCGCCAGCGGGACGATCCGGGCGGGCACCATGTAGCCGGGCAGCTCCCGGCCGAGCGCCGCGCGCAGCTCCTCCTCGGAGGCGTCCGCCACCGCGTACCCGACGAGCCGACGCGCTCCGCCGCGCTCGCCCTCGGCCACCACGGCCGCCGCCCGGACGTCCGGGTTGCGCAGCAGCGCCGCCTCGACCTCGCCGAGCTCGATCCGGTGGCCCTGGATCTTCACCTGGAAGTCGGCGCGTCCCAGGAACTCGATGTCGCCGTCCGGCAGGTAGCGGCCGAGGTCGCCGGTGCGGTAGAGCCGCTCCCCCGTCGCCGGGTGGCGCAGGAAGGCCGCGCGGGTCTTCGCCTCGTCGCCGAGGTAGCCGCGGGCCAGGCCGGTGCCGGCGATGTACAGCTCGCCGGGGACCCAGGTCGGGCGCGGCCGCAGCGCCTCGTCCAGCACATGGAAGCGCTGGTTCCGCATCGGCCGGCCGTACGGGATGCTCGTCCGGTCCGGGTCCACGTGGGTGACCGGGTGCAGGATCGACCAGATGGAGGCCTCGGTCGCGCCGCCCAGGCTGTGGATCCGCGCCTGCGGCAGGATCCCGGCGATCGCGCCGGGGAGCGTGACGGGGATCCAGTCGCCGCTCATCATCACCACCCGCAGCGAGGACGGGCCGCCGCCGAGCGCCCGCAGGTGCTCGACGAACATCTCCATCAGCGCGGGGACGCTGTTCCAGACCGTCACCCGGTGCCGGTGCACCAGCTCCAGCCAGGCGGCCGGCTCGCGCTGCGCCGAGGCGTCGGGCAGGACCACGGCACCGCCGGCCGCGAGCAGGCCGAACACGTCGTAGACCGAGAGGTCGAAGTTGAGCGCGGACAGCGCCAGCACCCGGTCGTGTTCGGTCACGCCGAAGCGGTCGTTGACGTCCTGGATCGTGTTGACCGCGCCGGTGTGCTCGATCATCACGCCCTTCGGCACCCCGGTGGAGCCCGAGGTGAAGATCACGTAGGCGAGGTCCTCGGGGCGGGCCGGGGAGGGCGGCAGCGGACCGTCCGCGCCGGTGTCCTCCGGTTCGGTGTCGACGTCCAGCGTGCGGACGCCGTCCGGCAGGTCGAGCCCGGCCGCGACGGCCGAGCGGGTCAGCACCAGGCCGATCCCGGCGCTCTCCACGATCATCCGCAGCCGGGGGCCGGGCATCGCGGCGTCGACCGGCACGTAGGCGGCCCCGGTCTTGAGGACGGCCAGCGCCGCGACGACCTGCTCCCAGCTCTTGTCCATCACGATGCCGACCAGTGCGCCCGGCCCGGCGCCGTACCCGATCAGCCGACGGGCGATCCGGTCGGAGCGGCGGTCCACCTCGCGGTAGCTGAGCGTCCGGGCGGCGGTGATCACGGCGGGCGCGTCCGGCCGGGCCGCGGCCTGCCGCAGGAACGCGTCGTGCAGCAGCTCGGCGGGAACGGGGCCGTCGGTGGCGTTGACGGCCCGGCGGACCTCCAGGTCGGCCGCCGGCGCGAGCACGGACGGCGGGCGGCGCCACGCCCCCTCGTCGCAGAGGTCCCGCACCAGGTCCAGGTAGGCCTCCCACATCCCGTCGACGACGCCGTCGGGGAACATCTCCTCCACCACGTCCCAGTTCAGGACCAGCTCCCCGGCCTCCTCCAGGGCCTGGTGGTCCAGCCACACCTGCGGGGTGCGCACCGAGCTGGAGGCCAGCTCGCCGGCGGTGCCGAGGGTGGTCAGCGCGGTGAGCGCCCCGCGCTCGGCGCGGGCCGCCCGGTCGCCGTCGCCGTCGCCGGCGAAGCCGTCTCCGTCGCCGGTGAGGCCGCCGCCGGAGAAGCCGATCGTGCTGGTGAAGACCACCGGCATGCCCGCCAGGCCCGTCCCGCCCCGGGTGCGGTTGAGCTCGCGCAGCACCTCGACGCCGCTGACGTGGCCGTGTTCGAGGTCGGCCAGCAGCTGGTCCTGCAGGCGCGTGGCGCCGTGGACGAAGGCCTCGCCGGGGGCGGCGTCGACCTCCAGCAGGGTGGTGGAGCTGAGGTTCCCGACCACCCGGCCGGCGTCCTCGTGCAGCGGCCGCCGGTGGAAGGCCAGCAGGTTGAGCGTGAAGCGCGGCGAGGCGCTCCAGGCCCCCAGCACCTGCGCGTACGCGGCGCACAGCGCGGCCGAGGGCGAGAGGCCCGCCACGGCGGCGTGCTCCTTGAAGCGCCGCCACGCCCCGGACTCCACCCGGGCCGTGCGGTGGACGAACACCGGCTGCCGGGGGGCCGGGCCCGGGCGCAGCGGAAGGGCCGGCGCGGGCGGCAGCGAGTCGACCCGGGCCCGCCAGTAGGCGAGCGAGGTCGCGCGCCGCGCGGCGTCCGTCTCGGCGGCGGCGAGCACGTAGTCGCGGTAGGTGACGGCCGGCGCGGGGGTCGCGGGCGTCCCGTCGCGGTAGGCCTGCGCCCACTCCCGGAACAGCAGCCCGGAGCTGCGGCCGTCGATGATCAGCGCGTCGAAGTTGAGGTGCAGCCGGGTGGTGCGGGCGTCGAGCAGGGTGGCCCGGACGTCGAACAGCGGCCAGACCTCGGTGTCGAAGACCTGGTCCCGCATCTCCCGGTGGATCCCGGCCAGGCGGCGCTCCCGTTCGGCCCGGTCGCAGGCCCGCAGGTCGACGGTGGCGATCCGGTAGTCGGGGACCTCGGCGAGCACCCGCTGGTGCCCGTCCCGGGAGACCACCGCGCGGAGCATGTCGTGCCGGTCGACGAGCTGCCGGAAGGAGGCGGCCAGTCGGTCGAGGTCGGTGTCCGTCAGGTCCACCTCGACCAGGAAGGAGGTGGAGACGTTGCCGAGTTCGAAGGCGTCGGTCCGGCCGACCAGGTAGGCCTGCTGGAGGTCGGTGAGCGGGAACGGCTCGTGGCGGGCCGCCGGGTCGGCGACCAGTGCCGCCCCGGGCCGGCCGCCTTCGCCGCCGTCGCTGCCGCCGTCACCGCTGACGCCGTCGCTGCTGCGGGCCGCCCGGGCGGCTTGGACGGCCTGGGCGATCGCGATGACGCTGCGGCCGTCCAGCAGCTCGCGCAGCGGCAGGTCCACGCCGAGCCGCCGGGCGAGGGTCTGCCGGATGTCCGTCGCGATCAGCGAGTCGACGGCCAGGCGCCGCAGCGGCAGGTCCCGGTCGTCACCGGTGACGGCGGCGCCGCGCGCCCGGCCGACGATGCCGGCCACCAGCTCGACCACGTCCTCGGCCTCGGGGGCGGCCGGCTCCCCCGGTGCCCGGGTGGGCGCGGGGGCGTCGGGGACGGCTTCCAGGCGCACCCCGTCGGCGAGCGCCACCGGTGTGCCGTCGGGGCCGACCAACCGCACCTGCGCGACCAGCGACCCGTCCGGGGCCGGCGCCCCGCCCCGGCGGGGGCCGCCGGTCCAGAGCCAGTAGCGCTCGCGCTGGAACGGGTAGCCGGGCAGCGGCACCGGCGGCCCGGCGGGCTCGCCGTGCACGCGCGCCCAGTCGATCCGCACCCCCCGGGTGTAGAGCGCGCCGAGGCTGTCCAGCAGGGTGCGCCGGGCGTCCTCCCCCGGGCGCAGCGACGGCAGGACCGCGGTGTGCCCGGTCGCCCGGACCTCGTCGAGCAGCGGCGAGGCGGGCCCGAGCTCCACGAAGGTGCGGTGGCCGTCCCGCAGCAGTGCGGCGAGGCCCGCGGCGAACCGCTCCGGCCCTGCGACGTCCGGCACGCTCCGGGCCGCCACCAGCGCGTCCTCCGGGCTCATCGTGCCCATGACGCACGCGGCCACCAGCTCGCCGGTGCCGTGGCCGAGGACGGCGGCGGGCCGCACCCCCCACGAGCGCCACAGCTCGGCGAGCGCGTACCCGACGGCGAACGGCGAGAGCCGCCCGCCGGGCGCCTCGGCGCACTGCTCCAGGGCGCGGCGGAAGACCGGCTCGGCCTCGGCCAGGGCGGTGACCGCCTCGGCGTCCGGCCCGTCCAGGGGGCCGTCGGACCCGGTCAGGAGGAACACCGGGCCCCGGGCGCTCTCCGGCGTCCGGGTGCCGACGCGGACGCCGGGCGGCGGCTCCTCGCCCCGGCGCGTCCGGAGGAGGAGGTCCCGCAGCTCGGAGCAGGAGGAGGCGACGGCCGTGAGCCGGTGCGGGAAGTGCGACCGGCCGAGAGCGGTGGCGCGGCAGATCGACCCGAGCGGATCACCGGCTCCGCCCGATCCGCCTGCTCCACCCGACCCGTCCGCTTCACCCGCTTCACCCGCGTCGCCGGCGAGCAACTCGGTGTAGCGGTCGGCGAGTTCGGCGAGCGCGGCGGGCGTCCTGGCCGACAGGGTCAGCAGCCGCGGACCGCCCGGCGCGGCCGCCGCGGACGGCTCCGCCTCCGGGACGGCCGGGGCCTCCTCGATGATCACGTGGGCATTGGTGCCGCTGATGCCCTGCGAGGACACCCCGGCCCGCCGGGGCCCCGGCGTCGCGGGCCACGCGGTCTGCTCGGCGACGAGTTCGACCGCGCCCGCCGACCAGTCGACGTGCGGGGTCGGATCGTCCGCGTACAGGGTGGCGGGGAGGGTGCCGTGACGCATCGACAGCACCGTCTTGATGACCCCGGCGACGCCCGCCGCCGCCTGGGAGTGCCCGATGTTGGGCTTCAGCGAGCCGAGCTTCAGCGGCCGCTCCCGGTCCCGGCCGTAGGCGGCCAGCAGGGCACGCGCCTCGATCGGGTCACCGAGCTCGGTGCCGGTGCTGCTCGCCTCCACCACCTGGACGTCCCCGGGCGACAGCCGCGCGTCCGCCAGCGCCTGCCGGATCACCCGCTGCTGCGCCGACCCGCTCGGCGCGGTGAAGCCGTTGCTGGCGCCGTCCTGGTTCACCGCGCTGCCGCGCACCACGGCCAGCACCCGGTGGCCGCGCCGCCGCGCGTCCGACAGCCGCTCCAGCAGCAGTACGCCCACGCCCTCGGAGAGCCCGCTGCCGGCGGCGGCGGCCGAGAAGGGGCGGCACCGGCCGTCCGGCGACACGCCCTGCATCCGGGTGAACTCGGTGAAGAGCTGCGGGGTGGACATGATCGTCGCGCCGCCCGCCAGCGCCATCGCGCACTCGCCGCCGCGCAGCGACCGGACGGCCAGGTGCAGCGCGACCAGCGAGGACGAACAGGCCGTCTCCACGGTCATCGCCGGGCCGCGCAGGCCGAAGGTGTAGGAGATCCGGCCGGACGCGGCGCCGCCCACCGCCCCGGTGGTCAGGAAGCCCTCGGCCTCCTCCGGCACCTCGCCGAGCCCCAGCCCGTAGTCGAGGTTCGACAGGCCGGTGAACACGCCGGTCTCGGTGTCGCGCACCGACTCCGGGTCGATCCCGGCGTCCTCGAAGGCCCGCCAGGCGGTCTCCAGCAGCAGCCGCTGCTGCGGGTCCATGGCCAGCGCCTCACGCGGGCTGATGCCGAAGAAGCCGGCGTCGAACTCGGCCGCGTCGTAGAGGAATCCGCCCGAGCCGGTCAGGCTCCGCCCGCCGTTGTCGGGGTCGTACAGGCCCTCCTCCCAGCCCCGGTCGCGGGGGAACGCGCCGACCGTCTCCCCGCCCGAGGCCAGCAGTCGCCACAGCGCCTCGGGCGAGTCGATCCCGCCCGGGTACCGGCACGCCATGCCGACGATCGCGATCGGCTCCCGCTCCCCCTCCTCCAGTTCTCGCAGGCGCCCGCGCGCCTCGTGCAGGTCGAGGGTGAGGCGCTTGAGGTATCCGAGCAGCTTCTCGTCCGATGCTGATGCCATGACGGATCGGTCCTTCCTCCGTGGGGGTGTGGTGGGCTCGCGGTGGGGTGGGGCGGGGGTCAGATCAGCTCGCGGTCGATGAAGTCGAGGAGTTCCTCGGCGGTCGCGGCCTCGACGAGCGCCGCCACGTCCTCGTCGGGGTCCCCGGCGGACGGCTGCTCGGGGGCGGACGGGGTGCCCTGGAGGGGCGTGGCGTCCTGGGCGGGCGTGTCCTGGGCGGGCGTGGCTTCCTGGACGGGCGTGGCTTCCCGGGCGGGCCCGGCGTCCTGGGCGGGCGGCACGAGTCCGTCGTCCAGGACGGCGACCAGCTCGGGCAGCGTCGGCGCCTCGAACAGCAGGGTGAGCGGGAGCTTGAGCCCCGTCGCCGTGCCCAGGCGGTTGCGGAACTCGACCGAGGTGAGCGAGTCGAACCCGAGCTCGCCGAACGGCCGGTCGTCCGGGATCGCCTCGGGCCGGGAGCCCAGGACGGCGGCCATGTGGGCCCGGACCAGGTCGGCCAGGACGTCGGCGCGTTCACCGGCGGTCAGGCCGCTCAGCTCCTCGCGCAACGGCCGGTTCCGCCGCGGACCGGGGCCGTTCCCGGCCCGCCCCGCCCCGGCGGCCGCCACGACCTCGCGCAGGACCGGTGGGAGGTCCGGCCCGAGGTCGCGCAGGACGTCCCGGTCGAGCCGGGCGGGCACCAGGACGGCGTGCGGCGACGGCAGCGCCGCGTCCAGCAGGGCCAGGCCGTGCTCGGGCGCGATCTCCACCAGCCCGGCCCGGGCGAACCGGGCCCGGTCGGCGTCACCGAGGGCGCCCAGCATGCCGTCCGGGTCGCCCCACAGGCCCCAGGCCAGCGCGAGGGCGGGCAGGCCCTGCGTCCGGCGGTGCCGGGCGAGCCCGTCGAGGAAGGCGTTGGCGGCGGTGTAGCCGCCCTGGCCGGCGCCGCCGAGCGTCCCCATCACCGAGGAGACCAGGACGAAGGCGGTGAGCGGGTGACCGGCGGTCAGCTCGTGCAGGTGCCAGGCGCCGTCGGCCTTGACCCGCATCACCCGGTCGATCTGCGCGGGGGTGAGCGAGGTGACCGGCGCGTCGTCGACCACGCCGGCCGCGTGGATCACGGCGGTCAGCGGGTGCCCGCCGGGGACGGCCGCGATCATCGCGGCGACGGCGGCCCGGTCCGCGACGTCCACGGCCGCGAACGCCACCTCGGCGCCGAGCCCGGTCAGCTCGGCCGCCAGCTCGGCGGCTCCCGGTGCGTCGCCGCCGCGGCGCCCGGCCAGCAGGAGCCGTCGGGCACCGTGCCCGGTGACCAGGTGCCGCGCCAGGGCCCGGCCGATGGCACCGGTCCCACCGGTGATCAGCACGGTTCCGTCCGGGTCGAGGACCGGCGGGACGGTGAGCACCACCTTGCCGACGTGGCTGCCCTGGCGCAGCAGCCCGAGGGCCTCGGGCGCCCGCCGGACGTCCAGGTCGGTGACGGCGGGCCAGCCGAACGCGCCCCGGGCGAACAGCTCGACCGTCCGGTCCAGCAGGCGCGCGAGGTGCTCGGGCGGCAGCTGGAGCAGGTTGAACGCCCGGTAGCGCACGCCGGGGTGCGCGGCGGCCACCTCGGCGGGGTCGCGCTGGTCGGTCCGGCCCAGTTCGACCAGGAGTCCGCCGGGTCGCAGCAGCCGCAGCGACTCGTCGACGAGCTCGCCGGTCAGCGAGTTCAGGACGAGCGCCATGCGCCGGCCGCCCGCGGCGAGGCGGGCGCCGAAACGGGCGCCGAAGCCCGGCTCGCGGGAGGAGGCGAGGTGGTCGTCGTCGAGGCCGAGGGCGCGCAGCGCGGGCCACTTGGCGGGGCTGGCGGTCGCGAAGACCTCCGCGCCCAGGTGCCGGGCCAGCTGGACGGCCGCCAGGCCGACGCCGCCCGCACCGGCGTGGATCAGCACCGGGTCGCCCGCGCCCACACCGCCCAGTTCGACCAGGGCGTGCAGGGCGGTCAGGTGGGCGACCGGCACGGCGGCGGCCCGGGTGAAGGACCAGTCGTCCGGGATCCTGACCAGGGTGCGGTGGTCGGCCTGGGCCACCGTGCCGAACGCGGCGGGGAACAGGCCCATCACCCGGTCGCCGACGGCCAGGCCGGTCACCCCGGGGCCGGTCGCGGTGACCACGCCCGCGCCCTCCAGGCCGAGCGGGCCGGGGTCGCCGGGGTGCATGTCGAGCGCGCCCAGGACGTCGTGGAAGTTGAGCCCGGCGGCGCGGACCGCGATCCGGACCCGGCCGGGGCCGGGTTCGGCGGCTGCCTCGGGGCAGGGGCGCAGCTCCAGGCCGCTGAGGGTGCCGCGCTCGGGGATGTCCAGGTTCCAGGCCGACGCGTCCTCCGGGGGCCGCAGCGCGGGGTCGCCCGCGGCGGAGACCAGTCGGGGCACCAGGACGGCGCCGTCGCGGACGGCCAGCTGGTTCTCCTGCGGGGTCAGTGCGGCGGCCGGGACCGCCGGGGTGCTCCGGGGGCTGCCCTGCGGGTCGTCCTCCGAGGTGGCGGTACCGGGGGCCAGGTCGACCAGGGTGAACCGGCCCGGGTGCTCGACCTGGGCGGTCCGCACCAGGCCCCAGACCGCCGCCTGGGCGAGGTCCCGGACGGTCTCGCCGGGCCGGACGGCGACCGCACCCCGGGTGACCAGCACCAGGCGGGCCCCGGCGAGCCGGTCCTCGGCGAGCCAGCGGCCGAGCAGGTCGCGGGTCCGGTGCACGGCGGTCCTGGCCGCCGTCGCCGGGTCGGGGGCGGCGGCGTTGTCCGCTCCGGCCTCTCCGGCTTCTCCGGCGCTTCCGGTGGGGCAGCTCACGGCGATGGGCCCGGCCGGGTCGAGGGTGTCGAGGTCCAGGGCGTCCCAGGCGACGACCGGCACCTCACCGGCCGTCGGTTCGGACGCCGGTCCGGACGCCGGTCCGGCGGTCGGCTCGGGCAGCGGTTCCCAGCCGAGGGCGAACAGCGAATCGCGCGCGGCAGCCGCCGGGTCGGCCGGGCGGCCCGCCGCGACCGGGCGCAGCTCCAGCGACTCGACCCGGCCCACCGGCTCCCCGGTGGCGTCGAACAGGGTCAGCGGGAGGCCGCCGTCCACGGCGGGCCCGGCGTGCACCCGCAGGGACGTACGGCTGCCCGTCACACCGGCCGTACCAGCCGTGCCGTTCGTACCGCTCGAACCGTTCGTACCGCTCGCCAGGGACACTCCGCGCCAGCGCAGCGGCTGGACGGGCCGCCCCTCGAGGCCTTCGGCGGCGGCGATCAGGCCGTGCAGGGACGCGTCGAGCAGGGCGGGGTGCAGCCGGTAGGCCCCGGCGTCGGCGGCCACCGGCTCGGGCAGGACGGCCTCGGTGTACTGCTCGCCGCCGTCGCGCCGCCAAGCGGCCCGCAGGCCCTGGAAAGCCGGCCCGTGCTGGTGGCCGCGCAGGACGAGGTCCTCGTACATCCGGGCCAGCGGCACCGGCGTCACGCCGGATGGCGGCCACGCGGCGGAGGCCGGCACCGTGCCCGGTGCCGACGCGGACGCCGGAGCGCGGTCGGTGCCCAGGGTGCCGGTGGCGTGCTCGGTCCACTCCCCGCCGGTCGCCCGGCCCGAGATCCGGCAGGTCCGCAGCCCGTTGCCGTCCGCACCCGACACCCGTACCCGCAGGTCGACGGCGCCGTCCGCGGGCAGTTCCATCGGTGTGGCGACGGTCAGTTCCTCGATCCGCGGCGTCCCGGCCCTGGCGCCCGCGTGCAGGGCCAGTTCCAGGAACGCGGTGCCCGGCACGACGACCGTCCCGTCGAGGGCGTGGTCGGCCAGCCAGGGGTGGCTGCGGGTCGACAGCCGTCCGGTGAACACCGTTTCGCCGTCGCCGAGTTCGACGGCCGCGCCGAGCAGCGGGTGGTCGGCCGGGGCCTGGCCGAGGTCGGCCGTGCCGGACGCTCCGGCCGCGGCGGTGAGCCAGTAGCGGCGGCCCTGGAACGGGTAGGTGGGCAGGTCGACGGGGCCGGCGGCCGTCCCGGTCAGCCGCTCCCAGGCGACGGGCAGGCCGCGGACGTGGGCCTCGGCAGCGGAGGTGAGGAAGCGGCGCAGGCCCCCGTCGTCGCGGCGCAGCGAGCCGGTCACGATCCCGTCGGCGCCGGCCTCCTCCAGGATCTGGCCGATGCTGCCGCTCAGCACCGGGTGCGGGCCGACCTCGACGAAGGTGGTGTGGCCGGAGGCGACCAGCGCCTCGACCGCCTCCTGGAAGCGCACGGTGTGCCGCAGGTTCCGGTACCAGTAGGAGGCGTCGAGCCCGGCGCCGTCCTGCCAGTCGGCGGTGACCGAGGACATCAGCGCGATCCCGCCGGTGCGCGGCGTCAACGGCGCCATCCCGGCCAGGAGCTTCTCCCGGATCGGCTCGACCGCCGGGCAGTGCGAGGCGTAGGCCGCCGGGATCACCCGGGCGTTGACGCCCTCGGCCCGGTACCCGTCGACCAGGGCGGTGATCGCGTCCGGGGCTCCGGCCACGGCGGTGGCGGCCGGCCCGTTGACCGCGGCGATGCTCAACGCGCCGGTCAACGCGCCGGTCAGCGCGCCGAGGCGTTCGCGCACCCGCGCCGCGGGGAGCGGGACGACGGCCATCATCCCCCGGCCCATCAGGTCGACGGCCAGGGCGCTGCGCAGCGCGATGGCACGGGCGCCGTCCTCCAGGGAGAGCGCCCCGGCCACGACGGCGGCGGCGATCTCGCCCTGGGAGTGGCCGACCACGGCGTCCGGGACGACCCCGGCCTCCCGCCACAGCTCGGCCAGCGACACCATCACCGCCCACAGCGCGGGCTGCACGACGTCGATCCGGTCGAGCAGCGGCGCGCCGGCCAGGACGTCGGTCAGCGACCAGTCGACGTACGGGGCGAGCGCCCGCTCGCACTCGGCCAGGCGGGCCGCGAACACCGGGCTCTCGGCGGCGAGTTGCGCCGCCATCCCGCGCCACTGGCCACCCTGCCCGGGGAAGACCAGGACGGTCCGGCCGGGTTCGCCGGCCCGGCCGGTGACCAGCCCGGGGGCCTCCTCGGCGCGGGCCAGCGCGGCCAGGGCCCGCTCGGCCTCCGACCGGTCGGCGGCGACCACCACGGCGCGCTCGTCCAGCGCGGCCCGGGCGGTCAGGGCCGGCGCCGCGGCCACCGGGTCGAGCCGCCCCGCCGCCAGCCGCCGGGCCTGCTCGCGCAGTGCGTCCGGGGTGCGGGCCGACAGGACGACCGGCACCACGGGCGGCCGCACCGGCTCGTCCGTAGCCTCCGCCCCGGGCTCGGCCGGCGGCTGGGTCAGGATCACGTGCGCGTTGGTGCCGCTGATCCCGAACGAGGAGACGCCGCCGCGCCGCGGCTCACCGGTCTCCGGCCAGGGCCTGGCCCGGTCGAGCAGGGCCACCGAGCCGGCCGTCCAGTCCACGTGCGCGGACGGCTCGTCGACGTGCAGCGTGGCGGGCAGCGTGGACTTCCGGATCGCCTGGACCATCTTGATCACGCCGCCGACGCCCGCCGCGGCCTGCGCGTGCCCGATGTTGGACTTGAGGGACCCGAGCCACAGCGGCCGCTCCCGGTCCCGGCCGTAGGCGGCCAGCAGGGCGTTGGCCTCGATCGGGTCGCCGAGGGCGGTGCCGGTCCCGTGCGCCTCCACGGCGTCGACCTGCCACGGCGCGAGCCCGGCGTCGGCGAGGGCGTCCTCGATCACGCGCTGCTGGGCGACACCGCTGGGCGCGGACAGCCCGTTGGAGGCGCCGTCGGAGTTGACGGCGCTGCCGGCCACGACCGCCAGCACCGGGTGGCCGTGCCGGCGGGCGTCCGAGAGCCGCTCGACCACGACCATGCCCGCGCCCTCGCCCCAGCCGGTGCCGTCCGCCCGGGCGGAGAAGGCCTTGCAGCGGCCGTCGGCGGCCAGCACCCGCTGGCGGGACAGCTCCACGAACATGCCGGGGGTCGCCATGACGGTGACCCCGCCGGCCAGGGCGAGCGAGCACTCGCCGGCCCGCACCGCCCGCACCGCCTGGTGCAGGGCGACCAGCGACGCCGAGCACGCGGTGTCCACGGTCAGCGCGGGCCCGTTCAGGCCGAGGACGTAGGCGATCCGTCCGGAGACCACGCTCACGCTGGTGCCGGTCAGCAGGTGCCCGGCGACGCCGTGCCCGGCCGTCTCCATGCTCGGCCCGTAGCCGGAGTGCATCGCCCCGGCGAACACGCCGGTCCGGCTGCCCTTCAGCGTCGTGGGGTCGATCCCGGCGCGCTCCAGCGCCTCCCAGCCGACCTCCAGCAGGAGCCGCTGCTGCGGGTCCATGGCGAGGGCCTCGCGCGGGCTGATCCCGAAGAACTCCGCGTCGAAGTCCGGCGCGTCCCGGACGAAGCCGCCCCGGCGGACGTAGGAGGTGCCGACCCGGTCCGGGTCCGGGTGGTGGAGCGCCGCCAGGTCCCAGCCGCGGTCGTCGGGGAAGTCGCCGATGGCGTCGGTGCCGGCGTCGACCAGGTCCCACAGGTCCTCGGGCGAGCGCACGCCGCCGGGGAAGCGGCAGGCCATGCCGACGATGACCACGGGGTCGTCGGTCTCGGCGGCGGTTTGTGCCGGTACGGCCGCTGCCGGAGCTGGGGCGGTGGCGGTGGCGGTGGCCGTGGCGGTGGCCGTGAGCCCGGCCACCGCGGCGGCCAGGGCGGCCGGGCTCGGGTGGTCGTACAGGACGGTGCTCTCCAGGTTCAGCCCTGTCGCGGCCGCCAACCGGTCGCGCAGTTCGAGCGTCATGGCCGAGTCCAGGCCCATCTCGCGGAACGTCCGCCCGGGCCGGACGTCGGCGGCCGAGCCGGCGCCCAGCACGACGGCGGTCAGGCTCCGGACCAGCTCCAGGGCCGACCGGTCGTCGGGGGGCGGGGTCTTCCCGGCCGGGTGTCCGGCCGTCTGCTCGGTCGGCTGCTCTACCGCCTGTCCGATCGGCTGTCCCGCCGCCTGCCCGGCCGCCTGCGCTGCCTCGGTGAGCCCGGCCCCGGGCATCCCGGACGGCCAGCAGGAGCGGCGCTGGAACGGGTAGGTCGGCAGGTCGGCGAGCGGCGCCGAGTCGGGCAGCAGCGCCGACCAGTCCACTGCGACACCGCGTACGAAGGCCTCGGCCGCCGCCGTGAGGAACCGGCGGCGGCCGCCGTGGCCGCGCCGGAGCGTGCTCAGCGCGGCGCCGTCCCCGCCGCGCAGGTCGATCGCCTGCCGGACGCCCATCGCCAGCACCGGGTGCGGGCTGATCTCCAGGAACGTCGAGTGGCCCGCGTTCAGCAGCTCCTCGACGGCCGGCCCGAACCGCACCGGCTCGCGCAGGTTGCGGAACCAGTACCCGGGGTCCAGCTCGGCGGTGTCGATCGGTGCGGCGGTGACGGTCGAGTGGAACGGCACGTCGGTGGAGCGGGGGGCTATCCCGGCGAAGGCGGCGAGCAGGTCCTCCCGCAGCCCCTCGACGGCCGTGCTGTGCGAGGCGTAGTCGATCGCGAGCCGCCGGGTGCGCACCTGCTGCCCGTAGTGGGCGTACTGCCCGTAGTGGGCGGCCAGCGCGTCCAGCGCGGCCGTCGGCCCCGCGACCACCGTGTGCGCGGGCCCGTTGACCGCCGCGATCGACAGCCCGGAGCCGCCGGCCACCGCCGGGGCGACCGTCGAGAGGTCCTTCTCCACCCGTTCGGCCGGCAGCTCCACCGACAGCAGGCCGCCGTCACCCGCGATCCGGTTCAGCACCCGGCTGCGCAGCGCCACGATCCGCGCACCGTCCCGCGGCGACAGGGCGCCCACGGCGGTGGCGGCCGCGATCTCGCCCTGCGAGTGGCCCACCACGGCGGCGGGCTCCACCCCGGCCGAGCGCCACAGCGCGGCCAGCGACACCATCACCGCCCACAGCGCGGGCTGGATCACCTCGTCGCCCTCCAGTGCCGGCGCGCCGGGAGCGCCGCGCAGCACGTCGGCCAACGACCAGTCCACGTAAGGGCGGAGGGCCTCGGCGCACTCGTCGATCCGCTCGGCGAAGAACGGGGAGGTCTCGATCAGCTCCGCCGCCATGCCCGTCCACTGCGAGCCCTGGCCGGGGAAGACGAAGACCGGCCGGACCGCCGGCCCCTCGTGACGGCCCTCCACCACGGCCGCCGACGGCCGCCCGGCCGACCGGGCCGCCAGTTCGGCGAGGAAGCCGTCCCGGTCGTCCGCGACGACGACGCAGCGGTGCTCGAACGCGGTGCGGGTCACGGCCAGCGACCGGGCCACCGAGGCCGACCCGAGCGCCGGACGCGCCGCCACATGGGCGCGCAGCCGGTCGGCCTGGTCGCGCAGCGCGGCCTCGTCCCGCCCGGACAGGACCCAGGGCAGCACCCCGGCCTCCTCCTGTCCGTCGGAGGCCGCCACAGACGGCCAATCCGACAGGATCACATGGCAGTTGGTGCCGCCGATGCCGAACGAGCTGACTCCCGCGACCAGTCGCCCGTCCGACTCCGACGGTTGCCCGTCCGACTTCGGCGGTGCGGGCCAGGGACGGGTCTCGGTGTTCACCCGCAGCCGCAGCTCGTCGAGCGGGACCCGCTCGCCCGGCCCGACGTGGTTCAGGCTGGGGACGAGCTCGCGCTCGCCGAGGCACAGGACGGTCTTGATGAACCCGGCGATCCCGGCCGCGCCCTCCAGATGGCCGATGTTCGTCTTCACCGACCCGATCAGCAGCGGGAGTTCTGCCGTACGGGCCGAGCCCAGCGCGGCACCGAGCGCGGCGGCCTCGACCGGGTCGCCGGCCCGCGTCCCCGAGCCGTGCAGCTCGACGTACTGGACCTCGCCCGGCTCGACGCCCGCGTCGGCGCAGGCCGCGAGGACCACCCGCTCCTGCGACGCGCGGCCCGGGGTCGGCAGCGTCTCGGTCGCGCCGTCGTTGTTCAGGGCGCTGCCGCGGATGACGGCGTGGATGCGGTCGCCGTCCCGGACGGCGGCCTCCAGGAGCTTGAGGACCACCACCCCGCCGCCCTCGCCCCGGACGTAGCCGTTGGCGCGGGCGTCGAAGGTGAAGCAGCGCCCGTCCGCCGACAGCGTTCCGGCCCGCTCCAGCGCCAGGGTGCTCTCCGGCGCGAGGATCAGACTCACCCCGCCGGCCAGGGCCAGCTCGGACTCGCCGCTGCGCAGGCTCGCGCACGCCAGGTGCACGGCGGCCAGCGAGGACGACTGGCCGGTGTCCACCACCAGGCTCGGGCCGTTCAGTCCCAGCGTGTAGGAGATCCGGTTGGCGGTCACCCCGCGCTGCAACCCGGTCAGCGTGTGCCCGGTCACCGCCTCGGGGCCCATCCCGTGCAGCAGCGTCGCGTAGTCGTCCGCGATCACCCCCAGGAACACGCCCGTCCGGCTGCCCGCCAGATCGCCCGGCAGGGTCCGGGCGTCCTCCAGCGCCTCCCAGGCCAGCTCCAGGGCCAGCCGCTGCTGCGGGTCCATCGCCACGGCCTCGCGACGCGAGACGCCGAAGAACTCGGGGTCGAACCCGTCCACCCGGTCCAGGAACCCCCCGCGTGCCGGCCCCCGGCCACCCCGCCGCTCGGACACCGCGTCACCGCCGCCGCGCAGCAGCCGCCAGAACGCCTCCGGCCCGTCCGCCTGCGGAAAGCGGCAGCCGATCCCGACCACCGCGACCGCGTGCGCCGGAAGATCACTCACGCCACGACAACCAGCACTGTCCACCATCGATGCACCCCGCAGTGAATCCAGAGAAAGGCCCCGACAAACCGCCGAACGGCCCACCCGGGGCCGCTCCTGAAATTCCTTCGGTTTCCGCGAACCGGCATGCCGAACTCACCGAGCGGCGACTCCGGTTACGAGAAACACCGGCCCCCACCTGGGCGCCGACACCCGCTCCACGAGGATGCCCCCGGGCCGAACACCACCGGAAGCCGTCCCGGGGGTTCATGATCGTGCGTTGCTGAACCCCGAAGGGGCCCACACATCCACGACATACCGGGCACAGCCACCCTCCGGCCCGCGCCCTCCCACCCCGAAACCCCCGGCCGCCACCTGGCCCGCCCGGCCAGGAGGGGCCGCTTTTCGCGGCGCGCTCCGGGCCTGCCCGGAGCCCGCCGCAACCGCCTTCCAGCTCTTTGCGATTCCTCCGGCAGATCGCTGCGGGGTGCCTTTGGCCCCGCGCTTGCTGCCTTTCTCCGGCGCGCTCCGGGCTGAGCCCGGAGCGCGCCGGAACGTTTCTGCTGGCTTCGCGCCGCACCTCCTCCCACAACCCCCTTCACCCTTCCCGTGCCCCACCTGGTTGATGAGAGGAGGTGAGCGCGGGGATCACGCGGGCGGGGCTCGCGGGGCGGAGGATGTCCGCTCGGGGTGGGTGCCGGCTACGGAGGCGTGAGCGGCGGACCCGCCGGGCCCGCCGTGGGTGCGGGGGCGGTGGGCGGTGTGGGCGGGCTGGGGGTGGACGGCCACGCCGAGGGTGGCCGGGGACTCGCCCGTCACCGCGATGTCCCCCTCCCGGTCGGTGCGCAGCACGGTGGCGCCGAGTGCGCGCAGGTGGTCGACCGTCTTCGGGGACGGGTGGCCGTACGCGTTGCCCTCTCCGCAGGAGATCAGGGCCAGTCGGGGCCGCAGGACGCCGGCCAGGTCCCAGTCCTGGTGGGCCGACCCGTGGTGCGCCACCTTCACGACGTCCGCCCTCCCCACCCGGCCCAACAGGGCCGACTGTGCCTGCGGTTCGAGATCTCCGAGCAGTGCCATCCGCAGTCCTCCTGCCAGTGACACCATCAATGCGACGCTTGCGTTGTTCGGCCCGGGCGCCTCGGTAGTCGCGCCGGGGACGGGCCACACCACGTCCCAGGCCAACTCCGCGCCGGCCGACCGCCTTTCACCCCGACCGACTCTCAGCAGCGGGAGGCCGGCACCCCCCGCCCAGCCCGCCACCCGAGCCGCCTCGCCCGGCGGGTCGTCCAGCGTGGTGCCCTCGACCGCGCCGACCCTGCGGCCCCGCAACACCCCCGGCACGCCCTCGACGTGGTCGGCGTGGAAGTGCGTCAGCAGCAGTAAGGGGACCGTCGTGACGCCGAGGTCGCGCAGGCACCTGTCCGCGGCGTTCGGATCCGGGCCGGTGTCGATCACCACCGCGCTGCCCGGCGTCCCCGTCGCGAGGGCCAGCATGTCGCCCTGCCCCACGTCGCACATCACCAGCCGCCACCCCGGCGGCGGCCAGCCGGTGGCGATCCGGGTGAGCTGTGGCGGGCGCAGCAGCACGGCCAGCAGGGCCGCCGTCAGCGCCCCAGCCGTCAGGGCTCGCACCCAGCGCCGGCGAGCGGGCGCCGGACTGCCCGGCTCCGGCCGTCGGGGCAGCAGGAGCGGTGCCGCCCAGCAGGCCCCCAGGACGGCCAGCGCGACCGTCACCGTCCCGAACCACCCACCTGGCCAGGACAGTTGGCCGCCCGGCAGCTCGGCGCCGCGGCGCGCCACCAGGGCGAGCCAGCCGGCCGGCACCCCGGCCGGTTCCGCGAGCAGACGGGCCAGGGCCGGGAGCAGCGGCTGGAGGACGAGCACTCCGAAGCCGAGCAGCGTCGCCGGGGCCACCGCCAGCTCGGCCAGCAGGTTGCAGGGGATGCCGACCAGGCTGATGTGCCCGGACAGCACCACCGTCACCGGCGCGCACAGCGCCTGAGCGGCCGCCGTTGCCGCGAGCGCGCCCGCCAGGTGGTGGGGCCAGCGGCGGGCCCGTAGGGCCTCGGCCCAGTGCGGTCCGAGGATGAGCAGCCCGGCGGTGGCGAGCACCGAGAGCAGGAAGCCGAACGAGCGCGCCAGGAACGGGTCCAGCAGGACCAGTACCAGGACCGCCCCGGCGAGTGCGGGCACCGCCTGGCGGGGACGGCCGGTGGCCAGGGCGAGCATGCCGATCAGCCCCGTCCCGGCCGCCCGCAGCACGCTGGGTTCGGGTCGGCAGACGGTGACGAAGGCCAGCGTGAGCGCGGTGCCGAGCAGGGCGCCGGTGCGCAGCGACAGCCCCAGCATCGCGGCCACCCCGCGCCGCTCCGGGGTGCCGGCCTGCCCGGGCGCGCCCAGCAGCGCGCCGAGGACGATCGCCAGGTTGGCCCCGCTGACCGCCACCAGGTGGACCAGGTCGGTGGCCCGGAAGGCGTCTTCGAGGTCGTCGGGCAGTAGCGAGGTGTCGCCGACGACCAGCCCCGGGAGCAGCCCGCGCGCGTCCGCCGGTAGTCCGTCGGTGGCCGAACGCAGGCCTTCGCGCAGCCGGCCGGCGATCCGCTGCGGCAGACTCGGCGGCGCCAGCTGCCGGGGCGGCCCGTGGACGACCAGCAGCGCGGCGGACTCGGTGTCGTGGCCCTCCCCCGCCGGCTGCACCTCGGCCTCCACCACGACCCGCTGGGACGGGAGCAGCCGTTGCCAGGGCCCGCCCTCCGCTCCTCGGGCCATGACGGTCACCGGCGTACGCGTGCGGGTGGCCGGCCCGGCCGGGAGCAGGGTGACGCGGTCGGCCACCGCGTCGACGGTGAGGAACGGCTGCCCGCCGGCGGGGCCGCCCCGGGAGATGTGGATCTTCGGGTCCCCCGCGACGGTCAGCTCCACCTCCACCGGGGACGGCGCTCGCGGCCCGGCGGCCACGGACGCACGGGCGAGTTCCGGCAGCGGCCCCCGGTGGAGGTCGGCGGTGTGCAGCGGGGTGGCGATCGCGGCCGCCGCGCCGGCGAGCAGGACCGCGGCCAGCGTCGCCGTGGGCCCGCGCCGACGCAGCGCCCCCGGCCTGGTGAGCAGCAGGCCGCCCGCGAGCACGGCAAGGCCCGCCGCGGTGAGGACGAGGGCCTCGGACCCCGGATCCGGGCGCAGCAGCGCCGCCGTGACCGCCCACGCCGAGACGGCCGGCAGCAGCAGCCGGAGGTCGGCGCCGGGCGAGCGGGGCGCCGCGGCCGGACCATCCGGTGTGGTGGCGACGGACACGGTGGCACCTCCCTTCGGTGGCCGGGCGAGCGGAAGCGGGCAAGGAAGCAACGGGCAGAGCCGACGGGCGTGGCAGCGTCAGAGTGTGAGCAGCGGGCGGAGTTCCGCGTACGTGCGGGCGCCGATGCCGCTGACCTGCCGGAGCTGGTCGAGGGAGCGGAAGGAGCCGTGCGAGGTGCGGTAGGCGAGGATGCGCTGGGCGAGGGTGGGGCCGACGCCCGGGAGGGTGTCGAGCTGTTCGAGCGTGGCGCGGTTGAGGCTGACGGGTGGTCGGGGCGCGGCGGGGCCCGGAGGTCCGTTCCCGTTCCCGCTCCCGACGGCCGGGGCGGGGGCGGGGGCGGGCGCCTGTTCGCCGACCAGGATCTGCTCGCCGTCCACCAGGACGCGGGCCAGGTTGAGGTTCCTGGTGTCCGTCTCCGGTAGCGGACCGCCTGCCGCCCGCAGGGCGTCGGCGACCCGGGAGCCGCCGGGCAGGGTGTGCAGGCCGGGGATGTGGACCCGTCCTCCGATGTCCACCACGACGCCCGCCCCGGTAACGGAGGCGGCCTGGGCAGCGGTGCCGGGCCCGGCTCTGGAGTCGACGGCAGCGGCATCGGCGGGGACGGACGGCTCGGCCCCCGACGGTGCCGCGACCGCCGCCAGCGCGGGCACGGCGACCGTCTCCGGCCGGGCCAGCCAGAAG
Organism: Kitasatospora sp. NPDC114501; assembly: GCF_055633695.1. Taxonomy (NCBI): domain Bacteria; kingdom Bacillati; phylum Actinomycetota; class Actinomycetes; order Kitasatosporales; family Streptomycetaceae; genus Kitasatospora; species Kitasatospora sp. NPDC114501. Next base: position 119,233 of record NZ_JBVKDS010000001.1, on the reverse strand, counting down.
TGCTGCACGGCGTAGCCGACCGCGAACAGCAGCAGGATGGCCAGCCCGGCCACCGCGCGCCGGTCGAGTGCCAGCGCCGAGGCGTACGAGGGCAACCGCGGGCGCGCCCCCGCCGGGGCCGCCGCAGCATCCGCATCCGACGGCACCGGCACGCCAACCGCCGACGGCGACGTCGACGGAGGCCCGGTGGCACCCGCCGCCCCCACCCCCGTCGGCGGCGGGGCCGCCCCCGGCGAGCCACCGCCCGAGCCGCCGCCCGAACCACCGCCCCCACCGTCCGAGCCGCCCTCCGGCTCGTCACCCGCCGCCGGCAGCAGCGCGGCCATCCGCAGCCGTACCGTCTCGTTGATCGCATGGCGCTTCGCCGCGCCCAGGCCCATGGTCGTCATGCCGAGGACGGTAGGAGTCCTCCGACGAGCGCGCGGAGAATAACGAAACCCTGTGGATAACCCAGGGGTTGTGGATAAAAAGTGTCACTCACAGGAGTGAGCGGGACCGCCCCAAATTGACCGCCGCCGGGCAGCCTGACCAACCGGCACCACGGAAACCGCCCCCTCAGCGCGGCGCGACCACCACCGCGAGCAGCCCCGGCCCGACGTGCGCGCCGATCACCGCCCCCACCTCGCCCACGTACAGCTCCCGCAGCCCCGGCACCCGGGCCCGCAGCCGTTCCGCGAGCGGTTCGGCCCGGTCCTCGGCGGCCAGGTGGTGCACGGTGATGTCGACCTCCTGCTCCCCCGACCGCTCGACCGCGATCTCCTCCAGCCGCGCGATCGCCCGCGACGCCGTCCGCACCTTCTCCAGCGGCTCGATCCGCCCGCCGTCCAGGTGCAGCAGCGGCTTGACCGCCAGGGCCGAACCGAGCAGTGCCCGCGCCGCCCCGATCCGGCCGCCCCGGCGCAGGTGCTCCAGGGTGTCGACGTAGAAGAACCCGCTGGTCCCGGCCGCCCGCCGGCCGGCCGCCTCGGCCGCCTCGGCCAGGCCCTGCCCGGCCGCGATCGCCTCGGCCGCCGCCAGCACCCCGTACCCGAGCGCCATTCCGACCAGCCGGCTGTCCACCACCCGCACGGGTACGGGCGCCTCGGCGGCGGCCAGCCGGGCGGCCTCGACGGTGCCGGACAGTTCACCGGAGATGTGCACGGAGACGATCCCCTTCGCCCCGGCCTCGGCGGCCGCCCGGTAGGCGGCGGCGAAGGTCTCCGGGTTCGGCCGGGAGGTGGTCACCCGCTGTCTGCCGCGCAGCGCCTCGGCGACGTCCTTCGGGGAGATCTCGACACCCTCGCTCAGCACCGAGTCACCGACCGCGACGCTCAGCGGGACCACCGTGATCCCGTGCCGGTCGAGGGTCTCCTGCGGCAGATAGGCCGTGGAATCGGTGACAAGCGCGAGGTCGGAGGGCATGAGCCGGAGGTTACTCCCCGTCGGTCCGGGAGGACAGCGCCCGGTCCGGACACCGGCCCGGGGCGCCGCGGCGCACCGCCGGCTCAGCCCGCGGAGGGTCCTGCCGAAGGCCCGGCCGAGGGCTTGCGCAGCCGCTGCGCCAGCTTGGCCAGCGGATCGGCGAGCCCGAGCAGTTCCTCCGCGCTCGGGCGCCCCTTCCCGTCGGTCAGCCCGGCCCGCGCCGCACCCGCGGAACCAGCGGGGCCCGACGAACCCGACACCCCAGAAGCAGACGGAGAGGACGAAGCGGAAGTCCCCGACGACCCCCCGGCCCCTGCGGCATCCCAGTGCCGCAGCGCCCCCGCCTCACTCTCGCACTCCTGGCTCAGCCGGCTCAGCTCGTCGTCCGCGAACCGGTGCATGCGGTCCTGCGCCGCCCAGCGCATGGTCTCCGCCGAGTGCGTGATCCGCTCCGCCCGCTCGCGCAGCTCCGGCAGCTTGGCGGCGACCCGCGCGGTGTCCGGCTCGCGCTCCAGCGTCCGCAGCTCGCCGTCGAGCTCGGCGGCGTGCGCGTCGAGCCGGTTGAGCAGGGCGAGCGCCTCACCGAGCTGGCCGTCCTGGGCGAGGCCGCTCTCCAGCACCTGCCGGGTGCCGTCGAGCGAGGTCCGCAGGCCCAGCCGGACGGAGGCGATCTGGGCGGGCGGGCCGACCTTGGTGTACGTCTTCGCCTTGAGCGTGGCGTTCTCCACGGCGCGCCGGGCGTTGGCCTCGTGCTTCTCGATCTTCGCGCCGACGGCCTTGGCGGCCTTGACCGTACCGACCACGGCCAGGACCATCACCGCGACCCCGAAGAGCAGGACCAGGCCGATCATCACGCCGAACACGTCCATCGCGCGCCACCTTCCGCCGTCGTTCCGGCCCTCACCGGGCCCAACGCGGGCCGACTCGCCGAGGGTTCCACGGTAGCCGCCGGAACCCGCCCGGGGGCAGCCCGAGAGGCCCCGGCGAACGGAGATCAGGGTCAGATCCGGGATCTCCCCGAGGGCCCCCGACCCTCCCGAAAGCCCCGGAGAACACCGAACACCGAACCCCCGAACGCCCGAACCCCCGAACGCCCGAACGCCCCGACGAACACCGAACCCCCGAAAACGCCGGGCGGGCGCCCCGAAGGACGCCCGCCCGGTCACTCCCGGGGCAGCACTCAGCCGGTGACGATGTTCACCAGCTTCGGCGCCCGCGCGATCACCTTCCGCACCTCGGCCCCGCCGATCGCCGCGACGACGGCCGGCTCCGCCAGCGCCAGCGCCTCCAGCTCGGCGTCCGAGATGCCCGGCGCGACCTCCAGCCGCGCCTTGACCTTGCCCTTGATCTGGACCACGCAGGTCACCGTCTCGTCCACCACGTACGCCGGGTCGGCGACCGGGTAGTCGGTGTGCGCCAGCGACTCGCCGTGGCCCAGGCGGCGCCACAGCTCCTCGGCGACGTGCGGGGCCAGCGGAGCGACCATCAGCACCAGCTGCTCGGCCACCGTGCGCGGCGTGGAGCCGCGCTTGACCAGGTAGTTGTTCAGCTCGATGGCCTTGGCGACGGCCGTGTTGAAGCGCAGCCCGGCCATGTCGCCGCGGATGCCGTCGATCGCCTTGTGCAGGGCGCGCAGCGTCGCGTCGTCCGGCTCCTCCTCGGTGACGACCAGCTCGCCGGTGGTCTCCGAGACGATGTTGCGCCACAGGCGCTGCAGGAAGCGGTACGAGCCGACGACGGCGCGGGTGTCCCAGGGGCGGGAGACGTCCAGCGGGCCCATCGACATCTCGTACAGGCGCAGCGTGTCGGCCCCGTACTCGTCGGCGATGTCGTCCGGCGCGACGGCGTTCTTCAGGGACTTGCCCATCTTCCCGGCCTCGCGCTTGACCGGCTCGCCCTGCCAGGAGTACCGGCCGTCGCGCTCCTCGACCTCGGCGGCGGGCACCGGGAAGCCGCGCTCGTCGCGGTAGACGTCGGCGGTGATCATGCCCTGGTTGAACAGCTTGTGGAACGGCTCGACGGACGAGACGTGGCCCAGGTCGTGCAGCACCTTGTGCCAGAAGCGCGCGTACAGCAGGTGCAGCACGGCGTGCTCGGCGCCGCCGACGTACAGGTCGGCGCCACCGGCCGGCTTGGTCTCCGTCGGGCCCAGCCAGTACTTCTCGTTGGCCGGGTCGACGACCTTCGCGGTGTTCGACGGGTCGACGTAGCGCAGCTCGTACCAGCAGGAACCGGCCCAGTTGGGCATGGTGTTGGTCTCGCGGCGGTACTTCCTGACGCCGTCGCCCAGGTCCAGTTCGACGTTGACCCAGGCCTCGTTGCGCGACAGCGGGGTCTCCGGCGAGGAGGCGGCGTCGTACGCGTCGTAGGTGCGCGGCGAGTAGTCGTCGACCTCGGGGACCTCGACCGGCAGCATCGACTCGGGCAGCGCGTGCATGACGCCGTCCTCGTCGTAGACGATCGGGAAGGGCTCGCCCCAGTACCGCTGGCGGCTGAACAGCCAGTCGCGCAGGCGGTAGTTGACGGTGCCCTCGCCGATGCCGCGCTCGGCCAGCCAGGCGGTGGCGGCGGCCTTGGCGTCGACGACGCTCAGCCCGTTCAGCGACAGGTCGCCTTCGGTGCGGGCGGAGTTGACGATGACGGAGTCGTAGGTTTCGAACGCGTCGTCCCACTCGGCCGGGTCGGTGCCGCGGCCGTCGGTCGGCTCGACGACGCAGCGCATCGGCAGCGCGAAGGCGCGGGCGAAGGCGAAGTCGCGGTGGTCGTGGGCGGGGACGGCCATGATGGCGCCGGTGCCGTAGCCCATCAGCACGTAGTCGGCGATGAACACCGGGACGGACGCGCCGCTGACCGGGTTGACGGCGTAGGCACCGGTGAAGACACCGGTCTTGACCTTGGCCTCGACCTGCCGCTCGACGTCCGACTTGGCGGCGGCCGCGGCCCGGTAGGCGGCGACGGCCTCGGCGGGGGTGGCGGCGCCGCCGGTCCACTCGGCGGGCACGTCCTCGGGCCAGGCGGCGGGGACGATCGAGTCGACCAGGCCGTGCTCGGGGGCCAGCACCATGTAGGTGGCACCGAACAGGGTGTCGGGCCGGGTGGTGAAGACGGTGATCTTCCGGTCGCCGGGTGCCGCGAAGTCGACCCGGGCGCCCTCGGAGCGCCCGATCCAGTTGCGCTGCTGGAGCTTGATGGCCTCGGGCCAGTCCAGCAGGTCCAGGTCCTCGATCAGCCGGTCCGAGTACGCGGTGATGCGCATCATCCACTGGCGCAGGTTGGACTTGAATACCGGGAAGTTGCCGCGCTCGGAGCGGCCGTCCGCGGTGACCTCCTCGTTGGCCAGCACGGTGCCCAGGCCGGGGCACCAGTTGACCGGCACCTCCTTGGCGTAGGCCAGGCGGTACTCGCCCAGCACCTCGTCGCGCTCGGCGACGGTCAGCGACGCCCAGTCGCGCCCGCCCGGCAGCTCACGCGCGCCGGACTCGAACTCGGCGACCAGCTCGGTGATCGGACGGGCCTTGCGGGCGTCCGCGTCGTACCAGGAGTTGAAGATCTGCAGGAAGATCCACTGGGTCCAGCGGTAGTACTCCGGGTCGATCGTGGAGATCGAGCGGCGCGGGTCGTGGCCCAGGCCCAGCCGGCGCAGCTGCTGGCGCATGTTGGCGATGTTGGCCTCGGTGGAGACCCGCGGGTGGGTGCCGGTCTGCACCGCGTACTGCTCGGCGGGCAGGCCGAAGGCGTCGTAGCCCAGCGTGTGCAGCACGTTGTGGCCGGTCATCCGCTGGTAGCGGGCGAAGACGTCGGTGGCGATGTAGCCCAGCGGGTGGCCGACGTGCAGGCCCGCGCCCGAGGGGTACGGGAACATGTCCATGATGAAGCTGTGCGGCTTCGCGGCGACGTCGCCGGCCGCCGGGTCGGCCAGCGCACCGGTGGGGTTGGGGGCGTGGAAGGTGCCCTCCTTCTCCCAGATGTCCTGCCAGCGGGACTCGATCTCGGCCGCCAGCGCGGCGCTGTACCGGAACGGCTCGGTCACGGTCTCGGCCGCGCCGGACGCAGGGGTCGTCTCGCTCATGGTCCTTCAAGCTCCATCGATGTCAGTTGGCGAACCGCACAGGCGGCCGGCCCGGAGGACCCGGCCCGGGACGGGGTCGGGGGCGGAAAACAAAAAATCCCCTCGCAGGAGGGGACGCCACGCCGACTCCGGCACCGCCCGAGGGCTCAACCGGTCCTGGTCAGCGCGGCCGGCTAAGGAGCAGGCGCACGGTTCGCATGGGCTCAGGGTACCGCAAGCGGGTCGACGCGCTCCCGGGTGCACCGCCCGGCCGACGCGGCCGCCGCACCGCCGACCACCGACAGCCCCGCACCCGGCCGCCCCACCGCCGACCACCGCCGACGACCGACGGCCCCGCGCCCCCACGCCAGGTCACCGCGCGCCCGCCCGCCCTGCCGCGTCGAACTCCCGCAGCGCCTTCGCCAGCCGCTCGGACTGCATCCCCGCCGCCAGCGAGCGCGCCAGCGCGGCGGTGCGGGCCGCCTCCCGCTGGTCACCGAGCCTGCGGTGGGCCTCGGCGAGGCGCACCATCAGCAGCGCCTTGGAGCGGGCCCGCCCCGGCCCGAGCCCGGCCACGGCCTCGGCGAGCAGCACCTTGGCCAGCCGGTGCTGGCCGAGCGCGAGCCGACCCTCCCCCACCATCCCGGCGAGGGCGGCCCGGGCCTCCTCGGCGCCGGGCAGGCCGTCCAGCTCGGCGAAGGCCCGGGCGGCGGCGGCCTCGGCTCGCTCGGGCTCGCCCCGGCGGCCGTACGCGCGGGCGAGCCGGCCGTACTGGCGGGCCCGGGCGGTGGGGCTGAGCGCGGCGCCGTGGGTGTCCAGGGCGGTGGCGAGCGCGGAGACGGCGTCCAGCCCGCGTCCGCCGGGGCCCTGGGTGGCGAGCACGACCAGCGCGCCGAGCACCGCGACCCCGAGCCGGGGCTCGCCGCCGACGTGGGCGGCGCGCAGCGCGGCGACGAAGGCGCGCTGGGCGGCCGCGTCGTGGCCGAGGTCGTACGCGGCCCAGCCGGCCAGCCGGGCGAGTCTGCTGGCCGTGCCGTACAGCTCGCGGCCGAGCCGTTCGTCGTACGCGCCGAGTTCCAAAAGCTTGGCCAGCATGGCGAGTTCGGCCCGGACGGGGCCGAGGACGAGGCCGCCGCCGCAGGCCCGTTCGAGCTTCTGCTTGCTGCGGTAGGACAGGCCGAGTTCGCCGACCAGTCCGGGTTCGACGCGCAGCGCGCCCTCGCCGCCGCCGACGGGCGGTGGCGGGGAGTCGAGGCGGGCGGCGGCCTGGTCGAGGTCGGCGCCGCGGAACAGGTCGGTGAGGCGGACCGGTCCGGCGTCGGTGGCGGCCTCGCGCAGCGCGGTCTGGGCGGTGTCGGCGGTCCACGGGTCGGTGAGCAGCCGGGGCGAGAGGATCTTGGCGCCGCGGTGGCCGCCCATCCGGCCCCAGAGCTGTTCGTAGGTGACGGCGATGCCGAGGGTGCGGCTGAGCACCTCGCAGACGGCCTGGTCGTGCGGGCTGCGCGGCACCATGCCGCGGTCGCGCCACTTGTACGGGGCGGTGGAGCTGATGGCGAGGCCCGGCGGCAGGGCGAGGCTCACCTCGCGGGCGAGCCGTTCCGGACTCCAGCCGAGCTGGTGGAGTATCCGGGCCAGTTCCTCGTTCCGCCTTCGCTCCAGATCGGCCATGGCACGACGGTAGCGGGATTCCGGGGACGCCGACCGGTGGCACGGGCAGAACGGCGAAGAGCCGCCCCCCGTTTCCGGGAGGCGGCTCTCGACTGCTGTGGAGCTATGGGGAATTGAACCCCAGACCTCTTGCATGCCATGCAAGCGCTCTACCAACTGAGCTATAGCCCCTTGACCTGCGTTGTCACCGTGGTTCCCGGTTGTTTCCGGCCGTTTCCCTCGGCGACATCGACTACTTTACACGGTCCGGGGCGTGCTCCAGAAATCCGTTTCCCGAGGTCCGCACCACACGCCCGGGGAGCCCCGCGCGACCCGTGCCCCGGGCGTACACCTCCCACCCGGGGCGCGCAGCCACGAACATGCGCCCAGCCCGCCCTCCAGCAGCCGCCCCCGCTACCGCACCGCTACCCCACCGCCCGCCGGCTGCGCGCCGCGAAGCCCGCCGCGACCAGCACCGCCGCGGCGTCGACCAGCAGGGTGGTCCGCAGCGCCGCCCCCGACGCCGCGGCCGGCGCCGGCAGGTCGACCTGGCCGAGGAACACCGAGCCCAGCACCGCGACCCCGATCACCTGCCCGAGCTGGATGACCGTCACCATCACGCCGCTGGCGTCGGCCGCGTCCTCGGGCGCCACCCCCGCGAGCGCCCGGGCGAACAGCGGCGCGTAGGCGCAGCCGGCGACCAGGCCGAGCCCGGCCATCTCCACCAGCGGCGCGGCGCCGATCCCCGCCCCGTCGCCGAGCATCAGCCCGAGCAGCAGGTAGCCCCCGCCGAGCAGGGCCCCGGCGATGGCGGGCAGGGCCCGGTGCAGCCGGCCGGGCAGCCGGTGCCAGTGCATGCTGGACAGGCCGAAGCCGACGGCGACGGGCGCCGAGCAGAGCCCGGCCTTCAGCGCGGTGTGGCCGAGCCCGGACTGCTGGTGCAGGGCGAAGGCGAACATGAAGCCCGCGAAGGCCGCCATGATCGCGAACAGTCCGGCGGCCGCGGGCCGCAGCCCGGGGGCGCGCAGCACCCGCCCGGAGATCAGCGGCTGTCCGCCGCGTCGGGCGACCCGGCGCTCGACGGCCACGAACAGGCCGAACAGCAGCACACTGGCCGCGATCATCGCCCAGCCCCAGCCGGGCCAGCCCAGCTCGTGGCCGAGGACGAGCGGGACCACCAGCAGGCCGAGGGCCGCGCCGAGCACCACCAGGCCGGGGAGGTCGAAGCCGCGGGTGGCGTCGCCGGGCAGCCGGGGCAGCAGCCGGGCGCCGGCCGCGAGCAGCAGCACCCCGATCGGCACGTTGACCAGGAACACCGGCCGCCAGCCGCTGCCGAACAGGTCGGCGCTGACCAGGACGCCGCCGAGCACCTGGCCGAGCGCCATGCCGCCGGCCAGCACCGCCGAGTAGAGGCCGAGCGCCCGGGTGCGGGCGGCGCCGGTGAAGGTGCGCTGGAGCAGGCTCATCACCTGGGGCACCATCAGGGCGGAGCCGGCCCCCTGGAGCAGCCGGAAGGCGATCAGCCAGCCGGTGGTCGGGGCGAGGCCGCAGGCCAGCGAGGCGGCGGTGAAGCCGGCCAGGCCGAGCTGGAAGAGCCGGCTGTAGCCGTACCGGGCGCCGAGCCGGGCGCCGGTGATGAGCAGCACGGCGTAGGCGATGGTGTACCCGGCGATGACCAGTTGGAGGGCGGCGCCGGAGGCGCCCAGGTCGGTGCGGATGGTGGGGACCGCGACGTTGACGATGGAGAGGTCGAGCACGGCCATGAACTGCCCGCCCAGGACGAGCGCGAGGAGCAGCCCGGGCCGGATCGCCGGGGCCCCGGTGGTGCGTCCGGCCGCGTCGGGCCGGATCTGAAGGTCCGTCATGGCAGCCAGCCTGGGGCCGTGCCGGTACTGGTGGTTAGAGCCTGCCGATCCTGGTACTGGCAGCACCTGTATCGGTGGGCCCGGCTGCGGCACCATGGGGCCATGACCGTCCTGGAGGAACTGCCCACCGCGACGGGCGGGCGCGACCGCCGCCGCACCGAGCTGGCCCGCTTCCTGAAGGCCTGCCGGGCGCGGGTCACCCCCGAGGACGTCGGGCTGCCGCCGGGGCTGCGCCGCCGTACGCCGGGGCTGCGGCGCGAGGAGGTCGCACAGCTCGCCGGGGTCGGGGTGACCTGGTACACCTGGCTCGAACAGGGGCGGCCGATCAACGCGAGCGAGCAGGTGCTGCTGGCGGTGGCCCGGGCGCTGCGGCTGGACGGCACCGAGCACGAGCACCTGTTCCGGCTGGCCGGGGTGTCCGCCTCGGCGCGGGCGCTGCCGGCCGTACCGGAGCTGTCGCCGTCGATCCAGGTGATCCTGGACTCGCTGGCCCCGCTGCCTGCGGCGGTCTCCAACACCCGGTTCGACGTGCTGGGCTTCAACGGCCCGTACCGCGCGATGTTCGGCACCGACCGGATGCGCCCGTCCCGCGGGGTGGTGTTCAACAGCCTCTGGTGCATGCTGACCGCCCCGCCGTGCTGCAACCCGTGCGAGAACCGGGAGGAGACCCTGCCGCGGATGGTGGCGGTGCTGCGCTCCGCGTACGGCAAGCACGTGGGCGAGCCGGCCTGGGAGGAGCACGTGCAGCGGATGTCGGCGGGCAGCGAGCTGTTCCGGGAGCTCTGGGACCGCCAGGAGGTCGCGCCGCCGGAGGCCTGGCCGCGGGTGTTCCGCCACCCGGAGGTCGGCGTGCTGCGGCTGAACGCGACCTACCTGACGATGCCGGGCGTGCCCGAGTGCTACATCGTGGTGTACGTGCCGGCCTCCCCGGAGGACCGGGCGCGGGTCGAGCTGCTCGACTCGCTGCCGCCCGGCGGCTGGTCCCACACCTGCGAGGCCTGAGGCGCGGAGCCCGGAACGCCGGAAGGCCGCCACCCCTCGGGTGACGGCCTTCCGAACCACTGTGGAGCTATGGGGAATTGAACCCCAGACCTCTTGCATGCCATGCAAGCGCTCTACCAACTGAGCTATAGCCCCGCGACACGGGCGACCCTGGCTGACCACGACCGCCGATGCGGAGTGGAGCTATGGGGAATTGAACCCCAGACCTCTTGCATGCCATGCAAGCGCTCTACCAACTGAGCTATAGCCCCGCACTCACCGGATCTCCCGCTTCCCTTCCGGGCCGCGTTCCTTCCCTGCGAACGAGGAAGACTCTAGCTGGTCAGGGCCGGAACTGCGAAATCCGCTCCCCCGGCCCCGGTCGACGCCCCACCGAACGCCCCACCAAGCACTCCACCGAGCGCCCCGGGAGACCCCCCGCCGGACCGGCGCCGGGACCGGGACCGGCCCCGGGGCCTTCACCCGGTGCCGCCCGGTGCCTTCACCCGGCGCCGTCACCCGGCGCCGTCACCCGGTGCCGTCCGCGCCGGGACCGCTCAGGTGTCGTCGCCGATGACCGGCTGCGGGAGCGTGCCCGCGTTGTGCTCCAGCAGGCGCCAGCCGCGCGCCCCCAGGCCGAGTACCGACCAGCAGCAGTTGGACAGCCCGCCGAAGCGCTCCCACTGGGTCGGCTCCAGGTCGAGCAGCCGCCCGAGCATGGTGCGGATCGTCCCGCCGTGGCTGACCACCACCAGCGTGCCGTTCTCCGGGAGCTTGCCGACGGCGTCCAGGACCACCGGCACCGAGCGGTCGGCGACCTCGGTGGCCAGCTCGCCGCCACCGCCGCGCCGGACCGGCTCGCCGGCCGACCAGGCCTCGTACTCCTCCGGGAAGCGCTCCCGGATCTCTGCGTTGGTCAGGCCCTGCCAGGAGCCCGCGAAGGTCTCCCGCAGGCCCTCGTGGTGCTGCACGTCCAGCCCGGTGACCTCGGCCAGCTCCGCGGCGGTGCGCCGGGCGCGCTGGAGGTCCGAGGAGATCAGCAGGTCGGGACGGAGCCCGGAGAGCAGCCGGGCCGCCCGCTGGGCCTGCAGGACGCCCTGGCCGGTCAGCTCGATGTCCGTGGTGCCCTGGAAACGCGACTCGAGGTTCCAGGAGGTCTGGCCGTGCCGCCAGAAGACGATGCGCGGGCCGCGCGCACCCCGGCTCAGTGCAGGTCCTCGGGCTTGCCGAAGTCGTCGGCGGGGGCGAGGGCGTTGCCGGCCTCGTCGGTGTGCGCGTCCGGACGGTTGCGCGAGGCCAGGGCGTCCTCGGGCAGCGGCAGCTCGGGACAGTCCTTCCAGAGGCGGTCCAGCGAGTAGAAGGAGCGCTCCTCGGAGTGCTGGACGTGCACGACGATGTCCAGGTAGTCGAGCAGGATCCAGCGGCCCTCGCGCTCGCCCTCGCGGCGCACCGGCTTGATGTCCAGCTGCTCGCGCAGCTGGTCCTCGATCTCCTCGGCGATCGAGCGGACCTGGCGGTCGTTGTTCGCGGAGGCGATCAGGAAGGCGTCGGTGATCGACAGCACCTCGCTGACGTCGAAGGCGATGATGTTGTGCGCGAGCTTGTCGGCCGCCGCCTGCGCGGCGACGGTGATGAGCTGCTGGCTGTGGTCGGTGACGGTCACGGTGTTCTTCCGGCTCGGCGGCTTTGGGGCGCCCCGGCACGGGGCCGGGGTCGCCTTCCAGGATCTCACGCCGCCCGGGCGGGCCCGGAACCGTTTTCCGCGCCCGCCCGGGCCACCGCGCCGGGGCTCCCGGGCCGCGCGGGCCCGGGCCACCGCCCTACTGGACCTTCGGCGGCTGGTAGTCCTTGCCCAGCACGACCAGCAGGTCCGCGTTCTGGGTGTCCCCGGTGACCTTCTTCACCACCGTGTCCGGCAGGCCGAGGCTGGTCGCCAGCGACTTCGCCGCGCCCTGCCGGGCGTCGTCGGTGTAGCGGATCTCACTGGTGGGCTGGGGCGCGGCCTTGGCCCCGCCCGGGATGAAGGTCAGGCCGGAGTTGACGATCTGGACCTGCGCGGCGGCCGCCGCGGCGTCGCTGCCGCTGGCGTCCTGGACCGCGACCCGGGCCGGGGCGTCCCCGGCGGCCGCGGACTTCACGGTGCCGCCCAGCACGTCCTTGACCTGCTTGCCCGCGGTCGCCTCGTCCAGACTGCCGTCCGGCTTGACGGTCAGCGCGGCGGTGCCGAAGTGGCCGTCCTTCGCCTGCTGGGCGAGCTGGACGAGCACCCCGGCGAGGGCGTCCTCGGGCAGCGAGGGGTCGAGCACCGCGTTCATCCGGTGCACGTCGTCCTTGGCGTCCTTGAACTCGGTCGGCATGGTGCGCACCACCGCGTCCATGACCTGCCCGAACCGGGCCAGCTGGGCGTCCCGGTTCTCGCCCGGGTTCTGCAGCGTGGCGTACGCGACCGCGGCCTTCCCGCTGAGCAGGGTGTTCTTCCCGGCCGCGGACAGCAGCTTGCCGTCCGGCTTGCCGCCCTCGTGGGTCTCGGCGTTGGTGTCCACCCGGACGCCGCCGAGCTGGGAGACCAGCAGTTCCAGGTACGGGGTGTCCAGCCGCCAGGTGCCGGCCACCGGGGCGCCGAGCACGGTGGACAGGCCCTCCCGGGTCGCCGAGGCGCCGATGCCGTCCATGGACTGGCCGACCGTCGTGACCGGCGGGTCGCCCGGGCCGGGCAGCCGCAGGTTGTCGGGCAGCAGCAGCACCGTGCCCTTCTTCCCGGAGGCGTCGTTGACCAGCAGCGCGCTGGACACCTTGCCCTGGAGGTCGCGCAGGTGGACGACGTTGACCTGGCGCCCGCCGGCGGCGCTGGCCGCGGTCGGCTTGTCACCGGTCAGGAAGAGGTAGCCGCCGACGCCGCCGGCCGCGAGCGCCACCACCACACCGAGGCCGATCAGCCGGTTGCGCAGCTTGCGGCGGCGCTCGGCGCGCACCTCGCTGCGGGACTCGGCGAACTTCAGCCAGTCGATGACGTCCTCGGTCTCCTCCGCCTCCTCGTCGACGAAGGTGAACTCGCCCGTGGTGTAACCGTCCTTGGGCGCCCTGCTCCCGGCCTTCCCGGCCCGCGCCCCGGCGACCTGCTCGGACGGCGGCTCGGCCTTGGCCGGCGCCGGCTCCGTGGCGGGCCGGGGCACCCGCGGCCGCGGCGGCGCGGCAGCAGGGGCGGCGGCGACCGGCGCGGCAGTCTCCGCCTCCGACTGCGGCTCGGCGGCGACCGGCGCGGCGGCCTGGTACGCCTGCTGCTGGTACCCGTCGTACCCCTGGTAGCCCTGCTGCTGGTAGCCGTACGGGTCCTGCCCGTACACCGGCTGCCCGTACTGGTCGTACTTCTGCTCGTACGGCTGCTGCTCGTACGGCTGCGCCTGCTGCTGGAACTGCCCGGCCTGCCCGGACTGCCCGGCCTGGCCGCCCTGCTGGTACCCGTCGTAGCCCTGGTAGCCCTGCTGCTGGTAGCCGTACGGGTCCTGCCCGTACACCGGCTGCCCGTACTGGTCGTACTGCTGCTCGTACGGCTGCTGCTCGTACGGCTGCGCCGGCTGCTGCGGCTGCGACTGCGGCGGCTGCTGCTCGTAGCCCTGGTACGGCTGCTGGTACTGCCCGGTGGACCAGTCCTCCGGCCGCCGGCCGTCGTTGCGATCAGTCATGCACCGCTCCCGGATCAGTCCCCGCGCGGCGCGTACAGCGCCCGCTTGTCGATGTAGCGGACCACGCCGTCCGGGACGAGGTACCAGACCGGCTCGCCCTTGGCGACCCGGTCGCGGCAGTCCGTGGAGGAGATGGCCAGCGCCGGGACCTCCACCAGGGAGACCCGGCCCACCGGGAGTCCGGCGTCCGACAGAGTGTGCCCCGGGCGGGTGCATCCGATGAAGTGGGCCAGCGAGAAGAGTTCGTCGGAGTCGCGCCAGGACAGGATCTGGGCGAGGGCGTCGGCGCCGGTGATGAAGAAGAGGTCGGCGTCCGGGTGCAGCGCGTGCAGGTCGCGCAGGGTGTCGACGGTGTACGTCGGGCCCTCGCGGTCGATGTCGATCCGGCTGACCGAGAACTGCGGGTTCTCGGCGGTGGCGATGACCGTCATCAGGTAGCGGTCCTCGGCCGGGGTGACGTGGCGGTCGCTCTTCTGCCACGGCTGCCCGGTCGGCACGAAGATCACTTCGTCCAGGCGGAACGCGCTCGCGACCTCACTGGCGGCGACGAGGTGGCCGTGGTGGATCGGGTCGAAGGTGCCGCCCATCACGCCGAGGCGCTTCTTCACCGGTTCCGGTCCGCCGGGATTCCCGGCCTGCTCTCCCATGCCGCCACACCTTACGCGACACCCGTTACGGTGCGGGAACGGCCGGGTGGGGGTTCTCGCCGGATGCATGAGGGAGCGGCCGGCCGGCGGCCGGACGCTCCCCGAGCGGCCCCAGGAGCGGGCTCAGCGGTCCCGGTTGAAACGGGTGGTGATGAAGAGCAGGACCAGCAGGATGAACAGCGCGGCGCCACCGGTCAGCGCCGGGTTCAGGCTGTCGTGGTTGCCCCCCTCGCCCTCGGCGAGAAGGTTCAGAACGGGGAGTGCGGCAGCAGTGCTCATGGTCGGCGGGACCTTCTCGGCTCGGTGAACGGACCTGGGGGTGGTTCCGGGCCGGTGAGGGCCCACCCGTCATCGTACGGGGGGTTACACGGCAACCGCTCGGCGGCCCACCGCCGCTGACCGGGCGTGAGCGCGAGCCGGGGGAAGCGCCCGGAACGGGCCGGGGACGGCCGCCCGGGGGCCGGTCCTAGTTGTTCTTGAACGCGCGGGCCATGAGCCAGACCAGCAGGCCGATGCCCACGAAGGACGCGACCACGATGATCCGCAGGAACAGGCCCGGACCGGTCTCGTCGGAGATGGGCGCGGCCAGGCTGACAAGGGTGTCGGTGGACATCTGCGGGGGCTCCTCGAACTGCTCGGTACCGCGGCCGGGTCCGGTCTCGGTCGTCCAGGCCTCAGGTTAAACCGGCCTCACACCGGCGGCGCCCACCGGCCCCGACGGCACGCCCGCCGGGCCCCGAGCCCCGCCTGCACCGCCCGCCGCCCACACGGCGGACCGCGCGTACGCTGACCCCGGGGACGAGTACGCAACCACGCGCGTTGCAAAGACAGTCGTTGCAGGCGAAGACCAACGGGGGGCGGCCCAGCGGGCCGCGGCCGCCGTCGACCAGGAGGTACTCAGACCATGACCGACACGACCGCGAAGACCCCGAGCCGCCGCCGCGAGCGCTTCCCCGGGATCTCCACCCGAGCCTGGGAGCACCCGGCGGACCGCTCGGCCCTGGTGGCGCTGCGCAAGCTGACCGGCTTCGACGACATCCTGAAGAAGCTCGCCGGCCTGGTGTCCGAGCGGGCGATCCGGCTGATGTTCCTGG
The DNA here is from genome assembly GCF_055633695.1 of Kitasatospora sp. NPDC114501. Taxonomy (NCBI): domain Bacteria; kingdom Bacillati; phylum Actinomycetota; class Actinomycetes; order Kitasatosporales; family Streptomycetaceae; genus Kitasatospora; species Kitasatospora sp. NPDC114501. The sequence goes on along the minus strand of NZ_JBVKDS010000001.1, from coordinate 103,867 downwards.
CCACCGCCGTGAAGACCTCCGAGCGCCAGTTCCCGGAGCTGCACGACATGGTGCGCGACGCCGCCTACGTGCTCGACCTGGAGCAGGTCCCCGACCTGTACGTCTCCCAGGACCCGACGGTCAACGCGTACTGCATCGGCATCGACACCCCGATCATCGTGGTCACCAGCGGCCTGGTCGAGCTGCTCGACGAGGAGGAGCTGCGCTCGGTCATCGGCCACGAGGTCGGCCACGCGATGTCCGGCCACGCCGTCTACCGGACGATGCTGATGATCCTCACCAACATCGCCGCCCGGATCGCCTGGGTGCCGCTCGGCAACCTGGCGATCACCGCGATCATCACCGCGCTCAAGGAGTGGTTCCGCAAGGCGGAGCTGTCCAGCGACCGGGCCGGCCTGCTCGCCGGGCAGGACCTCCAGGCGTCCATGCGGGCCCTGATGAAGTTGGCCGGCGGCCACAACCTGGCCGAGATGAACGTCGACGCCTTCCTGGAGCAGGCCGAGGAGTACGAGAAGGCCGGCGACCTGCGCGACGGCGTGCTCAAGGTGCTCCAGCTGCTGCCGCAGACCCACCCCTTCGCGGTGGTCCGGGTCGCCCAGCTGAAGAAGTGGGCGGAGAGCGACGACTACCGCTCGATCATGGCCGGCGCCTACCCGCGCCGCTCGGACGACCCGGACGCCTCGGTCGGCGAGCAGTGGAGGGCCGCCGCCGAGCACTACACGACCTCGGTCAAGGAGAGCAAGGACCCGCTGATGGGCCTGCTCCGGGACGTCGCCGGCGGCGCCGCGACCGTCGGCGGCAAGCTCCGCGACACCTTCACCGGCGGCGCCGGCCGCAACGGCTCCTCGGGCGACGGCTCCTCCGGCGGCAGCTCCACGGGAGGCGGCTCCACGGACCGCGACGGCAGCTGACCCCACCGGGACCGCTGACCCACCGGGACCGCGACGGCGGCCGGTGTCCCGCCCGGGGCACCGGCCGCCGCGCCGTTCCACCTCCCCGGGGGTGCGCTCAGCCGCCCGCCAGCACCCCGCACACCTGCCAGCCCGGCCGGGCGTGGTTGCCGGGGTCGACCGGCGCCGGCGGCGCGACCAGCGTGCCCTGCCCGGTGGCCAGCACCGGTTGCAGGAAGCCCGCCATCGAGGTGCCGCAGGGTTCCGGCCCGGCCTGCACCACCGAGTCCACCAGCCGCAGCTGCGCCGAGGCCAGATCGACCCGGTCGAACTCGAAGGTCAGCTGCCGCCGCACGGTCTCCAGGGTGACCGGCGCTCCGGCCGGGGCCCCGGCCGGCTTCAGCGCGTAGACGAAGGTGTGGTCGGTGGTGATCCGCAGGGACCCGCTGTCCGCCTCGTCGATCCGCATCGCGCCGGCCACCCGCACGGTGTTCGCGGCCAGCGCGACCTGCGCCGGGTCGAAGCGGACCATCCAGCCGGTCGCCGCGTGGTGCCGGTCGTCCACCGGCTGCGCCACGCTCGCGTCGAACTCCGCCAGCTCACCGGGCGTGACGAAGACCCGTACGTCCGCGGTGGCGCCCCGGACCAGCACGGCCGGGGACATCGAGGAGGCGACCAGGTAGCGCTGGACGGTGTCGAGCGCCTTGGTCACCTCGACCCGGCTGAAGTGCCCGGTGGCGGCCCCGGTCGGGGTGTTCAGTCCGAGCGCGCCGTCCCCGTACCCGGCCGGCAGGGCGGCGAACGGGTCAGCCGGGTCGGCGACCGGGTGGACGGCCGAAGCCGGGCTCAACGCGACCAGGCTGACGGTCAGTTGGCTGCCCTCGGGCCGTACCGCGGTCCCCTTAGGGGAGCTCACCCCGAAGTACACCGCGGTCCCGAAGGCGAGCAGGATGAGCAGCAGCAGGATCAGCGCCTGGCGCGGGACGGTGCCCAGCGGACCGAGCCGCACCCGCGGCCGGGTGGCCTTGCCGGAGGAGCCCGCCAGCCGCTCCCGCGCGGACAGCTCCTGGATCCGGGCAGCCCGCACGAACGATTCGTCGAACACGACGGACCGGAATTCGTCCTCGTTGCCGGAACCGCCCTCGGGCGCACCCTCAGGAGGCTCTCGCGGGTCACCCACACCACCAGGGTAGGCGGACACCAGCGCCGCCACGAGGGTGCGGGCGCACATTCCCGGGAACGCTCCGTGACCACCGCCCGGGGCGTGCGCCCCAGGCGTCCCGGAGCGCACCAGGGCGTCCCAGGGCGCGCCGGGCTAGCCGGCGGGCGCGGTGACCACCAGCGGAGGCTCGGCCGGGGCCTGCCCCGGGTCGACGCCGGCGCTGCTGCTGCCGGACTCGGGGCGCCGGGGCGTGCCGGCGGAGCCGCCCACGCCCTGGTAGACCGCCGCGACCGCGACGGCCACCAGGCTCACGCCCATGATCACCGCGAGCACCCAGGCCACCGGCCGGTGCCAGCGCTGCTGGGCCACGTACCGGCCGCCGGCACGCACCGGGTCGTAGCCGCGTCGCCACCGCCGCCGGACCCGGCGGTCGACCGCCCGGCCCGGCCCCGACCAGGGATCGGGGTAGAGGTGGTCCGCGTCGAGTCCGCTCGGGTACGGGCGAAGCTCCAGCGGGAGCCCGTCCCCGGCCGGAACGTCGTAGCCCCAGCCCGGGCCCGCGGTGTCCGGCTCGAACCGGGCCTCGGCGGCGGCGAGTTGCCGCTCCTTGGCGGTCGGCTCGTGCACGGCGGCGGACCGGACGAAGGCCTCATCGAAGACCACGGTGGCGAACTCGTCGTCCGCACCACCGTGGTCGGCGCCGTCGGGGTACGGAGAGCCCCCCACATCCTCAGCCACGGATTCAGCGTATTACCGGCCGGAGGATTTGTCTGTGGCTCCCGGCAGTTGGTCCGTCACACGTGTGACGGCCGCCCCTCCCGCGCCCCTCACCCGGCGTTCAGCGGGCGTCCGCGTCACCGCCCACGGTCTGCGTCGCCTCGCCCCGGACATGCCCGTCACCAGTGACGATGTACTTGGTGCTGGTCAGCTCCGGCAGGCCCATCGGACCGCGGGCGTGCAGCTTCTGGGTGGAGATGCCGATCTCCGCGCCGAAGCCGAACTCACCGCCGTCGGTGAAGCGGGTGGAGGCGTTGACGGCCACCGTGGTGGAGTCCACCAACCGGGTGAAGCGGCGGGCGGCGGCCTGCGAGGTGGTGACGATCGCCTCGGTGTGGCCGGAGGACCAGCGGCGGATGTGCTCGACGGCGGCGTCCAGCGAGGGCACCACGGCGGCGGCCAGGTCCAGCGAGAGGTACTCGGCGCCCCAGTCCTCGTCGGTGGCCGGCACCACGGTGGCCGGGCCGCCCTCGGCGGCCTTCAGCACCGCCTCGTCGCCGTGGACGGTCACCCCGGCCTCGGCGAGCGCCGCCAGCGCGAGCGGCAGGAAGGCGTCCGCGACGTCCTGGTGGACCAGCAGCGTCTCGGCCGCGTTGCAGACGCTGACCCGCTGCGCCTTGGAGTTCAGCAGGATCCCGACGGCCATCGCCAGGTCGGTCTCGGCGTCCACGTAGACGTGGCAGTTGCCGGTGCCGGTCTCGATCACCGGGACGGTCGAGCCCTCCACCACGGTGCGGATCAGCGAGGCGCCGCCGCGCGGGATCAGCACGTCCACGTGGCCGCGGGCGCGCATCAGCTCGCGCACCGAGTCCCGGCTCTCCCCCGGCACCAGCTGCACCGCGTCGGCGGGCAGCCCGGCCGCGGCGACGGCGTCGCGCACCACGGCGACCAGGGCGGTGTTGGAGCGGTAGGCCGAGGCGGAGCCGCGCAGCAGCACCGCGTTGCCGGACTTGAGGCAGAGCGCGGCGGCATCGGCGGTGACGTTCGGGCGGGCCTCGTAGATGATGCCGACCACGCCGAGCGGCACCCGGACCTGCCGCACGTCCAGGCCGTTGGGCAGGGTGTAGCCGCGCACCACCTCGCCCACCGGGTCGGGCAGGCCGGCCACGTCGCGCACGTCGGAGGCGATCGCGGCGATCCGCTCGCCGGTCAGGGTCAGCCGGTCGATCACCGACTCGGCGGTGCCGGCCGCCCGGGCCCGCTCCACGTCCTCGGCGTTGGCCGCGACGATCTCGGCGCTGCGGGCCACCAGCGCGTCCGCGACCGCCAGCAGCGCGGCGTCCTTCGCCCCGCGCGGCAGCGGGGCGAGCGCGGCGGCGGCCTCCCGGGCTCGGCGCGCTACGGCGAGGACGGGGCTGTCGGCGGTGGCGAGGTCGCTGGTCATGCCGCCAAGGGTAGCGACTTCGCCGGTCCGGCCCGGGCGGTATTTCGCCCGGTGAGACGCCACCGCGACGATCCTGCCCGGCGCGCCCGACCCGCCACAGTCCCGGTCCGACGGGGCTGCCCGACCCGTCGGACCGGCTCAGTACGGGTGCACGCCGCCCGGGTGCGGCGGTGGATCGCCGAAGCCCTCCGTCACCCGCTTGCGGTACGTCGCCCGGTCGACCACCTCCAGCCCGACGATCTCCCAGGGCGGCAGGTTCGCGGTGACCTTGTGCTCGCCCCACAGCCGCAGCGCGATGGCCGCCGCGTCGTGCAGGTCCCGGGCCTGCTCCCAGTAGCGGATCTCGGCGTGGTCGGCCGCGTAACGGGCGGTCAGGAAGAACGAGTGGTCGTGCGCCAGCTGCTCCAGTGAGGCGCGCAGCGACGGTAGCGGGGTGGCCTGCCCGGCCACGCTGAGCACCACGTGCCACAGCCGCGCCTGCTCGGGCACGGTGGGCGGCTGGGCCGCCCGGTCGCGGTCGGGCCGCAGCCTGCGCACCCCGCCGGGCTTCTGCGGCGGCGGACCGGCCGGCTCGGCGGGGCCGTCCCCGCGCCCGCCGTCGATGCTGGTCAGCCGCCGGCCCGCCGTCCCTGCGGTCAGCGCTGCCTCGCGCCTGCGTTCCACCGGCGGCCTCCTGTTCGGCGATGTCGTGTCGTCCCCACCGGCCCCGCCGGCTCCCTGCCGACGGGTTCGGCCGCGCCCCTCCTCGCCCGTGGCCGGGCCGCTCCCGGTACGGAGCGGCCCGCCGTCCGCGCTGCGCCGATCGGCCGGGCGGCCGGTGCCGGCCCGCCGGGCCGGTCAGCCGCGCAGAACGACCAGGTCGTCGCGGTGGACGACCTCGCGCTCGTACGCGGCGCCGAACTCCTGGGCCAGGTCGCGGGTGGACCGGCCGAGCAGGCGGGGCAACTCCCTCGCATCAAAGTTGACCAGTCCGCGCGCCACGATGTGGCCGTTTTCGGCAAGAAGGTCCACCGGATCACCCGCGGCGAACTCCCCGTCGACCTTGGTGACCCCGGCGGGCAGCAGCGAGGCGCCGCCGGAGACGACCGCCCGGACGGCGCCCTCGTCCAGGTGCAGCGTCCCGCGCGGGCTGCTCGCGTGGGCCAGCCAGAGCATCCGGTCGGAGGTCCGGCTGCCGGTGCGCAGGAAGAGCGTGCCGGTGGGGCGGCCGGCCAGTGCGTCGGCGGCCTGGCTGGCGGCGGTGAGCACCACCGGGATGCCCGCGCCGGTGGCGATCCGGGCCGCCTCGACCTTGGTGACCATGCCGCCGGTGCCGACCCCGGCCTTGCCGGCGCTGCCGATCTCGATGCCGTCCAGGTCCTGCGGGCCGCGCACCTCGGCGATCCGGCTGGTGCCGGGGCGGGCCGGATCGCCGTCGTACAGGCCGTCCACGTCGGAGAGCAGCACCAGCAGGTCGGCGCGGACCAGGTGGGCGACCAGGGCGGCGAGCCGGTCGTTGTCACCGAACTTGATTTCGGCGGTGGCGACGGTGTCGTTCTCGTTGACGATCGGCATCGCGCCCATCGCCAGCAGCTGGTCGAGGGTGCGGTAGGCGTTGCGGTAGTGGGCGCGCCGGCTGGCGTCCTCGGCGGTGAGCAGCACCTGGCCGACCCGGATGCCGTACCGGGCGAAGGAGGCGGTGTAGCGGGCGACCAGCAGGCCCTGGCCGACGCTGGCGGCGGCCTGCTGGCGGGCCAGGTCCTTGGGCCGCCGGTCCAGGCCGAGCGGGGCGAGCCCGGCGGCGATGGCGCCGGAGGAGACGAGCACGACCTCCGGTGCCCCGGGGCGGGCGCGCACCTTGGCGAGCGCGTCCACCAGGGCGTCGACGCGGTCGGCGTCCAGGCCGCCGGCCGCCGTGGTCAGGGAGGAGGAGCCGACCTTGACGACGATCCGCCGCGCGGTCAGCACCTCCTCGCGCAGAGAGTCCTCGCTCATCTCGCTGTACGCCCTTCCGGTGTGGTGCGGGTACGGCTGGCCCGGGCCCGGCCGTCACCTCCGAAATCTACGCGATCCGCGCAGGTCGCCCGCAGGGTGTTTCACCGGCTGGACCCGGGCCGGTCACGGGCTCGCCACAGCCCGTCCAGCAATCCGGATGACTGGTATGGTCCCTGACCGCAAGCCAGATCGGGGGACGGCTTCTTGCCCGCTGGACCCATGTCGTCATCGACCCTTCCTGTCACGACGGGCGGCGCCGCACTGGGCAAAGGCCGGCAACGGCCGCGGCCGCGCGCCCAGGAGAAAAGCGCATCATGCGTTCGTACACCACCAAGCTGACCGTCGCCGCGCTCGCGGCGGCCACCGCCCTGTCGCTCGCCGCCTGCGGGCCGGAGAACGCGGACACCCCGGCCGGTACCGGCGGCGCCACCGGCGCGGCCCCGGCCCAGACCGGTGCCACCCCCGGGGCCACCGCCGGGGGTGCGGCCGCGGGCGGCGCGGCCGGCGGTTCCACCGCGGCCCCGTCGGGCGCGGCGAGCGGCGGCGCGACGGCCGGCGCCACGGGCGGTGCCGGCACGGCCGGGGCCGCGGGCGGCGGTGCCGGCGCCGGGGCCGGGGCGGGGGCCGTCCCGGCGGCCGCCACCAGCGTGAAGATCGGCCAGAGCGCCACCGTGGACTTCGCCGACAAGACCGCCAAGGTCGCCACCAAGCTGGAGATCACCGTCACCGGCGTCGAGGTCGGCTCGCTCCAGGAGCTCACCGCCGCCAAGGTCAACACCGTCGGCCTGGACGGCCGCACCCCGGTGTACGTCAGCTACACCATCAAGAACGTCGGGGACGCCAGCCTCTCCTTCACCGCCCCGGACTCGAAGTTCGTCCTCTTCGACAGCTCCGGCAAGAAGGGGCTGAACGTCATGTCCGCCGCCAACCCGCTGCCCAAGTGCACCAGCGCGAAGGTCCAGGGCGTGACCAAGGGTGCCGAGACCAAGGGCTGCACCATCATCTCCATCGCCGGGAACACCCCGGCCGCGGTCGGCTACACCGACCTGGTCGACCCGCTGAAGCTCCAGGCCTCCTGGACCAAGTGACGCGCCGTCACCGACGGGCACGCCGAACGGCCCCCGCCACCTGTGGAGGTGGCGGGGGCCGTTCGGCGTGCGGAGCTCACCAGGCTCAGTGGTCCTCGTCGTCCTCGCCCTCGATGGCGGCCTGGCGGCCGCTGGAGAGCGCCTCGAAGGCGAGGAACTCGGCCTCGGCCGCGTCCCGGCCCTTCTGCTTGTCGCGGCGGCGGTCGACCGCCGGGCGGGGGGAATCGAGGCGGTGGTCCTCACCGCGACGGCCGAGCATCTCGGCGCCGGCGGCCATGGTCGGCTCCCAGTCGAAGACGACGGCGTTCTCGTCCGGGCCGATGATGACGGTGTCGCCCTCGTGCGCCCCGACCTTCCACAGCTTGTCCTCGACGCCGAGGCGGGCCAGCCGGTCCGCGAGGTAGCCGACGGCCTCGTCGTTGCTGAAGTCGGTCTGGCGGACCCAGCGCTCCGGCTTGACGCCGCGGATGCGGTAGGCGCCGTCCTCCTCGGTGATGGTGAAGCCGGCGTCGTCGACGGCCTTGGGACGCAGCACGACCCGGGTCGACTCCTCGACCGGCTTGGCGGCGCGCGCCTCGGCGACGATCCCGGCCATCGCGAAGCTCAGCTCGCGCAGGCCCTTGCGGGAGGCGGCGGAGACCTCGAACACCCGGTAGCCGCGCTCCTCCAGGGAGGCGCGGGTCAGGTCGGCGATGTCCTGGCCGTCCGGGACGTCCACCTTGTTGAGCGCGACCAGGCGCGGGCGGTCGTCCAGGCCGCCGTACTCGGCGAGCTCGGCCTCGATGGTCTCCAGGTCGGTCAGCGGGTCGCGGCCGGGCTCCAGGGTGGCGCAGTCCAGCACGTGCACCAGCACCGAGCAGCGCTCGACGTGCCGCAGGAACTCCAGGCCCAGGCCGCGGCCCTGGCTGGCGCCCGGGATCAGGCCGGGCACGTCGGCGACGGTGTAGACGGTGTCGCCCGCGGTGACCACGCCGAGGTTGGGGATCAGGGTGGTGAACGGGTAGTCCGCGATCTTCGGCTTGGCGGCGGAGAGCACCGAGATCAGGGAGGACTTGCCGGCGCTCGGGTAGCCCACCAGGGCCACGTCGGCGACGGACTTGAGCTCCATCACGATGTCACGGGCCTCGCCGGGCTCGCCGAGCAGCGCGAAGCCGGGCGCCTTGCGGCGGGCCGAGGCCAGCGCGGCGTTGCCGAGGCCGCCGCGGCCGCCCTGGGCGGCGACGAAGCTGGTGCCGTGCCCGACCAGGTCGGCCAGCACGTTGCCCTGGCGGTCCAGCACGACGGTGCCGTCCGGCACCAGCAGGACGAGGTCCTCGCCGTCCGCGCCGGTGCGGTTGGCGCCCGCGCCCGGCTTGCCGTTGGTGGCCTTGCGCTTGGGCGAGTGGTGGTACTCGAGCAGGGTGGTGACCTGCGCGTCCACGGTGAGGATGACGCTGCCGCCCTCACCGCCGTTGCCGCCGTCCGGGCCGCCGAGCGGCTTGAACTTCTCGCGGTGCACGGAGGCGCAGCCGTGGCCCCCGTTACCCGCGGCGACGTGAAGTTCGACGCGGTCCACGAAGGTGGTCATGGGTGTGCCTCCAGTGCGCGAGAGTCTGCTTGCTACCTGCGTAAAGCGTGAAGGGTGGACCGGAGAATTCCGGCCCACCCTTCACTGTGAGTCTTCTCAGACCCGGTGAGTCCGTTCGGACCCGGCCGGGTCCGTCCGGACTCGGGAGTCCGCGGGGACTCAGGCCTCGACGGCCACGATGTTGACGACCTTGCGGCCGCGACGGTTGCCGAACTGCACCGCACCGGCGGTCAGCGCGAACAGCGTGTCGTCGCCACCGCGACCGACACCGGCACCCGGGTGGAAGTGGGTGCCGCGCTGGCGGACGAGGATCTCGCCGGCGGAGACGACCTGGCCACCGAAGCGCTTCACGCCGAGGCGCTGGGCGTTCGAGTCACGGCCGTTACGAGTAGAGCTTGCGCCCTTCTTGTGTGCCATTTTTCGCTATCCCCTTACTTGCTGACCGAGTCGATGCTGGTGATGCGCACCGCGGTGTGCTGCTGACGGTGACCCTGACGACGGCGGTAGCCGGTCTTGTTCTTGTAACGCAGGATGACGATCTTGTCACCCTTGGTCTGGTCGACCACCTCGGCGTGAGCCTTCACGCCGGCCAGGACCCACGGGTCGGAGGTGACGGCGTCACCGTCGACGACGAGGATGGTCGAGAGCTCGACCGAGTCACCCGGCTTGGCCTCGATACGGTCGATCTCCAGCACGTCGCCCACGGCGACCTTGTGCTGGCGGCCGCCTGCGCGAACGATCGCGTACATGCGGTACCTGCTTTCCTTGCTCGGTCGGAACCCCCGACGCCAGCCACCTGGGTACGGACACAGGAGCCTCTCCCCGGCCCTCCGCGCGAACGCGGCGACCCCGGGAAGGTGATGTGCTCGGGAGCAATGGCGTAGACACGCCGATGGTCAAGAATACGGACCGGCCGCCCAGGGGGCAAACCGGCCCGTACGGCCCGGGGCGGGATCGCTCCCGCCCCGGGCGTGGGCACTACTCGGACGCCGTATCACCCTCGGCGGCCGCGGCCTTCTTGGCCGCCGCGCTCGTCCGCTTGGTGGCGGTCTTGCGGGCGGTGGTCTTCTTGGCCGCCGTGGTGGTCTTCTTGGCGGCGGTCTTCTTGGCGGCGGTCTTGCGGGCGGCCCGCTTCTTCGGCGCCGGCGCCTCCTCGGCGGCCTCGGCGGCGGCCTCGGTGCCCTCGGTGTCCTCGGTGTCCTCGGTGGCCTCAGCGACCTCCGGGGACTCGGCGACGACCGCGGCCTCCGCGACCACGACCGGCTCGCCCGGCGCCTCGGTGACGGCCTCGGCGGCGGCTTCCGCGACCGCCGGGGCGGCGGCCACCAGGGCCGCCTCCAGCGCCGCCTCGGCCTTGGCCTGGAGCACCACGATCTCCGCGGTGTCCGGGGAACCGGCCGGAGCCGTCGCCTTGCGCACCGCCCGGCGACGCGGACGGCCCGCCGGAGCGGCGGCCGGGGCCTGCGCCACGGGAGCCTCCACGACGGGGGCCGGCACGGCCTCCGCGGCGGCCTCGGCCTCGACGCCCGGGACCTCCAGGGCCAGCTGGCCCTCGATCTCCTCGCGCACCGGCTCGGCCAGCTCGGCGAGGTCCTCCACGGTCAGCGGCCCGGCCTCGGCGGCCACCACGGCCTCGACGGCCTGCGGCTCCTCGTGGCCCGCGCCGCCCTTGCCCCGGCGGCGGCGCTTGCCGCCCGAACCGGCCTCGCCGGCCGCCACGGGGGCGTGGACGTGGGCGCTCGGCTGCTCCATGTGGACGATCACGCCGCGGCCGTTGCAGTGCACGCACGGCTCCGAGAAGGACTCCAGCAGGCCCTGGCCGACCCGCTTGCGGGTCATCTGCACCAGGCCCAGCGAGGTGACCTCGGCCACCTGGTGCTTGGTCCGGTCCCGGCCCAGGCACTCCAGCAGACGGCGCAGCACCAGGTCGCGGTTGGACTCCAGCACCATGTCGATGAAGTCGATCACGATGATGCCGCCGAGGTCGCGCAGCCGCAGCTGGCGCACGATCTCCTCGGCCGCCTCGATGTTGTTCCGGGTGACCGTCTCCTCCAGGTTGCCGCCCTGGCCGACGAACTTCCCGGTGTTGACGTCGATGACGACCATCGCCTCGGTGCGGTCGATCACCAGCGAACCGCCGCTGGGCAGCCAGACCTTGCGGTCCAGCGCCTTCATCAGCTGCTCGTCGATCCGGTAGGTGGCGAACACGTCCACCTCGGAGGTCCACCGCTGGAGCCGCTCGGCGAGGTCCGGGGCCACGTTGGTGACGTACTCGTGGATGGTCTTCCACGCCTCGTCGCCGGAGACGATGACCTTGGTGAAGTCCTCGTTGAAGATGTCGCGGACGACCCGGACGGTCATGTCCGGCTCGCCGTACAGCAGCGCCGGGGCGTTGCCGGTCGCGGCCTTCTTCTGGATGTCCTCCCACTGCTGCTGGAGGCGCTGGACGTCGCGGGTCAGCTCGTCCTCGGAGGCGCCCTCGGCGGCGGTGCGCACGATGACGCCCGCGTCGTCCGGGACGATCTTCTTGAGGATCTGCTTCAGCCGGGCGCGCTCGTTCTCCGGGAGCTTGCGCGAGATGCCGGTCATCGAGCCCTCGGGCACGTACACCAGGTAGCGGCCGGGCAGCGAGATCTGGCTGGTCAGTCGGGCGCCCTTGTGGCCGATCGGGTCCTTGGAGACCTGCACCAGCACGGACTGGCCGGACTTCAGCACCGACTCGATCCGGCGCGGGCCGCCGTGGCCGCCCAGCGCGCCGAAGTTGACCTCACCGGCGTACAGCACCGCGTTGCGGCCCTTGCCAATGTCGACGAAGGCGGCCTCCATCGACGGCAGCACGTTCTGGACCTTGCCCAGGTAGACGTTGCCGACGTACGAGGTGGCCTGCTCCTTGTTGACGTAGTGCTCGACCAGCACGCCGTCCTCGAGCACGCCGATCTGGGTGCGCTGGCCGCTCTGGCGCACCACCATGACGCGCTCGACCGACTCGCGGCGGGCCAGGAACTCCGCCTCGGTGATGATCGGCACCCGGCGGCGGCCCAGCTCGCGGCCCTCGCGGCGGCGCTGCTTCTTGGCCTCCAGACGGGTCGAGCCCTTGATGGACTGCACCTCGTCCGGGTCGAAGGACGGCTCGGTGGAGCGGCGGCGCGGCTCGCGCACCTTCACCACCGTGCGGACGCCGTCCTCGGTGGTCTCGGCGGTCTCGACGGCGCCGGCCTCACCGCTGCGGCGGCGACGGCGACGGCGGCGGCGCGACGAGGACAGGCCGGCGGCCAGGTCGTCGTCCTCCTCGTCCTCCTCCTCGGCGACGGCCTCGGCCGGCTCCTCGGCGGGCTGCTCGGTCTCGACGGCCTCGAAGTCCTCGGCCTCGCCACGGCGACGGCGGCGGCCGCCCCGGCGGCGACGGCGCGACGGACGGCCGTCCTCCTCCCACTCGCCCTCGGTCTCCGGACCGGCGGCGGCGGGCGCGGGGGCCTCCACCGCAGGGGCCTCGACGACGGGCGCGGGGGCCTCGACGACGGGCGCGGCGACCGGCGCGGCGGCCTGGGCCTTCGCGGGCGCCTTCGCCTTCGCCTGGGCGCCCTTGCGGCGGCTCGGCTCGACCCGGGTACGGACCCGGCGACGGCGGCCGACACCGCTGTACTCGAACTCGTCCTCGTCCTCGCGCTCGGCCTCGACCTTGGCCTCGGCCGGGGCCTCGACCTGCGCGGGGGCGGCGGCGGGCTGCTGCGGCGCGGCGGGCGCCACGAACGGGGCCGGCTCCTGGAACACCGGGGCCTGGAAGACCGCGGTGGCCGGGCGGACGGCGCGGCGGCGCACCCGGTGCGTCGGCTCGGCCTCGGCGGCCGGGGCGGGCGCGGCGGCGGGGGCCTCGGCGACGGCCTCGGCGGCCTCCTCCTCGGGCTCCTCGGCGACGGCGGGCTCCTCGGCCTGCGGCTGCTCGACGACGGGCTCCTCGACCGGCGCCTCGACGACCGGCGCGGCCTCGACCACCCGACGGCGGCGGGGGCGACGGGCCGGAGCGGCGGGGGCCTCCTCGGCCGCCGGCTCGGCGACGGCGGCGGGGGCCTCGGCAACCGGCGCCTCGGCGGTCGGGGTCGCCGCGGCGGCCTCGGCCTCGACGGCGGGGGCACCGGCGGGCGCCTCGGCGCGCTTGCGGGTCCGGCGGGCCCGGGCGGGCTTCTCGGCCGGCTCCGTGGTCTCCGCCGTCTCGGCCTTGTCGGCCTTCGCGGCCCTGGCCTTCGCCGGGGCCTTCGCGGCGGTCGGCGCGGCCGGTTCGGCGGCGGCGTCCGGCGCGGTCACCACGATCGCGGTGGCCTCCGGCGCCCCGGCCGGGGCCTCGGCGCGCTTGCGGGTCCGGCGGGCCCGGACCGGCTTCTCGGCGACCGGCTCGGCCGCCGGCTCCACGGCCGGAGCCGGGGCGGCCTCGGCCGCCGGCGTCTCGGCCGGCACGACCGTCTCGGCCGCCTCGGCGGCCGCACCCTGCGGGGTGCCCGCCGGGCGGGACACCGCGCGGCGACGGCGGCGCGGCGGCGCGGCGGACGCGCCCTCACCACCGGTCGCGGCGGTTTCGTTCTGTTCCGTGGCCGCAGTCTGCTGCGGATCGGTGTTATCGAGCATGCGGGTGGATCTCCCGTCAGGCCCCCGGGCTCCGCATCCGGGCACGGCGCGGCACCGCTGGGCGGCCGGCATCGAGACGATGCCTGGACCGGACCCTTGGACGGTGCCGCCGCGCGGACGCGAGGCCGCACAGGGGCTCGTAGTCTCGCTCGGCGCCCCGCGCTCGGCGGGGTGTCGAAAGTCTTCTGGTCTGACCAGTCTTCTGAGGTTTTCCCAAGCTGCGCCGTCCCCCAACCCCGGGTGGCTCCCGGACGGGGTCCCGGGCCGGCCGACCTTCCTGGTCGGCAGGCCCCGGATGACGGGCCTGCGCTGCGACGACGCTCGCTCCCCTGGGGAGCCGCGGGAACCCTGGAGGACCATCGGGCCCAGTGAGGCACTGGACCCGGCCTCCCCCCGCTAGGCGGACGCGGTAGCGTGCGGCCCTGCGGCAGGCTCCGAGCCGGCCGGGGCCGCGGCGCGGTCGAGCGCCAGCGGGTCGGTCACCGTGCCGGCCTCCTCGTCGAGCGGCCCCTGCGCCAGCCTGGTCACCTCTGCGGGGACCGGCGGCGCCAGGTCGGCCGTCGCACGGAGACCGGACAATACGTCGTCGGGTCGTACGGCGGGTGTGGCGTGTCGTACTACCAGGCGCAGTATCGCACAGGGACGGCCGGTCCGAACATCGTGGTCGGTTCCGGCCCCGCCGTCCGCACCGGCCTCGACCTGCGCCGAGACGGCTTCCAGCGCCGCCACCGCGCCGCGCGCGTCGAAGACCCGCAGGCCGTTCTTGGTGCGGCGCTCGACCTCGACCCGCTCGGCGGCGAGGAACCGCGCGACCGCGTCGGCGGCCACATCCGGCTCGACGCCGTCCAGCCGGACCAGCCACTCGGAGGCCTCCAGACGCTCCACGAAGTTCGGCGTGCGCACCTCGACCGCGTCGATCACGTCCAGGCCGGCCGGCAGCGACTCGTCCAGCTGCGCCCGCAGCTGCTCGGGGTCGCGGACGGCGGCCAGGCCGATCTCCAGGTACTCCGCCTCGCTCGCCACCCCGGTGGGGGCAGCGTTGGCGTAGGAGACCTTCGGGTGCGGGGTGAAGCCGGCCGAGTAGGCCATCGGAACGGCGGACCGGCGCAGGGCGCGCTCGAAGGCGCGCTGGAAGTCGCGGTGGCTGGTGAAACGGAGCCGGCCGCGCTTGGTGTAGCGGAGACGAATCCGCTGCACCGTCGGCGCGGGCGGCGGACCGTCGGGCGTACGGCGTGCCAGGGTCGCTCAGTCCTTAGTCAGTTGTCCCCGTCCGGCGTGGCGTCTTCCCGCCACTGCCCGGACTCTGTCACCTCAAAGGGTACGCGCCCCGCCACCCGCCTCGCTCCGCCCCTGGTCAGCTCGCCCCCGCCGCACGCCGCGACCCCAGCAGATCGTTCCGGCCGGGGTCGCGGATGTGAGACGCGCTACTTGTCGACGACCGTCAGGGGGAGCAGCTTCTCGCCGACCGCGCCGCTCTGGATGTAGGTGTCCATCCGCGGACAAAAACCGACACGACCACATCCGGCGCCCGGCTGCCTCGTTGGTCGGGCTATGAACACGGAACCGATGCGGTCCGCCCCGCAGGTGCACTGGCGCGAGAACGACCTCGCGCTCCGCGACGAATTGCTGGAGGAGGAAGAGCGACTGCCACGAAACGCACCTCGCGCTCTTCTCTCGGTGAGGCTCTCGGCCTTCACCACCGACACCACGTCACCGGTACGCCAGGAACTCGATCTACGGCTACTGGCCCGGGAGCGTGGTTTCCGCGTCGTCGGGGTCGCCAGTGACCTGAACGCCTCCGCGACCCGGGTCTCGCCGTGGAAGCGTCGGCAGCTGGGACTCTGGCTGAATGATCGGGCCCCCGACTTCGACATCCTGCTCTTCTGGAAACTGGACCGCTTCGTCCGCCGTCTGAGCGACCTCGACGTCATGATCACGTGGTGCGCGGATCACGGGAAGAACCTGGTCTCCAAGCACGAGGCCATCGATCTGTCCACGGCCGCGGGCAGGGAACTCGCCAAGGTGATCGGCGAAATGGCGGAGCTCGAGGCGGGCGGCACCAGCACGCGCATCACCAGTCTCTGGGCGTACGCAAAGACCCAGTCCGACTGGCTCGTCGGCAAACCCCCCTACGGCTACACGACGAACGCCACCGGGAAGCTCGTCGTGGAGAGCGAAGCCCACCGCGTGCTGCACTGGTGCTATGGCGCGGCTCTGCGCGGGGTCTCGGCACGGCGGATGGCCGCAGTACTCCTCCGGGCCGGGATCCCCACCGGCGGCGGAGGCCGATGGACTGCCGCAACACTCCTGCGGCGGTTGCGGAACCCGGCGCTGCGCGGGTGGCGGGTCGAGATGGACGCCGAGGCGCGCACCCGCCAGTCGAGAATCGTGCGTGATCGGCACGGCGCCCCCGTCCGGGTGGCAGAACCGATCTTCAGCGAGCCGGAGTGGCAGGCGCTACAGGCGGCTCTCGACCGTAGGGCCACCCCTCAGCCGCGCCGGAGCCCCGGCGGCGCGACCGAGTTCCTGGGGGTCTTGGTGTGTGCTGACTGCGACACCAACATGACGGTCCAGCGAACGCGGACGAATCAACGCACGTATGCCTACCTGCGCTGTCGCACCTGTCCGAGCGGAGGTCTGGGAGCTCCGCAACCGGGCGCCGTGTACGAAAGGCTCTTCGCCGACGTCATGACCAGGCTGGGGGCTCTTCCCGTCCATGTTCGGGAGTATCAGGTCGGGACGGGCGGGGAGGACGGGCCCACGCGACCCTGCTGGACGCTGTCATCGAGCGGCGAGACCTTCCGCGACCGGTGGCAGCGGGAGGGAACCGCGACGATGGCGGGCGACCTTCGCCGGGCGCGGGTCATCTGTCGTGTCCGCCGGACGAAGATCTCCGGACAGCGAGCGCCCGAGGTGGGACTGGAGCTGGTCGTCCCGCCGGACGCGGAGGAGGGCCTGATCGTCAAGCGGGACGCGTTCGCGGATGGTCCCGCCGACGCCGTCGGCCCCGCATCGGGACGGGGCCGACGGAACGGGCACAGCACTACTTGTTGACGACCGTCAAGGGGAGCAGCTTCTTGCCGGTGGGGCCGATCTGGATGTCGAGGCCGAGCTGCGGGCACACGCCGCAGTCGAAGCACGGGGTCCAGCGGCAGTCGTCGACCTCGACCTCCTCCAGGGCGTCCTGCCAGTCCTCCCAGAGCCAGTCCTTGTCGAGGCCGCTGTCCAGGTGGTCCCAGGGCAGCACCTCCTCGTAGGAGCGCTCGCGGGTGGTGTACCAGTCGACGTCGACGCCGGTGCCGGCCAGGCCCTTCTCGGCGCAGGCCATCCAGCGGTCGTACGAGAAGTACTCGCGCCAGCCGTCGAAGCGGCCGCCGTCCTCGTAGACCTCGCGGATGATCGCGCCGACCCGGCGGTCACCGCGGGAGAGCAGGCCCTCGACGATGCCGGGCTTGCCGTCGTGGTAGCGGTAGCCGATGTTCTTGCCGTACTTGCGGTCGCCGCGGATCGAGTCGCGCAGCTTGGCCAGGCGGGCGTCGGTGGCCTCGGCGGACAGCTGCGGGGCCCACTGGAACGGGGTGTGCGGCTTGGGCACGAACCCGCCGATGGAGACGGTGCAGCGGATGTCGTTCTGGCCGGTGACCTCGCGGCCCTTCTGGATGACGTTCTTCGCCATCTCGCCGATCTGGAGCACGTCCTCGTCGGTCTCGGTGGGCAGGCCGCACATGAAGTACAGCTTCACCTGGCGCCAGCCGTTGCCGTACGCGGTGGCGACGGTGCGGATCAGGTCCTCCTCCGACACCATCTTGTTGATCACCTTGCGCATGCGCTCGCTGCCGCCCTCGGGGGCGAAGGTGAGGCCCGAGCGGCGCCCGTTGCGGGACAGCTCGTTGGCGAGGTCGATGTTGAAGGCGTCGACGCGGGTGGACGGCAGCGACAGGCCGATCTTGTCCTCGGTGTAGCGGTCCGCCAGGCCCTTGGCGATGTCGCCGATCTCGGTGTGGTCGGCGCTGGACAGCGACAGCAGGCCGACCTCCTCGAAGCCGGTCGCCTTGAGCCCGCGCTCCACCATCTCGCCGATGCCGGTGATGCTTCGCTCCCGCACGGGGCGCGTGATCATGCCGGCCTGGCAGAAGCGGCAGCCGCGGGTGCAGCCGCGGAAGATCTCCACGGACATCCGCTCGTGCACCGTCTCCGCGAGCGGGACCAGCGGCTGCTTCGGGTACGGCCACTCGTCCAGGTCCATCACGGTGTGCTTGGACACCCGCCACGGCACGCCCGGGGCGTTCGGCACGACGCGGCCGATCCGGCCGTCGGCCAGGTACTCCACGTCGTAGAACTTCGGGACGTAGACCCCGCCGGTGCGGGCCAGGCGCAGCAGCAGCTCGTCCCGGCCGCCCGGGCGGCCCTCGGTCTTCCAGGCCCGGATGATGTCGGTGATGTCGAGCACGGCCTGCTCGCCGTCGCCGACCACGGCGCAGTCGATGAAGTCCGCGATCGGCTCCGGGTTGAAGGCCGCGTGGCCGCCGGCCAGGACGATCGGGTCCTCGTCGGTGCGGTCGCGGGCCTCCAGCGGGATGCCGGCCAGGTCGAGGGCGGTCAGCATGTTGGTGTAGCCGAGCTCGGTGGAGAACGACAGCCCGAACACGTCGAAGGCCTTCACCGGGCGGTGGGCGTCGACGGTGAACTGCGGGACGCCGTGCTCGCGCATCAGCGCCTCGAGGTCCGGCCAGACGCTGTAGGTGCGCTCGGCGAGTACGCCCTCGCGCTCGTTCAGCACCTCGTAGAGGATCATGACGCCCTGGTTGGGCAGGCCGACCTCGTAGGCGTCGGGGTACATCAGCGCCCAACGGACGTCGCAGGCGTCCCAGTCCTTGACGGTCGAGTTCAGCTCGCCGCCGACGTACTGGATCGGCTTCTGGACGTGCGGGAGGAGTGCCTCCAGGCGTGGGAAGACCGATTCGACAGTCATGTACTAGGAACCCTTACGACGTGATTCGGTGCCGCGAGTCGGCACGGGAGGGGTGACCCTCAAGGGTAGCCCAATCCGGGGAACGGCCCGTCAGCCCGGTCCGGGGGCACTCCGCGCTCCGGCGCGACCCGGCCGGCGTCCGCCCGCACCCCCGGTGTCCGCCGCCGTCCCCCGGTGTCCGCCGCCGTCCGCCGGTCTCCGCCCGCACCCTACGGCGCCCGCCCCGGCACGCGCGGTGCGCGCCCGCCGGCCGGCGCCGTCCGCCGTTGACACGCCCGAACGGGCCGTGCGGTACTGACAGGGCTCCGCCAAAGACACCTGCACCCCTTCCGGACAAGGAAGTTGAGTCGTACGCTCGGCCCTCGTCGGTTTTCCGGCCGGCACGACCCTCCCTCACCACGGGCCGCCCCGGCGCGGCCCCGTCCGCCCCTGCCAGGCCCCGCCCCTGGTCCGCTCGGCCGCCGTTCCCCGGCCCGCGGTGCCACGCCCCAGCCCGTCCCGCCCCCGTCCCCCGCCCGCACGCCGTGCACGCTGTGCCCGGCGGCGCACCCGCACGCCCGCGCCCCGGCGGCCGTACGACCGGCGCAAGGAGAACCATGGCCGACACCGGTCGGCGGATCCGCCCCCTCCGGCCCCTCGACGCCCGGCCGGCCCGCTACCCGACGCCGGCCCAGGCCGAGTCCGCCGCGCGGCGGCTCGCGCTGCGGCACCCGGACCGCTGTCGGCTGCGCGAGGTGGGCCGCTCCAGGGCCGGGCGCCCGCTGATGCTGCTCTCGGTGGACCGCGGGCCGCGCGCGGTGCTGGTGGTCGGCGGCCCGCACCCCAACGAGCCGATCGGCACCGCCGGGACGGTCCGGCTCGCCGAGGTGCTGCTGGACCGCCCCGCCCGCCCCGGGCTCTCCTGGCACCTGCTGCTCTGCCTCGACCCGGACGGCGCCGCGCTCAACGCCGGCTGGCTGGACGGCCCGCTCACCATGCGGCGCCACTACGAGCACTTCTTCCGCCCCTCCTTCGAGGAGCAGCCCGAACTGCTGCCCGCCCCCGGCTCCGGCCGCCCTCCGATGCCGGAGAGCCTGGCGCTGACCGGCCTGATCGACGAGCTGCGCCCGTTCCTCCAGTGCTCGCTGCACGGGGTGGACTTCGGCGGGGCGTTCGTCCAGCTCACCCGCCCGGTCCGGGGCCTGGCCGGGCGGTTCGCCCGCTCCGCGGAGCGGGCCGGCGTCCCGCTCGACGTGGACTCCTTCGACGCGGTCGGCTGGGCCAGCCCGGACCCCGGCACCTATCTGATGCCGGCCCCGGGCGCCGGGGGCTCCCGCGCCCTGCCGGACGAGCCCGAGCTGTCCACCTGGTCCTACGCGACCCGGTACGGCGCGGTCACCGCGGTGCTGGAGGTCCCGATGTGGGCCGTCGACGCGGTCGCTGACTCCCGGCTCCACCCGGCCGGGGCGCAGGCCCTCGCGGCGGCCGCCCGGGACCTCACCGCGCGTGCCGCGGAGCTCGCCGCCCTGCTCCCGAGCGTCCCCGCGGACGGCCACGAGGCGGGCGGGGCGCTGCTGCGCACCGCCGGGTTCAGCCTGGCGGTCGCCCCGCGGGTGGCCGAGGAGTGGCTGGAGCGCTGGGGCGCCGAGCCGCTCACCGTCTCCCGGGTGACCACCGCCGGGCTGGTCGCGGCCCGCGTGCCCCTGCGGGTCGCGTCGGTGCTGCTGCGGCTGCTCGCCGACGCCCGCGGTCCGGCCGCCGAGGCCGCTCGGGACCGTGCCCGCGCCGTCGTCGCCGACAGCCTGGACCGGCTGCGCCTGCGCTTCGGCGCCCGCTGGGTCCCGGTCCAGGAGCAGCTCGCCCACCAGACGCGCGCCGTCCTCACCACCGCCGACTGCCTCGTCCAGGAGCTCTCCCGGGCCCCGGGCCGGCCGCCGACGACAGAGCGGGGCCGGCCCGGGGAGAGTCCCGGACCGGCCCCGCCGTGAAGCGCGGGTCAGGCCGCTATCGGCCGCTGGCTGCGCACCGCCTGGAGCAGCCCGATGGCCATCCAGTTGGCGAACATCGAGGAGCCGCCGTACGAGACGAACGGCAGCGGGATGCCCGCGACGGGCATGATGCCCAGGCACATCCCTATGTTCTCGAAGGCCTGGAAGGACAGCCAGGCGATGACCCCGGCCGCCACGATCGTCCCGTACAGGTCGGTCGCCTGCCGGGCGATCCGGCAGGCCCGCCAGAGGATCACGCCGACCAGCGCGATGATCGCCAGCGCCCCGACGAAGCCCAGCTCCTCGCCGGCCACGGTGAACACGAAGTCGGTCTGCTGCTCCGGCACGAACTGCCCGACGGTCTGGGTGCCGTGGAACAGCCCCTTGCCGGTCAGTCCGCCGGAGCCGATCGCGATCCGGGCCTGCGCGGTGTTGTAGCCGACGCCGTTCGGGTCCAGCTGGGGGTTGGCGAAGGCGGCGAAGCGGTCGATCTGGTACTGGCTCAGCAGCCCGAACTTCCAGATCGCCACGCACCCGGCGGCGCCCGCCATCAGCAGGCCGAGCACCCAGCGGTTCGCCGCGCCGGAGCCGAGCAGGATGCCCAGCACGATCGCGGCCATCACCATCACCGAGCCGGCGTCGGGCATCAGCATCACTATGGCCATCGGCAGCCCGGCCCAGATCAGCCCCCGGAACACCGCCCGGTGCGAGGGGAACTCCCGCTCCCCCGCGTCCACCTGGTCCGACAGCACGACCGCCATCGCCAGCACGATCGTGAGTTTCGCGAACTCGGCGGGCTGGATCGAGAAGCCGCCGCCGAGCTGGATCCACGAGTGGGCGCCGTTGATGGTCGAGCCCAGCGGGCTGAGCGTCGCCAGCAGCAGCACGATCACGCCGACGTACAGGAACGGCACGATGGTGCGGAACCGCCGGCTCCCTATGGCTATCACCACGGAGCACAGCACCAGCCCGACCACGAAGTTGGTCAGGTGCCGGTACAGGAAGTACTGCGGGTCCCCGTGGGTCAGCGAGTCGCGTCCGCGGGTGGCCGACCAGACCAGCAGTGAGCTGCCGGCCGAGAGGGCCAGCGCGGCCAGCAGCAGTATCCAGTCCAGCCGCCAGAGCGGGGAGTCCTTGGCCAGGGCCTTGGAGACCCCGTGGCGCTGCGGGGCCAGCCGCAGCTGCCGGTACGAGCCGTAGGAGGTCATGCCCGTCCCCTTCCCGGTCCGCGCGTGGGTTCGAGCGCGGCGTTCGCCGCGGTGTACGCCGCCGGACGGTCGGCCGGCGGCGCCTGGTCCAGGAAGGCCGTCGCGGGGGCCGGCGGCGCCTGGTCCAGGAACGCCGTCGCGGGGGCCGGCCGCGCCGTGGCCGTGTCGAGCGTCGCCGCGGCCGCCGCGGCGGCCGGGGCCTGGGCGCCCCGGGGCGCGTCGGCGCCGTACGAGACCGGCTTGATGATGGCGGTGCCGTCCGGGTTGAACTTCGGCAGCTCGGCCTGCGGCGCGGGCAGCAGCGCCTTGGCGTTGTCGATGACGCCCTTGTCGTCCACGCCGTACAGCGCCTGGTAGATCCGGCGGACGGCGTCGCCGGAGCCGCCGGAGCCGGTGCCGCCCTGGCTTATCGTCATGACGACGGCGTAGTCCTTGCTGTACGTGGTCAGCCAGGAGGTGGTCTGCTTGCCCTCGACCTCGGCGGTGCCGGTCTTGGCGTGCAGCGCGATCTTGTCCTGCGGCCAGCCGGCCTGCGCGAACTTCCAGGCCGCGGTGCCGCTCTTGACGACGCCCTCGGTGGCCTGGTTGATGTAGCTGAGCAGCTTCTCGTCACCGGGGAACTTGGCGTCCGCCTGCGGGGCGATCTCGCGGACGAGGTCCCCGCTCGGGCTTATCACCGCCTTGGCGACGGTCGGCCGGTAGAAGGTGCCGCCGTTGGCCAGCGCCGAGTAGATCCGGGCCATCTGGACCGGGGTGACGAGGGTGTCGCCCTGGCCGATCGCGAAGTTGACGGCGTCACCGGCGCGCATCTGGTAGCCGTCGACGCAGTTCTCCCGGGCGATCTGGTCGGAGTAGCTGTTGCCGCCCTTCTGCCCCTGGGCGCACCAGGCGTCCTTGTTGTTGTCGTAGAAGGACTGCTTCCACTGCCGGTCCGGCACCCGGCCGGGGACCTCGGACGGCAGGTCGATGCCGGTCTTGGCGCCGAGGCCGAACTCGTGGGCGGTCTTGAAGAACCAGTCGGCCGGCTCCTTCTTCGGCTTGATGCCGCCGTCCTTCAGCCACTGGTCGTTCGCCAGGCCGTAGAAGACGGTGTCGCAGGAGACCTCGAGCGCCTTCTCCAGCGTGATGGAGCCGAAGCTCTCGCTCTCGAAGTTCTTGAACTCGCGGCCGCCGATGACCAGGCTCTTCGGGCACGGGTAGGTGCCGTCGAGCGGGTAGCCGGCCTGCACCGCGGCGGTGGTGGAGATGACCTTGAAGGTCGAGCCGGGGGCGGACTGACCCTGTATGGCCCGGTTCAGCAGCGGGAAGTTGGACTCCTTGCTGGTCAGCGACTGGTAGTCCTTGCCGCTGATGCCGCCCACCCAGAGGTTGGGGTCGTAGGTCGGGGCGCTCGCCATCGCGACGATCCGCCCGGTGTGCACGTCCATCACCACGGCGGCGCCGGAGTCGGCCTCGTAGTTGCGGTTGGTGACCTTGTCGAAGGTCTTCCGGGCGTCGGCCATGGCCTGCGCCAGGTTGTCCTCGACCACCTTCTGCACCCGGGCGTCGATGCTGGTGACCAGGTTGTCACCGGTCTGCGGGGCGACGGTGCCGGCGTTGCCGATCACCCGGCCGAGGTTGTCCACCTCCAGCTTGGTGATGCCCGCGGTGCCGCGCAGGTCGCGGTCGTACACCGACTCCAGGCCGGCCCGCCCGATCTGGTCGGCCGGCAGGTAGCGGTCCAGGCCGGTCTTGCCGGCGGTCTTGCTGACCTCCTCGTCGGTGACCGGCGAGAGGTAGCCGAGCACCTGGGCCATGTTGGCGCCCTCGGCGCCGGTGTAGCGGCGCACGGCGGTGGGCTGCGCGGTGACTCCGGGGAAGTCCTCGCGGCGCTCCATTATCTGCATCGCCTGCTGGGTGGTCGCTTCCTTGGTGACCGGGATCGGCTGGTATGGCGAACCGTTCCAGCAGGGCTGCGGGGTCTTGGCGTCGCAGAGCCGGACCTTCTCCTGCACGTCCTTGGCGGGCATCCCCAGCACTTCGGCCAGCCGGGCGAGCACCGCCTTGCCGCCGTCCTTCTGCTGGAGCAGCGAGGTGCGGCTGACCGAGACCACCAGCCGGGTCTCGTTGCCGGCCAGCACCCGCCCGGAGGCGTCCAGGATCTCGCCCCGGACGGCCGGTTCGACCACCTCGCGGATGTGGTTGCCGGTCGCCTTCGCGGTGTACTCCTTGGCGTTGCGGATCTGCAGGTACCACAGCCGCCCGCCGAGGGTGGCGAGCAGCGACAGCACCAGGATCTGCAGCACCACCAGACGGATCGTCACCCGTCGGGTGCGGCCGGTCTCGGGGATGTTGCTCACGTCTCGTGCGCTCCAGGATGCGGGGAGGTCGGGTGGTGGGGGCCGGGCCGGCTACGGGCGGCGGACGAAGCCGGGCACGCGCCGCTTCTTGTACGACGGGCCGGTGGAGGCCTCGCGGGTGGTGCGGTAGCGGGCCAGCGTGCCCAGGCCGGAACCGTTCTCGTCGTCGTCCGCGGCGGCCACCGGGTCACGCCCGAAGCGGCGGCCGAGGTACATCACCAGCGGCACCACGAAGGGCGCCAGCAGCAGGTCGTAGAGCAGGGCGCTGATCACCAGTCCGCCGAGGCCGACGTGCCGGGCCGCGGTGTCGCCGACCAGGGCGCCGACCATCGCGTAGAGCAGGGTGGAGGCGATCGCCGCGGCGCCGACCACCACCAGGGAGCCGCCGACGGAGCGCTGGCGGCCGTGGTCCGGGCGCAGCAGCCCGGCGGCGTAGCCCATCAGGCAGAGGACCAGCGCGTAGCGGCCGATCGCGTGGTCGGAGGGCGGCGCGAGGTCGGCCAGCAGGCCCCCCGCGAAGCCGACCAGGCAGCCGCCGGTGGGTCCGTAGACCATGGCCAGGCCGACCACGACGAGCAGCAGTATGTCCGGGGTGGCTCCCGGGAGCTGGAGCCGGCCGAACACGCTGACCTGGAGGATCAGGCCGAACAGGACGAGGCCGGCGGAGACGGGGATGCGGGCGAGGCGCATGGCTCAGTTCCCCCCAGTGGGCTTGGCGGGCGGGGCGGCGGGCGCGGCGGCCTGGACCTGGCCGGGTGCGGCGGCCGGGCCGGGTGCGGCGGCCGGCTGGCCCGGGGCGGGCGCCGGCGGCAGGACGGCGTCGCGCGGGTCGGCGCGCGGCGGCACGACCACCACGCCGACCAGGTCCAGCCGGGTGAACTGGACGAAGGGCTCGACCAGGACGGTCTTGGTCAGCTGGCCGGCGTTGGCCTGGACCTCGACGACCTTGCCGACCGGGACGCCGGGCACGAACGGGCGGCCGCTCTGCGAGCCGAAGGTGACCAGCCGGTCGCCGGCCTTGACCTGGGCCTTGCCGTTGAGCAGGGAGACCTTCATCGGGCTGTCGCCGCCGCCGGAGGCGAAGCCGATCTCGCCGGTGCCCTCCAGCCGGGTGCCGGCCGAGAAGCCGGGGTCGGAGGCGAGCAGCACGGTGGCGGTGGTCGGGGCGACGGTGGTGATCCGGCCGACCAGGCCCTGACCGTTGATCACCGTCATGTCGCGGGTGAGGCCGTCGTCGCTGCCGGCGTCGACGGTGATCGTCCAGGAGAAGCCCTGGGCCGGGCCGATCGCGATGACCTGGGCGGCCTTGACGGTGTAGCCGCCGGCGCCGGCGGTGCGCAGCAGGTCGTCCAGCTGTTTGGTGCGCCCGGTGGCCATGTCGGAGGAGGCGAGCTTCTGCCGCAGTTCGGTGTTCTCGCGGGCGAGCTGGTCGGTGCGGCCGCTGTCGGTGGCCGCGTCCCGGAAGGCGCGGACGGTGTCGGCGACCGGGTCGACGACGGTGGCGGCTCCGCGTTCGACCGGTCCGAGGACACTGGCGGCGGCGTGTCGGGCCGGGCCGAGCGGGGAGTCCTCGCCGCCCTTGATGTCCACGGTGATCAGCGCGAACGCGACGGCCACCAGCAGGATCAGCAGCAGCCGGCTCTCTCGGGTGTCCCTCACGGTGCTGGTACTGCCCCTTCGTACCTGGCCGCCGGCCCGGGCCGTGGGGCCCGGGCGGCGGCCCGTTCGGTCGAGTGTCGGATGTGGCGCGTGGTGCCGGCGGTGCGGCGACCTGTCAACGACGCGGCGAGGCGTCGAGTACCTGCTGGAGCGCCTCGAACTCCTCGACGCACTTGCCGGAACCGAGTGCGACGGAGTCCAGCGGGTTCTCCGCGATGTGGATCGGCATGCCGGTCTCGCGGCGCAGCCGCTCGTCCAGGCCGCGCAGCAGGGCGCCGCCGCCGGTGAGCACGATGCCCCGGTCCATGACGTCGCCGGCCAGCTCGGGCGGGCACTGGTCGAGGGTGGTCTTGACCGCGTCGATGATCGCGTTGACCGGCTCGTCGATGGCCTCGCGGACCTCGGCGGCGGAGATGACCACGGTCTTGGGCAGACCGCTGACCAGGTCGCGGCCGCGGATCTCGGCGTGCTCGTCCTTCTCGCCCTCCAGGCCGAAGGCGCTGCCGATGCTCATCTTGATCTGCTCGGCACTGCGCTCGCCGAGGAGCAGCGAGTACTCCTTCTTGATGTGCTGGACGATCGCGTTGTCCAGCTCGTCGCCGGCCACCCGGATGGACTGGGCGGTGACGATGCCGCCGAGCGAGATCACCGCGACCTCGGTGGTGCCGCCGCCGATGTCGACGACCATGTTGCCGGTGGCCTCGTGGACGGGCAGGCCGGCGCCGATCGCGGCGGCCATCGGCTCCTCGATGATGTGCACCTGGCGCGCGCCGGCCTGCGAGGAGGCCTCGATGACGGCACGGCGCTCGACGCCGGTGATGCCGGAGGGCACGCAGACCACGACGCGCGGGCGGGCGAGGTAGCGGCGGCGGTGGATCTTGAGGATGAAGTACCGCAGCATCCGCTCGGTGATCTCGAAGTCGGCGATCACGCCGTCCTTGAGCGGGCGGATGGCGACGATGTTGCCCGGGGTGCGGCCGATCATCTTCTTGGCCTCGGCGCCGACGGCGAGGATCCCGCCGGTGTTGGTGTTCACCGCGACGACGGACGGCTCGTTCAGGACGATGCCCTTGCCCCTGACGTACACCAGCGTGTTGGCTGTTCCGAGGTCGATCGCCAAGTCGCGGCCGATGAACGACAGGTTGCTCGCCATGGGGTGTGGGTGCCTTCCCGGGCTCGGAGTCATGGGGGGTGGACGAATGTGCGCCCACGCTTGGGCGGAGACCAGCTGAGCTGCCTTACCGGGCCCTAAGTCGCGTCCATCGTAGTCACGCCGCGCGGCACGGACGTCGACGTGGGGCATACCGTCCATTGTCCGGGGCGTGATCGCATCTCCGAGGATTGGGACGCCGTGTCGGCGTCGCCAGTTCCCTATTTCACGATAAGAATGCCCCGGCCGGGCCAATGGTCCCGACCGGGGCGGTACGAACGTCCCCCGGGCGTGTCGCCCGGCCCCGCTCGTCGAATCAGGCGTGCGCGGGGAAGAAGATCTTGATCTCGCGCTCGGCGGACTCCGGGGAGTCGGAGGCGTGGATCAGGTTCTCGCGGGTGATCGTCGCGTAGTCGCCGCGGATGGTGCCGGCCCCGGCCTCCAGCGGGTTGGTGGCGCCGGCCAGCATGCGGATGCCCTTGACGACCTCCTCGCCCTCGACGATCAGCGCGATCGACGGACCGGAGGTCATGAACTCCAGCAGCGGCTCGTAGAACGGGCGGCCGACGTGCTCCGCGTAGTGCTGCTCCAGCGTCGCCCGGTCGAAGGTGCGCAGCTCGATGGCGGCGAACCGCCAGCCGGCCTTGCGCTCGATGCGGCTGATGATCTCGCCGGCCAGGCCGCGGCGGACGGCGTCGGGCTTGAGCAGGACGAGAGTGCGCTGGGACACGGTGCGTCTCCTGGGGATTCGGTTCGGCAGACAGTCGGGTCGACAAGGGTGCCGACACGGCAGAGATTACCTCGCGTACACGGCGTGTCGGTCCGCCGGTCCGGGCCTCAGACCTGTACTGCGGCGGCCTCCGCGGCCGCCCGGGCGGCCTTGAACTCGTCCACCTTGCGGCCGTAGTGCACCGAGCACCACCACAGGCCGGCGAAGACCACGCCGAGGCCGAACATGGTCGGCAGGATGAAGCCGCTGGCGATCAGGCCGATCTGCAGCGCCCAGCCGATCTGCACCGCGCCGGGGCGGTTGATCATGCCGCAGAGCAGGACGCACAGCGCCATCGCGATGCCGCTGACCGTCCAGATCTCCGCGTCGGAGACGTCGGAGAGCCGCATCGCGACCAGCGCGGCGAAGAGGACCAGCAGCGCTTCGCCGATCAGCGTCGAGGAGCAGAGCGTCCTCATGTCACTTCCTTCCGAGCAGCAGGCGGGCCTCGCCCACCGTGATGACCGAACCGGTGACCAGCACCCCGGCGCCGCCGAGGTCGCCCTCCTCCTCGGCGAGGGTGACGGCGGCGGCGATGGCGTCGTCGAGCCGGGGCTCGACCTGGACGCGGTCCTCGCCGAAGACCTCGACGGCCAGGGCGGCGAGCGCGTCGGCGTCCATCGCGCGGTGGGTGGAGTTCTGGGTGATGACGACCTCGGCCAGGATCGGCTCGAAGGCCTCCAGCACGCCGGCCACGTCCTTGTCCCCGGAGGTGCCGATCACGCCGACGAGCCGGGTGAAGCCGAAGGACTCGGTCAGCGCGGCCACGGTGGCGCGGGCGCCGTGCGGGTTGTGGGCGGCGTCCAGGACGATCGTGGGGCTGCGGCGGACGACCTCCAGGCGGCCCGGCGAGGAGACGCCGGAGAAGGCCTGGCGGATCTTGTCCACGTCCAGCTGCCCGCCGCGCGCGCCGCCGACGCCGAAGAAGGCCTCGACCGCGGCCAGCGCGAGGGCCGCGTTGTGCGCCTGGTGCTCGCCGTGCAGCGGGATGAAGACGTCCTCGTACTCCTCGCCGCCGAGGCCGCGCAGCGTCACCAGCTGGCCGCCGACGGCGAGTTCACGGCGGATCACGCCGAACTCCATGCCCTCGCGGGCGACCGTGGCGTCGATCTCGACGGCGCGGCGCAGGATGGTCTCGGCGGCGTCCAGCTGCTGCTGGGCGACGACCGCGACGGAGCCGGTCTTGATGATCCCGGACTTCTCGACCGCGATCTCGCCGGTGGTCTCACCGAGCTTGTCGGTGTGGTCCAGCCCGATCGGGGTGATCACCGCGACGGCGGCGTCGATGACGTTGGTGGCGTCCCAGGAGCCGCCCATGCCGACCTCGACCACGGCGACGTCCACCGGGGCGTCGGCGAAGGCGGCGTAGGCCATGCCGGTCAGCACCTCGAAGAAGGACATCGGCACCGGCTGCGCCGCGTCGACCATCCGCACGTAGGGCTCGATGTCGCGGTAGACCTCGACGAAGCGCTCGGGGGTGATCGGGGCGCCGTCCAGGCTGATCCGCTCGGTGACGGACTCCACGTGCGGGCTGGTGTAGCGGCCGGTGCGCAGCTCGAAGGCGTTGAGCAGCTGCTCGATCATCCGGGCGGTGGAGGTCTTGCCGTTGGTGCCGGTGATGTGGATGGAGGGGAAGGACCGCTGGGGCTGGCCCAGGATGTCCATCAGCGCCTCGATCCGGTCGAGCGAGGGCTCCAGCTTGTTCTCCGGCCAGCGCTCGGAGAGCTCCGCCTCGACGTCACGCAGGGCGTCTCCGGTGCCGCCGTCGGCGGGGCGGATGGTGTACGGGTTCGGGTCGGCCTTGTCGCTCACGACCACAGTCTACGGAGCGCTGGCCGGTCCTCCTCACGGGGTGAGAACGACCACTTTGCCCGTTCTTTCCCATGATCATCTAGTTTCCTCCCTTTACTATTGATTTGGCGATTACGAACCGCAACGAAGCATCGATTCGCAGCCGATAGGGGTCTCTAGCCTTTGATCACGAGGAGCACTGCGCCATGTCCGACGCCCTGCACGAGTGGATCGTGCTTCACCGGGACGCCGTCGTCTGGCTCGCCGGACTGATCTCCCTGGCCCTCGTCGGCTACCTGGCCCTGGTCTTCGGACGCTTCCTCGTGTACTGGGCGGGCTCCCGGCACGCCTTCCGGCACAACCGGCCCGCCGAGCCCGGCGACCCCGCCGCCCTCCAGTGGCACCTGGTGATCCCCTGCCGCGACGAGGAGGCCGTGGTCACCCAGACCCTGGACGGCCTGCGGACCAGCGCGCCCGAGGCCCACCTCTGGGTGATCGACGACGACAGCGAGGACGCCACCCGCGAACTGGTGCTCGCCGCCGCGGCCCGCGACCCGCGGGTCCACCTGGTCCAGCGCCGCCGCCCGCACGCCCGGATCGGCAAGGGCGCCGCCCTCAACGCCGCTTACCGGGAGATCTCCGCCTGGCTGCCCGAGGACACCGACCGCTCCCGGGTGGTGATCGGCGTGGTCGACGCCGACGGACAGCTCGACCCGGGCACCCTCGCCCAGGTCTGCAACGCCAAGGCGCTCGGCCGGCCGGACACCGGCGCCGTCCAGATCGGCGTCCGGATGCGCAACGCCGACGACGAGCTCCCGCTGCCCGGCCGCGGCCGGGCCGCCAACGCCCTGGCCCGCGCGCTGGTGCGGATGCAGGACGTCGAGTTCCAGGCCAACAACGCCGGCATGCAGCTGCTGCGCCGCCGCACCGGCAGCGTCGGCCTCGGCGGCAACGGCCAGTTCGTCCGGCTCACCGCCCTCGACTCGCTGACCGCCGAGGAGGGCCGGGCCGGGCGCCCCTGGCCGGAGCGCGCCCTGCTGGAGGACTACGAGTCCGGCCTCGACCTGCGGCTGGCCGGCTGGCGGCTCACCCACGTCACCGAGGCCCAGGTCTCCCAGGAGGGCCTGATCTCGCTGCGCCGCTTCCTCACCCAGCGCACCCGCTGGGCCCAGGGCAACATGCAGTGCCTGCGCTACACCGGCCGGGTGCTGCGCTCCCCGCACTACACCGTGGCCGGCAAGGCCGAGGTGCTGTACACCTTCCTCCAGCCGGTGGTCTGCGTCCTGCTGGTGCTGCTCTTCCCGCTCTCGCT
This sequence comes from Kitasatospora sp. NPDC114501, assembly GCF_055633695.1. Taxonomy (NCBI): domain Bacteria; kingdom Bacillati; phylum Actinomycetota; class Actinomycetes; order Kitasatosporales; family Streptomycetaceae; genus Kitasatospora; species Kitasatospora sp. NPDC114501. The sequence goes on along the minus strand of NZ_JBVKDS010000001.1, from coordinate 73,238 downwards.
CGGGATCACCGGCGCCGGGCTGGTGCTCTTCCCGGAGGAGACCGCCGAGTTCCAGCTCAGGTTCGGCCCGTGGATGCTGCTCGTCTTCGTGCTCGCCACGCTGCCGATGGTGTTCTGGGGCTTCGCCTACCGCCGGCTCGTCCACGCCGACCGCGGCCGGCTCACCGGCCTGCTCTGGGGCGTCCTGGTCTGGCTCTACGCCTACCACCTGTTCGTGGTCGCCACCCGGGCCGCCGTCCGGATGCTGCTCGGCCGCAACGGCTGGGCCAAGACCCGCCGCAACGCCGAGAAGGTCTCCCTGGGCGCCCCCACCGCGCTCGAGTCGTGAGCCCCGCGCCCGCGCCCCCACCCCCTCGCCTCCCCTCCCCCACCGCCTCCGGAGTTCCCGCATGAGCCCGTGCCTGCCCCCGTCCAGCGTCGCCGTCGTCCTGGGCACCCGCCCCGAGCTGGTCAAGCTCGCCCCGCTGATCCACGAGCTCGGCGACGCCACCCGGCTGGTGCACACCGGCCAGCACTGGGACGAGGCGATGTCCGGCCGCTTCCTGCGCGACCTCGACCTGCCCGAGCCCGAGCTGCTCACCGGTGTCGGCGGCCGCCCCCGGGCCGGCCAGATCGCCCAGTCGCTGGGCCAACTGGACGCCGCCTTCGCCGAGGACCGCCCGGTCGCCGTGGTCGTCCAGGGCGACACCAACGCCACCCTGGCCGGCGCGCTGGCCGCCAACGCCCGGGAGATCCCGCTGGTCCACGTCGAGGCCGGGCTGCGCAGCTTCGACCGGGCCATGCCCGAGGAGCACAACCGGGTGATGGTCGACCACGTCTCCGACCTGCTCTGCGCCGCCACCGGCGAGAACGTCGCCAACCTGCGCGCCGAGTCGCTGGCCGAGGAGCGGATCGAGCTCACCGGCAACACCGTCGTCGAGGTGGTCCGCCGTCAGCTGCCGGACGCGCCCGCCCGCGCCGCGCTGCTCGCCGCGCACGGGCTGCGCCCGGACGCGTACGTGCTGGCCACCGTGCACCGCCCGGAGAACACCGACACCGCCGAGGCGCTCGGCGCGGTGCTCGCCGAGCTGGACCGGATCGCCCGGGCCGGCACCCCGGTGCTGTTCCCGATGCACCCGCGCACCCGGGCCGCCGTCGAGCGCTTCGGCCTGGACGGCCTGCTGGAACGCCTGGCAGTCACCGGTCCGGTCGGCTACGGCGACTTCCTGGGCCTGGCGAGCCACGCGGCGCTGCTGGTCTCCGGCTCCGGCGGAGTGCAGGAGGAGTGCACCGTGCTCGGCCGCCCGCTGCTGGTGGTGCGCCGCTCCACCGAGCGCCCGGAGGCGGTGGCGGCCGGCTTCGCCGCGCTGGTGCGGCCCGGCGATGAGCTGGGCACCCTGTCCCGCGCCTGGCTCTCCGACACCCCCGAGCGCCTCGCCCGGCTGGCGGCCACCCCCAGCCCGTACGGGGACGGCCTGGCCTCGGCCCGGATCGCCGCGCTGACCGCGGCGATCGCCGAGTCGGCCGGGATCGAGTCCGAGCTGCTGGCCGCCTGAGGCCCCCTTGACAGCAGAATTGGTCTACTCCACCTTGTGAGGCAAGTCTCCTTTCCCGACAGGGACTTGAGTTGTCGGTAGCTCCCACGCGCACCATCGACACCCCGGACGGCGCTCCTCCCCCACGAGGCGCCGCCGGGCCTCCCCCACTGGAGATGGAGTCATGCCACCTGCCCGACACCGGCGCCCGCGCGCCGTCCACTCACTGCTCGCCGGAGCGAGCGCCCTGGTCATCGGCCTGGGCGGACTCGTCCTGGCCGGCGGCACCGGCGCCCACGCCGCCGACACCGACCTGATCACCAACGGCGGCTTCGAGAGCGGGAACCTGACCGGCTGGACCTGTTCGAGCGGCACCGTCCAGAACACCACCCCCCACTCCGGCGGCTACGCCCTGCGGTCCACCCCGGCCGGGAGCGACACCGGCGAGTGCACCCAGACCGTCGCGGTGAAGCCCTCCTCCTCGTACACCCTGAGCTCCTGGGTGCAGGGCTCGTACGTCTACCTGGGTGCCCGCGGCACCGGCGGCACCGAGCCCAGCACCTGGACCCCGGGCGGCACCGCCTGGTCCCAATTGAGCACCGGCTTCACCACCGGCCCGAACACCACCAGCGTCACGGTCTACCTGCACGGCTGGTACGGGCAGCCGGCCTTCGCCGCCGACGACGTCTCGCTGCTCGGGCCCGGCGGACCCCAGCCGTCCCCGAGCCCGACCGCGACCAGCACCGCGACCGCCTCGCCGAGCCCGACGGCCACCGGGACCGGCAGCTCCTCCCCGACCGCGACGACGACGGCGACCCCGACCAAGCCCCCGGGCCTGCCCAAGCACATCCTCACCGGCTACTGGCAGAACTTCGACAACGGCGCCACCGTCCAGCGGATCAGCGACGTCCCCGCCGCCTACGACATCATCGCGGTCTCCTTCGCGGACGCCACCGCCACCCGCGGCGGCCTGAGCTTCACCCTCGACCCCGCCCTCTCCTCCCGCCTCGGCGGCTACACCGACGCCCAGTTCAAGGCCGACATCGCGGCCAAGCGGGCCGCCGGGAAACGGGTGGTGCTCTCGATCGGCGGGCAGAACGGCACGGTCTGGGTGGGCGATTCCGCCTCCGCCGCGAACTTCACCAGCACCGCCTGGGCGCTGATGCAGGACTACGGCTTCGACGGGATCGACATCGACCTGGAGAACGGCATCAGCTCCACCTACATGGGCCAGGCGCTGCACGCCCTGGCGGCAAAGGCGGGGAGCGGATTCGTCCTCACCATGGCGCCGCAGACGATCGACATGCAGTCGACCGGCATGGAGTACTTCAAACTGGCGCTGAACGTGAAGGACATCCTCACCATCGTCAACATGCAGTACTACAACTCCGGTGCGATGAACGGCTGCGACGGGAACGTCTACTCCCAGGGCACCGAGAACTTCCTCACCGCGCTGGCCTGCATCCAGCTCAAGGGCGGGCTGCGGCCCGATCAGGTGGGCCTCGGAGTGCCGGCCTCCACCAGCGCCGCGGGCGGCGGGTACATCTCCGCCGGCACCGTCAACAACGCGCTGGACTGCCTGGCCTCCGGCACGAACTGCGGCAGCTACCGGCCGGACACCACGTGGCCGGGCATCGGCGGCGCGATGACCTGGTCGACCAACTGGGACGCCAAGGCGGGCAACCCGGTCGCCAACACCATCGGCTCGCACCTGCACGCCATGCCGTGACCGGCGCGTCCGGCCTGCCGGCGGCCCGGGCTCAGACCCCGGCCCGGGCCTCCGGCACATGCGCGGCGCCGCCGTGCCGACGGCGCAACTCGGCCGTGATCTCGGCCAGTTCACCGTCCGGCAGCAGCGGCAGCATCATCGCGACGCCCTGCAGCAAACCGCCCAGCAGGAAGGTGGTGTCGGGCGTCGCCGCCACCAGGCCGCGGACCTCGGCCACCTCGCCGGCCGCCACCGCCTCGATCAGCTGGGCGGCGCTCGCGGTCTCCTCGTCCACCTCGACCCCGCCGGTGTCGTCCGGGGCGCGCCGGGCCATCGCCCGCAGCACCCGGTCGCCGACCTCGGGGGCGTACGCCTTGCGGACGGCCTCGGCGGCGATCCAGGTGAGCAGGGTGGTCACCTCCCGCTCGGCGTGCTCGGCGAACAGCAGGTCCAGCTCGTGGTCGAACGCGAGCTGGTTCCCGTGCCGGAACGCGAGCAGCAGGGTCGCCGCCCTGGCCTTGGCCTCCTCGACCACCTCGGCAGGCAGTTCGTCGGCCAACTCCTCGGTCACCACCACGCCATGCCCTCCCGTCCGTCGCTCAGCAGGAACGCTCAGCGGAAACGCCCATTCGGAAACTCCGTGCACACGGTACACAGCGGACCTGCAAACTTCCGCGAACGCGCGCGGGCAAGACCGGAATCAATTCGCTCGGAATAGGACCTCACCCGGTCGCAGGATGATAATTCGCCGGAAGGGAGCAATGTTCCTGGGCTATTCGGTGTAGTGAATGCACCCGGGAAGCCGTTCCGGAAGCGGGCCCCGGAAAAAAGCCCGAGGGGCCGCACCCCGCGTGTCGCGGTGTGCGGCCCCTCGGGACCGGTCCGGGCTCAGCCCTGCGGCAGCGCCGCGAGCTGGGCGGTGATCCGGGCGATGTCGGCCTCGGCGGCCTCCTGGCGGCCACGGATCTTGGCGACCACCTCGTCCGGCGCCTTGGCGAGGAACGCCTCGTTGCCGAGCTTGGCGGTGGTCTGGGCCTTCTCCTTCTCGGCCGCCGCGAGGTCCTTGGCCAGGCGCTTGCGCTCGGCCTCGACGTCGATGGTGCCGGAGAGGTCCAGCGAGACGGTGGCACCGGCCACCGGCAGCGAGGCGGTGGCCGTGAAGCCCTCCTCGGGGACGGTCAGCCGCAGCAGCGAGCGGATCGCGTCCTCGTGGGCGGCCAGCACGGTGGCGCCCAGCTCCAGCCGCGCCGGGACGCGCTGGCCCGGCTTGAGCCCCTGGTCCGAACGGAACCGGCGGACCTCGGTCACGACCTGCTGCAGCGTGGCGATCTCGGCCTCGGCCGCGGCGTCACGGTAGCCGCTGTCCTGCGGCCAGTCGGCGATGACCACCGACTCGGCGCCGGTCAGCGTGGTCCACAGGGTCTCGGTGACGAACGGCACGATCGGGTGCAGCAGGCGCAGCGTGACGTCCAGGACCTCGCCGAGCACCCGGCGCGCGGCGTCGGCCTGCGGGCCGCCCTTGGCCAGGGTGGTCTTGGAGAGCTCGACGTACCAGTCGAAGACCTCGTCCCACGCGAAGTGGTACAGCGCCTCGGAGAGCTTGGAGAACTGGTAGTCCTCGTACAGCCCGTCCACCTCGGCGACGGTGCTGTTGAGGCGCGACAGGATCCAGCGGTCGGTCGCGGTCAGCTCCTCCGGCGCGGGCAGCGGGCCCTCGACGGTGGCGCCGTTCATCAGCGCGAAGCGGGTCGCGTTCCAGATCTTGTTGGCGAAGTTGCGGGCCGCCTGGACCCAGTCCTCGCCGATCGGCACGTCGACGCCCGGGTTGGCACCACGCGCCAGCGTGAAGCGCAGCGCGTCGGAACCGTACTTGTCCATCCAGTCCAGCGGGTTGACCACGTTGCCGAAGGACTTCGACATCTTCTTGCCGTTCTGGTCACGGACCATGCCGTGCAGCGCGATGGTGTGGAACGGCGGGGTGCCGTCCATCGCGTAGAGGCCGAACATCATCATCCGGGCGACCCAGAAGAACAGGATGTCGTAGCCGGTGACCAGGACGGAGTTCGGGTAGAACTTCGCGAGGCTCTCGGTCTGCTCCGGCCAGCCGAGCGTGGAGAACGGCCACAGGCCGGAGGAGAACCAGGTGTCCAGGACGTCGGTGTCCTGGTGCCAGCCCTCGCCGGTCGGCGGCTGCTCGTCGGGGCCGACGCAGACGATCTCGCCGTTCGGGCCGTACCAGACCGGGATGCGGTGGCCCCACCACAGCTGGCGCGAGATGCACCAGTCGTGCAGGTTGTCGACCCAGTCGAAGTACCGCTTCTCCATCTCCTGCGGGTGGATCTTGACCTTGCCGTCGCGGACCGCGTCACCGGCGGCCTGGGCGAGCGGGCCGACCTTGACCCACCACTGCATGGACAGCCGCGGCTCGATGGTGGTCTTGCAGCGCGAGCAGTGGCCCACCGAGTGGACGTACGGGCGCTTCTCGGCGACGATGCGGCCCTCGGCGCGCAGCGCGGCGACGATCGCCGAGCGGGCCTCCAGGCGGTCCAGGCCGAGGAAGGGGCCGTGCACGGTGATGACGGCGTGCTCGTCCATGACGGCGATGTTCGGCAGGTTGTGCCGCTGGCCGATCTCGAAGTCGTTCGGGTCGTGCGCGGGCGTCACCTTGACGGCGCCGGTGCCGAACTCCGGGTCGACGTGGGAGTCGGCGACGATCGGGATCCGGCGGCCGGTCAGCGGCAGCTCGATCTCGGTGCCGACCATGTGCTTGTAGCGCTCGTCCTCCGGGTGGACGGCGACCGCGGTGTCGCCCAGCATCGTCTCGGCGCGCGTGGTCGCGACGACGATGGAGTTCTCGCCCTCGCCGTAGCGGATCGAGACCAGCTCGCCGTCGTCGTCCTGGTACTCCACCTCGATGTCCGAGATGGCGGTCAGGCAGCGCGGGCACCAGTTGATGATGCGCTCGGCGCGGTAGATCAGCTCGTCGTCGTAGAGCTTCTTGAAGATGGTCTGGACGGCCTGGGACAGGCCCTCGTCCATGGTGAAGCGCTCGCGGGACCAGTCCACGCCGTCGCCGAGCCGGCGCATCTGGCCGGAGATCTGGCCGCCGGACTCCGCCTTCCACTTCCACACGCGCTCGACGAAGGCCTCGCGGCCCAGGTCGTGGCGGGACTTGCCCTCCTTGGCGAGCTCGCGCTCGACCACGTTCTGGGTGGCGATGCCGGCGTGGTCCATGCCGGGCTGCCACAGGGCCTCATAGCCCTGCATGCGCTTGCGGCGGACCAGGGCGTCGATCAGCGTGTGTTCGAAGGCGTGGCCCAGGTGCAGGCTGCCGGTGACGTTCGGCGGGGGGATGACGATGGTGAACGGCGGCTTGTCGCTCTTCGCGTCCGCCGTGAAGTACCCACGCTCTACCCAGCGCTCGTACAGCTCGCCCTCTACGTCCGCGGGGGTGTAGGTCGTCGGGAGGGTTGCTGCTTCGTCCCCGGCAGAGGTGCTCACGGGGCGCTGGTTCGTCGTGTCGGTCACGACGCACAGTTTACGTAACCGGGGGGTGGGTCACGAACCGCTTTCGGTCCGCGGACCCGCCGCGCCCGGACGGGCCCCGGCCGGGCGCCGTGCGGTACCGTGCCCGGGCACTCGTCCGGCGGAACGGACGGGTACGGAACGACCGGACACCACGACAGGCCGCGGATGCGGCGGGGGAGCGCAGACGCAGATGTACGGCCAGGGACAGCAGTACCCGCAGGGACAGCCGCAGCCCTACGGGGGCCAGCCGCAGTACGGCCAGCCGCAGCCGCCCTACGGCGCGCCCCAGCCCCAGTACGGCTATCCGCAGCAGCAGCCCTACGGCGCGCCCCAGCAGCCGTACGGCGTGCCGCCGCAGGCCCCGTACGGGCAGCCGGGCTACCCGCCGCCGCCCCAGCCCAAGGGCAAGGGCGGCCTGGTCATCGGCCTGGTGATCGGCGCGCTGGTGCTGGGCGGCGGCGGCTTCGCGGCGTGGAAGTTCCTCGGCGGCAGCGACGCGGGCGGCCAGTACAAGCTCAGCGCCCCGCAGACGCTGCTGGACGGCTACGTCCAGAAGTCGGCGAAGGAGGAGGCCGCCGACATGAGCAAGCCCGACGTCGCGAAGGTCGGCAAGGACCTGCACGCGCTGGTTGCCAGCTACAGCAAGGGCACCGACGTCAAGAACGTGGACTCGCTGTCGGTGGTCGGCATCTACGGGGACATCAACGACCCGGACCAGATCATCACCGAGTCGAAGTCCTCGAGCGGCGCGGCGACCTGGACCACGCCGATGGCCGACTACCCGGCGAAGGACAGCCGTGCCTCCGCGGGCAAGCTCAGCTGCGGCGTCATGAGCGTCCTCGCCGGCAAGACCGGCTCGACGGTCTGCGTGTGGGCCGACAAGTCCACCTACGGCCGGGTGACCTTCACCAAGATGAGCCTGACCGCCACCGGTGACACCGGCGGCCAGGGCATCACCCCGGACCAGGCCGCGGAGAAGACCCGGGCGATCCGCGACGCCATGAAGGTCGCCAAGTAGGGCGCAGCACGCGAAGGGGCCCCGCACCGGATCCGGTGCGGGGCCCCTTCGGCGTGCGGAAGGCCCGGGTCAGGCGCTCTTCTCCCGGCGCTCGCGCTTGATCATGTCGCGCGGCACCAGGGTGGGGATGGCGTGCTTGGAGACCACGTCACCGGTGACCACCACGCGGGCGACGTCCTGGCGCGAGGGGACCTCGTACATCACGGACATCAGCACCTCCTCCATGATGGCCCGCAGCCCGCGCGCGCCGGTGCCGCGCAGGATCGCCTGGTCGGCGATCGCCTCCAGCGCGTCCCGGGAGAACTCCAGCTCCACGCCGTCCAGTTCGAACAGCTTGCGGTACTGCTTGACCAGCGCGTTGCGCGGCTCGGTGAGGATCTGGAGCAGCGCCTCGCGGTCCAGGTTGTGGACGCTGGTGATCACCGGCAGACGGCCGATGAACTCGGGGATCATGCCGAACTTCACCAGGTCCTCGGGCATCACCTGGCGGAAGTGGTCGCTGGCGTCCGACTCCCGCTTGGAGCGGATGTTGGCGCCGAAGCCGATGCCCTTGGCACCCGCGCGGCCCTCGATGATCCGCTCCAGGCCGGCGAACGCCCCGCCGACGATGAACAGCACGTTGGTGGTGTCGATCTGGATGAACTCCTGGTGCGGGTGCTTGCGCCCGCCCTGCGGCGGCACCGAGGCGGTGGTGCCCTCCAGGATCTTCAGCAGGGCCTGCTGCACGCCCTCGCCGGAGACGTCCCGGGTGATCGACGGGTTCTCGCTCTTGCGCGCGACCTTGTCGATCTCGTCGATGTAGATGATCCCGGTCTCGGCCTTCTTGACGTCGTAGTCGGCCGCCTGGATCAGCTTGAGCAGGATGTTCTCGACGTCCTCGCCGACGTAGCCGGCCTCGGTCAGCGCGGTGGCGTCCGCGATCGCGAACGGCACGTTCAGCATCCGGGCCAGGGTCTGCGCCAGCAGCGTCTTGCCGGAGCCGGTGGGGCCCAGCAGCAGGATGTTCGACTTGGCCAGCTCGATGGCGTCCTCGCGGCCGTTGCCACCGCTGCGGCCCGCCTCGCCGGCCTGGACGCGCTTGTAGTGGTTGTAGACGGCGACCGACAGCGCCTTCTTGGCGAGGTCCTGGCCGACCACGTACTGGTCCAGGAACTCGTAGATCTCGCGGGGCTTCGGGAGCTCCTCGAAGCGCACCTCGGAGGTCTCGGCGAGTTCCTCCTCGATGATCTCGTTGCACAGGTCGATGCACTCGTCGCAGATGTACACGCCTGGGCCGGCGATCAGCTTCTTCACCTGCTTCTGGGACTTGCCGCAGAACGAGCACTTGAGCAGGTCGCCACCGTCTCCGATGCGTGCCACGAGGTGCTTCCCCTTCGCCAGGGGCCCCGCAGGGGTTCCGGGGCCTGGTGCTGTGGACCGTCAACGCCGACGGCGCTCGGTCTCGCTATCCGACGGTACTCTGCCGGGCCCGTGATTCCGGCCTCTTCGCCAGGTCTGCCCTACGCCCTGGGCGAATTGATACCGAACAGATGCCGTCGCGCGGGCCCGCGGATGGGCCGGGGCGGGGGGGGGGGCCCGGGGGGGCCGCCGTGCCCGCGGGGGCGCCCGCTACAGTTTGCGGAGGGGGTGGGGGGCCACCCCAAGGGGACGCGGGGGCTTTCCGGGG
>NZ_JBVKDS010000001.1:0-63794 GCF_055633695.1 Kitasatospora sp. NPDC114501 | reverse complement strand
TGTGTGCCTGGGTTTGGGGGGGGGGGGGGAAGAAAGGGGTTGTGGCGGGGGGTCCGGGGGGGGGTAGGGGGCGGGGTCAATACCAGGGTAAACCCCCCGCCCCGACGGGACCCTCCGGCCCGGTCGCGGGCCGGGAGGGAGCCGACCTCAGGAGGTCAGCGAGGTCTTGCGGGTGGTGATGATCTGGTCGACCAGGCCGTACTCGACGGCCTCCTCGGCGGTGAGGATCTTGTCGCGCTCGATGTCGTCGCGCACCTGCTCCGGCGACTTGTTGGAGTGCTTGGAGAGCATCTCCTCCAGCTGCTCGCGCATCCGGAAGATCTCCTTGGCCTGGATCTCCAGGTCGGACACCTGGCCGCGGCCGGTCTCGGTGTACGGCTGGTGGATCAGGATGCGGGCGTTCGGCAGCGCCATCCGCTTGCCGGGGGTGCCGGCGGCGAGCAGCACGGCCGCGGCGGAGGCCGCCTGGCCCATGCAGACCGTGGTGATGTCCGGCTTCACGTACTGCATGGTGTCGTAGATGGCCGTCAGGGCCGTGAACGAGCCGCCGGGCGAGTTGATGTACATCTGGATCTCGCGGTCCGGGTCCATCGACTCCAGGCACAGCAGCTGCGCCATGATGTCGTTCGCCGAGACGTCGTCGACCTGCGAGCCGAGGAAGATGATGCGCTCCTCGAACAGCTTGGCGTACGGGTCGTACTCGCGGATGCCCTGCGTGGTGCGCTCGACGAAGCGCGGGACGATGTAGCGGCCCTCGGCACGCATGTCCTCGACGCGGGCCTTGGCGGCCGACAGGCTGGGGATGTTCATGGGGGTCCTTGTCCTCCGGGGCGTTGGGGCTGTGGTCTCGCGGGCCGGGCCGAGGCTCAGGCAGCGCCCGTGCCGCCGCCGCCGGGGACGTCCGCGGCACTGTGCATGATCGCGTCGATGAGGCCGTACTCCAGGGCCTCCTCCGGGGTGAACCAGCGGTCGCGGTCGGAGTCGGCGGTGATCTGCTCGAAGGACTGGCCGCTGTGGTGGGCGATCAGCTCGGACATCCGCTTCTTGGTGCGGAGCAGCTGCTCGGCCTGGATCCGGATGTCGGTGGCGGAGCCGCCGAGGCCCGCGGAGGGCTGGTGCATCAGGATGGTGGAGTTCGGCAGCGAGAAGCGCTTGCCCGGGGCACCCGCGGTCAGCAGGAACTGGCCCATCGAGGCCGCCATGCCCATCGCGATGGTGACGACGTCGTTCTTGATGTACTGCATGGTGTCGTAGATCGCCATGCCGGCCGAGATCGAGCCGCCCGGGGAGTTGATGTAGAGGAAGATGTCCTTGTCCGGGTCCGCGGCCAGCAGCAGCAGCTGCGCGGTGATCTTGTTGGCGATGTCGTCGTCGACCGCCTGGCCGAGGAAGATGATCCGCTCGTTGAGCAGCCGGTTGTAGACCTGGTCGCCAAGGCCGCCGAGCACGTCACCAGCGGCGGCGTGCGGCACCATCGGGCCAGGCATCTGCATCTGCGGGAACGTCACTTAGCCACCTGCTCAGTCGATTTGGACGGTCGCTCCGCGGCCGTCACCGGGCGCACAGCTACCGGGTATCACGTCGTGATTGTTGCTGTCCAAGGACCCTAACGCGCAGGCCGGGCCGCAGAATCCCTCACGCAGAACTGTTCGCTGTGAGCGCAGGGTCGCGGCGGCCGCAGCAGGGACGACAGCGGGCCCGGACACCGTACGGCGTCCGGGCCCGCTGCGGCCTGAAGGGGCTACCGGGGCACTCAGGCCTCGGTCTTCTCCTCGGCGGCGGCCTCGGCCTCGACGGCCTCGCCCGACTGCGACTCGTCGGCCTCGTCCTCGTCGTCGAAGTTGATCTCGTTGCCCTCGGTGTCGACGACCTTGGCGGCCTCGACCACGGTGGCCAGCGCCTTGCCGCGGGCGACCTCGCCGACCAGCAGCGGAACCTGGCCGCCCTGGACGACCTGCTGGGCGAACTGGTCCGGGGTGAGGCCGGAGCCGGCGGCGCGGCGGATGAGGTGCTCGGTCAGCTCCTCCTGGTTAACACCCAGCTCCTCGTCGGCGACGATCTGGTCCAGGACGAACTGGGTCTTGATGCCCTTCTTCGCCTGCTCCTCGATCTCCGCGTCCCACTCCTCGCGGGTCTTGCCCTGGGTCTCCAGGTACGCGTCGATGGTGAGGCCCATCGGCTGGAGCTGGTGGTGCTCCAGGTTGTGCTTGCGGGTCTCGACCTCGTCCTTGAGGAGCTTCTCGGGGTACTCGATCTCAACCAGCGCGAGCAGCGCGTCCAGGACCTTCTCCTGGGCCTGGGTGGCCTGGTCGTACTCCTTCATGCGCTCCAGGCGCTTGCGGGAGTCGGCGCGCAGGTCCTCCAGGGTGTCGAACTCGCTGGCCAGCTGGGCGAACTCGTCGTCCAGCTCGGGCAGCTCCTTCTCCTGGACGGCCGTGACGGTGACGGTGACCTCGGAGGTCTTGCCCGCCTGGGTGCCGCCCTTGAGCTCGGTCTCGAAGGTCTTCTGCTCGCCGGCCGACAGGCCGACGACCGCGTCGTCGATGCCGTCGATGAGGCGGCCCGAGCCGATCTCGTAGCTGACGCCGGTGGCGGTGCCGTCCTCCGGCACCTCACCGTCGACCTTGGCGACGAGGTCCACGACCACGGTGTCACCGGCGGCGGCGGCGCGCTCGACGTCCTTGACCGAGGAGAAGCGCTCGCGCAGCTGCTCCAGGGACTTCTCGACGTCCTCGTCGGAGACGGCGATCGGGTCGACGGTCACCTCGATGGAGGAGAACTCCGGCAGGGTGACCTCCGGGCGGACGTCGACCTCGGCGGTGAACTTGAGGTCGCCACCGTCGGCGATCTTCTCGACACCCTCGATGTTGGTGATGTCGGGCTGTCCGAGGACCTCGATCTTGCCCTCGTCGACGGCCTGCGTGTAGAAGCGCGGCAGGGCGTCGTTGACGGCCTCCTCCAGCACGGCACCACGGCCGAAGCGCTGGTCGATGACCCGGTTCGGGATCTTGCCCTTGCGGAAGCCCGGGACCGAGACCTGCTGGTTGATCTTCTTGTACGCCGCGTCGAGGCTGGGCTTGAGCTCCTCGAAGGGCACCTCGACGGTGAGTCGAACCCGGGTCGGGTTCAGAGTCTCGACGGCGCTCTTCACGGTTTGGTCTCCTATGGGCTTGCGGTCGGGTTGTCTCCGCCCGTCCCCGTCACCCGGCCGGAGCCGGAAGGGGGGTCGGACGAGACGGGCGATGGGCGGTTGGAGCTGCATCTCCCGTGGGGTGGACGGTGAGCTTGACTCCTCGCCCTCGGGCGGTTGACCTGGGTTGACGCCACAGGGACTACCGCCAGCGCCCCATCCTACCGGTACCACGAAAGGCGGACGCCAGGCGCCACCGTACCGCCGCCGTGGAGGACCGATACAGAACAGGGCCCCGCCCCGGTGGGCGAGACCCTGCCGCACTGTCGGGGTGGCCGGATTCGAACCGACGGCCTTCCGCTCCCAAAGCGGACGCGCTACCAAACTGCGCCACACCCCGTGGTGCCGAGAGGAAGCGTACACGCCGGGCCTGGACGGCTCGCCGACTTGTTCCGCGCGGGCGCGGAAGAGGGGTGTGCGGGGCGCGGTGCGCGGTGCGCCGGGCGAAGCGGGGTGCGCTCGGGCGGCCGGACCAGGTACGCTGTCCCCCGAACTTCCGGCCGGTGACGGCCGCGGAGGTCGTGCGGGCGTAGCTCAATGGTAGAGCCCTAGTCTTCCAAACTAGTCACGCGAGTTCGATTCTCGTCGCCCGCTCTTCGGTCCGGCCCCGGTACGCCCAGCGCACCGGGGCCGTCGACGTCTCCGGGCCCGGCGCGCTCAGAGCCCGAGCCGGGCGGCCCGGGCGGCGGCCCGGTCCAGCAGCTGGTGGACGTCACCCTCCCGGGTGGTCGGGCGGTCGTTGTACTCGTCCGGGGAGCGCGCCGGGCGGCCGGTGGCGTGCAGCACCTCCATCAGCTGGACCCGGGCGGTGCGCACGGTGGCCGGGGTGCCGTAGCCGTGCGCCAGCACGGCGGCCTGGGCGCCGAGCAGGCAGACCCGGCCGGCCTCGTCCCACATCGCGCCCTGGAGCCAGCCGTGCGCCCCGATGTAGCGGGAGGCGAGCCGGAGGTGGTCGGCCACACCGACCGGGACGGGGCGGGCCGGCCGGCCCAGCGCCCGGTCGAGCAGGGTGGCCCGGGGCTCGGGGTGGCCGGCCTGCCAGGGCCTCGGGGTGCTGCCGTACGGGCAGACGTACGGCACCGGGGTGCGCGCGGGGGCGGACAGCGAGGCGAGGTAGGCCTCGATCTCGGCGACCAGCCCGGAGCCGGCGGGGCCGAACGGCGGCGACCCGGGGGCGAGGAGGACGGGCGGGGGCGGGGCGGTGGTGCGGGGCATGCGGGTCCTCCGGGCGGACGGCCTTCAGGTTCCGCTGCCCAAAGTGGGGCATTCGGGACTTTTCCGCGACCGGAGGGACGTGGCGTCCGGACGGTTTCCCGGCGGGCTGTCGGGCCGATAGCCTCGGCGGCGTTCGAGCGCAGTTCGAGCGCGAGCTCAGCCGCCGCGCTCCCGAGGTGGAGGAGTCCCGGTGCGTGCGCAGGAGCGACTGGCCGTCATTCAGCGCTGTGTGATCCGGGAGATGGCGCGACTGGGCCAGGTGTTCCGCCTGGACGGCGAGGTGGTCCGCGGCCCCGGCACCACCGCGGTGGCGGTCCGCGAGCACCCCGGGGACGAGGGCGCGGGGCACGTCGACCTCGGCTTCGTGCTGCACCTGGGCCGGGCGGACGCCCCGGTGGTGTGGGACTGCGCGCCCGGCCTCGGCCAGACCGAGGAGGAGAAGCTCGCCAACGCGGTGAAGCTGTGGGCGACCACCACCGCCTCCGTGCTGGTCGAGCTGGCGGAACGGCGCGGGGTCCACGCCGACCACCCGGACCTGCCCGAACTCCCGGGCTGGTACGCGGTGCAGGGGCCGGCCGCGGTGTTCGGCTTCGGCAACGAGCACCTGGCGCGCTGGCTGGCCGAGCACCGGGTGCTGCCGGCCCTGGCGCCCGCGCTGCGCGCGGAGTTGACCGGGCCCGGGCCCGTGGGCGTCAAGCTCTTCCTGGGCGGGAAGGCGGGGGACGACGTCGCCGAGGTCCGGGTGGGCGGCGAGGTCTCGGAGGCGGCGTCCGCGGCGCTGCGCGCGCTGGACTGGCCGCGGGGTGAACGGCTGTGCTGGGCGCGGCTGTTCGTCCTGTTGACGGCCGAGCCGACGGCACCGGGGCGGACCGCGCCGACGGGTGCCGTGGCACCCGCGCCGACGCGCGCCCCGGCCCCGCCGGCGGCTCGCCCCCGGGGACTGTTCGCGCGCTGGCGGGAGGCCAGACGGGCCGACCGGTGACGGTGACTCACCCGGCCGTCCCGCCCGGGTCAGCCGCCGGTGATGCTGGAGATGCTGTGCGCGAGGTTGGCCAGCAGGGAGTTGATCGAGCCCGCGACGGTGGTCTCGTGCAGCATGAAGCCGAACAGGGCGGCGACGATCGCGTGCGGGATCTTCATCTGCTTGTTGCGGATGAAGATGATGCACAGGATCGCGAACAGGACCAGAGCGGAGACGGAGAGTGCCACCCGGACTCACTTCCTCGTTTTCATAGCGGGGTGCCACCGCCCGGCGGCACCTGCGAAAGCCGGACCCCGGCCTGTCCGACGGTCCCGAGGCGGAATCGCGGACCGTCCGGCACACCGCCGGTGAGGGAGCCCACGGTCGACCGCTGCCTGTCGTGCCGCACGTGCCGCCCCCCATCCCCCGAATCCTGAACAGTCCCGCCCGGACTCAGTGTGGTCGACCGTGCCGATTGCGTAAAGGTCTGACAGTCAGCCCAACGCCGATATCCTGCGATGCGAGACGAGTTTCCGCCGACCGGGACGATAGCGGAGGGGTCCTGACGAATCGTCGGCGGGGCCGGGCTGAGCGGCCGGAAAACTGCCGGGGGCGGGGAACGGAAGCCGCTGGTCCGGTCAGTCGACGGGGCGTCCGATTTGGCTGAAGATCAGCTGCCAGGCTTGACAGCGGCGGCTGCCCTCGGCATGTGCCCGGAGCCGGGCGTCAGTCGCGCCAGAGCAGCAGCACGGCACGGTCGTCGTTGATGTCCCGGGCGACCGTCTCGATCAGCGCGCCCGCGGCGCCCGTGCCGGTCCCCGGTCCGCCGCCGGGAACCAGCCGGTCCGCCTCCCCCATCAGCCGGTCCATGCCCTCCCCGAGGTCCCGGCCCGGCGCCTCGACCATGCCGTCGGTGCACAGCATCAGCACGTCGCCCCGGTTCAGCCGGCCGCGCACGCCCTCGAACTTGGCACCGTCGTAGATCCCGAGCAGCGGGCCCTCGGCCTGCTTGACCTCCCAGCGCCCCTCGCCGGCCAACCGCTGCATGCCCGGCAGGTGCCCGGCCGAGAGCAGCTCGTACTCGCCGGTGTCCAGGTCCAGCACCAGGTGGACGGCGGTGGCGAAGCCCTCCTCCCAGGACTGGCGCAGCAGGTAGCCGTTGGCGGCGGGCAGGAAGTCGTGCGCGGGCAGCGAGCCGACCAGGCCGCCGAAGGCGCCGGAGAGCAGCAGCGCGCGGGAGCCGGCGTCCATGCCCTTGCCGGAGACGTCCGCGAGGACCACCTCCAGCAGCCGCTGGCCGGGGCCGGTGCGGGCGGCGACCACGAAGTCCCCGGAGAAGGACTGGCCGCCGGCCGGGCGCAGCGCCATGTCCGCGTGCCAGCCGTCCGGCAGCTCGGGCACCCGGCTCTGCACCCGCAGGCGCTCGCGCAGGTCGAACAGCATGGTGGAGCCGCCCCACCAGGGCACGCCGACCCGGGCCCGGAACTGGGCGAGCAGCAGGCCGCCCACCCCGGCGGCGCCGACCACCAGGGCGGCGCCCGGGGTCACGCCGTAGACGTAGGCCTCGGGGTTGTCGCTGGCGACCCGCTGGCCGGTGTGGATCACGGACTCGGCGGAGAGGCCGAGTGCGGCCAGCGCGTAGAGCACCACCAGGCTGCCGGGGCGCAGCAGCAGGGCGCCGGCCAGGATCGGCAGGACCAGGGAGGTGGGCGGGGCCCAGTCGGGCAACCAGATGTTGAGCAGGATCAGCAGCGGGACCAGCAGGGCGAGCGCGCAGAGCACCGGCCAGTCGGCGGCGCCGCCGCGGAAGTAGTCCACACCGGCCGTGCGCAGCCTTCGGCGGACCCGGCGGAGCCTCTTGCGCAACCGGGCCGTCACGGACTCGGTCGCCGGGGCGGCGCCGGGCCTCGTCGCAGTCGTCTGGGGCGGTGTGCCCGGCGCTCTGCCAGCCATGGGGCCCGACCCTATCCACGGGCACCGCCCGGCGTCGACGGGCCGGGGGCGGGCACCGTCGGCGGAGCGCGGGGTGTCCACCGGGTTTCGGCCGATCGGGAGGGTTGCGGGCGTGCCGTCAGGAGGCGTGCGCGGGTTGGGTGCAGGAACCCTGCGGACGGCGCGTGCGCCGCGCGCGCGGGGGTGTCCGCGCGCGGGGGCCTGTGGCCGATCCCACAGGCGGTGCGGGGCGGTTCCGGGCGCGTCACGCGGCCTCGGGGGGCCTCCGGGGACGGCGACGGCCGGTCGCGCGGAGCGTGCGGCCGGCCGTCGGGAAGGGTGGGTGGCGGGATCAGCCCTGCGGGTGGTGGGCGGGGATCGGCGGGAGTTCGCCGGTGGTCTCGTACTCGCTCAGCATCTCGATCCGGCGGGTGTGCCGGGCCTCGCCGCTGTACGGGGTGCTGAGGAAGACCTCGACGAACCGGGTGGCCTCCTCCAGCGAGTGCATGCGCCCGCCGATGGAGATCACGTTGGCGTTGTTGTGCTGACGGCCGAGTTCGGCGGTCTGCGCGCTCCAGGCCAGCGCGGCCCGGACGCCCTTGACCTTGTTGGCGGCGATCGCCTCGCCGTTGCCCGAGCCGCCGATCACGATGCCCAGGGCGTCCTCGTCGGCGGCGGTGCGCTCGGCGGCGCGCAGGCAGAACGGCGGGTAGTCGTCCTCGGCGTCGTAGATGTGCGGCCCGCAGTCGACCGGCTCGTGGCCGGCCCCCTTGAGCCACTCCACGAGGTGGTTCTTCAGTTCGTATCCGGCATGGTCGGAGCCCAGGTACACGCGCATGCCATGAGTGTGGCATGCGCGTGCGCCCGGGCCCGACAACGGGGGCGCCGCGGGGCCCGCTCGGCCCGCTCGGCCCGGCCGGTCGGCGCCGGGCGGGTCAGCGCCGGCCGAGCAGCTTCCACGCCAGCGGCAGGGCGCCGGCGGCGAAGGCGGCCTTGAGGGCGTCGCCGACCAGGTACGGGTAGAGGCCGAGCTCGGCGGCGCGGGCGAGCGACACGTGCAGCGACACGGCCAGGTACGGGACGCCGACCGCGTAGATGGCGAGGCTGCCGAGGACCATGGCGACGGCGGTGTCGACCGGGCTGCGGTCGGCGCCGCGGCGGGCCAGCGCGCCGGTCACGGCGGCGGCGAGGACGAAGCCGAGCACGTAGCCGAACGAGGCCGTCGCCCAGCCCGAGGTGCCCCCGGCGAACCAGGGCAGGCCCGCCATGCCGGCCAGCAGGTACAGCGCGAGCGAGGCGACGCCGCG
This sequence comes from Kitasatospora sp. NPDC114501, assembly GCF_055633695.1. NCBI lineage: Bacteria > Bacillati > Actinomycetota > Actinomycetes > Kitasatosporales > Streptomycetaceae > Kitasatospora > Kitasatospora sp. NPDC114501. Next base: position 55,189 of record NZ_JBVKDS010000001.1, on the reverse strand, counting down.
GCGGGCGCCGAGCGCGGTGCCGACCAGCAGGGCGGCGAAGGTCTGGCCGGTGACCGGCACCGGCGAGCCGGGGACGTTCACCGACAGCTGGGCGGCCACGCCGGTCAGCGCGGCGCCGCCGGCCACCAGGGCCAGGTCGCGGACCTGGGTGCCGAGGCGCGTGGAGGCGGCGGGCAGCAGGTCGGCGAGGACGGCGCGGCGCGGTATCGAAGTGGTGGCAGTGGCCATCGGGGCTCCTCCGTGAGAGTCCAGGTGAGTGAACACCTGTGAACCTACGCGGTGATCCACTGGCCGAACGGCACGGTTTCGGACAAAGCCCCGCCCTCGGGTGTTGTCGGAACCGAACCGGAACGACTCCTGGTCACAGCATGATCACGGTAGGTTTCGGCATGGTCCGCATGGTGGGCCCGATTCGAACATTCTTGGCATGGACAAGGGTGCCGCCGGATATTGGACAGCTCATGTCGCATACCGCACAGTCTGGAACCACCCCTATGGCCCCCACTTCCGCCCCACCGGCGACCGGGACCCCCGACGGCACCCAGCCGGCCGCCGCCCCGGCGTCGGGTGGCCAGCAGCTCTCCCACGGGCTGAAGCAGCGCCACCTGTCCATGATCGCCCTCGGCGGCGTGATCGGCGCCGGCCTCTTCGTCGGCTCCGGCGCCGGCATCGCGGCCGCCGGCCCGGCGATCATCCTGGCGTTCGTGCTCTCCGGCCTCCTGGTCATGCTGATCATGCGGATGCTCGGTGAGATGTCCGCCGCCCGCCCCGCCTCCGGATCGTTCTCGGTGCACGCCGAGAAGGAGATCGGCCCGTGGGCCGGGATCACGGCCGGCTGGATGTACTGGGTGATGCTCTGCTGCGGCGTCGCCGCCGAGGCCACCGCCGCCGGGAAGATCGTCAACGGCTGGATACCCGGCGTCTCCGCCTGGATCTGGGTCGGCCTGTTCATGGTCTTCTTCTGCGCCAGCAACCTCACCGCGGTGAAGAACTTCGGCGAGTTCGAGTTCTGGTTCGCCGCGATCAAGGTCGCCGCGATCGTCACCTTCCTGGTCCTCGGCGGGCTCGGCATCGCCGGCGTGCTCGGCCCCGGCGCCCCCGGCACCGCGAACCTCACCGGCCAGGGCGGCTTCCTGCCCAACGGCGTCGACGGGCTGATCATCGGCCTGCTCGCCTCGGTCTTCGCGTACGGCGGTCTGGAGACCGTGACCATCGCCGCCGCCGAGTCCGACGACCCCCAGAAGAACGTCGCCAACGCCGTGCGCACCGCGGTGTGGCGGATCGCGATCTTCTACATCGGCTCGATGGCCCTGGTGGTCACCCTGGTCTCCTGGAAGGACCCGGCGGTCGTCTCCGACGGCCCGTACGTCACCGTACTGAGCCACCTCGGGGTGCCCGCCGCCGGAACGATCATGCAGGTGGTGGTGCTGGTCGCGCTGCTGTCCGCGATGAACGCCAACATCTACGGCGCCTCCCGGATGGCGTACTCGCTGGTCGGCCGCGGCCAGGGCCCCAAGGCGCTGGCCAAGGTCAGCGGCGGGGTGCCGCGCAGAGCCGTGCTGATCTCCTGTCTGTTCGGCTTCGGCGCCGTGCTGGCCGCCAAGTTCTGGCCGGAGACCGTGTTCACCTGGCTGATGAACACCACCGGCGTGGCGATCCTGGTGGTCTGGCTGTTCATCTGCGTGGTCCAGCTGCGGATGCGCCGCCGGCTGGAGCGCGAGGCTCCCGAGCTGCTCACCGTGAAGATGTGGGGCTTCCCGTACCTGACCTGGATCGCGATGGCCGCGGTGGCCGGCGTCCTCGCCCTGATGACCACCACCGAGGGCAACCGCGAGCAGCTGTACGCGGCCGGCGTGCTGGTCGCGGCACTCACCGTCGCCGGGCTGCTCAAGCAGCGCCGGGACGCCGCCCCGCGCTGACCTCCGGTCCGCACGCACGCACGGCGAGGGCCCGGTACCGATGGGGTACCGGGCCCTGCCGCGTTCCGTGCCGGGACTACTCGAAGGACGGGCCGGCCGTGCGGGTGCGCTTGATCTCGTAGAAGCCCGGGGTGGAGGCCACCAGCAGGGTGCCGTCCCACAGCCGGGCCGCGGCCTCGCCCTTCGGGGCGGGGGTGACCACCGGACCGAAGAAGGCCACCCGCTCGCCGTCCGCGCCCTCGACCGCGATCACCGGGGTGCCGACGTCCTCGCCGACCAGGGTGATGCCCTCCTTGTGCGAGGCGCGCAGGGCCTCGTCGTACGCGTCCGTGCCGGCCGCGTCGGCCAGCTCGGCGGGCAGGCCCGCGGCCACCAGGGCGGCCGTGACGGTCTCCCGGTTCTGCGGCAGGCCCTGGTTGTGGAAGCGCACGCCCAGCTCGGTGTAGAGCCGGCCGAGCACCTCCGGCCCGTGCTGCTCTGCGGCGGCGACGCAGACCCGCACCGCGCCCCAGGCCTTCTCCAGGAAGTCCCGGTAGTCCTGCGGGAGGTCCCGGTGCTCGTTGAGCACCGACAGGCTCATCACGTGCCAGCGCACGTCGACCGGGCGCAGCTGCTGGACCTCGATCAGCCAGCGGGACGTCATCCACGCCCACGGGCAGGCCGGGTCGAACCAGAAGTCGGCGGTCTTGCGCTCAGCGGCAGTCGTCACTGCGGGTGTCCTTCGTGAGGTGGTCCGAGGCAGGGAGGAGTTCCCTCCCGGGGACGCCAACACCCGCCCGGCGCCGCTGATTCCGGTACGGACGCGGCCGCCTGTGCAATGGTACTGGCGGTACGGGGCGTGAAAGGATGACCCCGCGCGGAGCACACCCCCGCGCCGAGACCGCACCACCCACAGGCGCACCACCGTGCGAGCCGGACAAAGGAGTACCGCCGTGCCTGGCAAGAACCTCAGCCGCGACGAGGCGCAGCAGCGGGCCAGCATCCTGGCCGTGGACGGCTACCAGGTCCGGCTGGACGTGACCTCGGCCCCGGACCAGGCGGCCGGCACCTTCCGCTCCACCACCACCGTCACCTTCCGCTGCTCCCAGCCCGGTGCGGACACCTTCCTGGACCTGCTCGCCCCCGCCGTCCGCTCGGTCACCCTCAACGGCCGCGCCCTCGACCCGGCCACCGCCTACGACGGCGCCCGGGTGCACGTCGACGGCCTGGCCGCCGAGAACGTGCTGACCGTGGAGGCGGACTGCGCCTACAGCCGCACCGGCGAGGGCCTGCACCGCTTCGTCGACCCGGTGGACGGCGAGACCTACCTCTACACCCACTACGAGCCGGCCGACGCCCGCCGGGTGTTCGCGAACTTCGAGCAGCCCGACCTGAAGGCCCCCTTCACCTTCACCGTGACCGCCCCGGCCGCCTGGGACGTGTGGTCCAACGCCCCGCACGAGCAGGTCGGCACCGACGGCGGGACCCGCACCTGGGAGTTCGCGCCGACCAGGCCGATCTCCACCTACCTCACCGCCGTCGTCGCCGGCCCGTACCACGTCGCCCGCGACCACTACCGCCGCGAGCTGGCCGACGGCACCGTGCTGGAGATCCCGCTCTCCGCGATGTGCCGCAGGTCGCTGGCCCCGTACTTCGACGCGGACGAGATCCTCGGCGTCACCAAGCTCGGACTCGACTTCTTCCACGAGGAGTTCGACTACCCGTACCCCTTCGGCAAGTACGACCAGGCCTTCGTCCCCGAGTACAACATCGGCGCGATGGAGAACCCCGGCTGCGTCACCTTCCGCGAGGAGTTCGTCTTCCGCTCGAAGGTCACCGACGCCGCCTACGAGGCCCGGGCCAACGTCATCCTGCACGAGATGGCGCACATGTGGTTCGGCGACCTGGTCACCATGCGCTGGTGGGACGACCTGTGGCTGAAGGAGTCCTTCGCCGACTTCATGGGCTCCTACGGCCTGATCGGCGCCCGCACCCGCTACTCCTCGGCCTGGGTCACCTTCGCCAACCAGCGCAAGGCCTGGGCCTACCGGCAGGACCAGTTCCCCACCACCCACCCGATCACCGCGGACATCCGGGACCTCGAGGACGCCAAGCTCAACTTCGACGGCATCACCTACGCCAAGGGCGCCTCCGTCCTCAAGCAGCTGGTGGCGTACGTCGGTTCGGCGGCCTTCTTCGAGGGCGCCCGCCGCTACTTCAAGCGCCACGCCTTCGGCAACACCGAGCTGGGCGACCTGCTGGAGGTGCTGGAGGAGACCAGCGGCCGCGACCTCAAGGCCTGGGCCGCCGCCTGGCTCCAGACCTCCGGGGTCAACGCGCTCACCCCGCAGGTCACCACCGACGCCGAGGGCCGGATCACCGAGCTGGCCGTGCTCCAGGACGGCGAGGTGCTGCGCCCGCACCGGATCGCGGTCGGCCTGTACGACCGGGACGCCGACGGCGCCCTGGTGCGCACCGGGCGGATCGAACTGGACGTCACCGGCGCCCGGACCGTCGTCTCCGAGGCGGCCGGCCTGCCCCGACCGGCGCTGGTGCTGCTCAACGACGACGACCTGACCTACTGCAAGATCCGCTTCGACGAGGAGTCGCTGGAGAACCTGCGCTCCGGCCTCGGCGACATCCGCGACGAGCTGGCCCGCGCGCTCACCTGGTCCGCGGTCTGGAACCTCACCCGGGACGGCCTGATGCCGGCCCGCGACTACGTCGCCCTGGTGCTGCGGTTCGCCGGCCAGGAGGGCAACATCGGCGTGCTCCAGTCGCTGCACACCCAGGCCAAGACCGCCGTCGACCTGTACGCCGACCCGGCCTGGCGCGGCGAGGGCGGCCGGCTGCTCGCCGACGGCGCCCTGCGCGAGCTGCGCGGCGCCGTCCCCGGCAGCGACCACCAGCTGGCCTGGGCCCGCTTCCTCGCCCAGACCGCGGGCGGCGCCGAGCACCTCGGCCTGGTCCGCGGCCTGCTGGCCGGCAGCGCCCGGATCGACGGCCTGGAGGTCGACCAGGACCTGCGCTGGTCGCTGTGGCTGGCGCTGGCCGCGGCCGGCCAGGCCGGCGACGAGGAGCTGGCCGCCGAGTTGTCCGCGGACAACACCGCGAGCGGCAAGCGGCACCACACCCAGTGCCTGGCCGCCCGGCCCACCGCGGAGGCCAAGGCCGCCGCCTGGTCGGCCGTGATCGACTCGGACGAGCTGCCGAGCGCCCTGGTCGAGGCCAACACCGCCGGCTTCTCGATCCCCGCCCAGCGCGACCTGACCGCCCTCTACGCGGCGCCGTACTTCAAGCTGCTGGAGCGGGTCTGGGCCGAGCGGAGCATCGAGATCGCGATGCGGATCGTCGGCGGCCTCTTCCCGATCGCCCAGACCGACGGGCCGACCCTGGCCGAGGCCGACGCCTGGCTCGAGGGGCACCCGCAGGCCGCGCCGGCGCTGCGCCGCCTGGTGCTGGAGCGCCGGGACGACCTGGCCCGCGCGCTGCGGGCGCAGGCCTGCGACCGGGCCTGACCGGCCGTACGCCGTAACGGCCCGGCGCCGCAACGGCCTTGCGCCGTACGGGTGTTGCGCTGAAAGACCGTGGGCCCCGGCCGCCCTTGGAACCCAGGGAGCGGTCGGGGCCCACGGCCGTCCGCGGCGCGGTGGAGTGCGCTCAGCCGGCGAACGCGGACACCGGGACGCTGGGGTGCACCTCGCGCTCGACCCGCGGCAGGATGTCCGGGATGTAGACCTTCTGGATCGCGTCGCCACCGTCGTGCGCCTCCCAGGCCTCCCGGGTCGCCCAGCGCTCGACCAGGACGAAGCGGCCCGGGTCGTCCTGCGAGTGGTACGCCTCCCAGCTGACGCAGCCGTCCTCGGCGAGGCACAGCGGCCGCATCCGGGCCAGGGCGTCGGCGACCGCCGGGACGCCGTCCGGCTCGGTGACCCTGACGATGACGATGAGGTCGAACATCACTGCTCCTTGGCGGTGGTGGGATCGGTCTCGGCGGCCGCGGCCCGGCCGAGTTCGGGCAGCCACTCGGCGATGGGGGTGAACCGGTAGCCGAGCGAGGCGGCCCGGTCGGCCGACATCGCGAAGTCGGCCGGGCAGGAGAACGGGGACAGGTCGGGATCGCCCGCCGGGTCCTCCTTCTCGATCACCTGGGCCTTCAGCCCGGTCGCCCCCTCCACCGAGGCAACGACATCGTAGACGTCGGCTGTGTCCGGGGAGGCCACGTTGACCGCACCGGTCACCTCGTTCACGGCCGCCCAGGCGAGGAAGCCGGCCGCGTCCTCGGCCCGCACCAGCGAGGTCCGGCCCGGCCGGGCGTGGGCCACCACGGGCCGCCCGTCCCGGATCCGGTCGACGTGGAAGCGGTAGCGGCCGGTGAAGTCGCCCTCCTCGGCCAGCACGTGGGCCACCCGGGCCAGCACCACCGGCACCCGGGCGCGGTCGGTCACCGCGGCCTCGGCCTGGCGCTTGCCCTCGCCGTAGTTGGCCTCCAGGTAGTCGTCGTCCTGCCAGGGCAGGGTCAGGTCGTACGGGTACCCGGCCGGGTCGAGCTCCTCCTCGCGGGCGAGGGCGCCGAACTCCGGTGCCGCGACCGGGCCGCGGAAGGTGTCCTTGTTGTAGACCTCTATGGTGCTGGTCAGCACCAGCTTCCCGGCCCGGTCCCCGAAGGCCTCACAGGCCTCCACCGCGGCGTTGGGGGTGTAGCACATCTGGTGCACCACGGCGTCGAACCGCTCCCCGGCCACCGCCTCGGCCAGCTCGCCGGGACGGTTGACGTCCGCGCGCAGCCGTCGGACCGAGTCCCCGAACGGGTCCGGGGTCCGGCCGCGGGTGATCAGGGTGACCCGGTGGCCCGCCGCCAGCAGCCGGCGCACCAGCAGCTTGCCGAAGTAGCGGGTCCCGCCGATGACGCAAATGTCAGCCATCTGCTCTTACCTGTCTCTTTCTCTCTCGTTCCGTCCGCGGCCGCGACGCGCGACCGCTCGGGTGCTGTCAGGCGGACGCGGCGCCCACGGCGTCCGACGAGTCGTCCTCCGCCTTCCGGGACGCCTCGGCCGCGCCGTTCTCCTTCCGGCCCACCAGGCAGGCCACCGCACAGCCGACGGCGACCACCGCGTCCACGTACCAGTTCGCGCCCGGCACCCCGGCGGAGCGCGACAGGTCGAACAGCACACCCGCGAGCACCGAGCCTGCCATGTTCCCGGCGCTGCGGAAGAAGTGCATCGCCCCCATCGCCTTGGCGAGTTGACGCTCGGGGACCTTGCGAGCGATCCACATGTCGAAGGACGGCACGAAGAGGATCTCGCCCAGGACCACCGTCAGCGCCCCGACCACCACCCAGGCCGCGCCGCGCCCCGCGCCGAGGGCGGTGAACGCCACCGTCATGCCGGTGAGGCCGATCGCCATCACCACGGCCGGGTCGAGCCGGCCGATCAGGAACTTGAACACCGGGTACTGGAGCACCAGGATGCTCAGCCCGGTGATCCAGAACGGCGCGGAGGGCGCCCACTGCGGCACGTACCGCTCCATGTGCAGCGGGATGCCGACGATGAAGCCGATCGACAGGAACCAGAACACGGACGAGAGCAGGAAGTAGCGGGTGGCGCCGCGGATGTCGATGCCCTTGAACACCGCCGTGGAGAACAGCGGCCCGCGGGCGGCCCCGGCGGCGGACTCCGTCGGCGCCGGCGCCTGGAAGCCGTCCCGGGGGATGAACGACGAGGCCGCCAGGCAGAACGCGAGGAAGATCGCGAACACCACCGAGAACAGGGTGCTCAGTTCGACGTCGGCCAGCACCGCGCCCAGCATGGCGCCGCCGAACACGCCGACCTGGCCGGCCATCTGGAAGGTCGAGAAGGCCTTGGGGCGCTCGTCGTCCGGGTAGGAGGCCAGGACGTTCTTCAGGCCGGGGAAGGAGGTGCCCGAGCCGAAGCCGATGAAGAAGGCGAGCACGGCGTAGACGAACACCCCGCTGCCGAAGCCCATCAGGCCCAGCGCCACCGCCTCCAGCGCGGTGCCGAGGAAGACCGCACCGCGGATGCCGATGCGCAGCGCGACGCCCTCGTAGAAGAAGGTGGCGAGCAGCCGCCCGACGTACGTCATGGCCATCACGACGCCGGCCCAGAAGCCGCTGTCCACCCCGCCGAGCGAGGCCACCAGCACGGGGAACCAGATGTAGCTGCCGGTGTTCGCGAGGAGGATGCCGGCGTTGACGCCGATCAGCGCCCGCCTGCGGTCGACGGTCACAGTGCGGCCCTCTCCTTCGTCTCGTCCGTGGTCGTCCCGGCCGCCGCGGCGGCGCGGAGTCCGGCGACGGCCCGGGCGATCGCCGGGCGGTCGATCGGCGTCCCCCGCACGACGGTGGCGGTGGGCAGCGCGGAGAGCGGTCGGCCGGGGGTGTGCAGGTTGTAGGTGGCCGGCGCCCCGACGCTGATCGGGTGGGCGGCCCCGGACTCGCCGCGCAGCTCGTCGAAGTAGCGCCGGCCGCCGACGGTGGCCTGGTGGCGCAGCGCCGTGGCGAGCGAGGGGTCGTCCCCGCGCAGCAGGTCGAGCTCCCCGAGCAGCGAGTAGCCGTGGTACGCGCCGGTGTTGCCCGAGTCGGTGCCGACCAGCAGGTTGCCCTCGCGCAGCGCGGCCAGGGCGTTGCGGCGCATGTCGCCCAGTGCGCCGGTGCGGGTCTCCTGGAGGCCGTAGGTGATCCCGTAGGGCTGCTCCAGGCCGCGGACGGCGTCCAGGTTGCGGACGTCCTGGGTCTCGGCGAAGCCCTCGCGGCCGTACTCGGCGAGGAAGTCGTCGGCGGTCATGATCATCGGGCGCAGGCCGGACAGGGTGGAGACGAACCGGGCGCCCGCGAGGTCCTTCCACTCGGCGTCGCCGAGGGTGCGGTCCCGGACCGTGTGGGCGAAGAGCCGGAAGCCGCAGTCGTAGGCCCAGCGGGTCTCCTCCAGGGTGTTGCAGTCGATCACCGCGGTGATGCCGCGCTCGGCGGCGATCCGCGCGGTGAACCGCAGCACCCGCTCCGAGAGGCGGGAGAAGCGCACCCGGGAGCCGGGCTGCTCGGTGCCGTCGGTGAACATGACCTTGAGGAAGGTCGCGCCGCGCTCGGCGTTGTTGCGCAGCGCCTGGTCGAGGTCGGCCTCGACCGCGAGCATGTACACCGGGGTCGGGAACTCCACGCCGTGGCCGGAGAGGCCGGCCGCGTTGGTCATCGCCGTCACCGCGTAGCCGCAGTGGACCAGTTCGGGGTACGGCAGGGCCGATTCGGCCCGGCCGGCCTCCCAGGCGTCGGCCACCATCGGGAAGCCGAACATGTCCACCACGTGGGTGACGCCGTGGTAGAGGTACTGGAGGGCGATGATCCGCGGGTCCTCGGCGGTGTCGTCGAAGTTGGCGGGCAGGGCGATGTGGGCGTGGGTCTCGGTGTAGCCGGGCCACAGCTCCGGCTCGTCGCCGCGGCGGGTGCCCGAGGGCTCGATCCGGGTGAAGACCCCGTCCTCGACCGTCACGTCGAACAGCGCCTCGGCGTCCAGGGCGGGGACGGCCACGCCCGACAGCACGGCGGGCCGCCGCTGCTCGGGGGTGGCCGCGCTCACCGGGCCACCTCGACCGACAGGCGCAGGTCGATGCGGTCCAGGCCGTCCTGGCAGCGCTTGGCGGCCTCGTCCCGGTCGCCGCCGGTGAAGATGACGTGGCCGATCCAGTCGAAGTTGCTGCGGGAGAGCCGGTTGACGGCCGCGCCGGGCTTCTTGTACCCGAGGGCGCTGTGGAAGCCGGGCAGGTCGGTGAGGGCGTCGAACCCGATGGACTCGACCGTCCCGGCGACCGGGGAGCCGAACCAGTGGCCGCTGGCGGTGGTCCCGCGCGGGAAGGCCAGCTCGGGACGCTCGCCCAGGGCCAGGCGGATCACCTCCAGGTACGGGTCCACGCCGGAGCTGATCTCCATCAGGGTCGGCACGATCCCGCCGGCCAGGCGGCCGTTGACCTCGCACAGCACCGGGCCGTCCGGGCCGAGCAGCCACTCGGTGTGGATGAAGCCGAAGTCCACGCCGAGGCCGTTCAGCACGGCGGTGGTGGCGGTGAACAGCTCGTCCTGGAGCGGGTGGCCGCTGAAGTAGGTGAGACCCATCTCGATGAAGTACGGGAACCCGCTGAGCGAGCGGTCGGTCAGGCCGAGGTGGACCACCTCGCCCCCGGCGAGCACGCAGGACTCGACGGAGATCAGCTCGCCGGTGACGAACTCCTCGATGACGATCTCCGGGATGCGCACGACGCCGCGGCCGTAGTCGGCGACCTGGGCGAGCTCGGCGAGGTAGTCCCGCAGGTCCGACTCGTCCTTGAGGTGCAGCACGTGGAGGCTGGCGGTGCCGTCGGAGGGCTTGGCCACGCAGGGGAAGCCGACCTCGCGGACGGCGGCCTCCACCTCGGCGGGGTCGGTGGCCACCGCGAAGCGCGGCTGGCGGACGCCGGTGCCGTCCAGGACGGTGCGGGTGAGGTGCTTGTGGCGGGCGTTGCGGGCGCCGTCGACGCTCATGCCCGGCAGGCCGAGCGCCTCGGCGACGGCGGCGGTGTGCACCGTGTGGTACTCGCTGTAGGTGGTGACGCCGTGGATCGGCTTGTCGGCGTGCAGCTGCTGGGCGAGGTCGATCAGCTCGTCGATGGAGAAGGCCTGCTCGCTCTTGACGACCTGGCAGTTCGGGTGGGCGTAGGCCGCCTCGGTCAGCGGCGAGACGCCGAGGTAGAAGTCGGGGTCGACCGAGACCAGGGTGACGTCGTGCCCCAGCTCCAGGGCGTTGGCGATACCGGCGATCCCGTTCGGGTTGCACTCGATCATGAGGATGTGCATGGCTGTGCTCCTTGTCAGGCTGGGCTAAGGGGGTGACGGGTGGTCCGGGGTGTCCGGACAGGCGGCGGAAGGGGTGGCGGGCGCCCGCTCAGCGGACGCAGGCTCCGACGGCGGCCGGCAGCCGGCCGGCACCGCCGGCCCGGGCCACCGCCGAGAGCACGGCGGGCAGCGAGAGTCCGACCGCGGCCATGACCTCCTCGTGGTCGCCGCCGGTGGAGGGCCAGGTCAGGTCCGCGCTCGCCGCGGTGACCTCGCAGCCGGGCATCAGCAGCGCGAGGGCCTCGGCCGCCCCGCCCTGGGCGCGGTGCTCCTCGACCACGACGAACCGCCGGTGGTGGCGCGACAGTTCGGCCGCGGCGCGGGCCAGGTTCGGGTGGTCCAGGTAGACCAGGTGGGCGTGGGCCGGGCCGGGGCGGGCCTCCCGCGCGGCCAGCGCCAGGCGGGTGCCCTCCTCCCCCACCGACACCAGGCAGACCTCGTCCGGATCGGCCCGGAACTCCCAGTTGACCAGCGGCGGCTGCGCTCCCTCCCAGTCCAGCGAGCGGTACTGGGCGTTGCGCCCGGTGCGGATGTAGTGCGGCCGGCCGGAGCGCACGGCCTCGCGGACCACCGCGCGCATCTCCGCCTCCCCGTAGGGGGCGGCGATGACCACGCCCGGGATGCTGCGCAGGACGGCGAGGTCCTCCAGGCAGTGGTGGGTGGTGCCGAACCAGGCGCCGGAGACGCCCGCGTAGGGCGCCACCACGGTGACCCCGGCGTTCAGGTAGCCCAGCGTCAGCTTGAGGCTCTCCGCCGCGCGCAGCGCCGCGAAGGGCGCGAAGGTGCTGACGAAGGGCTTGTACCCGCCCGCGGCGAGGCCGGCCGCCATGTCGACCATGGCGCCCTCGGCGATGCCGAGGTTGAAGAAGCGGTCGGGGTGGGCGGCCTGGAACGGGTGGCCCTTGCCGCCGAGGTCCGCCTCCAGGCAGACGATGGTGTCGTCCTCGGCGGCGAGCCCGGTCAGCTCGTCACGGTAGGCGTCACGGCCCGAGAGGGTCATCGGATCGCTCGCTTCCACTTGGCGGCGCGCGTGGCGTCGATGGTCACGTAGTGGGAGCCGGCCTTGCCCTCCACGGCGGGCACGCCCTTCCCCTTGACGGTGGCCGCGATCACGGCCAGCGGCCTGCGGGCCCCGGCGCGGTCGCCGGCCAGCAGTTCGGTGAGCGCCGCCAGGTCGTGCCCGTCGGTCTCGGCGACCTCGAACCCGAAGGCGGCGAACCGCTCGGCGAGCCGGGGCAGCGGCGAGATGTCGGCCACCAGGCCGTCGTTCTGGCCGCCGTTGCGGTCGACCACCAGCACGAAGTTGCCCAGTTCCTGGGCCACGGCGACCTGGCAGGTCTCCCAGACCAGGCCCTCCTGGAGCTCGCCGTCGCCCGCGACGGCGATGCCGAGACCGCTCCGGCCGCCGAGCTTGCGCGCCAGCGCCCAGCCGGCGGCGTACGGGACGCCGTGGCCGAGGCTCCCGGTGGGGAAGCGCACGCCCGGGACCTTGGGGCCCGGGTGGCCGGTGAACGGCTCGCCCGCCAGGCCGTAGCGCGGGGTCGGGTCCTCCGGGAGCACGCCGCTGACGTGCAGGGCCGCGTAGAGGCCGGCGGCGGCGTGCCCCTTGCTGAGCACGACCTCGGTGCCGTCCCCGGCCGAGGCCCGGTGCAGTGCGGCGATCAGGATGTCCAGGACGGACAGGCTGCCGCCGAGGTGGCAGCCGCGCGGCCCGGCGGCCATGTCGACCACGAGCCGGCGGGCCCGTACGGCCCGGTCGGTGAGGACGGACAGCAGGCCGTCCTCGGCCCGCGGCGGGGCGAGCACCGCGCTCATCGACGGCTCCCCTCGGGCAGGGCGAACCACCGGTTGACGGCGTCGGCGAGCAGCGAGCGGGCGGTGCGGTACTCCATGGCGCCGATCCGTTCCTCGTCGGTGTGGTCCAGCGAGGAGTCGCCGGGGCCGTACGCCACCATGGGGACGTCGTGCCAGGTGGTGGCCAGCGTGTTCATGTCCGACGTGCCCTTCTTCACGACGAAGCGGGGCCGGATGTCGGCGTCCGCGAAGGCCCGGCCGAAGACCTTGACCAGCGGGCTGGAGCGGCCGCCCACGTAGCCGGGGGTGGCCCGCAGCACCTCGACGGCCACCCCGGGACGGACCTGGTCGAGCGCGGCCGAGCGCAGCGCGGCGAGGTCCGCGGTGGGCGGCACCCGGAAGTTGAGGATCCCGGTGGCGTGGTTGTGCTCGCGTCCGGTCCCGCTGCTGATCTCGATGACCGCGCTCAGCGCGTCGGCCGCCTCGGCCAGCACCGCCGTCCGGATGCCGCCGAGCGCCTCGATCAGGAGGTCGGGGGCGGAGACCGCGTCCTGTCCGGCCGAGTGGCCGCTGGGCACCGACGCCGTCACCTCGAGCTTGAAGAGCCCGAAGTAGCCGAGCGTCAGCTTCTGCGCGCCGCTGGGCTCGCCGATGACGACCGCGTCGGCCGGGTAGTTGTCGCGGACGTGGAAGGCGCCCTTGGAGGAGGAGATCTCCTCCTCGACCGCGCCGACCACGCACAGCTGGCCGTCCTCGGGGATGTCCGCGTGGGCGAGCACCTCCAGGAAGCTGGCCAGGCTGCCCTTGGCGTCGACGCTGCCGCGGCCCCACAGCTCGCCGTCGCGCCACTCGGCCGGCCAGCGGTGCGGCACGGTGTCGAGGTGGCCGAGGAGCAGCAGCCGGCGGGGGCCGATGCCGCGGCTGGCGACGAGGTTGCCCACCTCGTCGACCGCGGCGTCCATGCCGCGCTCCCGGCACCACTCGGCCAGCAGGGTGGCGAGTTCGGCCTCGTCGCCGGAGACCGAGGGCACCGAGACCACCCGGGTCAGCAGGCTCAGGTCGGCGGAGGGCTCGCGCACCCGCCAGAACCTGGTCCAGTTCGCCGGCTCGGCCATGGTGTGCGGCCCGGTGATGGCCACGTCGGCGCTGCCCTCCAGGGCGATCTCGGCCGCGCGGACCTTCTGCCGCATGCGTCCCGCGGCGTACCGCGCTCCGTCGCCCGGGTAGGCGTCGGCCAGCGTGGAGCGCGGGTCGTCCTTGTCCGTGAGCAGTCCGGCGGTGCCGGTGACCAGCCGCAGGTGGTCGGCGTCGAGCGCGTTGGCGAGGACCGCCGCGAGCACGTCGGCGTCGACGTTGAGCGGGGCGCCGCCGTCCGGGTCGGCGACCGGCGCGGACAGGCAGACCAGGTCGTAGCTGTCGAGCAGGGCGTTCAGCCGCTCGGTGTCCACCCGGGCGGGCACGCCCGCCCGGTGGTCGCGGACCACGATCGGCCGGCCCTCGGCGGACAGCGCCTTCAGCGGGCGGTTGGCCCGCCCGGTCACCAGCCCGCCGCGCGCCGCGACGGCGGTGAAGACGCCGAGCCCGAGGGCCCGTGCCTCCCGCTCGACGGCGGGCAGGGTGACCCGCTCGTAGGCGTCGACCAGGTGGGCCATCTCCTCGGGCGGGCAGTAGCGCACCTCGTCGCCGTTGGCGAGCCGCAGCTGCGGCATCGGGCGGGCGATCGCGCGGTAGTGGGTCTCGATGCCGGTGGCACCGCCGGCGACCAGCAGGACCCGGGCGCCCCGGGCCACCAGGTCGGCCAGCTCCTTGTGGATCGTCCCGTGGTCGAGGGTGGCGCTGCCGACCTTGACCACGTACAGCGGGCGGCTCACGGCGACACCGCCGTGGTGGGCAGTCCGGCCGTCTCGTCCAGGCCGAAGATCAGGTTCATCGCCTGGATCGCCTGCCCGGCCGCGCCCTTGATCAGGTTGTCCAGGGCCGCCACCGCGACGCACTGGTCGCCGCGGACCGCGACCGCCACCTCGGCGACGTTCGAGCCGACGACCGCCTTGAGCATCGGGAAGTCCTGCGCCGCCTTGGGGGCCGGCCGGACCCGGACGAAGGGCTTGCCGAGGTACGCCTTGGCGTAGGCCCGCTTCACGTCCAACGCCGTGACACCGTCCCGCAGTTCGGTGTACGCGGTGACCATGATGCCGCGCGACACGTCGAGGCTGTGGGTGGAGAACCGCAGGTCCACGGCGGCGCCGGTGAGGTCGGCGATCGCCTGCTGGACCTCCGGGGCGTGCCGGTGCCCGTGCAGCTTGTGCACCCGGATGTTGCCGCTGCGCTCGGCGTGCGGCTCGCCGCCGCCGCGACCGCTCCCGGTGGAGCCGGTCTTGGCGTCGACCACGACCCGGTCGGTCGCGAGCGAGGCGGCGAACATCGGGTAGAGCGCGTAGATGGTGGTGACGGCCATGCAGCCGGGCAGGCTGATGAACCGCTCCTGCGGCACCTCCGGGCTCAACTCGGGTACGTAGTAGGCGAACTCCTCGCTCGGCGGGTTCGCGGCGGTCTTCGGGTAGTGGGTCCGGACGTCGTCGCCGTCGCGCAGCCGGAAGTCGCCGCCCAGGTTGAGCACCCGCTTGGCGTTGTCGGCGATCAGCGGCAGCTGCTCCGGCAGGGTGCCGGTCGGCAGGCAGCCGAAGGCGACGTCGACGGGGCCGGCCTCGGCGAGCTGCGCCAGCGGCCGGAGCGTGAGCGAGCCGGCCCTGGGGTGGTTGCGCAGCCACGGGTGGACGCTGCCGACGGTGGCGCCGGCGTTGCGCTCCGCGGAGAGGAACGCGAGTTCCACGCCGGGGTGTTCGAGCAGCAGCCGGATCACCTCCCCGCCGGTGTAGCCGCTCGCGCCGATGACGGCGACGCGGATCTTCTCGTCAGCCAAGGCGGGCCGCCTTCTCCCACGGACGGCGGTAGTCGCCGCTCTCGACGAGCTTGCGGATGGCGTCCGGGCGCCGGGCGACCTTCCGGAAGGCGTCCGCGTAGCGCAGGATCCGCTCGTACTCGACCGGGGAGCGCAGCTCGCGGCAGAGCACCAGGGTGCTGTCGAGCATGCCCAGGGTGACCGGGAAGTCCTCGGGCCGGTGGTCGCGCACGGCGTCCGGGTTGAGCGAGAACGGGTAGCCGTTGCCGAAGCCGTCGCGGTGCTGGAACGGCAGGTGGCACGGGATCGGGGTGTTCTGCCACTCGCGGGCCGGCACGCCCTCGGCGACCAGCAGCTCGTGCACCGCCTCCTTGACGGCGTGCACCGGCAGGTCCTCCAGGCCGACGGCCTCCGGGTGCAGGGTGGTCCGGTACATGTTGTACGCGTGCACGTGCCCGTCCGGGACGTGCGGCGGCGTGAACAGGCCGGTCCCCGCCAGGGCCTCGCCGAGCAGGGCCGCGTTGCGGGCCCGGATCTCGTCGTAGTACGGCAGCCGGGCCAGCTGGCTGGTGCCGAAGGCGGCGGCCACCCACGACATGCCGTAGTCGATGGCGTGGCGCTCCAGGTAGTCGACCGCCCGGCGGTACGCCTCCTCGGTGGCGTAGAAGGCGATGCCGCCCTCGCCGCCGAGCGGGAAGTTCTTGTCGGCCATCAGGCTCTGTCCGGCGGCGTCGCCGAAGGAGCCGGCCACCCGGTCGCCGATCTTGGCGGAGTGGGCGTGCGAGGCGTCCTCGACGAGCGCGATGCCGTGCTCGTCGGCCAGGGCGCGCAGGGCGGGCACGTCGGCGGGCAGGCCGTGGACGTGCACCGGCATGAGCGCCCTGGTCCGCGGGGTGATCGCGGCGGCCGCGGCCTGCGGGTCCATGCAGTACGTGCGGGGGTCGATGTCGACGAACACCGGGATCGCGTGCGCGGCGACCACGGCCTGCGCGGTGGCGATGAAGGTGAACGCCGGGACGATCACCTCGTCGCCGGGCTGCACGCCGGCGCCGACCAGGGCCATGTGCAGGCTGGAGGTGCCGCTGGCGGTGGGCAGGGCGTACTCGGCGCCGACGTAGGCGCGGTACGCCTCGGCGAAGTCGGCCACGACCTTGTCGGGCGACTGCCGCTGGGCGAGCATCAGGTTGAAGACGTCTTCCTTGGTGATGATCGGGAAGAGCGTGCGGCGCTGGGCCTTGGGGATCATCGCGCCGCCGCCGAGGGCGGCGAGCTCGTCGGCGAGGTCGGCGGCGGTGGGCAGGGGCAGTGGGGAACTCGGGAAGTCGGTGATCATCAGCGTGCTCCGGAGGTTGCGGCGGCGGGGCGCGCCGCGTGGGTGAGGGCCATCCGTACGCAACCGGCCACCAGGGGGCTCAGCCGGTAGTTGAACTGGACCCCCGGTACCAGATCGGCGTCGGCCTCCTGCTGCGTCCACATCGTGCGCAGGTCGTAGGCGCCGAAGATCTTCAGCCGCTCGGCCCGGGCCCAGAGCCGATCGTCGTCGGTGAGCACGGCGGCGGCCGGGCCGAAGCCGAGCCCGCTCAGGTCCACCACCAGAGCGGGGGCGGTGGCGTCGGCGGTCAGCTCGTCCAGGCGGCCGGCGTTCTCGGGGGTCAGGGAGACGAAGTCGAAGGCGGCCGGGGCCTGCCCCTCGACGGTGACGCCGAGCCAGCCCAGGAAGGCCACGGTGGCCTCGTCCGGCTCGGGCAGGGACACGGTGTCGCCGTGGCCGATGCCCTGACCGGCCAGGGCCGCGTGCAGGGCGCCGGTCCGGCTGTTCAGCAGGACGGCCTTGGCGCGGCCGGTCCGCTTGGTCAGCAGCCGCTCCAGGGCGGGCAGTTCACGGTCGCTCTTCTCGATGCTCATGACCACGCCCGAGGTGAGTACGCGGGCGAGCACCGTCGCGGTGTCGAACAGTTCCATGGATCCTCTCCGGGTCACACGGCCGCGGCCGCCAGCTGCCCCGCGACATAGGTGGCGAGGTGGCCGGCGACGTTCACTCCGTGCAGGGCGGAGGAGCGGGCGAATTCGGGGTTGGCGTTCACTTCCAGCACGAGCAGTTCACCGGTGGCGCGGTCCTCCACCAGGTCGACCCCGTAGAAACCGGGGCCGAGGACGTCGACGACCTGGCCGCAGAGCTTCTCCATCTCCGGGGTGACGTCGACGCGCCGGACCTCGGCGCCCAGGTGGGTGTTGGTTCGCCAGTCGTCCGAGACCCGCTGGATCGCCACGACCGGGGTGCTCCCGACGACGACCACGCGCAGGTCGTGGCCGGGCTTGTCGATGTACTGCTGCACGATGACGGGGAAGAGCTTGCCCGCGGCGTCCACGGACTCGCGCCCGGCGGCCCAGGCCTCCAGGCACGCGTCGTCCGCGAGCTTGGTGACGCCGCGCCCCCAGGACCCGCTGACCGGCTTGACCACCGCGGGCATGCCCAGTTCGGCCACGATCGCACGGACCTGGTCGTAGCTGAAGGCGTGCCGGGTGAGCGGGTGGGGGATTCCGTGCCGGGCGAAGAGCAGCGCCTGCAGGCCCTTGTCGTTGCAGGTCTCGATGGTCGACGCGCGGTTGAGCGTGGTGATTCCGGCGTGTTCCAGGCGGCACGAGACGCTGATCGCGTCACGGTGCGACAGGTTGCGGATCAGGGCCAGGCCCGGCGGGTCGGTGTGACCCGCCACGACCTCGGCCAGATCCTCCATGAGGAGTGGAGTCGCCGTCAGACCCTCCCCACGCAACGCCCCGAGGAGGAGCTTCTCCTCGGGGCGGAGCATGGTGGCCGACAGCAGGACTCGGCCGGCGGATGTCACTCGCCCCAGTCCTCTTCCACCTCGGGGGCCAGGTCGAGGCGGACGCCGGCCTCGGACTTCTCGACGACCTCGTGCTCCTGGCCGCAGGCCGCGCACTCGGTCACCTCACCCCGCTCCCAGGCCTCGTCGACCTCGAAGTCGGTGTCGCACACCAGGCATTTCGGTACGGCAATCGCAGCGGTCATTTCTCTCTCCTTGTGAATGTCGGCACGCCGGAATAGGCGAAACGTGATTCGCAGCACTCCCGCAGGTCCGCGGACCGGCGATACTGTCCAGGGGCGGCGGATTCCCGCCGGTCGATCAGGCCCAGCCGGGGTCGCCCGGCAGGAGCGCGGCGTTGCTGGCGGCAGCGGTGGGGGCGCTGCCGGAGACGCTCGGCACGGCGGAAACGACGATCACCGCGAGGGCGGCCATAACGACGGACGCGAGGATTCGACCCGGGAACCGCATGATCTTCATTTCCATCCACCCCTAGATAGATCTCTCCGTTTGCGCCGGGGGTTTCCCCGGCACACAGAGAGAATGCCTGGGAATGGGTCCTTGCCAGAAGAGATCCGATGGCTCAGGATCGTGCACTGCAAGATTCCGAAGGGGGTGGCACATGTGCGACATATCAGACGCCAGTGGCCCGGAGGCTAACCCCGGGCCATGTGACGAGGGGATCACGTTCTACCGCAAGGCCGTCCTGTTGGGGAGGGCTCCGACCGCGGCACCGCCCGCGTGCCTGACCGAGCTGGGGCTGCTGACGGCGGCGCTGGGCGATCCGTCGGTCCTGGTACCGGTCCCGCCCGAGGTCGCCACCACGGCCCTGCTGCACCCGATGGAGCAGCAGATCCTCGAACAGCAGCAACAGGTGGCCGCGATCCGGACCGCCATGTCCCAGGTCGAGAGCGTCTACCGGACGCTGCGCAGGGAGGGCGGGGACACCGTCCAGCGGCTCGGCGGCGCGGCGGTGATCGCCGCCGCGGTGGCGGAGACGACCCAGGCGACCGAGCGGGAACTGCTCACCGCGCACCCGGGCGGCAGCCGGCCGACCGACGTCCTCGCCAGATCGCTGGTCCTGGCGCTGGACGCGCAGAAACGGGGGGTCCGCCAGCGCACGCTCTACCAGCACTCCGTCCGGGCGCACTACCCGACGCTGGACTACATCAAGGCCGTCACCGATGCCGGCATCGAGGTGCGGACCGTCGACGAGGTGTTCGACCGGCTCATCATCTGCGACCGCTCGGTGGCGTTCATCCCGGACAAGGAGCTGGAGCACCACAACCACGCGCTCAAGATCACCGATTCCGGCGTGGTGCACTTCCTGGCCTCGGTCTTCGAGCACGCCTGGGAGCGGGCCGCACCGGTCGTCTACGAGAGCGACCACCAGCGCCCACCGCTGCTGACCGACGAGACCCGGCTGCGGGTGCTCCAGCTCATGGTGGACGGCTACACGGACGCGGCGATCGCCAGCCGGCTCGGCATCAGCTCGCGGACCGTGGCGAGCCACCTCAAGAAGGTGTCGGAGATCCTCGGCAGCAACAGTCGGGCCCAGCTCGCCTACCTGACGGCGCAGAGCGGCATCCTGGACGGCTCCCCGCCGCCCGCCCGGCAGCCCCGGGGCCCGCGCGCGGAGCCGGCCGGGCCGACCGCGTAGCAGGGCCCGCCGCGGGTGCGTCCGCGGCGGGCCCTGGGTACGGGGGTCGTACGGCGTGGGAGCCGTGCGGGATGGAAGTCGTACGGGGTGGGAGTCGTACGAGTGGGAGTCGTACGGGTGGGGGAGCGGTCAGTCGCGGCGCAGGCCGCGGTCCAGCGCGGCGATCGCGCTGCCCTGGGCGTCGTCGCCGTCCAGCGACCAGACCATCACCCCGGCCAGGTCGTTCCAGCGCGTGTAGCGCGCCTTCTGGGTGAGCACCTCGGCGGTGTCGTAGCTGTAGAAGGTGGTGCCGTCGTACTTCCAGGACGCGCCGTGGTCACGGTCCAGGTGGACCTTGCCCGGCAGCGCGTTGATCTCCTGGTACGAGTGGTCGGGCGCGGCCGCGGTGGCGCTCTGGAACAGGCCGCCGCGCCGGCCGGGGGCGACGCCGGTCCAGCCGTGGCCGTACAGCGGGGCGCCCAGGACGAGCTGCTCGGAGGGCAGGCCGCGCTCCTGGTAGTGCACGACGGCCTTGTCGGCGCTGCGTTGCCGCGGGTCCGGGTCGGCCGGGTCGGAGTACAGCGGGGCCTGGTGGTTGGCCGGCCCCTTCCCCTCCCACGGGCCATGCAGGTCGTAGGTCATCACGTTCAGCCAGTCCACCGACTCGCTGAGCCGCGGCAGTTCGAGCCGGTCGGCGACGGTCTCGTTGGCGGCCACGGCGGCGGTCAGCAGGTAGTGCTTGCCCTTCCTGCCGCTCAGCGCGTCCAGCTGGTCGCGGAACTCCCGCATCAGCAGGGTGAAGTTGCGGCCGTCCTCGGGGCGGACCACGTTGCCGGCGTCCCCGCCGCCGCCCGGGTACTCCCAGTCGATGTCGATGCCGTCGAAGACGCCCGCGGCCGCGGCCCTGCCGCCCTCCGGGGAGTCGGCCAGGACCGGCACGTCGCCCTTGAGGTAGAGGTCGATGCAGGAGGAGACGAACTTCTTGCGGGCCTCGTCGGTGGCCGCCGCGTCGGAGAAGTACTTGGACCAGCTCCAGCCGCCGAGCGAGATGACCGTGCGCAGCTGGGGGTTCTTCGCCTTGAGCTTGCGCAGCTGGTTGAAGTGGCCCTTCAGCCGCTGGTCGGGGGCGTCGGCCACGCCGTCCACCGACTCTGCGGCGGAGAAGGGGCGCTGGTAGTCGTTGCGGGCGTCGCTCTGGCCGGCCTCGTTGCTCTCGAAGCAGGTGCCCTCGGCGGAGACGTTGCCGAAGGCGTAGTTGATGACGGTGAGCCTGGCCGCCTGGCCGGACTCCTGGACCCGCTTGGCGGAGCTGTCGGCGCCCCACTGGGTGAAGTAGCCGACCCGCTGGCCCTTCAGCTTCGGGCCGTGCCGTCCGTCGGCGGCGTCGGCGGTGGCGGGGGCGGCGAGCAGCGCGGCGACGGTGGCGGCGGCGAGCAGGGCTGAGGCGCGAGTGGGCATACCGGACCTGTTCTCTGAAGCGGCGTCAAATGGTCTGGACCAGATGAGAGAGAGGTTTAGTCCATCCGCCGTTCACCGCACAAGGGGGCGGGCCAGGTCGGTGCAGCATGCAAAAGGGGCCGGACCGCGTGGTGCGGTCCGGCCCCTCTAGCCCTGTGCCGGGACTCAGCCGATCAGCGAGCGCAGCACGTACTGCAGGATGCCGCCGTTGCGGTAGTAGTCCGCCTCACCGGGGGTGTCGATGCGGACGACCGCGTCGAACTCCTTCTCGCCCGCCTTGACCTTGACGGTCTTCGGGGTGCGGCCCTCGTTGAGCTCGGTCACGCCGGTGATGGAGAAGGTCTCCTCGCCGGTCAGGCCGAGGGACTCGGCGTTCTCGCCCTCCGGGAACTGCAGCGGCAGGACGCCCATGCCGATCAGGTTCGAGCGGTGGATGCGCTCGTACGACTCGGCGATGACGGCCTTGACGCCCAGCAGCGCGGTGCCCTTGGCGGCCCAGTCGCGGGACGAGCCGGAGCCGTACTCCTTGCCGGCCAGGACGACCAGCGGGATGCCGGCGGCCTGGTAGTTCTGCGAGGCGTCGTAGATGAACGACACCGGCGCGTCGGCCTGGGTGAAGTCGCGGGTGTAGCCGCCCTCGGTGCCCGGCGCGATCTGGTTGCGCAGGCGGATGTTGGCGAAGGTGCCGCGGATCATCACCTCGTGGTTGCCACGACGGGAACCGTAGGAGTTGAAGTCGCGCTTCTCGACACCGTTGGCGGTCAGGTACTGCGCCGCCGGGGTGCCCGGCTTGATGTTGCCGGCCGGGGAGATGTGGTCGGTGGTGACCGAGTCGCCCAGCTTGGCCAGGACGCGGGCGCCGGCGATGTCGGTCACCGGGCTCGGGGTCTTGGCCATGCCCTCGAAGTACGGGGGCTTGCGGACGTAGGTGGACTCGGCGTCCCACTCGAAGGTGTTGCCGGTCGGGACCGGGAGCGACTGCCAGCGGTGGTCACCGGCGAAGACGTCCTGGTAGCCCTTGTCGAACATCGCCTCGTCGATGGAGCCGGCGACGGTGTCGGCGACCTCCTGCTCGGACGGCCAGATGTCGGCGAGGAAGACGTCGTTGCCGTCGGCGTCCTGGCCCAGGGCGTCCTTGGTGATGTCGATGTTCATGTTGCCCGCGAGGGCGTAGGCGACCACCAGCGGCGGGGAGGCCAGGTAGTTCATCTTGACGTCGGGGTTGATCCGGCCCTCGAAGTTGCGGTTGCCGGAGAGCACCGAGACGACCGCGAGGTCGGACTCGTTGACGGCGGCCGAGACCTCCTCGGGCAGCGGGCCCGAGTTGCCGATGCAGGTGACGCAGCCGTAGCCGACCAGGTTGAAGCCCAGCTTCTCCATGTACGGGAGCAGGCCGGCCTTCTCGTAGTAGTCCATGACGACCTTGGAGCCGGGCGCCAGGGTGGTCTTGACCCAGGGCTTGACGCGCAGGCCCTTCTCCACGGCCTTCTTCGCCAGCAGGGCGGCGCCCAGCATGACGGAGGGGTTGGAGGTGTTGGTGCAGGAGGTGATCGAGGCGATCACGACCGCGCCGTTGTCGATCTCGTAGGTCGAGCCGTCGGGGGCGGTGACGGCGGTCGGCTTCGAGGCCTCGGCGGAGTAGGTCGGCAGCGCCTCGGCGAACTTCTCGGCGGCCTCGGCCAGGATCACGCGGTCCTGGGGGCGCTTCGGGCCGGAGATCGACGGGACGACGGTCGAGACGTCCAGCTCCAGGTACTCGGAGTAGACCGGCTCGTGCGACGGGTCGTGCCAGAGACCCTGCTCCTTGGCGTACGCCTCGACCAGGGCGAGCTGCTGCTCGTCGCGGCCGGTGAGCTTCAGGTAGTTGATGGTCTCGGCGTCGATCGGGAAGATCGCGCAGGTCGAGCCGAACTCCGGCGACATGTTGCCGATGGTGGCGCGGTTGGCCAGCGGGATGGAGCCGATGCCGTCGCCGTAGAACTCGACGAACTTGCCGACCACACCGTGCTTGCGCAGCATCTCGGTGATGGTGAGCACCAGGTCGGTGGCGGTGGTGCCGGCCGGCAGCTCGCCGGTCAGCTTGAAGCCGACGACGCGCGGGATCAGCATGGAGACCGGCTGGCCGAGCATGGCGGCCTCGGCCTCGATGCCGCCGACGCCCCAGCCCAGCACGCCCAGGCCGTTGACCATGGTGGTGTGCGAGTCGGTGCCGACGCAGGTGTCCGGGTACGCCTGGCCGCCCCGGACCATGACGGTGCGGGCCAGGTGCTCGATGTTCACCTGGTGGACGATGCCGGTGCCCGGCGGGACGACCTTGAACTCGTCGAACGCGGTCTGGCCCCAGCGCAGGAACTGGTAGCGCTCCTTGTTGCGGCCGTACTCGATCTCGACGTTCTGGGTGAACGCGTCCTTGGTGCCGAACTTGTCGGCGATGACCGAGTGGTCGATGACCAGCTCGGCCGGGGCCAGCGGGTTGATCTTGGCCGGGTCGCCGCCCAGCTCCTTGACGGCCTCACGCATGGTGGCGAGGTCGACCACGCACGGCACACCGGTGAAGTCCTGCATGATCACGCGGGCCGGGGTGAACTGGATCTCCTGGCTCGGCTGGGCCTTCTCGTCCCAGTTGCCGAGGGCGCGGATGTGGTCGGCGGTGATGTTCGCGCCGTCCTCCGTGCGGAGCAGGTTCTCCAGCAGCACCTTGAGGCTGTACGGCAGCCGCTCGGAACCCTCGACGGCGGAGAGCTTGAAGATCTCGTACGACTCGTCGCCCACCTGCAGCGAGCTGCGGGCGTCGAAGCTGTTCGCGGACACGACTGACTCCTTCTGGGTGCTTCGTGCGGTATCCGGCCGTCACGCGGTGGTAAGGTCAGCCTTACTTAGGCCCACCTTGCCCGCATCGCCGGCGAGCGCCTCTCGGCAAGTATCTTGATGTCGAGATATATCGTAGGGCGCAGTTATCTCGATGTCGAGATAAACCATAGTGCATGCCGTGGCTCACCGGTCGTCCGGGCCGCGCCGCTTGCGCTCCAGCCTGATCAGCCAGACCGCACCCGCCACGACGGCGGCCGCCATCAGCAGCACCACCACAAGCTCACCACCGGAACCGCCGGTCGGCGAGGGGGCGATGTCGGCCAGCGGGATCGTCCTCACTCTTCCTCCTCCGTTCGCGCCCGGTTCGCACCCGGGCCCAGAACCAGTACCAACAACACCGGGAACTCCAGGTACGCGTGGTAGGTCGCCAGCGCCGCGTACAGCGAACGGCCCTGGGCGTAGTCCACGGCGAACAGGAGAGCCAGCAGCACCCCCGCGCCCGCCCCCAGGTACCACGCCCGTGCCCCGCGCAGACCCGGCACCCTGGCGTCGAAGCGCTCCGCGGCCTCCGGCGCGTACCGGGGCAGGAACCAGACCCAGACCACGTAGTGCATCGTCTGGAGGAACGCGAACACCGCCAGGAAGCGCAGGCCCGCCTGCGGCGTCAACAGGGCCGGCGGGGTGTAGGCGGCCGCCAGCCGGTCCGTCCAGCCGCCCGGGCGCTGGGACAGCACGCCGTCCAGCAGGCCGCTCAGCAGCAGCGCCGGCACCAGCAGCACCCAGGCCGACTGCAACGCCAGGAACGCCGCCCGGCCCCGCGCCAGCCGGCGCGACCACTCGACCAGGAACAGCAGCGGCACCACGTTGTGCAGGTGGGCCAGCACCACGAAGTGGTACCCGGGGAAGGCCAGCGACGCCGCCCCGGCCCCCGCCAGCAGCACCGCGGCCGCCGACAGCGACCGGGGGCGGCCGCGCAGCCCGTACCGGCACGCCGCCGCCAGCAGGCCGTACGCGAGCAGGATCTCCGCCGACTGGGCGGCCCGGGAGGGCGGCAGCAGCCGGCACAGCACGATGCCGGTCACCAGCGCCAGCAGCAGCCGCAGCAGCGGGCCGGTCAGGACGGTGGCGAAGCGGCCGGCCACGTAGCGCAGCTCCAGCACGTTGTGCAGCAGGCCGAAGGCGGCCAGGTCCAGCACCGCCAGGCCGGTCGGGGCGCGCAGGGCCAGCGCCAGGGCGAGGACGGCGGACAGGGCGAAGCCCGCGAACGGCACGGCGCCCAGCCGGGCCGTCGGGCCCGGCGCGGGCCAGGCGGTGGCCGCGGTCGCCACGCTCGTGCTCGTGGTCGCCGTGCCCGTGGTCGCCGTGGTCGTGCTCGTGGTCGTCGAGCCGGTGGTCGCCGTGCCCGTGGTCGCCATGTTCCCCCTCCCCGTGGCACGATCCCCGCCGTGCGCTACCCGGTGGCCCTCGCCCTCACCCTGCTGACCGAGGCACCCGTCTACACCGCCGCCCTCGGACGCGTGGCCCGGGTCCGTCCCGTCCGGGCGGCCGCGGCCGCCGTCCTGGTCAACCTGGTGACGCACCCCCTGCTCTGGTGGACCCTCCGGCACTGGACCGACGGGCCGGCGGCAGCGTACTGGACGGGCTTCGCGCTCGGCGAGGCGGCGGTCTGCGCCGTCGAGGCGCTGCTGCTCCGCCCGCTCACCGGGCTGAGCCCGCGCGACCCGCTGCCCTGGCTCGCCGCCGGCACCGCCAACGCCGCCTCCCTGCTGGCCGGACTGCTCGCCGGGCCGCTGACCGGGAGCTGAGCCTGCGGAGGGCCGGGCCCGGGGCCGCGTTACGGGCCCCCGGGCCCGGCGCCGTCGGACGAGCGCCGCCCCGGTACCGTGACCGGTGAGTTGACGTGCGGAAACGGGCAGGGGCCGACTGATGATCGTGGTGGACGCATCCGCGCTGGTGCTGGCGCTCGCCGACCAGGGCCCGCGCGGGATCCGGGCCCGCGAGGAACTCGCCGCCGGCGGCGAGTGGCTGGCACCCGAGCACATCGTGGTCGAGGTGATGCAGTCGCTGCGCGGCCTCCACCTGGCGAAGGAGCTGACCGCCGAGCGGGTCGCCGAACTCGCCGTCGAACTCGCCGAGGTGGCCGTGCACCGGATCCGCAAGGTCGAGGTGGCGCCGCTGCTCGGCCGGATCTGGGAGCTCAAGGACAACCTCACCCCGGACGACGCCGCGTACGTCGCGGTCGCCGAACGGTACGGGGTGCCGCTGGTCACCGCCGACCTGCGGCTGATGCGGGCCAGCGGGCCGCGCTGCGAGATCCGGGGGCTCCGGCGGGACTGAGCGGCTCACGGCCCGGGTGTCCTCGGAGCTCCGGCCGCGTTAGCAGGGCGACCGTCGCCCCGCCCGTGGAAGGCCCCGCCCCGATGACCGCTCCGCTCGCCGCCGCCCTGCTGCCGCTGGCCCTGCTCACCCCCGCCGCCTCACCGGTCTCGGTCGTCGAGGCCGCCTTCGACCCCGCCACCGCCTTCGTCCCGCCGGCCGCGATCAGCTACGCGAGCGACCTGGTGCCGTACGGCTCGCACGCCCGGATCGTCACCGACCGCTCGGTGCCCGGGCGGACGGTGCTCACCCTGACGGCCTCCGACCTGGCCCCCGACCACGAGTTCCCGGTGCACCTGCACACCGGCCGCTGCGGGGCCGACCCGGCCTCCTCCGGGCCGCACTACCAGCACGAGGTCGACCCGGTGCAGCCGTCCACCGACCCGGTGTACGCCAACGAGCGCAACGAGCTGCGGCTGGTGCTGCGCACCGACGGGCGGGGGCGGGGCAGCGCCACCACCGCGGTGGACTGGCAGCCGCGGCCGGGCGAGGCGCGCTCGCTGGTGCTGCACGCGGGCACCCCGGCCGGGCCGCACGCGGCGGGCGACCGGGTGGCCTGCGTCAAGCTGGACGACTGAGGCCCGGGGGCGTCCGCGGCCCGGGGGCGTCCGTGTCCCGGGGGCGTCCGCGTCCCGGGCTGCCCGGGCCCGGTCAGGAGCCGAGGGTGGCGACCAGCACGGCCTTGATGGTGTGCAGCCGGTTCTCCGCCTGGTCGAACACGATGGAGTGCGCCGACTCGAACAGCTCGTCGGTGCACTCCAGCTCGGTCATGCCGGTCGCCTCGTACATCTGCCGCCCGACCACCGTGCCGAGGTCGTGGAAGGCGGGCAGGCAGTGCAGGAACTTCACGGCCGGGTTGCCGGTGGCCCGGACGGTGTCCATGGACACCTGGTACGGCCTGAGCAGCTCGATCCGCTCGGTCCAGGCCTCCTTGGGCTCGCCCATCGAGACCCAGACGTCGGTGTAGAGGAAGTCGGCTCCGGCCACGCCCTCGGCCACGTCCTCGGTCAGGGTGATCCGGGCGCCGGTCGTCTCCGCCAGGGCCTGCGCCGACTTCTGCACCTCCTCGGTCGGCCAGAGCGCGCGCGGGGCGACGATCCGGATGTCCATGCCGAGCAGGGCGCCGGTGACCAGCAGCGAGTTGCCCATGTTGGAGCGGGCGTCGCCGAGGTAGGCGAGGGCGACCTCGGGGAGCGGCTTGACGGTGTGCTCGGTGACGGTGAGCACGTCGGCCAGCATCTGGGTCGGGTGCCACTCGTCGGTCAGGCCGTTCCAGACCGGGACGCCGGCGTACTCGGCCAGCTCCTCGACGACCTCCTGGCCGTGGCCGCGGTACTCGATGCCGTCGAACATCCGGCCGAGCACCCGGGCGGTGTCCCTGACGGACTCCTTGTGGCCGATCTGCGAGCCCGCCGGGTCCAGGTAGGTGGTGGCGGCGCCCTGGTCGTGGGCGGCGACCTCGAAGGCGCAGCGGGTGCGGGTGGAGGTCTTCTCGAAGATCAGCGCGATGTTCTTCCCGCGCAGCCGGGGCCGCTCGGTGCCCGCGTACTTCGCCGCCTTGAGACCGGCGGCGAGGTCCACCAGGAAGCGGAACTCCTGGGGCGTGAAGTCGAGCTCCTTGAGGAAGTGCCTGTTCCGGAGGTTGAAGGCCATGCCGGGCTCCTGGGGTGACGGGACTGCGGGAAAGCGGCAAGTGTATACGATGCTCGGAATTTCTATACAGAAGCCTGGCGGCGGGGCGCGGCTGACCCGGCCGTCACCGCCGTCCCAGTCGTCACAGCCGGGGGTCGACCGGCTCCGACTCCAGCGCGAGCACAGCGAAGACCGGCTCGTGCACCCGCCACAGCGGCTCCCCCGCCGCCAGCCGGTCCAGCGCCTCCAGGCCCAGCGCGTACTCGCGCAGCGCCAGCGAGCGCTTGTGTCCCAGCGCGCGCAGGCGCAGCCGGTCGAGGTGCTCGGTGTAGTCCGGACCGTAGATGATCCGCAGGTACTCCCGGCCGCGCACCTTCACCCCGGGCTGCACCAGGCCGCCGGGGCGGCCCTTGCCGCGCACGGTGCGCGCCGGCGAGGCCAGCGGCTTGACCACCATGCCCTCGCCGCCCGCCCCGGTCAGCTCCTCCCACCAGGCGGTGGCGGCGGCCGTCGAGGCCTCGTCCTCGGTGTCCACCAGGATCCGGCGGGTGCGGTGCAGCACCGGCTCCTTCCGCCCGGCGTTGCCGGCGGCGTCCGTGCCGTCAGTGCCACCGGTGCCGCCAGTGCCACCGGCGGCCGTGCCGGCGGCCGTGTCGGCGTCCACCAGGCGGTCGATCCAGGCCAGGTGCTCGTCGTGCGGGCGCACCGCGAGGTTCGTCCCCTCGGCCGCGAGCAGCTGGAACGGCGCCAGCCGGATGCCCGACAGCCCCTCGGTCGGCCAGCAGTAGCGCCGGTACGCCTCGGTGAACGCCCGGGCGTCGGCCGCGCGCTGCCGCTGGCGGGCGGTCAGGTGGGCCAGGTCCAGGCCGCGCCCGGCCGCCCGCTCCAGCGCGGACAGCACCTCCGGCAGGGCGGCGCCCGCCGCCGCGCCGACCGCCGCGTACTGCCGGCGCAGCAGCTCCACCGCCTTCAGCGACCAGGGCATCAGCTCGGCGTCCAGCAGCAGCCAGTCGGTGGCCAGCTCCTCGAACAGCCCGGCGCGCTCGGCGGCCGACCGGACCCGGTCGAGCACGGCGCCGGTCAGCTCCTCGTCGGCGAGGAAGGCGCGGCCGGTCCGGGTCCAGATCGCTCCCGGGCCCGCCACCCCGAAGCGGCGCTCCAGCGCGGCCCCGTCCCGGGCGACCAGCAGCACGGCGCGCGAGCCCATGTGCTTCTCCTCGCAGACCAGGTGCCGCACGCCGTCCGCCCGGTAGCCGAGGAAGGCCTCCTCCGGGTGCTCCAGGTAGCCGTCCCGGCGGGAGGTGGCGCTCGGTGCCATGGTCGGCGGCAGGTAGGCGAGCAGCCGCGGGTCCAGCGCGAAGCGGCTCATCACCTCCAGCGCGGCGGCCGCGTTCTCCTCCCGGACGGCCACCCGCCCGTGCAGCCCGGTCTCGACGATCCGGCGCCCGGCCACGTCGGCGAGGTCCAGCGGACGGCCCTCGCGGGCGCCCGGCGCGTCGGTGATCAGCGGACGCACCGGGGCGTACCACTCGCGCTCGGCCTCGACGCTCACCAACTCGCGCTCCGGGTAGCGCAGCGCGGTCAGGCTGCCGCCGAAGACGCAGCCGGTGTCCAGGCAGACGGTGTTGTTGACGAAGCTCGCGGTCGGCACCGGGGTGTGGCCGTAGACCACCAGCGCCCGGCCCCGGTACTCCTCCGCCCACGGGTAGCGCACCGGCAGGCCGTACTCGTCGGTCTCGCCGGTGGTGTCCCCGTACAGCGCGTGCGAACGGACCCGGCCGGAGTTGCGGCCGTGGTACCTCTCCGGCAGGCCCGCGTGGCAGACCACCAGGGCGCCGCCGTCCAGCAGGTAGTGGCTGACCAGGCCGCGCATGAACGCGCGGACCTCGGCCCGGAACTCCTCGCTCTCCCCCGCCAGCTGGTCCAGCGACTCCTCCAGGCCGTAGGCGACGGTGACCTTCCTGCCGTCCATCGCCCGGCCGAGCTTGTTCTCGTGGTTGCCCGGCACGCAGAGCGCGTGGCCGGCCGCCACCATGCCCATCACCAGGCGCAGCACGCCCGGGGTGTCGGGGCCGCGGTCGACCAGGTCGCCGACGAACACGGCGGTGCGGCCCGCCGGGTGCGCCGCGTCCACCGGGCGGCCCTCGGCGTCCCTGGTCAGGGTGTAGCCGAGCCGGGTCAGCAGCGTCTCCAGCTCGGAGCGGCAGCCGTGGATGTCGCCGACGATGTCGAACGGGCCGGTGAGGTGGCGCAGGTCGTTGTAGCGCTTCTCCAGCTCGATCCCGGCCGCCGCCACCTCCGCCTCGCCGCGCAGGACGTGCACCTTGCGGAAGCCCTCGCGCTCCAGGCCCCGGAGGGAACGGCGCAGCTCCCGGTGCTGGCGGGGGATCACATGGGCGGGCAGCTGACGGTCCGGGCGGGAGCGGTTGCGCTCGGCGCACACCCCCGGCGGGACGTCCAGGACGATCGCGATCGGCAGCACGTCGTGCTCGCGGGCGATCGCGACCAGCTGACGGCGGGCCTCGGGCTGGACGTTGGTGGCGTCCACCACGGTCAGCCGGCCGGCCGCCAGGCGCTTGCCGACGATGTAGTGCAGGACCTCGAAGGCCTCGGCGGAGGCGGACTGGTCGTTCTCGTCGTCGGCGACCAGGCCGCGGCAGAAGTCGGAGGAGACCACCTGGGTGGGCAGGAAGTGGCGGCGGGCGAAGGTGGACTTGCCCGCACCGCTGGTGCCGATCAGGACGACGAGGGAGACGTCGGTGACGGGGAGGCGGCGGGGGGTGGCGCTCTCGGCGTCGTCCTGGTGCCGGCTCTCGCCGGGAGTGCCGGTCGGATCGTCGGTCATCGGGGCTCGCCTCCTTCGGGCG
Organism: Kitasatospora sp. NPDC114501; assembly: GCF_055633695.1. Classification (NCBI taxonomy): domain Bacteria; kingdom Bacillati; phylum Actinomycetota; class Actinomycetes; order Kitasatosporales; family Streptomycetaceae; genus Kitasatospora; species Kitasatospora sp. NPDC114501. Next base: position 24,109 of record NZ_JBVKDS010000001.1, on the reverse strand, counting down.
TCGAGGTCGTGGCGGGTGCGGCGGGCGTCGAGCTTGTGGCGGGCGTCGTGGTCGTGGGCGTCGAGCTCGTGGCGGGCATGGCGGGCGTAGTAGTCGTGGTGAACAGGGCCAGCTGGGTCGGGGCGCCGACCTCCTCGTCCTCCGGGCCGACCGGGCGCAGCTCCACGGTGTAGCCGTACGCGGCGGCGACCTTCCCGGCCCAGGCGCGGAACTCGGCCCGGGACCACTCGAAGCGGTGGTCGGCGTGCCGGACGGTGCCCGCCGGCAGGTTCTCCCAGCGGACGTTGTACTCGGCGTTCGGTGTGGTGACCACGACCGTCCTCGGCCGGGCGGCGCCGAACACCGCGTACTCCAGCGCGGGCAGCCGCGGCAGGTCCAGGTGCTCGATCACCTCGCACAGCACCGCCGCGTCGAAGCCCTTGAGCCGGGCGTCGGTGTAGGTGAGCGCTCCCTGCACCAGCGCCACCCGGGCCGCCTGACGCTCCGACAACCGCTCCAGGCCCAGCTTACGGCTCGCCGCCCGCAACGCCCGGGCGGAGACGTCCACGCCGAGGATGCCGGTGAACCGGGCGTCCTTGAGCAGGTCGCCGATCAACTCGCCCTGGCCGCAGCCGAGATCGGCGACGCGGGCGGCTCCGGTCTCGCGCAGCGCGGCGAGGATCGCGGTGCGGCGCTGCTCGGCGAGCGAGGGCTGCCCGGGCTCCGGCTGGTCCCGGTGGTCCCGGACCTCCTCCTCGGGCCGGTCGTCGACCGCGTTGTCGATCTCCTCGACCTCACGGTCGTCGGCCTCCGCCAGCCGGGCCAGTTCCAGGCGCTCCAGCGCGGCCCGGGTCAGCGACCAGCGCCGGGCCAGGTAGCGGCGGGTGATCAGGGCGCGCTCCGGGTGGGCCGCCAGCCAGCCCTGGCCGGCGGCGAGCAGCTTGTCCACCTCGTCCGGGGCGACCCAGTAGTGCTTGGCGCCGTCCAGCACCGGCAGCAGCACGTACAGCTGCTGGAGCGCGTCGGCGAGCCGGACCGTCCCGGAGGAGAGCGCGATCCGCACGTAACGGGACTCGCCCCACTCGGGGAACGACTCGTCCAGCGGGATCGCCGTCGCCTCGACCTGCCAGCCAAGCGGCTCGAACAGCCGGACCACCAGGGCCGGGCCGCCGCCCCCGCCCGCGCCGTTCGCGGGCACGGCGGGCAGCTCGATCCGCAGCGGGCGGGCCCGCCCGGGCAGTTCGGGGCGGGCCGGGCAGGCGCCCTTCATCGCGGACCGGAACACCGTCCGCAGCGCCACCGCGAGCAGCGAGGACGCGGCGTACGGGCGGTCGTTGACGTACTGGGCGAGCGCGAAGTCGGGCGAGCCGCCGCGCCCCCTGCCGTCGCCCCGGCCCTTGCGGACCAGCGTGATCGGGTCGATGTCGAGCAGCAGCGCCGCCGTGCAGGCCTCGTCCCGCGCCTCCGGGTAGAAGACGTGGGCCTCGCCGTGCGACGTGGTGAACCGCTGGACCTTGCCGGGGTGCTTGTGCAGCAGGAACCCGAGGTCCGTGGCCGGGTCCTCGGCGCTGCCGGTGGTGGAGATCGACATGAACACCCGCTGAAGTATCGCCCAGCGCCTCGGCGCCGAGCACCGGGTTTTCCCGTCCCGTGAGCCGCCGACCAGCGCCTCCGACGGACGTGTCCGTCCGGTGGGCGTGTTCGGCACCGGGGCCCCGCATTGGTTAACGTGCAGGGTGTGACTGCTGAATCCACCTCGCTCGAATCCACCTCCGCGGCGAACGGCGCCGTCGCCGCCGGCCTGGCCACCATCGCCGCCGACGGCACCGTCCTCGACACCTGGTTCCCCGCCCCCGCGCTGGCCGCCGAGCCCGGCCCGGCCGGCACCGTCCGCCTGACCGCCGAGCAGGCCGAAGCCGAGATCGGCGCCGGCGCGGCCGAGGCGCTGCGCGCCGACGCCCGCCGCGGCGTCGAGGTGGTCGCCGTGCGCACCACCATCGCCTCGCTGGACGAGAAGCCGCTCGACACCCACGACGTGTACCTGCGCCTGCACCTGCTCAGCCACCGCCTGGTCAAGCCGCACGGCCAGAACCTGGACGGCATCTTCGGCCTGCTGGCCAACGTCGCGTGGACCAGCATCGGGCCCGTCCCGGTGGACAAGGTCGAGCAGGCCCGGCTGGCCGTGCGCGCCCAGGGCGGCCAGCTGGCCGTCTACGGGATCGACAAGTTCCCGCGGATGACCGACTACGTCGCCCCGACCGGTGTGCGCATCGCCCACGCCGACCGCGTCCGGCTCGGCGCGCACCTGGCCGCCGGCACCACCGTGATGCACGAGGGCTTCGTCAACTTCAACGCCGGCACCCTGGGCACCTCCATGGTCGAGGGCCGGATCAGCGCGGGTGTCGTCGTCGGCGACCACAGCGACATCGGCGGCGGCGCCTCGATCATGGGCACCCTGTCCGGCGGCGGCAAGCAGGTCGTCTCGGTCGGCGAGCGCTGCCTGCTCGGCGCCAACGCGGGCATCGGCATCTCGCTCGGCAGCGACTGCGTGGTCGAGGCCGGCCTGTACGTGACCGCCGGCACCCGGGTCACCACCCCGGACGGCACGGTGGCCAAGGCCGTCGAGCTGTCCGGCCAGGACAACCTGCTGTTCCGCCGCAACTCGCAGAGCGGCGCGGTCGAGGTCATCGCCCGCTCCGGTTCCTGGGGCGGCCTGAACGCCGACCTGCACGCCCACAACTGACCTGCGGGCACAGGCTGTTGGGGTCCGGCGCCGGGTGGCGCCGGGCCCCGCCCGCTTTCCGGGACCCGCCCGTTTCCCCGGCCACCGTCCGCTTCCCGGCGGCCGGTCGTGGCGCCCGCGCCCTCTTCCACTCCCTTCGTCGCCCCCTCCTCATCAGCTCCTGAGGACGACCAGCCGCTGGGTCGCCCTGGTCATCGCGACGTAGCGGTCGACCGCTCCCTCGACGCCCCCGCCGAACGCCTCCGGGTCGACCAGCACGACCAGGTCGAACTCGAGGCCCTTGGACAGCTCCGGGGTCAGCGACCGGACCCTCGGCCGCGCCTCGAAGCCGGGAGCGCCGATCACACAGGCGGTCCCCTCGGCGTGCCCGGCGAGCCAGCCGTCCAGGACGGCGTCCAGCTCCGCCACCGACCCGTGCACGACGGGGATGCCGCTGCTGCGGACGGAGGTCGGCACGTTGGCGTCCGGCAGCGCGGCCCGGATCGCGGGCTCGGCCTCGGCCATCACCTCCTCCGGCGTCCGGTAGTTGATGCTCAGTGAGGCCACCGTGTTCCGGTCGAGCCCGATCCGCTCCAACCGCTCCTGCCAGGACTCGGTGAACCCGTGCCTGGCCTGCGCCCGGTCCCCGACGATGGTGAAGCTCCGGGACGGGCAGCGCAGCAGCAGCATCTGCCACTCCGCGTCGGTCAGCTCCTGGGCCTCGTCCACCACGATGTGCGCGAACGGCCCGGCGAGCGGCTCCGGGTCGGCGACGGGCAGGGCCGTCTCGTCGACCAGGGTGTCCTGGAGGTCGCGCCCGCGCAGCATCGCCACCGCGCCCTCGCCGTCGTCGTCGGCCTGCAACAGGTCGCCGATGACGTCGGCCATCCGCGCGCGTTCGGCGGCGGCCGCGGCCTCCCGCCGGAGCCGGCGCCGGTCCGCCTCCGGATCACCCAGCCGCTGCCGGGCCGCGTCCAGGAGCGGCAGGTCGGACACCGTCCAGGCCTGCGGCGCGTCCTTGCGCTGGAGCCTGCGGACCTCCTCGGGGGCCAGCCAGGGCGCGCACATCCGCAGGTAGGCGGGCACCGACCAGAGATCGCCGACCAGGTCGGCCGCGTCGAGCAGCGGCCAGGCCCGGTTGAGCGTCTCGACCAGCTCCCGGTCCTGCCGCAGCGACCGGCGGAACAGCTCCGGCGAGACCCCCTCGTCCTCGTCCAGCTTGTCCATCAGGATCGTGGCCAGCTCCTCCCAGATCTGCTCGCGGGCCTCGTTGTGCGGGGTGCCCGGGTCCGGGGCGTCGAACGCGTCGGACCAGTCCTCGGCGCTCAGCCAGAGGTCGGCCCAGTGGGTGGAGACCTCCATCCCCTCGGTGGGCGGCTCCTCGTAGAACCGGACGGCCTTCTCGATCGCCCTCACCATGTCGACCGAGGACTTCAGCCGGGCCACCTCCTGGTCGCTCTCGGCCCCGGCCTTCGCCCCCTCGGCGACGAGGTCCCGCACGGTGCAGGTGCGCACCCCGTCCTCGCCGAGGCTGGGCAGGACGTCGGCGACGTAGGCCAGGTAGGGCTGGTGCGGGCCGACGAACAGCACCCCGCCGCGCCGGTGGCCGAGCCGGGGGTCGGAGTAGAGCAGGTACGCGGAGCGGTGCAGCGCGACGACCGTCTTCCCGGTGCCCGGGCCGCCGTCTACCACCAGGGCGCCCCGGGATCCCGCCCGGATGACGGCGTCCTGGTCGGCCTGGATGGTCGCCAGCACGTCCCGCATCCGGGCCGACCGGTTGCCGCCCAGGCTGGCGATGAACGCGGACTGGTCGTCCAGCGCGGCGTGCCCCTCCAGGGCCTCGGCGGTGAACACCTCGTCCCAGTAGTCGCCGATCCGGCCGCCGCTCCAGCGGTACCGGCGCCGGCTCACCAGGCCCATCGGGTCGGCGTGGGTGGCCGCGAAGAACGGCTCGGCCGCGGGCGAGCGCCAGTCGACCAGCAGCCGGCGCCCCTCGCTGTCGGTGAGCCCGAGCCGCCCGATGTACACCGGCTCCGCCTCGCCCGCGAGGACGACCCGCCCGAGGCAGACGTCCAGGCCGAACCGGCGCAGGGCGCGCAGCCGACCGGTCAGCTTGTGCACCTCGATGTCCCGGTCCATCGCCTCCCGACCGAGGCCGCCCGGCGCGCGGCGCAGCGCGTCGAGGCGGTCGGACAGCTCGGCGATCGACTGCTCCAGGCTCTCCGCCACGGCCGCGAAGTGCCGCTCGTCCGCGCCGATGAGCGCCGGGGCGGCCTTGGCGGCGAGGCGGGCGGGGAGGTCGAACGCACTGGTGGTCCGGGTGTTCATGGCATCAGCTCCGATCTGAGGCCTGCGATTGTGCGCCACCACGGGGGCCTTGCCGCAAGACCCCCCATGCGCTATACGTTGAGAGTGGCAAGGGGTGGGTTCTCCCCCTTCCGCGTCTCCTCCTCTCCGGGCGTGCCCGACCGCGCCCTGCCTCCGCCTCACCGATCGCGCCCCGCTCCGCGCCTAGCCGAGCCGGCGCCGCGAGGGCAACCCCGGCTCACCCGGGAGGCTGACCGCGCAGCGGAGTTGGACCGCATCGAGTGGTGTCCGGGTGACGGCATCCGGGGCAGTTCGTTGGGAGCTACGGCGGGGGTGGGTGCCCCGGTGGGCGGGCAACCGCCGTCTCCCGCCGTGCGGTCCGAGCCACCGTCGGCCGCTCCACACCGCGCCACCGAGCCGAAGAGGTCCCGTCATGTCCGAACCATCTGCCACGCCGCAGTTCCCGAGCAGCCCGACGGGCTCGGCCGACGGCACCTCGGCCGGATCCACCACTCCCAAGAGCCTGTTGGAGCAGATGCAGGAACTGCTCGCCTCCGTCACCGCGGACCTCGCCGAACTCCAGGGCTCCGGCCCCGGGAGCAGCGGCTCCACCGCCTATCCGACCGGGACGGACACCTCCGAGGCCTCGGACGCGCCGGGCACCCGGTAGCCCGCCACCTGGCCCTCCTCGGCCGGCCCGCCCTCACCGGGCGGGCCGCCGCCGTCCGACGGGCGAATGGCCGGAGGCGGCGGGCCACTACCGGAAGGCGAGCCACTGCCGCTCGCCGCACCTCCACCGCCACTGCCACCGCCACCGCCCGGCGGACCGGTTTCACCCGGCGGCCCGAGCCGGACCACCAGCAACGGTGCCCCGGCACCCGCCGGCTCCCGTTCGCGCTCCGCCCCGCCGAGCGCCGCGGGTTGCGCCCCCTCCGCCCGGACCGCCGCCCGGCACAGCCGTACGGTCAGGTCCTTGCACTCCGACACCGCGTCCACGCCGTCGATGCACGTCCAGTAGAGGCTTTCGGTGTCCGCCCCGCAGGCCAGCACCACCAGCGTCTCGCCGACCTCCTGGAGCAGCCCGTCCAGCGCCCCCAGGGCCGGCGCCAAGTCCCCCAGGTCGGTGAGCCGCGCGGCCCGGCCGCCGCTCACCAGGGCGGCCCGGACGACGGAGCGGTCCAGGCAGACCGCCGCGTGCGCCCCGGCCTCGGACAGCTGCTGCCCCAGCCCGGTGAGCTCCTCGTCCTCCGACTCCGCCAGCCTGGCGCCCACCGCCTCGGTGAGCAGCGCGGCCTGCCGCGCCTCGGCCAGCACGTCCGGTACGTGCCTGGCCTCGGCCAGGGCGTGCCGGGCCGTCTTGATCAGTCGCAGCGCCTCCATGGCCACCGCTCCTCCCGCTCGCTGTCGCCGTCGGCCCGAGCCGCCGGGAAGGGCGGCCGAGCGGTGACGGCTGGTCACGGCGAAAGCGTGCGAGGAAGAGCGCGAGCGCGCATCCAGGTCGTCAGAACCTGTGGACAACTGAGGGGTTGTGGATAACTTTCGTCCCTCACAAGGGTTGGTCGCCCACGTCCGAGTTGACGGAGGCCGTCGTCTCGGCGCCCCCGGCCGCGTCCCCAGAGGCACCGGCCGCGTCCACCGGCACCGGGAAGCGGAGCTCGTTCCGCTCGATCTTGGCCGCCAGGGCCTCCAGCGGCTCCACCCCGACCGCCGTGCAGAACTGCAGCAGGTACGCCAGCACGTCCGCGACCTCGTCGCGCACCCGGTGCGCGCGCTCCGGATCGGACATCACCGCGTCCGCCTGTTCCGGCGTGAGCCACTGGAAGATCTCCAGCAGCTCCCCCGCCTCCACGCTCAGCGCCGCCGCCAGGTTCTTCGGGGTGTGGAAGGGTTCCCACCGCCGGGCCGCCGCGAAGTCCACCAGCCGCTGCCGCAAGGCCTCCACGGTGGGCTCCGCCGGCCCCGTCACTCGTTCGCTCACCCCTCCAGGTCTACCGCATCGCGACCCGCCGCCCCACCACCCGCCGGGGACTCCGCACCGCCCTCCGGGGATCCGGCCGAGCCCCCCTCTCCCGCCGACCGCCCCGCGGCCCGCTCCGCCGCCAGGCCCTCGCCCGCGACCGCACCCCCGTCCTCCCCGCCGTCGGGCCCGAGGCCCGCCCTCCCGGCCGCCTCCCCGCGCCCGCCCTGGGCCGGCACCCGCGCCGCCTCCGTCCGCAGCACCGTGAACCCCGAGTCCGGATCCCGCCGGCACTCGACCAGCACCACCCCGCCACCGGGAGTGGCACCCAGCACCTCCCGTGCCGCCGCCGGCTCCTGCAGGGCCGCGACCACCCGCAGCTGGCTGCGCTCCGCCATGTCCCGCGCCAGCCGCAGCAGCGTGGCGGTCTGCTCGGCGGAGAGCCCCGCGCCCAGGTCCTCGGCGAGCACGGTGAGCTGCCGGTGCGCCCAGGGCACCTCGGCGGCCACGTCGAGGTCGAGCACCCCGGCCCCGGTCAGCAGCACCGCCGCGAAGGCGAGGTGGCGCAGCATGCCGTCGGAGGCCTGGTCGGCCCCGGTGCGCCCGAGGACGCCCTCGTCGAAGACGGCGAGGACCCGCCGTACGCCCGCGCTCTCGCGCTCGGCCAGGGTGAGCCCGAGCAGCGGGTGGGGCGCGGCGGACTGCACGGCGCGCAGCAGCTGCCCGTACCGGCGCGGGCACTCGTTGCTCAGCCGGGCGACGACGGCGGAGATGTTGGCGGCGTTGCTGCGCAGCCGGGCCTGCGGGTCGGCCCGGGCCCAGCCGCGCATCAGCGCGGGGACGGGGTGCAGCGGGAAGACCTCGCGCAGCGCGGTGAGCAGGTCCTCGGTGGCGGCGAGGACGAGGCACTCCCCGGCCGAGGAGCCGGCGACCCGCAGCGGCAGCTGCGCGGTGATCATCGTGCCGCTGGGGAACGGCGCCCGGATGTCGCCCTGTCGGCTGTCGTTGTGCCAGCAGACGTTGACCCGCCGGTTGCGGACGTCCTGCTCGCCGGTGTCCATCAGGGTCCGGCCGTCGAGGGTGAGCGACTCCCGGGCGATCCGGACCGGGCCGTCGGTGCGGACCACCACGTCGAGCCGGATCAGGCCGTGCGGCGAGCGGACGGTGCAGCCGAGGATGATCGCGTCCCGCCCGTGCGGGACGCACCCGTCCAGGCCGCCGCGGACGGGCCCGGCGAGCGGGCCGGTGCGCTCGGGCAGCCCGTCCAGCGAGTCCGCGATCTCCTCGCCGAGGGCGAGCCGGGACAGCACGGCCAGCGCGTCGAGGGCGTTGGACTTGCCGACCCCGGCGGGCCCGTGCAGCACGGTGAGGGGCGCGAGCGGCAGCACCGCGCGCCGGTAGGACTTGAACGAGGTGAGCCGGAGCTCCTCGACGGTGGGGCGCGGCACGGGTGGCCGGTCGGGCCCCGGGGCGTCCGGCCGGAGGTGGGGCGGCCCTGCGGGCCTGGTGGCGTCGCGGTTCACCCGTCGGACGTTAGCCGCAGGCCGACCGGCAGAAACGTGCCTGCGCGGCAGATTCATCCCAACGTGGCGCTCAGCGCCGGTACGCGGCCACCGTCACCGAGGCCGTCACCTCCACCGGCTCCGGCAGCTCCGCGAGCGCGGCGCCGAGCCGCTCCGGGTCGGTGTGCCAGGCGCTCGGCCCCATGCCGACGACGGTGCGCACGTCCTGCGGGCCGAGCCGCAGGGTGAACTCGACCTCCCGCCGCCCCACGGGCTCCAGGTACGGCCCGAGCTTCTCGTCGATCCGCCGCTGCTTCTCCTCGTCCACCGACAGCAACCCCAGCGCGTCGACGAGTTCGCGCAGGTGGCGGGCGGTCGGCGAGACCAGCAGCAGGGTGCCGCCCGGGCGCAGCACCCGGCGGATCTCCGGCCCGTTGCGCGGGGCGAAGACGTTGAGCATCAGCCCGGTCGAGGCGTCCCGCAGCGGCAGCGGGCGCCAGGCGTCGCACACCACGGCGCCGATCCGGGGGTGCGCCCTGGCGGCGCGGCGCAGCGCGAACTTGGAGATGTCGAGGGCCGCGCCCACGGTGCCGGGCAGGGCGTCCAGCACGTGCGCCAGGTAGTGGCCGGTGCCGGCGCCGAGGTCGGCGACCAGGCCACCGGACTCGCCGGCGTCGGCGGACCCCGAGGTGGCGGCGGAGGCGGACCCCGAAGCCGAGGCGTCGGCGTCGGCGACGACGGCGACGGAGGCGGCCTCCGCCAGTGCCTCGGCGATCGGCCGGTAGTGCCCGGCGGCGAGGAAGTCCGCGCGGGCCGCGACCATCTCGGCGGTGTCCCCCGTGCCGGTGTGGGCGTCGCCGGCGAGGAGGCTGACGTAGCCCTGCTTGGCGAGGTCGAAGCTGTGCCCGGCCGGGCAGCGCAGGCTGCGGTCGTGCCGGGTGAGGGCCTGCGCACAGTGCGGGCAGGCCAGGTAGCGCTCGATGTCCTGGAGCAAGGTTCCGTCTTCTCTCGCCGTACGCCCCGGCCGGTCGGGGCGCCAGCCAGCCTAACGACCTCCGCGGACCGACTCCCCGCACCGATGCCCAGGCCGCCGCGCCGACCGGCCTACCGCGTGCCCCTCCCCGGCCCCGTCCCCGCGAGCGCCCGTCCGGCGGCCTCCCGCCCGACGGCGTCGGGCTCGACTGACTCCCGACCCGCCGGGCCCCGTCCCGCGAGCACCCGCCCGCGCTCCGCCCCGACCCGCAGCGCCAGCGCCACGAGCGCCTCCGGCGCGCCGGGCCGGCCACGGACCCCCGGGAAGGCGTTGACGTCCACGATGACCGGCTCGGCGGGCCCGTCGAGCAGGTCGACCCCGTACACGTCGAGCCCGAACACCTCGCCGACCCGCAGCGCGAGCGCGGCCCGCCCGGCGGACGGCTCCCAGTCCTCCGCCCGCCCCGACTTCCCCGTACCGGTGGCGAGTTCGGACTGCCGCCGGGCCGCGAACACCTGCCCGTCGACCACCCACAGCTTCTGGTCCCAGCCGGTCCCCGGGACGAACGGCTGGGTGACGACCGGCTCCTCCGGCCAGCGCTCGGCGAGTTCGCGCAGCCGGGCCGGGCCGTCCACCCGGGCGACCAGGTCGTGCCGCCTGCTGTGCCGACTCTTCACCACGAACGGGTAGGCCGGACCGGCGAGTTCGCCCAGTCGCCCGGCCGCGTGCGTGGCCGCGAAGGGCAGTCCGGCCGCACGGGCGAGGTCGGCCATCCGCACCCGGTCCTGGCACAGCTCGGTGGCCGCCGCCGAGTTGACCACCGGCGCGCCCCGCCGCTCCAACTCCCGTGCCAGCGCCAGCGCCTGGGGCGTACGGGCCTTGAGCAGGTAGACGTCCGCCAGCCCGGTCACCGGCCCCGCCGGCGGGACGGCCGCCACCTCGTGCCCCTGGCGCACCAGCAGTTCGGCGGCCGCCGCCAGCACCGGATGGCCGGGGTCCCCGGCGATCAGCCCGACCTTCACAGCAACTCCCCCTCGCCGAAGCCCCGTCGTCCGTACGGCCCGCCGCCCGCGGGCACCAGCGCGGCGGCCGACCCGCCGGGCACCGACCCGCCCGACACCGGAACGGCCGACCCGCCGGGCACCGACACGGCCGTCCCGCTGCGCGCGAGCCGCAGCACCGCCCGGGCGACCTTGGCCACCGCGTCCGGCACCTGCCGGAAGCTCGGGAAGTCGTTGACGTCCACCACCACCGGCCCGTCCGGCCCCAGCAGCACGTCCACCCCGTACAGGTCCAGCCCGAACACCTCGCCGACCTGCGCCACGATCCGGGCGACGCTGCCCGGCAGCGGCACCTGGCGCTCACGCACGCCCTGCCCGGGGTGCAGCGGGGAGGAACGCTCCGTCGCGAAGAGCTCGCCGTCGACGCAGTACACCTTGAGGTCGGTCCCGGAGTTGGGCACGTACGGCTGCGCGATCAGCAGCCCCTCCCCCGCCAGCTCCGGCCCGACCTCCAGCAGCTGCTCGGGGCCGCGCACCAGCCGGACGGCGCGCCCGGAGCTGCCGTCGGCGGGCTTGACCACCAGCGGGTACTCGGTGGCCGGGATCTCCGCCAGCCGTTCCCAGCGCGCGGCCGCGTACGTCACCGGGACGGGCAGGCCCCGGGTGCGGCCGATGACCGCGGCGAGCGCCTTGTCCCGGACCCCGCGGATCGAGCGCACGTCGTTCACCGTGGTGAGGCCGACGGCGGCGGCCGACTCCAGCAGGGTCAGCCCGGGCCCGCCGGACACGGTCTTGAGCACCCAGGCGTCGTGGCTGCCGGCCCGAACCTCCTCGGAGATCGCCAGCAGCGAGTCCCCGGGGCGCAGCACGTCCACCCGGTGCCCCCACGCCGTGAGTTGGCGCGCCACGTCGAGCGGCATGCCGTCGCGCCGGTAGTGTTCCTCCACCAGAAAGCAGAGCCTCATGGGCCTGTCTTCCCCCTTGCCTCGCCGAGTGCAGACGTCCGCCGTCCCCCTCGGCAGAGCTGTAAAGCCTTCAGCATGCACGCCGTGTCCGCACAAGATCGCAGCGAGCGGGTAAGCGTTCGGCAACAATCGGCCCCGGCCGACTGGCGGCTACGGGCCCCGACCCCGTCGACAAACCGGTGGCGCCCCGCCCTCCGCCCCTGCTTGGATGCACGCCGTGACCCCAGCTGATCATGCTTCCGACCGTCCCCTGCTCGACGAGATCGAGCGCTACTACGACGCCGTGCCGCGCAGCGCCGCCCGCACCGAGGACTTCGGCCCGCTGACCCTCTTCGTCCGCAAGGGCGCTACCGGCTGGCACTACTACGCCCGCCCGACGTTCGGCCACGACGGCCCGGCCGTCACCGCCGAGGACGTCCGCCGGGTGCTGGCGCGCCAGCGCGAGCTGGGCGTGCCGGAGGCCTTCGAATGGGTGGCCGAACGGAACCCGGAGCTGCGCGCGGCGGTCGAGGCGGCCGGTCTGACGGTGCACGAGCACCCGCTGCTGGTGCTCGACGCGCAGCAGGAGCCGGCCCCGGCGCCGGTGCTGCCGGAGCGGGTGGAGGTGCGGGTGCTGGGCCCGGACGCGCCCGAGCTGGCGGAGGCGGTGGCCGTCCCGCACGTGGCCTTCGGCAGCCCGGGCACCGCCACCGGCACGGCCGGCGCGGCCGAACTGGCGCGGAGCGCGGCCGCGTTGACGGCCGAGGGCGGGGTGGCGCGGATCGCGCAGCGGATCGGCGACGGCACCACCGTGCTGGCCGCGGCCCTGGAGGGCGGCGCGCCGCTGTGCGCGGGCCAGCACAACCCGGTGGGCCCGGTCACCGAGGTGGTCGGGGTGGGCACGCTGCCCTCCGCCCGCCGGCGCGGCCTGGGCCTCGCGGTCACCGCGGCCCTGGTCGCGCACGCCCGGGCCGACGGCGTACGGACGGTGTTCCTGTCCGCCACCGACGAGGACGTCGCCCGGATCTACCGCAGGGCCGGCTTCCGCCGGTTCGCGACCGCCCTGATCGCGGAGCCCGCCGCCCCCCGGGGCTGAGGCGGCGCAGCCGGTGCGCCACGACGGGGACGGCGCCGGTCAGTCGTCGTCCTCGTCCTCCTCGTCCGCCCCGGTGACGCCCTCGCCCTCCGCCTCGTCCACCACCCAGGCCGCCAGCCGCTCGGCGACGCCCGACACCCCGAGCCGCCCCTCGCGGATGGCCCGGGAGAGGCTGCGCACCTCGCGGGCGGTGGTGGCGACGGTGCAGCCGCTGGCGACCAGGTAGGCGTAGGCGACGGCGGTCGCGAAGAGTTCGTTGGTCTTCTCCAGCGCGGGCACCCGGATCAGCTGGTGCATCAGCGCGGCGGCGCGGTCCTGCGGTTCGGGGTAGACCGAGATGTCGAAGATCTCGGCCTGGTGCCGGGTGACGGCCGCGAGCAGCGAGCCGTAGTCGGTGACCTGCGGGTCACCGGGGGTGTACTGCTCGGCGGTCATCAGCAGCCACGAGAGGTCGACCTCCAGCTTCAACGGCGCACGTCCTGGAGGTCGCCCGGCTCCCCGAACTCGGCGAGGAAGGCCGACTCGTACTCCTTCATGAACTGCGCGGCCGCGTCCACGAAGGCCCGCCCGGACTCGCCCATGTCCTGTTGGACCAGGCGCTCGATGTACTGGTTCATGGAGATCCCCTGCTGCTCCGCCCGTTCCCGGGCCATCTCGGCGGTCGTGGCGTCGACCCGCACGTTCAGCTGCTTCTTACCCATGCCGTTCAAGCTAGCGCTCAAGTGCTAGCACAACAAGGGCGCGTGCACACCGCCCGCACACCTGCCGCACGCCCCCACGCAACCTTGCCGTCACCTCCGGCCTGATCCGGGCCCCGTTCCCCGCCCGCGGGGTCCCCCCACCAGGACGAGCGGGACTTGAAGAGTGCCGCACCGTCCGGGACTCTGAGAACTCCCCTGCGCTCCCCCGAGCGGGCGCCGACCGGTGCGGAGGCCGACCGATGACAGCCATGTTCGACCAGGAGCTGCGCGAGCAGCTCGCCCAGGCCCGCCGGGACCTCGCGGCGGCACGGGCCGAAGGGGACGCCGACGGCGTCCAGGCGTACGAGGGCCGGGTCGCCTCGCTCCTGCGGCTCGCCGCCCAGCACGGCATCGACCTCCCGCACAGCACCGACGAGGAGGAGCACAACGAGTAGCCGGCCATGGACGCGAACGCGTAGCCGCGGAGGAACGGCCGCGAACGCGTGGCCGGCCCCGGACGCGGCGGAGGCGGTCACCCCGAACGGGTGACCGCCTCCATCGCTTGCCGGTGCCCGGGGGACGGCCCCCGGTACCCGGGATCACTCCCCGGTCGGCTCCAGGATCGCCACGCACTCGAAGTGGTGGGTCATCGGGAACAGGTCGAAGGCCCGCAGCGACACCGGCCGGTAGCCGCCCTCGCGGAAGAACTTCAGGTCCCGGGCGAGCGCCGCCGGGTCGCAGGCCACGTACGCGATCCGGCGCGCCTCCAGGCCGGCCAGGTGGGCGACGGTCTCGCGGCCGGCGCCCGAGCGCGGCGGGTCCAGCACGATCAGGTCGGTGGCGGTGATGCCGGTGCGCGGCAGCAGCGTCTCGACCCGGTCGCACTCGATCCGCACGTTGTCCAGCGCGGCCAGGTTGTGCCGGGCGTCGACCACGGCCTGCTTGGCGGACTCGATGCCGAGCACCGCGCCGTCCTCGCCGACCCGGTCGGCCAGCGCGCCCGCGAACAGGCCGACTCCGCAGTACAGGTCGAGCGCGTTCTCGCCCCACTGCGGGTCCAGCCCGTCCAGCACGGCGTCGACCAGGGTGTCCGGCGCCTCCGGGTGGATCTGCCAGAAGCCGCCGTTGCTGACCCGCCAGGTCCGCCCGGCGGCCCGCTCGCGGACGAAGCCGCGCCCGTGCACCTTGTGCACGTCGCCCTGGTCGTCCACCCGGGCGATCGACACCGGCTTGTCCAGCTCGACCAGCGGCAGCTGGGCGCCGTCGCGCGGGGTGAGCACCACCTGGCGGTCCGAGGAGCCGGCCGCGGCGATCACCTCGACGCTCGCCACCCCCGGCCAGTCCCGGGCCTCGATGCCCAGCTCGGTGACGCCCTCGGCGGCGATCAGGCAGCGGTCCACCGGCTGCACGTCGTGCGAGCGGTGCTTGCGCAGGCCGACCTTCCCGGTCGCGGCGTCCACCGCGTACTGCACCCGGGTGCGCCAGGCCGGCACCTGCCCGGCCGGCAGCTTGCCGCCGACCGGCTCGACGCTGCCGTCCCAGCCGGCCTCGGCCGGGGTGAGCCCGGCCAGCTTGGCCAGCTGCTCGGTCAGCACCGCCGCCTTGAGCTTGCGCTGCCCGCCCGGGGTGACGTGCTGCCAGTCGCAGCCGCCGCACTTTCCCGGCCCGGAGAACGGGCAGGGCGCCTCGATCCGGTCCTTGGCGGGCTCCAGCACCTCCACCGCGTCGGCCCGCAGGAACCGCGAGGTGGTGGTCCCGTCGGTCACCAGCGCGACGACCTTCTCACCGGGCAGCGCGTGCCGCACGAACAGCACCCGCCCCTCGTGCCGGGCCACGCAGTGCCCGCCGCCGTGCGCGACCGGGCCGACCTCGACCTCGTAGCGCTGCCCGGCCAACGGCTCCCCGGAGGGCGCCTCGGGCCGCGACGGACGCGCGGCGGCGGTGCGCAGCGCCTTGGGCGGCCGCACCGCCTGCTTGCGCGGCGCCTTCCGGCCGGCCCCGGCGGCGCCCTTCGGCGCGCCCTGACCGGCGTCCTTGCCGGCACCCTTCGCCGCGCCCTTGGCGGAGCCGCCCCTGCCCGCGGCGCCCTTGCCCTTCGCGGCCTCCGGGCCGGCGGGCTCCCGGTCCTCCCGCTCGCCCGGGACGATCGGCGCGGTGCGCGCGGTGAGGCCGTCGCGGTCGGTGGCCTCCGGACGAGCCGGACGGCCCCAGCGCGGCCGGGAGACCTGCCCGGGCTGGGAGCCGCCCCGGCGGGCGCCCTTGCCGGAGGAGCCCGAGGAGCGGGGCGGAGTGTTGCGGGTCACTGGGAGGAGTCCTTGCTGCGGTCGGAGGTGTCACCGGCGTTCGTACCGGTGGAGACGGAATCCTTCGACTGTACGGCCTTCGGCGCGCGCGGCTCGCCACGCCGGACGGCGCCCGGCGCCGACCAGGCCTTCTGCGGCTTGCGCCGCTCCGAGGACTCCAGCTGCCACGGTACCGAGGTGACCATCACCCCGGGCTTGAACAGCAGCCGCCCCTTGAGCCGCAGCGCGCTCTGGTTGTGCAGCAGGTGCTCGTACCAGTGGCCCACCACGTACTCCGGGATGTAGACCGAGACCACGTCCCGCGGGCTGCTGCGCCGCAGGTTCTTCACGTAGTCCAGGACCGGCCCGGTGATCTCGCGGTACGGCGAGTCCAGCACCTTGAGCGGCACCTCGATGCCGCGCTCGTCCCACTCCCGCCGCAGCGCCGCGGTGTCCGCCGGATCGACGTTGACCGTGACGGCCTCCAGCGTGTGGGCCCGGGCCAGCCTGGCGTACGCCAGGGCGCGCAGCGCCGGCTTGTGCAGCTTGGAGACCAGCACGATGGCGTGCACCCGGGTGGGCAGCACCACGTCGTCCGGCTCCTCGGCGGCGGTGAGCTCGTCGGAGATCCGGTCGTAGTGGCGCCGGATGCCCTTCATCATCACGAACAGCACGGCCATCGCGGCGATCGCGATCCAGGCGTGGCCGATCTTGGTGACCAGCACGACGATCAGCACGGCCATGGTCATCACCAGGCCGAAGGCGTTGATCGCCCGGCTGCGCTGCATGTGACGGCGCTTGGCCGGGTCGGTCTCGGTGCGCAGCAGCCGGGTCCAGTGCCGGATCATGCCCGACTGGCTCATGTTGAAGGCGACGAAGACGCCGACGATGTAGAGCTGGATCAGCCGGTTCGGATCGGCGTCGAAGGCGAGGATCAGCAGGATCGCGGCGATCGCCAGCAGGATGATGCCGTTGGAGAAGGCCAGCCGGTCGCCGCGGGTGTGCAGCTGGCGCGGCAGGTAGCGGTCCTGGGCGAGGATCGCGCCGAGCACCGGGAAGCCGTTGAAGGCGGTGTTGGCGGCGAGCACCAGGATCAGACCGGTGACCGCCGCGACGAAGTAGAAGCCGGGCGTGAAGTTGTTGAACACGGCCTCGCTGATCTGCGCCAGCGCGGTCTTCTGGTGGTAGCCCGGCGAGGCGCCGACGAGCTGCTCGCTCGGGTTCTCGGCCATCTGGACACCGGTCAGCCGGGCCAGCCAGATGATGCCCATGAACATCACTACGGCGATGCTCGCCATCATCAGCAGTGTGGTGGCGGCGTTCTTGCTCTTCGGCTTGCGGAAGGCCGGCACGCCGTTGGAGATCGCCTCCACACCGGTGAGCGCGGCACAGCCCGAGGAGAACGACTTCAGCAGCAGGAACACCATCGCGAAGCCGGCCAGCGAGTCGTTGCCGGGGGTGGCGGCGAGGTGGAAACCGGAGCTCTCGGCGGGCATGTCCTGGTCGAGCGCGAAATGCCGGAAGACGCCGTAGCCGACCATTCCGATCACGCCGACCATGAAGGCGTAGGTGGGAACGGCGAAGGCGCTTCCGGACTCCCGCACACCGCGCAGGTTCATGCCCATCAGCAGTACGACCACGACCACGGACACGATCGCCTCGTGGCCGCGCAGCGCGGGCACGGCGGAGACGACGTTGGCGACGCCCGAGGTGGTCGACACGGCCACGGTGAGCACGTAGTCGACCATCAGCGCGCTGGCGACCACCAGACCGGCGGCCGGACCGTGGTTGACGGTCGCGACCTCGTAGTCACCGCCACCGCTGGGGTAGGCGTGCACGTTCTGCCGGTACGAGGCGACCACGGCGAGCATCACGATCGCCACGACGACGCCGATCTGCCAGGAGAAATGGATCGCCGAAGCGCCCGCGATGGACAGGGTGAGCAGGATTTCCTCGGGGGCGTACGCGACCGAGGAGAGCGCGTCCGAGGCGAACACGGGCAGCGCGAGACGCTTGGGGAGAAGCGTCTCGCCCAGCTTGTCACTGCGTAGGGCGCGCCCGATCAGGATGCGTTTCGGAAGGTCAGTCGGCATAGGCACGTTAAGGAATCGTAGGGGCTCCCCGGTCGAGGCCGCGCCGTTTGTCCCCCCCTTCGTCGCGACTGTGTTCGGTGGACCGGCTAGCGTGTCGGATACGAGTCGGCGGGCAACACTCTGGTTGTCGAGCGTTGCCGGGTCGGCGCCCCCACGAGGAACCTCGTCCCGGACGACCGGGCGGGAAACGGAGCTGAACGGTGTTTGCGCAGGTCAAGGCCCCTTCGGGACGGGTGAGGTAGGCGCCGGTGCACATCGTGATCATGGGCTGCGGCCGCGTGGGCTCCGCCCTCGCCAGAGCACTCGAGAAACAGGGCCACTCGGTGGCCGTGGTCGACCAGGACCCGACCGCGTTCCGTCGGCTGGGCGCCGGGTTCAACGGGCGCCGGGTGACCGGCGTCGGCTTCGACCAGGACACCCTGCGCGAGGCGGGCATCGAGGAGGCCGGCGCCTTCGCCGCGGTCTCCAGCGGTGACAACTCCAACATCATCGCCGCGCGCGTCGCGCGGGAGAACTTCGGCGTCGAGAACGTCGCCGCCCGGATCTACGACCCCCGCCGCGCCGAGGTCTACCAGCGCCTGGGCATCCCCACCGTGGCGACGGTCCGCTGGACCGCCGACCAGATGCTGCGCCGACTGCTGCCGAGCGGCGCCGAGCCGCTGTGGCAGGACCCGAGCGGCGGCGTGCAGCTCGCCGAGGTCGCCTACCACCCGGGCTGGATCGGCCAGCGGATCAGCCGGCTGGAGGAGGCCTCCGGCACCCGGGTGGCGTTCGTCACCCGGCTCGGCGAGGGCGTGCTCCCCTCGCCGCAGATGGTGGTGCAGGAGGGCGACCTGGTGCACGTGATGCTGCGCCGGGCCGACCTGACGGCCGTCGAGGCCGCGTTCGCACAGGGGCCGAAGGAGGAGGGTCACTGATGCGGGTCGCCATTGCCGGGGCCGGTGCCGTGGGCCGCTCGATCGCGGGCGAGCTGCTGGAGAACGGCCACGAGGTCCTGCTGATTGACAAGAACCCCAACTCCATCTCGGTGGAGCGGGTGCCGATGGCGGAGTGGCTGCTGGCCGACGCCTGCGAGATCACCTCGCTGGACGAGGCCGCGCTCCAGCGCTGCCACGTGGTGATCGCCGCGACCGGTGACGACAAGGTCAACCTGGTCGTCTCGCTGCTCGCCAAGACCGAGTACGCGGTGCCGCGGGTGGTCGCCCGGGTGAACAACCCCAAGAACGAGTGGCTCTTCAACGAGTCCTGGGGCGTGGACGTGGCCGTCTCCACCCCGCGTCTGATGTCCGCGCTGGTCGAGGAGGCGGTCAGCGTCGGCGACCTGGTCCGCCTGATGCGCTTCAGCCAGGGCAATGCCAACCTGGTCGAGCTGACCCTGGCCTCCGACGCCGTGCTGGTCGGCACCCGGGTCGGCGACGTGACCTGGCCGCAGGACACCGCGCTGGTGACCATCATCCGCGAGGGCCGGGTGCTGGTGCCGGGCAAGGACGACACCCTGGAGGGCGGCGACGAGCTGCTCTTCGTCGCCGCGCAGGAGCGCGAGGAGGAGCTGGAGCAGCTGCTCTCGGGCACCTCGGGCGCCCAGTAGCCCCGGCGGCACAGCGGAAGGGCCCGCACCCCTCGTCGGGGTGCGGGCCCTTCGCCGTTGCTCGGCCGGCCGGGAGGCGGCTACTTCGCCGGCTCCTCCTCGTCCAGCTGCGCCTTGATCGGCGGCGGCGCCTTCAGCAGGATCTGCCAGGTCACGTACATCGCCAGCAGCAGCGGCGGGATGCCGAGGGCGACCTTCAGCCAGCCCAGCAGGTTGACGTTGTGGGTGAAGTACAGCGGGAAGAGGACCAGCGGCTTGGCGCCCATGATCAGCACCCACGCCCAGGTCGCCTTGGTGTAGGCGGCCAGGCGGCCCGGGTTCTCCTTGCGCCAGGTGAACATCTCGCCGGTGATCGGACCGAGCATCACCCCGATCATCGGCCAGCGCACCAGGGCGGAGGTCGCCAGCGCGACGCAGTAGCCGACGTTCCAGAGCAGGCCTGGCAGGTAGAAGTCCTCGGCCTTGCCGCTCTTCATCGCGATCCAGGCGCCGAGGGCGACGCCGAACACCCCGCTGAAGGCGTGCTGGATGGTCTCCCGGCGCGCCAGCCGGGCCACCACGAACAGGGCGCTCAGGCCCAGCGCGGCCCAGGCGGCGCTGCTGACCTGGTGGGTCAGGTTGTACGTGACGATGAAGACCAGGCCGGGCAGCGTCATGTCGATCATGCCGCGGACGCCGCCGAAGGCCTGCAGCACGGTGTCGGCGGCCTCCTTGGAGGCGGCCCTGCGGGCGGCCTCCGCGGCCGCGTGGTCGACGGCCGGGTCGAGCTGGGCGGCGGTCTCGCCGCCGGGCTGGTTGCTCACGCTCATTCGCTCCCGTGTCCGACCGGACGCAGCTCGTAGCGGGGGTTGAACAGCACGCGGCGCCCGCGTGCGTGACCGATCCGACCGCTGGCGACCAGCCGGCGGCCGGGCTCTATCCCGACGATCGAGCGGCGGCCGAGCCAGACCACGTCCAGCGCCTCGGTGCCGTCGAAGAGTTCGGCCTCCAGGGCGGGCACACCCGCCCTCGGCCGCAGCGTCACCGTGCGCAGCGTGCCCGCGACGGTGACCAGCTCGCGGTCCCCGCAGCCGGCGATCGGTGTGCAGCCGGACTCCGCGGCGATCTCCTGGCGCAGCTCCTCGGCGTCCAGTTCCTCGGCCGAGGAGGTCAGCCGGCTGAGCATGCGGCGGAACCGCCCCTGCGGCTGGCCGCTGCTGTTGTCACCACTCATGTCGGAAGGGTACCGGGTTCCGGCCCCCCGGCGGCAGGTCGTTCGGCCGCCGGGGGCGGTCGCGGTCAGCTCTCGAACCGGTATCCCATGCCCGGTTCGGTGATGAAGTGGCGCGGGTGCGAGGGGTCGCGCTCCAGCTTGCGGCGCAGCTGGGCGAGGTAGACCCGCAGGTAGTTGGTCTCGGTGCGGTAGGCCGGGCCCCACACCTCCTGGAGCAGCTGGGTCTGGCTGACCAACCGCCCGGCGTTGCGGACCAGCACCTCCAGCAGGTGCCACTCCGTCGGGGTGAGGCGGACGTCGGCACCGTCCCGGTTGACCTTCTTGGCCGCGAGGTCGACGGTGAAGGACTCGGTGACGACCAGCGAGTCGGCCTCCCCCGCCACCGGCTCGGCCCGCCGCACCGCGGCCCGCATCCGGGCGAGCAGCTCGTCCATGCCGAACGGCTTGGTGACGTAGTCGTCGGCGCCGGCGTCCAGTGCCTCGACCTTCTCGTCCGAGGCGTGCCGGGCGGACAGCACGATGATCGGCACCCGGGTCCAGCCGCGCAGACCGCGGATCACCTCGACCCCGTCCATGTCGGGCAGGCCCAGGTCGAGGACGACCACGTCCGGATGGCGGGCCGCGGCCAGCTCCAGGGCGCTCGCGCCGTCATGGGCCGCGTCCACCTCGTACTTGCGGGCCTTGAGGTTGATCACCAGCGCGCGGACGATCTGCGGTTCGTCGTCCACGACGAGGACCCGGGTCATTTACGGGCTCCGCCTTTCAGGGCTGTCTGACTTACGGACTGGGGGACTGCTCGATGGCTCTCGTTGACGCGGCGCCGGGAGCGTGACGGGCCCGGCCGGTGCGCCGCCCGTGCTCAGGTGATCAGCTCCGCGAGCGGATCGCCGCCGTCGCCGCCCGGCACCCCCGTCTCGGGCGGCCGTTCGACCACGGGCAGGCTGACGACCATGGTGAGGCCGCCGCCCGGGGTGTCCTCGGCGGTGACGGTACCGTCCATCGCCTCGACGAAGCCCCGCGCCACCGCGAGTCCGAGGCCCACCCCGGCGCCGCGCGGCGCGTCGCCGTAGCGCTGGAACGGCGCGAAGATCTTCTCCTTGGCGTCCTCGGGCACGCCCGGGCCGCGGTCCACGATCCGCAGCTCGACCCGGGCCGGAACCCCCGGCTGCCGCAGCTCGTCGGCCTTGACCAGCACCTTGACGCCGTCCGGGCTGTACTTGACGGCGTTCTCCACCAGGTTGGCCAGCGAGCGCTCCAGCAGCCCGCCGTCGGCCCGGACCATCGGCAGCGTCTCCGGTACCTCCAGCCGGACGGACTCCGGCGGCACCCCGCCGAGCGCGAACGGCACCACCTCGTCCAGATCGGTCTCCTGGATCAGCGGGGTGACCGTCCCGGTCTGCAGGCGGCTCATGTCGAGCAGGTTGTTGATCAGGTGGTCCAGCCGGTCGGCCCCGGCCTCGATGCCGGCCAGCAGCTCGGCCTCGTCCTCCGGGGCCCAGTCGACGTCGGCCGAACGCAGCGAGGTCACCGAGGCCTTGATGCCCGCCAGCGGGGTGCGCAGGTCGTGCGAGACGGCGGCCAGCAGAGCCGTCCGGATCCGGTTGCCCTCGGCCTCCCGGCGGGCCTCGACGGCCTCCCGGGCCAGCCGGCGGCGCTCCAGCACCACGGCGGCCTGGGCCGCGAACGCACCGAGCAGGCGGCGGTCCGCGCCGGGCAGCACCCGGCCGCGCAGCACCAGCGCCAGGCTGTCGCCGACCGGGACGTCCACGTCGGCCTCCTCCGGCCGCTCCGGCGGGCGCGGCCCGGCGGCGGCCACCGGCACCCAGGCGGTGAGCGGATCGGGCCGCTCCAGCAGCGCGGCGCTCTCCTGCCCGAAGGTCTCCCGGACCTGCTCCATCAGCGCGGTCAGCACCCCGTCGCCGTTGGGCGCGCCGCGCAGCACCGTGCCGGCCAGCGCGCTGAGCGTCTGCGCCTCGGTCTGGCTGCGGGCCGCCTGATGGGTGCGCCGGGCCGCGAGGTCCACCACCGACGACACCGATATGCCGACGACGGTGAATATCGCCACCGCCATGATGTTCTGCGGCTCGTTGATGGTGAAGGTGTGCAGCGGCGGGGTGAAGTAGTAGTTCAGCACCGAGGAGCCGACCAGCGCCGAGCCGACCGCCGGCAGCAGCCCGCCGACCAGCGCCGCGCACACCGTCAGCGACAGGAACAGCAGCATGTCGGTGGAGAGCCCCAGCCCGCCGATCGCGGCCAGCACGATCGCCGTCAGCGGCGGGCCGACCAGCCCGATCAGCCAGCCGGCCACCGTCCGGGTACGGCCCAGGTCGGTGATCCCGCGGATCGGCATCCTGCCGCGCCGGCCGTGCCCGGCGTGCTCGTGGGTGACCATGTGGACGTCGATGTCCCCGGCCTCCCGGGTCACCGTGGTGCCGACGCCCGGCCCGTACAGGTACTGCCAGGCGGGCCGCCGACTGGTGCCCAGCACGATCTGGGTGGCGTTCACCCCCCGGGCGAAGTCCAGCAGGCCGGTGGCCGGGTCGTCGCCCAGCACGGCGTGGAAGGAGCCGCCGAGGCTCTCCACCAGCGCGCGCTGCTCGATCAGCGTCTGCGGCGAACCCGAGCCCACCAGCCCGTCCGAGCGGGAGATGTGCACGGCGAGCAGCTCGCCACCGGAGACCCTGGCGGCGATCCGGGCCGCCCGGCGGATCAGCGTCGCCCCCTCGGGCCCGCCGGTCAGGCCCACCACGATCCGCTCCCGGGCCTGCCAGGTGCCCTCGATGCCCTGCTCGGCCCGGTACTTCTGGAGGTACTCGTCCACCCGGTCCGCGGTCCACAGCAGCGCCAGCTCGCGCAGCGCGGTCAGGTTGCCCGGGCGGAAGTAGTTGGCGAGGGCCGCGTCGATCTTCTCCGGCGCGTACACGTTGCCGTGCGCCAGCCGTCGTCGCAGCGCCTGCGGGGACATGTCCACCAGCTCGATCTGGTCCGCCCGGCGGACCACCTCGTCCGGGACGGTCTCGCGCTGGCGCACCCCGGTGATGCCCTCGACGGCGTCCCCGAGCGACTCCAGGTGCTGCACGTTGACGGTGGAGATCACGTCGATCCCGGCCGCGAGCAGCTCCTCGACGTCCTGCCAGCGCTTGTCGTTGCGGCAGCCGGGGACGTTGGTGTGGGCCAGCTCGTCCACCAGGGCCACCTGCGGCCGGCGGGCGAGGACGGCGTCCAGGTCCATCTCGGAGAACCGGGCGCCGCGGTGCACCACCTGCTGGCGCAGCACGACCTCCAGCCCGGCGACCATGTCCGACGTCCGCCGACGGCCGTGGTCCTCCACGAACGCGACCACGACGTCCGTGCCACGCTCCTGCCGCCGGTGCGCCTCGGCGAGCATGGCGTACGTCTTGCCGACCCCGGGGGCCGCCCCGAGGTAGATGCGCAGCCTGCCTCGTCCCATGAGCACCATTCTTGATCCGGACCCGGCCCGGGAGACACCCCGGACACCTGTTCCCCTCGCCTTCGAGACTACGGCGTGCGACGCGATTTTCCGCTGATCAGTGCGCTGATCAGGCGGTTTTAGCGGCATATTGACGGCGGACCAGCCACTCGGCGGGGGTCGTTCGGGAGGGCTCGGGGAGCCCGTCGGGACCGGCCCGGAAACGCGAAGAACCCCCATCCGGAAACCGGATGGGGGTTCTTCAGCAATGATTGTTCGGCGGCGTCCTACTCTCCCACAGGGTCCCCCCTGCAGTACCATCGGCGCTGTAAGGCTTAGCTT